>NZ_QPJD01000013.1 GCF_003337375.1 Paenibacillus prosopidis
GCAGCTGACGAATACTAATCGGTCGAGGGCTTATCCTAAAACCGTTTGCCTGGACCCATACATCCGGCAGACAAACAGCTAAAGTTCAGCAGCAAATTCTTTCGTATCCGGTTTTCAAGGCGTAACTCGCTTAGGGCCCTTAGCTCAGCTGGTTAGAGCGCACCCCTGATAAGGGTGAGGTCGGTGGTTCGAGTCCACTAGGGCCCACCATATTTTCCCTGATAGCTCAGTTGGTAGAGCACTCGACTGTTAATCGAGTTGTCACAGGTTCGAGTCCTGTTCGGGGAGCCAAGTTTGGAGAGATACCCAAGTGGCTCAAGGGGACCCTCTGCTAAGGGGTTAGACTGCGTAAGTGGTGCGAGGGTTCGAATCCCTCTCTCTCCGTTCGATTTTACAAGGCCCGTTGGTCAAGGGGTTAAGACACCTCCCTTTCACGGAGGTAACAGGGGTTCGAATCCCCTACGGGTCACCATACTTTTTTAACGACGCGGGGTGGAGCAGCCCGGTAGCTCGTCGGGCTCATAACCCGAAGGCCGCAGGTTCAAATCCTGCCCCCGCAACCAATCACCTTAAAGTGACCATAATCGATGTGCCGTTGTAGCTCAACTGGTAGAGCAACTGACTTGTAATCAGTAGGTTGGGGGTTCAAGTCCTCTCGACGGCACCACTTTTTCACTTTGGATGCAGCTCAGCTTAATAGAGCAGCAGCAAATTTACCTTTACAGGTGACAATCAATTGATGTGCCGTTGTAGCTCAACTGGTAGAGCAACTGACTTGTAATCAGTAGGTTGGGGGTTCAAGTCCTCTCGACGGCACCATTTTTTCTCGGGACGTAGCTCAGCTTGGTAGAGCACCTGGTTTGGGACCAGGGGGTCGCATGTTCAAATCGTGTCGTCCCGACCATTATTAAACAAATGTTGTTACATAAAACCACTAACTCACTGTCCTCGGACATGTAGGGTTAGTGGTTTTTTTATTTATATTCCTTAAAATACGCTGCAGGTTTGCTTTAAAGTCATTGGGAATTAATTGGTTTTAAGTAATGATTATTTATAATCACAATAGGGAAATATAGCTACGCTAAAGAGTACAGAAAGGTGTGATTTTTGTTGAAGCGTAGAATGTGGTTAGCGACATTGCTTGCCGTGATCATTTGGGGCGCATTAAATTCCGGTACCGCGATTGCTCAGCCCGGTGCTTATCATTATGGCTTCAAGAAGAGCGTGGAAGGCCGACTGCCTTCTATCGATCAGGAAGGCTTCAAAGACATCGTAATAAAATACGGAGCGTTGTTTCTAGGCGATACAAGCAAGAAAGAGCTGTATCTAACGTTTGATAACGGATATGAGAACGGCTATACTTCTAAAATTCTCGATATCCTTAAAGAAAAAAAGGCACCTGCCGCTTTTTTTGTAACGGGACATTATGTGAAGGATCAACCGGAGCTGCTTAAACGAATGGTTATGGAAGGCCATATCGTTGGCAATCATTCTTGGAGCCACCCGGATATGTCCCAGCTATCGGAGGGGAGCATCAAGACGGAGCTCGATAAGGTGAAGGAGCAGGTTGAGATACTTACAGGACAGAAGGAAATGAAGTATCTTCGCCCGCCCAGAGGTATTTTTAGCGAAAAAGTTCTAGCAGCCAGTAAACAATTCGGTTATACGAATGTTTTTTGGTCAGTGGCATATAAGGATTGGGACGTTAAGGCGCAGAAAGGTTCACAATATGCTTTCAGCCAAGTTGTAAAGCAGCTTCATCCCGGAGCCATTATTCTGCTGCATGCCGTATCTAAGGACAATAGTGAAGCTCTAGGGAGCATTATTGATGAGGCTCGCCGCCAAGGTTATGAATTTAAAAGCTTGGATCAGCTTACGGTTAGCCAGTAACGATAATAAATAACCTTAGCCATAACAGTTGGCTAAGGTTTTTGTTCTTGAAAGAGGGATACGAAACCGGTAGATTTTTTTATCACAGGAAACAAGTCATCCTGAAGAAGAAGGAACACGGGATCGTGTATAATATCCTTAGATCATTAACAAGCTTACTTCCTTATAGGAGGGTATCATGATTGATATAAAGCAACAGCTAGCGCATGCCTTATTGGAAATCGAGCGATTAAAAATGGAAAATACTATGTTACGCATGCAATTAGACTTTTTTACATAGGGAGATTCTCCACTCAAAACTATAGAGACTACTACTGAGCAAAAAATATATGAAGTTAATACCCGAATGGCTACAAATTCTCAAGACGACGAGATAACCATACATCAATATTCGACACCGATAGAAAAGATCACATTATTTCGAAAATTGTTTCGAGGACGCGAGGATGTATTTCCTGCTCGTTGGCAGAACAAAACAGGGAAATCGAGTTACTCACCTGCGTGTGGAAACGAATGGAGTGCGGTATGCAAGAAACCGCAGGTAAAATGCTCTGATTGTACGTATCAACATTTTTTACCGGTGACAGACGAGGTTATCAATAAGCACTTGGATGCTAAGTTCAATCAAACATTAGGTGTATATCCCATGCTGCAAGATGAAACCTGTTGGTTTGTGGCCATTGATCTGGACAAGCACGACTGGAAAACTGATGCAAAAGCAGTGATGGAGACTTGTGAAGAAATGGGAGTGCCCGCTGCATTGGAACGTTCAAGGTCAGGTCAAGGCGGGCATATTTGGATTTTTTTCGAGGAGCCAATAGCTGCAACTATAGCAAGGAAGCTTGGGTTCTCGATTATTTCAAAGACAATGCAGTCGAGGTATCAAATCGGACTAGATTCGTACGATCGATTGTTTCCGAACCAGGATACGCTTCCTAAAGGCGGGTTCGGAAACTTAATTGCACTTCCTTTACAAGGAGTACCAAGAAAACAAGGGAATAGTGTATTTGTTGATAATGAGTTAATGCCTTTTGATGATCAATGGCGTTTCCTATCGCAGATGCGGAAGCTTTCTTCAGATAGTGTGGAAAAAATTGTTCGAGATGCTGCTGCAAATGGTGAAGTAATAAATGCCGGATTTATAAACCTTGAAGAGGAAGACGAACGACCATGGGATTCTGTCCATAAAAACAGTGAATTAATCTTACGGGGAGCGCTGCCATCTAGTATTGAAATTGTTTTGTCCAATATGGTCTACATCTCAAAAGATGGGCTTCCGTCAAACATGATAAACCGATTAATTGGACTTGCCGCATTTCAAAATCCTGATTTCTATAAGACACAGGCAATGCGTTTGCCAACCTATGGAAAACCACGAGTGATAGGATGCGAAAGCATATTGCGCTTCCGAGAGGTTGCTTACAACCAGTTCTGGATCTATTTAATCACCATGATGTTAAACCGTTGCTTCATGACGAGCGAAATCAAGGACAGCCCATTGAAGTGGAGTTTGTAGGAACTTTATCCATGCTGCAAGATGGTGCGGCAAGAGGAGTAATGGCACATGAAATAGGTATTCTCTCCGCGACAACAGCTTTCGGGAAAACCGTAGTGGCTGCTAATATCATCGCAACACGAAAAGTGAATACCCTGATATTGGTCCATCGCAGGGAGTTAATGGATCAATGGAAGGAACGATTGCAAACCTTTCTGGAAATCCAGGAGAGCGATATTGGTGTTGTGGGTGGCGGGAAAGATAAAAGAACAGGAAAAATAGATATAGCCGTGATCCAGAGCTTGAATTCTAAAGCCCAGGTAAAAGAGTACATTAGTGGTTACGGACAGATCATCGTAGATGAATGCCATCACGTTTCCGCCTTTAGCTTTGAGCAGGTACTAAAAATGGCAAAAGCTAAGTATGTGGTTCGGTTTAACGGCAACCCTAGCAAGGCAGGATGGTCAACATCCGATTGTGTTGATGCAATGCGGACCGATCCGAATACGCATTGATGCAAAATCTCAGGCTGCTGCGCGAGGCATGGAACATAAGGTGATACCTCGATATACTTCATTACAGTTGCCGCAAACTACAGGAAATCTATCAATCCAAGATATCTATCAATTACTTATTGAAGATGAAGAACGAAATTCGCTCATCTTTGATGATATACTCAAATGTTTAGACCAAGGAAGGTCACCGGTTCTTTTGGCGGAACGCACGGCTCATGTAGAATATTTCGAGAAACGGTTGGAGAAGTTTGCTAAAAACGTTATCGTTCTTCGGGGTGGAATGGGTAGAAAACAGCGTGAGGCGATTCGGCAAAAAATAGCTGGCATAAAGGATCATGAGGAAAGGGTATTTATCGCTACCGGGAAACTTATTGGAGAAGGTTTTGACGATGCTAGACTGGATACTTTGTTCTTGGTTCATCCGGTTTCTTGGAAGGGAACATTGCAGCAGTATGCCGGCCGTCTGCATCGGTCGTATATCAATAAAACGGAAGTGCAAATTTATGATTATATTGACCTGCAAGTTCCAATGTTAATGAGCATGTATAAGAAAAGAATACATGGCTACCGAGCGATGGGCTATAAAGGTTTTGAATTATAATGGTTCAAAAGTAAACTCGATCGGAGGGCATCTTCAATGCCACAAAAAGGTTATGTTAACAAGATCATAAACGAACAATTATATGATGAGGACATATTTGCCATTCTTAGAGCAGCTGATGAAATTATTGCTCGTGGCGGACGGACTCTGCTTGCTAAAATATTAAAAGGCTCCCGCGAGAAAAAAGTGTTGGAGCTTGGATTGAATGATTGTCCGTCTTACGGTTACTATAAGTTATTTTCTCTAGAACAAATCGTAAATAAGATAGATTGGATGATTTATAATGATTTCCTGGAGATTCAATTCAGCGGGAAGCTTCCAATGATTGTTTTTACGGAGCGAGGCTGGTCGATCGAGCGAGCAAGGATGGCTGAAGAGCTTCTTCAGGAATGGGACGCATGGTTGGCGCAAGGAAAATCTGATATCGATATGAGCTATTTAAAAGACCGAAATCGCGGAATGATTCTAATGTTTTTGGATAAAATCAAGCAAACAGGCAATCTGAAATACATTCAGTTATTGCGTCTATGGGAGAAAATTGAGTATAAAAAAGTAAAGCAAGAAATTCGTGATACGGTGTGTCAACTTGAGAGATCGTTACACTAGAAACAATCCCGCCTGATGCATTGTTGTGCAAGGCGGGATTGTTTTTGTCACGAGCTTGTTACCCCGGTACGCCTTCCCGCTTACGGAAAAATGACTTGAGGGCATTATATACTTCGCCCTTCTCCTTGATGACGTAGTACATGAAATGCTGCAGATTGATGTGCTTGTAGGCGGACATGAGCGTGCTGGAGCGGTTGTATTGGTTGACCTCGCCGTAGCCGAATAGGTTGGAGCGCTTAAGCAGCTCGCCGATTAGCTTCACGCAGCGTTCATTGTCGCTCGTCAGATTGTCTCCGTCGGAGAAATGGAAAGGGTAAATATTGTACAAATTCGGTGAGTAGCGGCTATCGATTATTTCTAGCGCTTTCACGTAGGCTGACGAGCATATGGTACCGCCGCTTTCGCCGCGTGTGAAAAATTCCTCCTCGGTCACTTCCTTCGCTTCCGTGTGATGGGCAATAAACACAATATCGACCTTCTCATACTGGTGACGCAGGAAACGTGTCATCCAGAAGAAAAACGAGCGGGCTACATATTTCTCGAAGGAGCCCATCGATCCCGACGTATCCATCATCGCGATGATAACGGCATTCGACTGCGGTTTGATAATTTCTTCCCACGTCTTGTAGCGCAGGTCGTCAGGAGAGATGCCGTGAATGCCCGGTTGGCCAGACGTCGCGTTTCTCCGCAGGTTTTCGATGATCGTCCGCTTTTTATCGATATTGGACATGATACCCTTCTTGCGGATATCATTGAAGCGAATTTCCTTCGTTTCGAGCTGGTCCTTATCTTTGTTCTTGAGGAAAGGAAGCTCCAGCTCGGCAAATAACATCGTCTCCAGCTCCGCTAAGGTGATTTCAGCTTCAATAACATCTTCGCCAGGCTGATCGCCGGCGCCCTCGCCCTTGCCGCCTTTTTGTGCAGAGGCGGGATCTACGCCGAGCACGTCGCCAACCTGGCTGTCTCCATCACCCTGGCCTACATGTTTATTTTTATTGTAGTTATAGACGAACCGGTATTCATCAAGGCTCCGAATCGGCACTTTGATGATCTGTTTGCCGTCAGACATAACAATGCTTTCCTCGGACACAAGGTCCGGTAAGTTTTGCTTAATCGCCTCGCGGACCTTCTGTTGATGCCTGGATTGATCTTGATACCCCTTGCGATGCAGTGACCAGTCCTCCCGTGACACGCTGAACATTCCATTGTCCGATGAACCCATTTCGGAGCACCTCCTCGCTTATTTCTTTGTTGTTATTCAATATATTCAAGTGCCGAGCGGTTATGTGAAGGAAAATTAGTCCAATTCTAGCATTCTACCAAAAAAGCCATACGTCCTATTTGACATTATGTCAAATAAGCGGCCCATTTTTTAACCATTTTGTATAATGAATTTTATAATACGTGTTATATAATATTACACAAGAGCTTTAAAAACCTGTCATTAACATAACGCAAATTGCTTTATTAATGAGGAGGGATTACATGCATCTATCCCAGGCTGCTAAGAAGGCAGAGATCATTGTCGACCAGGTATCCATGCGTTTTGGTAAAAAAGGCCACGAAGTTACTGCTCTCCAAAATGTCAGCTTCAAGATCTACCGTAACGAATTCGTATCGCTCCTGGGCCCATCGGGCTGTGGAAAGTCAACTCTCCTTAGACTGATGGCCGATTTGCTCGAGCCGACCGAAGGTCAAATAATGATTCAAGATGAGCATCCCCGCGAGGTTCGCCTCCGTCGAAAGTTCGGTATCGTGTTTCAGAACCCTACCTTATTTGAATGGAGAACGGTTAAACAAAATATTGAGCTCCCGCTTGAAGTACTGGGTCAAAAAAAATCTCAATATAGTGCGCTAACCGAACAATTAATAGAAATGGTAGGGCTCTCTTCCTTCAAGCATTATTATCCTTGGCAGTTAAGCGGCGGCATGCAGCAGCGTGTTGCAATTGCCCGGGCTCTTTCCTTAGACCCTCCTATTTTATTAATGGATGAACCGTTTTCTGCACTTGATGAATTTACGAAGGAAAAGCTGCAGCTTGAGCTGCTTGAAATTAAACGGAAGACAAACAAAACGATCGTATTTGTAACGCACAGTATTCCCGAGGCTGTATATTTGTCGGACCGAATCATCGTGTTGTCAGCGCATCCCGGACGGGTTCATTCTATCGTGGATAACGTCAGGGAGGAGGGGGACCCGTCCCATATACGCGAGTCGGAACGATTCCACGAAATGATGAAGACGGTTAGGAATTGTTTTTACGAGGAGAGTGGTTTCCTTGACGGGCAGACTATTTAAAAAGTTTGGTCAAAACGGCACATTCGTATTGTGGGCGGCGGCAATTCTCCTTCTGTGGGAGGCAGGGGCATGGTTTATTGAAGACATTGCGCAATTGACTGCTCCAGCTTCCAAGCTGCCTTACATACACCGGGTGCTCAGCTCGCTGGTAGAGCACTTCCCGACGATGATCAAACAGGGAGCCGTTACATTTGGCAACTCCATAACCGGTTTTGTCATCGGATCGGCGATTGGTTTCGCATTGGCTATTCTAATGAGTTTATCAAGAACGGTGGAAAATACGCTGTCCCCTTATATGATAGCTTCGCAAATGATTCCGATCATCGGTCTGGCGCCTATTATTTACGGCATTATTCATGACGCGGCTTTATCCAGGGTGCTTATGGCAGGTTATGTGACTTTTTTTCCAGTCACTATTAATGCGCTGCGCGGCATAAAGAGCATCAAGCAGGAGCAGCTTGAACTGATGCGATCATATGCAGCATCGACTTGGACTTTGTATTTGAAGCTTAAGCTGAAATCGGCATTGCCGGGCTTGTTTGCGGGATTAAAGCTGTCGGCTCCGCTTGCTATTACGGCGTCAATCATTGTCGAGCTAATGGGAGCTCCGGACGGCATAGGCGTTCTAATGGTCAGCTCCCTCTATTACGGGACAGCCCAAGTATATATGTTTTGGTCAACCGTTCTAATCAGCATGGCCATAGGACTGCTTTTATATCTTATCATCACCTTACTTGAGAGGTGGATGACGCCATGGCAGCCTGAGTTCCGTTCGAAGGGGAGGGACGAAACATGAAGGAGATGGCCGTTCCGCAATCTGCAGATAACATTCGCCCCAAGCCGGCAGCTCTAAAAAAGGGGCGGGCTCTTAAGAGTAAACGTTCAGCATATCTGCTTCCATCCGGCTTTGGGGTGTTGTTTCTGCTCATTTGGCAGCTCAAAGGCTTTCATAAGGTATTCCATTTGGAGCAATATCAGCTTCCGATACCTTCCTCGATAGCTGTTTCGATTCGCGAAAATGTCGATGTTCTCTGGAGCTACTCGCTATATACGGGGAGCGAGATAGTAGGCGGTTGTTTAGCAGGATCGCTGTTTGGTCTTATCGCAGCCGTGGCGGCGTCGTTTTTTCCTCGAACGGGAAGGGGCGGTATCACGCTAATGGCTTCCCTAAACGCTGTCCCGATTGTTGCTTTAGCGCCTGTCATGAATAACTGGTTCGGTGACGGTGTTGCATCAAAAATGGCGATTGTTTCCGTAATGACGATGGCAACGATGGCTGTCAGCGCATTCAAGGGGCTGCGCTCCATTGATCCGACTTCTATAGAGCTTATGAATTCGTATGCGGCCGGTAAGTTTCAAATCTTCGCCAAGCTTCGTTTTCGAAGCGCGCTTCCGCATGTATTTACCGCTTTAAAAATTAATATGTCAACCAGTATTATCGGGGCAATCGTCGGGGAATTTTTTATATCGTCTCGGGGACTCGGGTACTTGCTGTCCGACCAAATCAAATTGGCGAACATGCCGCTTGCATGGTCCTGCATCGTCATTGCCGCGTTACTCGGAATCATCCTGTACTATATCGTTCAGGTCATAGAGCGCTTGGTGATTCCTTGGCATATCGCGCAGCGGAAGCAATAGTTTAACGGATTGGACTTGTCCGGCTCACAGGGCAGCAGGGGATGTCATCATCTTTTAAATAGAATCGATAATGGAGAGGAATGGTCAGCATGACAAAGAGAAGCCGTATGCTGCAATCCGTTTCAACAATTCTGCTTGTGCTTGCGCTGCTAGTCGTATCGGCATGTGGCAACAACCGTGAGCCCGCTGCATCGACAAACGAGCCCGCAACTGCCGTTGATGCGTCGCCGGAGGCCGACAAGCCGGCTGCTGAACCGCTCAAGAAGGTAAAAATTCAGCTAAAGTGGGTGCCTCAAGCGCAGTTCGCCGGTATTTTTGTCGCGAAGGAGAAAGGCTTTTATGAAGAAGAAGGACTGGATGTCGAAATTATCCCGGGCGGTCCGGACGTTGTGATTGAGCAGCAGGTCGTGAACGGCGCAGCCGACATCGGGGTAACGAGCTTCGACAGCTTGCTTGTTAACCGGGACAATGGCCTCCCGCTCGTATCGGTAGCTCAAGTGCTGCAGAAGAGCTCTTACCGGTTTGTAGCGAGCAAAGAGTCCGGCATCGACTCGCCAGCGAAGATGAAGGGTAAGAAGATAGGCATGTGGACGGGCAGCCAGCAATTCCAAGTGCTTGCGTTCATGGAGAAGAACGGGCTGGATCCGAAGAAAGACGTTGAGCTGGTAAAGCAGGGCTTTACGATGGACCAGTTTTTCAATAAGCAGCTGGACGTTGCTGTCTCGACCATATATAACGAGTACCATGTTGTGCTCGAAAGCGGCATAAAGGAAGAGGATTTGTACGTTTATGATTTTGAGGATGCAGGCGTCGGCATGCTGGAGGATACACTCATAGTCAAAGATGAATGGTTGAAAAACAACCGTGACATTGCCGTCAAAGCGATCAAAGCGA
Organism: Paenibacillus prosopidis; assembly: GCF_003337375.1. Lineage (GTDB taxonomy): Bacteria > Bacillota > Bacilli > Paenibacillales > Paenibacillaceae > Pristimantibacillus > Pristimantibacillus prosopidis. The sequence continues at coordinate 9,938 of NZ_QPJD01000013.1, forward strand.
CGATGAAGGGCTGGAATTACGCGATAGCGAATCAAGCCGAATCGGTTGATATCGTTATGAGCGCCGTAACGGAAGGCAGTACGACAAAGGAGCATCAGACGACGATGCTGATGGAAATGGCGAAGCTCGTTAAGCCGGAAGGCTTTACGGATGCGCAGGTCGGCTCGTTCGTGGATGATGCCGTTCAAAGAACGGTAGAGATTGCTGTCAAATACGGGCTTATTAAAAAAGAGCCCGACCTCGCGTCAGCTATCGACAAAACAATTTTGGAAGATGCGGCGAAGTAACCGCATAGGCTAGTCTGTAAGGACCCTCGGATGGTCTATCCGCGGGTCCATTCCACTACTATACGAACGGCAGTCGTGAAGGAGGAAGAGCAGCCTATGAATGTGAAAGAGGAAGCGATGGATACAGAGGCGAAAGAAGCGCTGCTGGAGAAGGACCGCAAATATGTATGGCATCATATTACCCCCCATAACGAAAACCCGATGGTCGTCGTCTCGGGAGAAGGCAGCTGGATAACCGATGCTGACGGCAATCGTTACTTGGACGGCATGTCCGGCTTATGGTGCGTTAATGTCGGGCACGGGCGGACTGAGATTGCCGAGGCGGCTGCGCAGCAGATGAAGACGCTCGCTTATTCAACCCTTATTCAGTCCCATGTGCCTGCCATTGAGCTTGCTGCCAAGCTGAATGAATGGCTCGAGGGAGAGTATCGGATTTTCTTCTCCAATTCAGGATCGGACGCCAATGAAGTCGCCTTCAAAATAGCCCGCCAATACCATCATCAGAGGGGAAAGCCAAGCAAGCATAAGTTTATTTCACGTCATAGAGCCTATCACGGCAATTCGATGGGAGCGCTCGGCGCGACAGGGCAGGCGCAGCGGAAGCTGAAGTACGAGCCGCTTGGCATAGGATTTACTCACGTACCGCCGCCTTATTGCTATCGTTGTCCCTTCGGACAAACGAAAGGCTCATGCGAAACGCAATGCGCGCAGGCCTATGAAGACGCCATTATGTGGGAAGGTCCGGAATCAGTCGCGGCTATCATTGTTGAGCCTGTCATTACCGGCGGGGGGATGATCGTACCTCCGGATGATTATCTAGCTAAATTGAGGGCAATTTGTGATAAACACGATGTACTGCTGATCGTCGACGAGGTCATTTGCGGCTTCGGCCGGTCGGGCGAGCGGTTCGGGCATCACAATTACGGCGTACGGCCGGATATCGTCACGATGGCGAAAGGACTTACCAGCGCGTATTCGCCGCTATCGGCAACGGCTGTATCAGCTGAAATGTACGACAGCTTCAAAACGAATGGGGCGGACAGCCACTTCCGGCATGTGAATACGTTTGGCGGCAACCCGGTATCATGCGCGGTGGCGCTCAAAAATATTGAAATTTTGGAACGTGAAAATTTGGTGAGCCGTTCCGCTTATATAGGCAAAGAGCTGCTAAGCCGGATTGAAACTCTGGGAGAGCATCCTAATGTGGGTGAGGTACGAATTTTTGGTTCGGCTATCGGCATCGAGCTGGTCGAGGATAAGCTGACAAAGGAGCCGGCGCATGCTGCGACAGTGGCCGCCATTATTGCCGGCTGTAAACAAAAAGGGCTGCTCATAGGCAAAAACGGCGACACCGTCCCCGGTTTTATGAATATTTTGACGCTTAGCCCCCCATTGTCAACGACGGACGACGAAATCGCCTTTATTGCCGATACGCTTCTTCAGGTGTTCGAGGCTGGGGCGGGAGAGGATGGCAGATGAAGGTGACTACTCCAATCCATATTAATTCCAAAAGGCTTCATGACCGGATTTATAAGCTGTCGCAAATCGGGAAAATCGGTGAAACCGGCGTTTGCCGGCTAGCTTTATCGAAGGAGGATCGCGCGGGCGTCGAGCTTGTGAAGAGCTGGATGGAAGAAGCTTGGATGACTACGCGAATCGATCCTTTCGGCAACTTGATCGGCGTGCTGGAAGGGCGCGACCCTGATGCTCCTGTATTAATGCTCGGGTCACATGTCGATTCGCAGCCTTATGGCGGCAGATACGATGGAGTCATTGGCGTGCTGGGCGCAATCGAAGCGGTTCAGACGATGGTCGAAGCCGGATATGAGCCGGAGATGAATATAGAGGTTGTCGCCTTCTGCGATGAGGAGGGCTGCCGCTTCAATAAAGGGCTGTTCGGCGTAAGAGGCATGACAGGAAAGCTCGAAGAAGGCGAGCTGGAGCGTACGGATAAGAATGGAATGACCCGAAGGGAAGCATTGCTGGAATTTGGCTGCGATCCTGCAGGGTTTGACGGTTATACATTTGAAGAAGGACGGATCGGCGCTTTTCTTGAGCTTCATATTGAGCAAGGACCGGTTCTTGAGGCTAAGGGCGAGCCAATCGGCATAGTCAGCGGCATATCCGGTCCGCTGTGGTGGACGGTCGAGATGACCGGCTTCGCAGGACATGCCGGCTCGGTGCCGATGCCGATGCGGCAGGATGCTCTTGTAGGCTGCGCCAAGGTCATCGTTGCACTCAATGAGCTGGCGCGTCAGGAGCCTGACGCCCCGACAGTCGGAACGGTCGGTTCGCTGACCGTATTTCCGGATTCACGAAACATTATCCCGGAGAGGGTGTCGTTTACCGTTGATTTGCGGGATATTGATCTGGAACGCAGAAACGGTCTGGAAGAGCAGCTTCGTATGCTCATTGACGACGCTTGCTTGGAGCATGGTTTGTCGTACACGATCCGTGAGGATACGAACAGCGAGCCGCGCTTTTGCGCAGATTGGCTTAAGGATGTGCTTCGTCACGAGGCTGCAGGAATGGGGCTTACGCCGCCAGAGCTTATGAGCGGGCCATTTCACGATTCCTTAACAATGTCATATGTTTGCGACTACAGCATGATTTTCGTCCGCTGCAAGGAAGGGATCAGTCACAACCCGAAGGAATACGCTGCACCTGAGGATATACAGCTGGGGACGGAGCTGCTCTACCGGGCTGCCCGTAAAATTAGTGAACGGAAAGGGGGGTAAATGCAGTGTCAATCGTAAAAATCGGATTGATTCAGGCCGCCAATGACTTGCATGGCGACGAGCCCGTTGAAGAGCATAAGCGCGCGGCTATTGAAAAGCACATAAGGCTCATTCGGGAGGCGGCAGCGAAGGGAGCGCAAATCATCTCGCTGCAGGAAATTTTTTATGGGCCTTATTTCTGCTCCGAGCAGCAGACGAAGTGGTATGACGCGGCGGAGGAAATTCCGAACGGACCGACAACGGGGCTGTTTCAGGAGTTGGCGAAAGAGCTTGGCGTTGTTATCGTTCTTCCTATCTATGAGCGAGAAGGAATTGCGACTTATTATAATACAGCTGCTGTTATTGATGCGGACGGAGCCTATCTCGGCAAATACCGCAAGCATCACATTCCGCATGTGGCGGCCGGCGGAGGCTCATGCGGCTTTTGGGAGAAGTATTATTTTAAGCCGGGGAATCTTGGGTATCCCGTCTTTGATACGGCGTTTGCTAAAGTCGGCGTATACATCTGCTACGACCGGCATTTTCCGGAAGGAGCGCGGGCGCTTGGGCTGAATGGCGCAGAAATCGTTTTTAATCCGTCAGCTACTGTCGCAGGTACGTCCGAATACTTATGGAAGCTGGAGCAGCCTGCGCATGCGGTTGCCAATGGTTACTATGTGGCGGCAATCAACCGGGTCGGAACGGAAGCGCCTTGGAACATGGGCGAGTTTTACGGGCAATCGTATTTGGTTGATCCAAGAGGCTCGATCGTTGCGATCGGGAGCAGAGATCGGGATGAGGTCGTTATTGGCGAAATGAATAAAGAATTCATTCGCGAGGTGCGCAATATGTGGCAATTTTACCGTGACCGCAGGCCGGAAACGTATGACAATATCGTTCAAATATAAGAATTTATAAGTTTCACAGTTATAAATAAGCTTATATTTCACCGCGAAACGTAAGCTGCGCCTCCAAAGGACGGCGAAGCCGTTTACGCTTGGTTTATGAGCATATGAGTTCGAATCGGATGATGGGATCGCATAAAATTTGTGGAGGGAAGCGGCATGAGCAATCGCGTGTCTGCCAGTGCGGCGTTCATTCCCATCGATTCGCTAAGGCGGAATTTTGCCGAAGTGAAAGCGGGAATGCGGCCGAAGGAAGCTATTGAGGAATCAAATCGCTGTTTGTATTGCTACGATGCACCTTGTATTAAGGCATGCCCGACTGGCATTAATATCCCTTCCTTTATTAAAAAAATTGCATCCGGCAATATGAAAGGGTCGGCGCGCGCTATTATGGATGCGAATCCGGTCGGCGCCACCTGCGCGCGGGTATGCCCGACTGAAGAGCTGTGCGAGGGTGCTTGCGTACTTAATCATTCGTCCAAACCGATCATGATCGGCGATTTGCAGCGCTATGCGACGGACTGGGCAATGAAGAACGAGCAGACGTTGTTTACGGCCGGACAAAGCAACGGTAAGTCGGTGGCCGTCATCGGCGGCGGTCCGGCTGGACTGTCAGCGGCACGCGAGCTTGCAAGGTTCGGCTTCGCGGTAACGATATTCGAAGCGAAGGAACAGGCAGGAGGTCTCGACACGTATGGGATCGTCTCGTTCCGGCTGCCTCAGAGCATATCGCTCTGGGAGGTGGATCAAGTGAAGAAGCTGGGCGTCGACATTCGTACGAGCACGAAGGTCGGTGAAGACGTTGGCACGGAGGAGCTGCTGGAGGAGTATGACGCGGTTGTGCTGGCAATCGGCATGTCGAAGGTGCCAATGCTCGGAATAGAAGGGGAACAGCTGGAGGGGGTCTTCGATGCCATTGATTTTATCGAAGCGACCAAGACGGAAATTAACGCTGACTTTGTCGGTAAGCGGGTCGCGGTTATTGGCGCAGGCAATACGGCAATCGATGCGGCAACCTGCTCGATTAGGCTCGGAGCAGTCAATGTGAAGATGGTTTACCGCCGGTCAAGAGAAGAAATGACCGCTTACGATTTTGAATATGAATTCGCGAAGCAGGACGGCGTCGAATTTCAATGGTTGACCGCTCCGAGCCGAATTATCGGGGATGAGGCCGGTAACGTGAAGGCGCTCGAATGTATACGAATGAGGCTGGAGACTGCGGAGGATGGCGGCAGAAAAAGTCCGGTTCCCGTGGAAGGATCGGCGTTTCTGCTTGAGGTAGATGCCGTTATTAAGGCGATTGGCCAAACTCGGCATTTACCGTTGATCGAACAGCTTGGTCTGGTAAACAAGCGTGGAACCGTCACCGTTGATCCCGAAACCTATCAAACGTCCAATCCTAAAGTATATGCGGCGGGCGACGTTGTTTTCGGGGAAGGCCAAGGCGAGGCGATGGTTGTATCGGCAGCGCAGCAGGGCAAGCTTGCCGCCTATTCCATTTACAAAACGCTAAGTGCGAGGAGGGAACGTTATGGCTGATTTACGCATCAATTTGGCAGGCATTTCATCACCAAATCCATTTTGGCTCGCATCGGCACCGCCTACGAATACCGGATATCAGGTGCAGCGCGCTTTCGAAGCCGGGTGGGGTGGGGCGGTATGGAAAACGCTCGGCGATCCGATTATTAACACGTCCTCGCGTTTCGCGGCCGTACATTTTAACGGGCAAAGGGTAGCCGGTTTCAATAATATCGAGCTTATTACAGACAGACCGCTTGAGATCAATTTGAAAGAAATATATGAAACGAAAAAAAGGTTTCCGGACCATGCGGTCGTGGTTTCGTTAATGGTAGAGCCCAAGCAGGAAAAGTGGCATGAAATCGTAAAAAAGGTAGAGGCTGTCGGCGTGGACGGGCTGGAGCTTAACTTCGGCTGTCCGCACGGGATGGCTGAACGGGGGATGGGCTCCGCTTCCGGCCAGCAGCCGGATTTAGTGGAAATGCAGACGATGTGGGTGAAGGAGGTTGCGCAAACGCCGGTCATCGTTAAGCTGACTCCCAACATTACCGACATCACGGCTACCGCTAAGGCAGCCGTCAGAGGAGGAGCAGACGCGATATCGCTTATTAATACAATTAACTCGCTTGCCGGCGTGGATCTCGATACATGGAATACGATTCCGCACGTTGGCGGCAAAGGGGCTCACGGCGGCTATTGCGGTCCTGCGGTCAAGCCGATTGCCTTGAACATGGTTGCAGAATGCGCCCGTAATCCGCTTGTCGGCGTTCCGATCTCCGGAATCGGCGGTGTATCCAATTGGCGGGATGCGGTAGAGTTTTTGTTAATGGGATCGACAGGCGTGCAGGTATGTACGGCAGCCATGCATCACGGCTTTAGCATCGTGGAAGATATGATCGACGGGTTAAACAATTATTTGGATGACAAAGGACTGCAGTCCGTGAACGAGCTAATCGGCAAGTCGGTTTCCCGCTATTCCGATTGGGGCGATCTCGATCTGAATTATGCGGTAGTCGCGCGAATCGAGCAGGACAACTGCATCGTATGCAATAAATGCCATATTGCTTGCGAGGATACGTCGCATCAATGTATCGAGCGGCATACAGACGAGAATGGAGCCGCCTATTTGAAAGTGCGCGAGGAGGACTGTGTCGGATGTAATTTGTGCTCGATTGTTTGCCCTGTCGAAGGCGCGATCTCGATGGTGGAAATTCCTGCGTCGGAGATGCCGCTAAGCTGGAACATGCGTCAAGCAGCAATCGGAGCACTCAGTACACCCGGTACAGACAAAGGCTCGAAAGATTCCGATTCGAAGGAGGCGGTGTAGGATGACGGCCAAATTGATCAAAAACGGAACAATCGTAACAGCGGCGGATACGTATACAGCCGAAGTGCTTATTAAGGACGGCATTATTGCAAAAATCGGATTCGATCTGGATGCCGAGGCGGATGAAGTCATTGATGCGTCAGGAAAGTACGTATTTCCAGGCGGCATCGATCCGCATACCCATCTCGAAATGCCGTTCGGCGGCACGGTGACGGCCGATGATTTTGCAACCGGCACAACGGCGGCGGCATTCGGAGGGACAACTTCGATCGTGGATTTTTGCTTAACGACGAAGGGCAAGCCGCTTAGCGAATCCATCGCAGCATGGCACAACAAGGCAAAGGGAAAAGCGGTCATCGACTATGGCTTTCACTTGATGATCGGTGAAATAAACGATGAGGTGCTGGCTGAGCTTCCTTCAATTGTTAAGGATGAGGGCATAACGTCATTAAAAGTGTTCATGGCTTACAAAAATGTGTTTCAAGCCGATGACGGTACGTTATTCCGAACCATGCTTGCCGCCAAGGAGCTCGGTGCGATGGTCATGGTCCACGCGGAGAATGGCGATGTCATTGAGTTTCTTATCCAAAAAGCGCTGAAGGAAGGCCATACGGATCCGATCTATCATGCGCTTACAAGACCCTCCGTTATCGAAGGGGAAGCGACCGGACGCGCGGCTAAGCTTGCGGCCCTCGCCGGAGCGAGGCTGTATGTCGTTCATGTGACGTGCGCGGAGGCGGTGCAGCAAATTGCGGAAGCCCGGGGGCAAGGCGTCGACGTATGGGGCGAGACATGTCCGCAATATTTGGTGCTCGATCAATCGTATTTGGCGCAGCCGGGTTTTGAAGGAGCGAAGTACGTATGGTCGCCGCCGCTTCGCGAGAAGTCCCATCAGGAAGTGCTGTGGAATGCGCTGAAGAGCGGCCAGCTGCAAACGATCGGCTCCGACCATTGCTCCTTTAATTTCAACGGGCAGAAGGATCTTGGGCTTGGCGATTTCAGTAAAATACCGAACGGCGGTCCGGTGATTGAGGATCGTTTTTCACTCCTCTATTCTGAAGGGGTTCGCAAGGGCCGCATTACGCTGAACCAGTTCGTGGACATCATATCCACACGTAACGCTAAGTTATTCGGCTTATTTCCCCGGAAGGGGACGATCGCGGTCGGCAGCGACGCGGATATCGTCATATTCGATCCGGAGGCCCAGCGCCTGCTATCGGCGGAAACGCATCATATGAACGTTGACTATAATCCATTCGAGGGATTGCTGGTGACTGGCGTACCGGTAAGCGTTATGTCCCGGGGAGAGTTTGTAATTCGTGAGCAGCAGTTCGTCGGTGAGCTTGGCGCCGGCCGTTACTTAAAGCGTGCCCCGTATATAACTGCAAGCGAGACAGCGCCTGATCCGAAGCCAAAAGTGAAGCTTTAGTCTGAAGGAGGGTACTCTCAATGTCGGCATATAAACAGTTTGCAGAAGAGAAAAACAAGCTTGATGACTTTATTAAGCAGCAATACAGCATTATAGGCGTACGTGAAGATTTGAGCGGTACTTGGCTTTCGCTGCAGCACCCGGGCGGCGATCAGGCTGTCCTGCTGCTCCTGACCGCGGACGCCCGTAAATATGCATCAAATGTGTTGATTAAGCAGTCGCGTATATCTTAAACTATCGGGCCGTGCACGTATTCGTAGGCGCGAAGCGCCAGCTCTATCGTTAACCGCTTATCAGGCTCCATGAAGTTATCGCCTAAAAGAGCACTAAGCTTGTCCAGTCTATGGTAAAGCGTTTGCCTTGCGATGAACAACGCTTTAGCTGTTTCCTGCTTCGATCCGGTTAGCGATAAATAGACCTTCAGGGTTAACAGCAGTTGACCATTTTTCTCCCGGTCGCTGGCGACGACAGGACCGATATATTCCTCTATCAAAGCAGGAAGAGTATCCGCCTTTTTAAGCGTATAAATGATTTTGTGCAGGTGCAGATCGTTATAGAAGGGAGAAGGAAGAGAACCGATATCCTTCTGAATGGCAATCGTTTCTTTAGCGGTCTCATAGCTTTCTTTTATATTCGTTAATTGCGTCATGTAGCTGCCGATCCCCATCGGTGACGAGAAGAAAGCCGGCTCCTGATGCCGTTCCGTCTTTTGCAATCGGTTAACGGCTTTTAGCAGGCGCTCTTTCCATTTAACGGCTCCAAGCTGATCAAGCACGATAAACACGATCTGGTCATGCAGCAGCAGCGGAAGCAGCACAAAGCCCTCGCCCTCGAAAATAGCGCGCGCCACCATGTTTTTTTGAATAACCAGCGAACCGTCATCCTTGTCGGCTGTTCGTTTTGAGGAAGAGTCCAATTCAAATAAGCATACTGTAACACCGGTCAGCTTAGCGGAGGGCTTGAGCGAGCTAATGTAGTCCCGTATATCCTTTGGCGAATGCTTGCCGCCCAGCCAATCGACAGACCACAAGTCCTCCTTGTGGCGGCGCCTTTCTTCTATATACTTCGTGCGCATCATTTCTTGGGCAATGGCTGTGGCGCAGCGGTCTAACGCTAATATTTGAAATTCACTCAGCTCTTGCTTGGATTGTAGCAATAAATCGGCAAACAAATGGTCCAGAGCCAGTATCGGACGGTGTGCAAGGGTGCTCTTCGTGTTCGGCGCAGCAAACATTTTGCCGTAAATCCACTGCTCGTAGAAGACATCGGCTTTCGCCCGCGGCATATACGGCACGAACTGCGCTTCGGCACCGAGCGGGAAGAAAGCGACCTGCTCGCCGGTCGTTTGGTGAAGCAGGCGCAGCAGCGACATCATGCCCTTGCCGGACAATAGCAATTGATTGAGCTCTGTCGACAGCGTCTCAAGCTCCGAAACCATGCGGTGATGCTGATGGATAAAGTAGGCATGAAGATCTTGGGTAATATCGATGTAACGAACTTCTTCGTGGAAAAAAATAAGGGGGAAGTTCTCGCGCTGAGCGAGCTCCTTCATTTTGTCGAACGGCTGCTTCGTGTACTGACCCAGTTCAATGCAAAGTCCGGATGCGCCGCTATCGATAAGCTGCTGCAGGAACGAGACGCTAAGCTGCTCATTATCGTGCCAGCCAATGCCGGTGCAAAGAATAAGCTCATGGCCGTTTAATAAATGGCCAACTTGCGTTACTTCCATGATATGAACCCACTTCACGGTGCGGTTCAGCGCTTCTTCGCTGGCGACTGCTTCCGCTTTTTTAAACAGAGGGCGCTTCAAAATATCTTTTACCGTCAGCTGCAGTACTGTCTTCACCATAGGCAGTCACCGTCCAAATTGGATTTATAACGTTTTTTACTGATTATACAAGATGTCCAAATCATTGTGTGGAAAATTTGTGCCGCCGGGAGCTGAGAGTAATGGCCATAGAACCGATATCGTTAAAGGAGACGCACAAATTAAGGAATCTAATTAATGGGTCATGGGTTGATCCGGAGAGTGAGCTGGTAGAGAAAGTGTTAAATCCTGCGACCGGCGCCGTCATCGCTTATGTGCCGCTCTCAGAGCAGGCGGATGTCGATGCTGCTGTGCTTGCTGCGGAGAAGGCTTTTCCGGCATGGAGCAAAACGCCGGTTCCGCGCAGGGCAAGAGTGCTGTTCCGTTACTGGCAGCTGTTGCAGGAGCATGCCGGGGAGCTGGCTGAAATCATAGTGACCGAAAACGGCAAAAGCTACAAGGAAGCGTTAGGCGAAGTACAGCGCGGCATTGAAAATGTGGAGTTTGCGGCCGGAGCGCCGACGCATATGATGGGCGCGACGCTTGCCAATATTGCGACCGATCTCGATTCGGAGCTGTTTCGAGTTCCGCTTGGAGTAGCTGCCGGCATTACGCCGTTTAATTTTCCGATGATGGTACCGTGCTGGATGTTCCCGCTTGCGGTTGCGCTTGGCAATACGTTCGTGCTGAAGCCGTCGGAGCGAACGCCGCTCACTGCGAATAAGCTGGCGCAGCTGTTTCAGGAGGCAGGCTTGCCGGTCGGCGTGCTTAATGTCGTACACGGCAGCCATGCCGTTGTCAATGCCCTAACAAGCAGTCCAGCCGTTAAGGCCATATCGTTCGTAGGCTCGCAGCCGGTTGCCAAATACGTCTATGAACGGGCATCCTCATTCGGCAAACGGGTTCAAGCGCTAGCCGGCGCCAAAAACGTCCATATCGTAATGCCGGATGCCCATGTAGACAAAACGGTAGAAAACATTATCGCGTCGTCATTCGGCAGTGCAGGTGAGCGGTGTATGGCTTGCTCCGCGGTCGTGGCGGTGGGCGACGGGAGCGGGTTTATGCATGCGCTGCAGAAAGCGGCAGAAGCGATGGTTATCGGGAACGGGATGAAGGATGAAGTTACGCTGACCCCGCTTATCCGCAGCGAGCATCGGGCACGGGTGGAAGCCTATATCGAACGGGGGACGGAGGAAGGAGCGAAACTGCTGCTGGATGGAAGGCTTGCCGCTGCTCCCGATGAAGAAGGTTTTTTTCTTGGTCCGTCTATATTTGATGACGTGAAGACGGATATGACGATCGCGAAGGAGGAAATTTTCGGGCCTGTGTTATCGGTACTAAGGGCTGCTGATTTGGATGAGGCGCTGGCAATCGTTAATAGCTCCCGCTTTGGCAACTCGGCTGTCATTTATACGGAAAATGCGAAGGCGGTTCGCCGGTTCCGCGAGGATGCGGAGGCCGGCATGCTCGGCGTCAACGTTGGCGTTCCGGCTCCGATGGCCTTCTTCCCTTTCTCCGGCTGGAAGGATTCCTTCTATGGGGATTTGCATGCGAATGGAAGAGACGGCGTGGAGTTTTATACGAAGAAGAAGATGATAACGTCCAGATATTTTTGAAAATAACTTTTGAGGATGGCATCAGTTAATTGCGCTTGGTCGCATAGGAGGCGAAGCAAGATGGAGATCGGCATTCCGAAAGAAGTGAAGAGTCAAGAAAACCGCATCGCCATTACGCCTGGCGGCATCCATGAGTTTATACGCGGCGGACATCAAGTGTTCGTGGAGAGCGGAGCGGGTGTTGGTTCCGGAATAACAGACGAGCAGATTGAGGCAGCGGGGGCGGTCGTTGTGCCGTATCCGGAGGATGCATGGGGCAGGGAGCTTGTGCTCAAGGTAAAGGAGCCGTTAAAGGAAGAATATCGTTATTTTCATGAGAAGCTTATATTGTTTACGTATTTGCATTTGGCGGCAGAGCCTGAGCTGACCGAAGCTTTAGTACGAAATAAAGTTACGGCAATTGCTTACGAGACGGTCCAGTTGGCAAACGGCCAATTGCCGCTGCTAACGCCTATGAGCGATATAGCAGGACGCATGGCAGCGCAGATTGGGGCGCAGTTTCTAGAGAAGACGCATGGCGGAAAAGGGATTTTGCTTGGCGGCGTCCCGGGTGTCAGGAAAGGCAAGGTTACGATTATCGGCGGAGGCGTCGTGGGAACGGGAGCTGCTCAAATCGCGCTTGGCTTAGGTGCAAACGTAACGATAATGGATACCGATGCAAACCGGCTGCGTTATTTGGATGAACGGTTTGGCGGAAGGGTTCAAACGCGTGCATCGACAACGCATCAAGTAGCCGAATCGGTGGCCGAGTCCGACTTGGTAATCGGAGCGGTACTTATTCCCGGAGCGCGTGCGCCAAAGCTGGTCGGTGAGGATGCGGTAATGGCAATGGAGAATGGATCGGTGGTCGTTGACGTAGCGATTGACCAAGGAGGCATCTTTGAGACAATCGACCGGATCACGACTCACGCTTCGCCTATATTCGAAAAACATGGCGTGCTGCATTATGCAGTCGCAAACATGCCTGGTGCTGTACCTCAGACGGCTACCGCCGCGCTGACGAACGCTACAGTGCCGTATGCTCTCGCGATCGCAAATGCGGGAGTGAGAGGGGCCTTGCTAAACAGCGCCGCTTTGAGCAAGGGAGTAAATACGATTGCAGGCTTCGTGACTTACGAAGCTGTTGCGAATGCGCATGGGCTTAGTTATACGGATCTAAATGAATGTATACAATCGGTTTCGGCTTAAAAAAGGTTGCCCATGCAGGTTGTTTGCGAAGCAGACCTGTTAGGGCAACCTTTATTTTTGTGTAATAAAGCCTATGCTACAAAACTTCATTCCGCTTCCTTAGCATCCGGTAGAGCAGCAAAGAAGTTATGGAACATAGCAACGCGCAAATACCGATAAACAAATAGCCGGCTTGCAGCCCCTTAATCAGACCTGCCTCTTCAAGTTCACCATAGGCAAATAGATGCTTCGTCCACTCGGTTATCGCGCCAATCAGGAAGTTACCGATTACGCTGGCGATTCCCATTAGTGTTACAGTGAATGTGATCGCAGTATCGGCTGCGCTTCGGTAACGTTTGGCAAGAAGAGCCATCACGGTCGGATAAATCGGCGCGATGCCCACTCCTGCTAATGCGAACAGAAACGCCCCCGGTTCACCTACTATAATTGCTGCGATCGAGCATAGCCCAGAGCAAGCCGACAATATGATAAGCGACATTGTATAGCCGATTTTATCCGTTACGGGTCCAAGTAGAAGCCGCGCCAGCATAAAGCAGAAAAAGAACGCCGAAAGCATGCCTGCTGACGCATCGCTGCTCCAGCCATACGCTTTCTCAAGGAAGTTAACAAGCCAGCCGCCTACGGCAAGCTCCGATATAACCCCGAAAGACAGCACCGCCACAATTAACCATGCAACCGGATCACGAGCATAATCCTTCAACGAAATCCGTTCCTCCTGTTTCATTTCGTCACCTGAGTAGCGGGCAAACAACCCAGGCAGCATTGGCAATATGGTCAAGGTAAGCATCAGCATATACATCCCGCGCCACCCAAGAGCCGGGCCAAATACGTTCACGCCCATCAGCGCTGCTGCGATAATAGGAGCGAAGGTTGAGCTAAGCCCATAGAAGAAGTGTGACAGGTTCATCATTGTACCGGTGTTCTTCGTGAAGATGCGAGCCGCCAGTATGGCTAATGCAATTTCCAGTATCCCATTCCCGACATACATGAGAAAATAGGCGGTGGACAGCGCCGCGTAATTAGCGGCGTAATAAATGAACATGCCTGATAAAGCCATCGAGCCGAAGGCTAGCGAGGTTGTAAACTTCATTCCCGCCCGGCGGACCAGCCAGCCTGTGAAACTGCACGCAAGCAGATAGCCCAGCGAGTTGAAGGCTAGAAGCAGGCCGATTTGCATTTCGTCTAGAGATAGATCCGCTTGCATCCGAGGGAGCGCAGGCCCTTTAATATTTTCAGAAAATCCGAATACGAGAAAGCCGCCGAACACTACAATTAACAGCAGAATATAATTTTTGTTTATGGTGATAGATTGGCTTGACAAAATTTGTTGACCTCCGTGAGTAAAATGATAGAGAGAAAAAAGGCTTAATGGCAGCATCGATCCGCCCTTAACTTTATCGCGGATTGTGAGGTTAAGCAAGGCATTCGGCATGCAGCCTGCGTCTCACTATACGATAGATAGAGACGAATGTTAATATAGTAGATAGATTGGATTGATAGATAGGGATTTATAGCGATTTACTATGAAAGGATGTTAGCTACGAATGAAGCTATTTCATACCGCGGACTGGCATCTAGGAAAGCTGGTTCAAGGTGTATATATGACTGAAGACCAGCGTTACGTGCTGCAGCAGCTGCTGCAAGCCATAGAACTGGAACGGCCGGACGCTGTCATTATTGCCGGCGATCTCTATGACCGGGCCGTGCCGCCGACAGAGGCGGTTGAGCTGCTTGATGAACTGCTCGAGAGAATCGTAATTGATTTGAATACGCCAGTGCTTGCTATTTCAGGCAATCATGACAGTCCGGACCGAATAAACTTTGGCACAAAGATGATGGAAGGCCGCGGTCTTTATTTGGCCGGACAGTTAAAGGCGGACTTTAGGCCAGTCGTGCTTCGGGATGCGCATGGCGAGGTTCATTTTCATCTTGTGCCTTATGCTGACCCGGCGCAAGTACGCCACCAATTCGGAGATGAGTCGATTCGGACGCATGACGATGCGATGCGCGCGATTACGGCGAAGCTGGACGCGGTAATGGACAAGGCCGCCAGGCATGTATTCATCGGCCATGCTTTCGTTACGGCGACGGGGGAACCGGAGCATAATACGAGCGATTCCGAGCGTCCGTTATCGGTGGGCGGCGCTGAGCATGTCAGCGCAGCTTATTTCGAACGGTTTCACTATACGGCGCTCGGTCATCTTCACCAGGCGCACTTTGTCCGGAACAATACGGTAAGATATGCCGGTTCGCCGCTTAAATATTCTATTTCAGAGGAAAACCACGTAAAGGGTTATTTCGTAGTTGAGCTTGATGAAGCAGGAGCGGTTCAAGTAGAGAAGCGCGAGCTGACGCCGCTCCGCAACATGCGGCGGGTTGCCGCCTCGATTGAAGAGCTGGAGACGCATCCGGTGAACGACGACTATGTTTTTGTAACGCTGCTTAATGAAAATCCGGTGCTTTTCCCGATGGAAAAGGTGCGTGCTGTTTATCCGAATGCGCTTCATGTGGAACGCCGGACGACGCCAGCCGGCAACTTAGGTGCTGATGATGGAGCTGCTGGAGCACCCGGTGGAGCGGGGAGGCGTGAAGCAGATCCAGTTGAGCTGTTTGCCGCATTTTACCAGGAGGTCAAAGGATCACCGCTCACGGAAACGAAGAAAAAGCTATTTGCTGATACATATGCGGAGCTGCTGCGCGAGGAAGGAGGTGCCGTATGAGAC
Source organism: Paenibacillus prosopidis (assembly GCF_003337375.1). Taxonomy (GTDB): domain Bacteria; phylum Bacillota; class Bacilli; order Paenibacillales; family Paenibacillaceae; genus Pristimantibacillus; species Pristimantibacillus prosopidis. Next base: position 25,455 of record NZ_QPJD01000013.1, read on the forward strand.
CGCTTAAGCTAACGATGACCGCTTTCGGACCGTATCGCGACATGGAGACGATTGATTTTGGATTGCTCGAGCATCGTCGTTTATTTGTCATTTCGGGTAATACGGGAGCAGGGAAAACATCGATTTTTGACGCGATCTGCTTTGCTTTTTATGGAACGGCGAGCGGTGAGGACCGTTCTGACCCGCGTATGCTGCGAAGCCAGTTCGCTAATGAAGAAACGCATACCGCAGTGGAGTTTGAGTTTGCGGTGGGACGCAGAAGCTATCTTGTATTGAGGCAAATGGCGCATCGCAAGGGCGGGAACAAAAGCGAGACCGGCGGAAAGGCCGAGCTGTACGAAACGACAAGCGGGGAACCCGTTCCCGCAGTAGATCGGTTCATTGTATCCGATGTAAATGCGAAGCTCGAAGCGATTATTGGGCTTACGAAGGAGCAGTTTAGTCAAATCGTTATGCTGCCGCAGGGTGAATTCCGCAAGCTGCTTACCTCTGACACAGACAATAAGGAAGAAATATTGCGGCGCATTTTTCGTACGGAGCTGTACGAGAAGCTGGAGAGCCGTTTTCAGCAAAAAAATCGCGACATGCAGGATCAGCTGAAGGAAGCGCGGACGAATGCGGCTGCCTATATGAAGCAAGCGCATGAGGCGCTGCCGGAGCGAGAGGGCAGTGAGCTCTACCGCACCTTTAAGCAAGAGGTCTACAGTGCAGCACAAGTAACGGAAGCATTACAGCTGGAGATTGAATACTATTCAGAGCTGAATTCGCAGGCTGAGGAACGGAAAGGCAAGCTTTCTGTTCTGCTGGAAGAACAGGAAGTGAAGCTTCGGGCAGCCATTGCTCTGAACAGCAAGTACGAGGAGTATGACAGGAAGCGAGCGCAGCAGGAGCAGCTTGATGCCCAGAAGAGTGAATATTCGCAGCGGGAGCAGCGGTTGACGCTTGCGGAGAGGGCTGCGCATCTTGCTCCGTATAAGGAACAGGCTGAACGAACGGCCGCTGATGCAACCGCCAAAAGGAGTCAGCTAGAGGTGCGGCTGAACGAGCTGGCAGCGGCTGAGCGGGATTACGGGTCGGCAGTTGAACGGTATCGCGGCGAGGAGCAGCGGGAGGAAGAAAGGCGCGAAAGTGAGCGGGAGCTGAATAAGCTAACAGAGCTTGCGCCTGTCGTAAAGACGCTCGCCAGTCAGCAGCAAGCGATTGAAAGGCTTCTGCAGGAGGAGAAGAGCTGTGCCGCTAAGCTGGCGTCAGCCGAAGCAGCGCTCACTCAGCTTCGCGACGCGAAGCAAGCCGCAAATATACAAATCAAAGAAGCTGAATCGGAAACAGCTCATTTGACCGATAAGCTGGACACGTTGCGGCAGATCGAGCAGCAGGGAAAGCAGCTGAAGCGATTAATTGATGTAGAAAAAGAAATCGCACGGATTACGCAGCTTGAAACGGAATTCGGGCAGGCATTTGCGAAGGTTAAGGCAGAGCACGACCGGTTGGAGGCTTCGTGGATCGAGGGTCAAGCGACTTTGCTTGCCGTTCATTTGCATGACGGAAAACCTTGCCCGGTGTGCGGCAGCGAGATTCATCCATCGAAGGCGGACACGTCCGCGGAAGTCCCATCCAGGGAGCGGCTGCAGCAGGTAAAGGAGCAGCTTGGTAAGGTCGAGCGTGAACTGCTCGAGGCGAGGGCCCAAGCAGCAGCTGCGCAAGCGACGCGGGAGGAGGGAACGAGAGATCTGGCCGAGTATGGCTTGGAGGCTGCAAAGCTGGAGGAACAGCAGGTGCAGCTTCGTCAGCAATGGCGTGCGCTGAAGGATGAGACCGACAGGCTTCAGCTTAAAGCGCAGCAGCTTCCTGTACTCAAGCAGCAATCTGAGCAGCAGGACCTTTTGCTTGAGCAGCAGTTGACAGCGAAGGAACAGTTGCAGCAGGAGCTGCAGGAGCGAATGTTAGAGCGGACAGCTCAGCAATCGGTGCTGCAGATGGAGCTCGATCGAATTCCGGAACCATTGCGTTCTCCAGAACGGATGGCGGCCAAGTTAAGCGAGCAGCAGGCGAAGTTTGAACGCCTTGCCTCTTCCTGGAAGGCTGCCCAGGAGCAGCTACAGCGAATGACGACGAAACTGGCGGAACAGAAAGCCTACGAAGATCAGGCGAAAAAGCAGCTTGAGGAGGCGGAGAGCAACCGGTTGACCGCTGAGCATAGGCTAATGGATGAGCTGATGAAGGCTGGTTTTGCAGACTTGCAGAAATACCGCGAAGCAGCGCTGAGTGATTCGGCTAGAGAAGAGCTGCGGAAAGAAATCGAAGCGTACCGATCAGCGGTTGCTTTGTTGCAGCAGCAGCTTGCTGAGCTAAGAGCAGAGCTTGAAGGAAAGCAGCGGATGGACATCACCGCGCTGCAAGACCAGCTTAACGCTTTGAAGCAGCAGCTTGAGCAATTGATTGCCGACGCTCAGGCAGCACAGCGAACCGCTCAAGAAGCCGGGCGGTTGTCTGCTTCTATCGGACGAGCCTATGAACGTGTGAAGTCGCTTGAGTCCAAGCTGGAGGAAGTGATGGATCTTTTCCAAATGCTTAAGGGCGATAACGCGATGAAAATTTCATTTGAAAGGTATATCCTTATTGAGTTTTTGGAGCATATCCTATATGCGGCAAACGTCCGGCTCCGGGATCTTTCTAATGGGCAGTTTATGCTGCAGCGAAGCGAACGTTTAGAAAATCGCGGCAAGCAAAGCGGTCTGGGTCTTGACGTTTATGATGCCTATACCGGACAAAACCGTGATGTGAAGACGTTATCCGGCGGTGAGAAATTTAACGCATCCCTATGTCTGGCGCTTGGAATGACGGACGTTATCCAATCGCATCAAGGCGGTGTCACGATCGAGATGATGTTTATTGATGAAGGGTTCGGTTCACTGGACGAGGAGTCGTTGCAGAAGGCGATAACTGCTCTGGTCGATTTGCAGCGGGCAGGCAGAATGATTGGTGTTATCTCTCATGTACAGGAGCTCAAGGATGCTTTTCCTGCTTGTCTTGAAGTAAGCAAGACGAAAGAAGGATTCAGCCACACATCGATTACGGTAAAGTAGGCAGGAGTTCATAAGAAAAAGTCTGCTTTATGCGTTCAATTGAGCGTAAGCAGACTTTTTTGAAGAACAGGCACAACTTTATTGTAAGATTATGGTATAACATTATGCGCTTAAGCAACAGCCGATGCACCTATAGCCAAGCCCACGACAACCAGACCAACGGCACCAATTACGATAAGCCCATTCAAAATAATGCCGATAACGCCAAAAACTTTGCGCCGTGTCTTTGAGAAGGCGCTAATAATGCCGAGAATGAGCCCAATCACGGCAGCGCCTATAGAAGCAAGAATTGAAAGGCCGGCTAACACGATTGGTACCAGCGCTTCCTCATCCATCGATTCAATGGCTGCAGGATCATTTAACAGCAGTTCATTATTAGCAAAATCTGCAGCGAATGAAGCTGCTATTGCAATTGAAACAATTATCAGTACTACAGATACTAATGCGATTATGAATGATGCGATGCCCAGTCCTGATTGCTTCTTAGGCCCTAGTTCGCCCGGCGGTATGCTTGAAATGCTTGATTCAGGAGGGTAGGGCGCAAATGCGGTACGATTATGCTCCTCATTATTATTCTCAGTATTATGCTGTCTTTGTAGTTCGGGTGAGTCATTGCGGTCGTTTTCGTTTTCCATTAAAATCGTCTCCTTTACTAATTACGGTAAAATTATACACAAACTTGAAAGGATTGAAAACCACATGTTTCCAAAATATTTTGCAATTGGTGCCATAAATGCTGCTCTAGCTATCGCGCTTGGCGCATTCGGTGCACACGGTCTGGAAAATTCAATCTCTGAGCATTATCTGCAAGTATTCGAAACGGGCGTCCGATATCACATGTATAGTGCTCTTGGACTAATGCTCATATCGCTGTTTACTAAACATACGGACGTCACAAAACTCGTACAGAATGGCGGCCGTCTTATTTTGGCGGGAACTGTATTATTCAGCGGCAGCTTATACGGAATTGCATTAAGCAGTGTGAGCGAGCTTGGCATCATTACTCCCTTTGGAGGCGTTGCTATTCTCGCGGGCTGGACATGCGTTATCTTGGCAGCTTTTAAAAAAAGTACAATTTAAGCTAAGAATGGATGCTGTAAGCAGTCTCGACATAATTCGTTGTTATCTAACAAAAAATCAATAAACTTTAGTAAATATTTCTATACCCGAACAAGTACATCGTTTATAATGAAGCTAACACTCACTTGACTCGAAAAAGAGGAAGGACGTTGGTGCGTGACGAAACGGATGGATGGTTTGCCTGAAAGACGAAAGCGGCAGCTTCTAAAGCAGCCGTTCAACGGGCCGTCGATAATTAGTGCGCTATTAGCCGCACTCGCGTCGGTTTGGATCGTTATTTCATTTCTATTGATTTCTAATCCGATGTACAAATGGACCACTGCGGCCATTGCCGCTTCGTTATTCGTTACAGCAATCATCGTTTATTTAAAACGGCATCAATCGTTAAGCTTCCATAATTATCACACAGCAATAGTGGAAACCTTACTTCGTTCCGAAGCTGTTCCGCTTGCTGTATTAGATCGCAGCGGCATTGTGATGGAGATGAATGAAGCCTCCAGCCGCACGCTCGGGTACCAACGTTCGGAGCTTCTCGGAGAGCCGATTGGGCGCTTAGCCGAGCCGGGCAGCCGCCAGCTGCTGCAAGAGACTCTTGAGCAGGCATTGCTGGGAGAAGCTAAGCAGACTAACATAAACATTACGCATCGTTCAGGCTTTCCGCTGGAGCTTCAAGTCATATGCGCCCCGATGATTCAAGAGGATGAAGTTATCGGAACTGTAATGATCAGTCAAGATCTGAGCGACCGGAAGCGAAACGTTGAGCGAATCCGTTACATGGCTTATTATGACGACATGACCGGATTGCCGAATCGGACTTTGTTTCAGATGAAGCTGACAGAGACGCTTGCCAGATCCAAAGAGGAAGACCGGGTAGTCGGCATTTGTTATTTAGATCTGGATCGGTTTAAGCTCGTCAATGCATCGTTCGGACGGGAATTCGGCGATATGCTTCTCATGCAAGTTGCTGAGAGATTGAACAGGGATCTTTCCGAGAACGATTTTGCTGCACGCATGGAGGGCGATGAATTCGCCTTATTGTTTTGTAACCTGCAGTCAGAGAAGCATTTGCTTGAGCTGTCCCGACAGCTGTTGAAATCGATTGAAGAGCCCTACGAATTAAAAGGGTTTCCCTTACATATTACAGCAAGCATCGGTTCGGTTACGAACCGTATCGAAGATGACGACAGCTATACGCTTATTAAGAAAGCAGATATGGCTCTGGTCAAAGTGAAGGAAAGCGGCAAAAATGACTGTCTGCTCTATTCAGAGAGCTGGAGCAACTCATCATTAGAGCGGCTTACTCTTCAGCATGAAATGTACCGCGCGATTCAGCGCAGCGAATTTATTCTGCATTATCAGCCGCAATACGATTTAGACTCATGCAGAATGGTTGGAGTTGAAGCGCTTGTCAGATGGAACCATCCGCTTAAGGGCATCATTTTTCCAGGAAGCTTTATCCCTCTGGCGGAAGAGAGCGGAATGATCGTCCAGATTGGCGATTGGGTGCTGGAAGAAGCATGCCGTCAAAATAAAGCATGGCAGGATGCGGGACTTCCGCCAATACCGGTATCCGTCAATCTGTCGATCAGGCAATTCGTGCAAAACGACTTGGCAACCAAAGTTTCTGCCGTGCTCGACAAAACGGGTCTGGATGCTAAATATCTTGATCTTGAAATAACCGAATCGATGACGATGGACGTGGGCCACGTATCCCGCTGCATATTAGCATTAACGGAATTAGGTGTAGGCATAAGTGTCGATGACTTCGGAACCGGATACAGCTCATTCCATTATTTAAAAAACTTCCCTATCGATCGTTTAAAAATTGACCGTTCCTTCGTGCGCGATATTCAGCAGGATCCGAGCGATGCAGAAATCGTTGCAGCGATCATTGCAATGGCGCACAACCTGAACATTCAGGTTATTGCTGAAGGCGTAGAGACAGAGGGACAAATGGAATTTTTGCGCAAGCACAATTGCGATGAAATGCAAGGCTATTACTGGAGCCCGCCAGTTTCAAGCGATAACATTGAGCAGCTGCTAAGTCCCAGTCATATATAAAATACCCGTTCATTGGCTGCTTTAACAGTCATCTGAACGGGTATTTTTTACGAAAAATCTTCAATTTCAGTCAACCTGAACGTATATACTTGTTTTTCGTCGACATGGTAAACCGTAATAAGGTTTTCAGTCTCATCCAAATTAATTATTCTGCAAGGGATGCTGAGTTTGATTCCAAGTCCTTTGTTCACAATAAGACGAATTAATGTATTGCTTATCATAATAGCTTTTATTTTCTCAAACCCGCTTAATGATTCGGAAGCGGCAGCAGCTGCTTTTGCAGGTGATACGGAAGATTGTTTTCCGGTTTCGGCTGCTGTCTGCTTCAGTTGAATGGGAACATTCTTGATTGAAGCCGCGTTTGCTTTCCGCTCATCAATTTGCCCGCCAAGCTGTATGCCGGAAAGAATGCGGTAATCAAGAAAGCCGCAGCTGTTCAGCGCGTGAAGCAGCTGTTCCAGAGCAGCGGCATTGTGTTTATCTTCAACAAGCACCTCGACATTGTAGATAAAGGAAGACTGATCAGGTAATGAGGGTTGTTTTTTCATATAACCTCCGAACGACATAATATATTATTATACCATCAATTCAGCAGTCCATGTAGTACTATAAATACGCATTTATCAGGGCCCTGAAAATCTAATCCTGCATATAATGATGTTGCGGTGTATTGCCTCTTATTAAGCGGATGAAGGGGGTGGATCCTATATGATGCGAATGGTTCCTTTAACACTAGAGAATGGGGAAACCGTTCTTGGCGTTGAAGTGAAGCTGCCCAAAACTACATTGCTTGCGATAATGACGGACAAAGGATATATTATGTGCGGTGCGCTAGATGTTTCTCTCCTTAACGAACGGCTTAAGGATCGGGAAATAATAGCCGGTCGTGCGGTTGGTGTACGAACATTGGAGGAGCTGATGGAAGCGCCGCTTGAATCTGTAACGACTACAGCAGAGAGGCTTGGCGTCGTTGTAGGCATGAAGGGCTCGGAAGCGCTTCGTTTAATGCTGTTTCATCAAGAAGTGTAATTTTGAGCGTATAATGACAAACCCTATAAAAAGCCCTAATCAGCTATGCGGCATTGAAACAATGCGCTGCTGATTAGGGCTGTTTCTTTAAACTGGTTTAATTGTTCAAAATATAAGAAAGTATAAATTTGAACCTTAAACGATGCTTATATTTCACCGCGAAACGAGCTTTTGCCGCCAGGGACGGCGACAGCCGTTTACGCTTGATTAATCAAACAGCTTGCGCAGATTAACATCATAAGGAGCTTGCACGATTCCTTTTTCGGTGATGATGGCCGTTACATATTCATTAGGCGTTACGTCAAAGGCCGGGTTATATACTTTGATCCCTTGCGGAGCCGTACGCTTGCCGAAGCCTTCCGTAATCTCTTCCGCATTGCGTTCCTCAATCGGAATTTCCGCGCCTGTAGGTGTATTCAAATCGATAGTCGATAACGGACAAGCGACGTAGAATGGAATACCGTGCGCTTTAGCCAGCACAGCTACACTATATGTGCCGATTTTATTAGCTACATCGCCGTTTGCGGCGACGCGGTCGGTACCGACGATTACAGCATCAATCCAGCCTTTTGACATCACCATACCTGCCATATTATCGCAAATAAGCGTTACATCGACGCCTGCTTGCTGCAATTCAAAGGCGGTTAAGCGGGCGCCCTGCAGGACTGGTCGTGTCTCATCAGCGAATACGCGCAGCGTAATGCCTCGCTCCAAGGCTAGATAGAATGGTGCGAGCGCGGTTCCATATTTGGCAGTAGCCAGCCCGCCGGCATTGCAGTGCGTTAGTACGCCCATATCATCTTTGAACAAGGAAAGTGCGTGTTCACCGATCAATCGGTTGGTTTCCTCATCCTCGCTCTGAATGGCGATTGCTTCGGTCAACAAAGCAGCTTTACATGCTTCTAGAGCCAAGCCTTTTTGAACAAATGAGGCGGCCGCAGCTTTCATTCGATCGAGTGCCCAAAATAAATTGACAGCAGTCGGCCTGGAGGTGGCCAGGTATTCCGCTTGTTTGTTAACCTGCCCCAACCAATCTTCCAATGTCTGTTCGTCACGGCTTCCAAGAACAACGCCATAGGCAGCGGAAATACCGATTGCCGGTGCCCCGCGAACTTTTAGATGCCGAATGGCTTCCCATACATCTTCTGAAGTTGTTAAAGGCAAATATATAATTTCCTCCGGAAGCAGCCGCTGGTCTAACAGATCAAGCTTATCCCCGGACCAAATGACCGATTGCAAGCCCGCATAATTTGAAGTCATAATGTCATATCCTCTCTTTGAATCATTTGCTTGCAGCTGAATTTGCTAATTCGATGACTTCCTCGATGGATTGCGTCTTACGGTTATTGAGTATGAGAGACGTTCCGATCGTTAATGCGAGACGCTGTGCCTTCTCGCGAACAGCGGCATCCGGAATACGGTCGATGTCAATAACGTGAGATAAGCCGACGATGCGGCGTACGATTTTGCAGCCGGCAAAGCCGACGGCATCCTGCAGCAAACGATTCATGTAGTAATCTTTGTAGCCAGGGGTTTCAGATGCAATACGGTCTAAGCCATGCTCGTCCCATAGCGCGCGAAACTTCTTATCGAACAAATTCCATACATCACGAACCGTGTCAGTCAGGTAACGGCGGAAGTCGCCGCGCTGGTCTGCATCGGCCGTCCAATGCTCCTGACCGGCAAAGTTAAGGAGCAGGTTAGCAATTACGGCACCGATATCAAAGCCGATAGGACCATAATAAGCAAACTCAGGATCAATCACCTTTGTTGAAGCAGGCGTTACAAATACACTGCCCGTGTGAAGATCGCCGTGAAGGAGCGCTTGCGCGTTTGTCAAAAATTTCTCCCGCAAAAGGGCAACCTCAAAGTGAAGCCCGTTATCCTGCCAAAGCGCTTCAGCAGCATCTTGGATAGCCGGGTCAAAGCTGTTGTTTGGCGAGTTCGTGTAAGGGTCGTCAAAGATAAGATCTTCTGTTATTTTACACAATTCGGGATTAATAAAAGCCTTGACTTGCATTTTTTTGTCCTGCTGATTCATTCCTAGATCGGAAGTGAAAAATAAGGTACGGGCTATAAAGGTCGAAATATCGTCGGCGAATTTCGGGTAACGGGTACCTGCGATCAAGCCTTGGCGCATGATGATATGGTCACTAAGGTCTTCCATAACGGTTAGCGCCAGCTCGGCATCATATTTATAAACGACCGGAACAAGTCCTGGCGCCAGTTTACCTTCCAAAAGAAGCTTCTCGCTCTCAATGCGTGCCCGGTCGAGGGTAAGCGGCCAAGACTCTCCTACAACCTTCGCATAGGGTAGAGCTTGCTTCATAATAAGACTCTTGCCGCTTATTGAATCCGTAATGTGGAATACCAGGTTTAAGTTGCCATCGCCGATTTCACGGCATTGCAGCGCTGCTCCTGCGGGGAAGAACCCCTCAAGCGAGCCAGCTATTTGAATTGCTTCTTGTTCGGTTAAAGGATGATATGCAGACATGGCTGTCCACCTCCGGTTTTTAAGTAATCGGGCTTTAATGCCCAGTATTCATCTCAACATAGTATAATGTATATTTTTTCGCCTTGGAATACCCTCATTTGATATAATAGTATCACATTAGAGACATGATGGATGGAGGAAGCATAATGACAGTACTTGATGAACGGCAGCCAGTTGCGCTAAAAGAGTGGGCCGTAAGCGTACAGGCTCTTGCCGAGGGTAAGCAAATTATTGTAATGCGCAAAGGCGGAATTATTGAGGAAACCCGTGATTTTCAGCTAATCAGCCATTCCTTTTATTTAATGCCTGCCTATGAGCATCAGAAAAAACAGCTGTTAAAAGAAGGCTACGCTGACGAACTCGACAAAACGCTCGAAGGATGGTCGGCGGATATGGAGACGATGAAGGTGGAATCGTATGCAGAGGTCGCAGAAGATATCGAAGTAACCGATCAGGAAACGCTGGACCGGCTCCGCGATTTTCATATTTGGACAGATACGTTTGCGGAGGAGAGACTGCGCTGGAAGAAAACAAAACCGCTGCATATATTGATTCTCCGGGTTTACCGTCTAGAGGAGCCATTAGAAATTCCAATGCGCCCTGCTTATAATGGATGCAAATCTTGGGTAAGACTGGAAGATGTAATGGCTGTTCCCAGCCTGATCCCTGTACTAAATGAAGAAGTATTTCAAGCTCAAGTTGAGCAAATTAAACGGGCGTTAGCTTAAAATAAATGAATGCAAAGTAGGGGTATCTGCTTTAACGGGTATTTCCCGCATTGATTTATAACAAAAACTATATTAAAATAATTATTGAGAATCAATGAGAATCACTCGGCTATAGACAAGCTTGTCCACTGCCGAGTGACTGGTCGAATTATACCAACCTTGGAGGGATCAGCATACTATGGCAACGCATTTTGTTATCGATGGCCTAAAGGCGGCTATCGACGGGAAAGAAATTTTGAAAGGCATTAACTTAGAAATCAAAGGTGGAGAAATTCACGCGATCATGGGCCCTAACGGTACCGGTAAAAGTACGCTGGCATCCGCTTTGATGGGACATCCAAAATATGAAGTAACAGAAGGTTCAGCCCAGTTGAACGGTGAAGACCTGCTCGAAATGGAAGTTGACGAGCGCGCCCGCGCAGGCTTGTTCCTTGCCATGCAGTACCCAAGTGAAATTCCGGGCGTTACAAACTCCGACTTCTTGCGCAGTGCTTTAAACGCTCGCCGTGAAGAAGGTAATGAAATTTCCCTAATTAAGTTTATCCGTCAAATGGAAGGCAAAATGAAGGAACTTGAAATGAATCCTGAATTTGCGCACCGTTATTTGAACGAAGGCTTCTCCGGCGGTGAAAAGAAACGTAACGAAATTTTGCAAATGATGCTGCTCGATCCTAAGATTGTTGTGCTCGATGAAATCGATTCGGGTCTTGACATCGACGCGCTGCGCATCGTCTCGAACGGCGTTAACGCAATGCGTTCGGAGGAACGCGGATTCTTGATCATTACTCACTATCAGCGTTTGCTTAACTATATTAAACCAGATTACGTTCACGTTATGATGCAAGGTCGCATCGTTAAATCGGGCGGTCCCGAGCTGGCTGAGCGTCTGGAAAACGAAGGTTATGATTGGGTTAAAGAAGAACTTGGCATCGTAGATGAAACGGTCGGCCAGGCTTAAGCGGAGAAGGGGGCATAACGGATGAGTACACAACTATCGACTCCGACCGACCGTCAATCTGCAGAAGCATTGGCCCGCAGCAAGGGCGAGCCGAATTGGCTTGTTGAATTGCGCGGCGAAGCGGCTGAGCTTGCCGGAACAATTGGTTGGCCAAAGCCTGAAAAGGTGCGCATTGAGCGTTGGAACTTAACGGCTGTAGGAAGCTACGAGCAGCCGACGGCGGTCAAAGCCATTAGCGAGCTGCCGGAAATCGTTCGCGAATTGGTCTCGGAAGGAACGGAAAATTTACTGGTACAACGAAATTCAGGCTCCGTTTGGAAGCAGCTTTCAACCGGGCTTGCCAACAAAGGCGTTATTTTTACGGATTTGGAGACGGCATGCAAGGAGCATGGCGAGCTCGTTCAAAAGTATTTGTTCCAAGCAATAGCGAAAGACGAAGACAAGCTGACGGCACTAAATGCAGCATTATGGAACGGCGGAGTTTTCGTTTACGTTCCAAAGAATGTAGAAGTTGAGCTTCCTTTGCAAGCGATTTTGTACAATGATAATTCAGAATCGACGTTTGCGCCGCACATTCTAATCGTTGCTGACAGTCACAGCCGTGTGACTTACGTAGACTGTGTTGTGTCCGAGCCTGGAACGGCAGCTGCTCCGTTCGTTCACCCTTCCATCGTGGAAGTATTCGTGAAACCGGGCGCGCACGTTCGTTTCGGTTCTATACATTCTATGGGCGAGACGGGTGTCGATATGACGATTCGCAGGGCCATTATAGAAAACGACGGTCAAATGGAATGGATTATCGGGGATTTGAATGATGGCAACACATTGTCTGATACAAAGTCGATCCTTAAAGGTCAAGGCTCAACATCAGACGCGAAAGTAATTAGCGTAGGCAAGAACGCGCAGCAAAATAGCTTGACGACGCAAGCCGTTCACTTCGGCAAAAACTCCGACAGCAACATGGTTACCCGCGCAGTTATGAAAGATTCCGCATCTGCGATTATTAACGGCATTACAAAAATCGAGCATGGCGCGACGAAAGCGAACGGCGTACAAACCGAAAAGGTGCTCATGTTGAGCCCTAAAGCGCGCGGCGATGCCAATCCGATTTTGCTTATAGATGAAGATGATGTAACTGCCGGTCATGCGGCAAGCGTAGGGCAAGTTAACCCGGAGCAGGTATATTACCTGATGTCTCGCGGTATATCTAAGCAGGACGCTGAACGTTTAATTATTTACGGCTTTTTGGCTCCGGTCGTATCGGAAATTCCGGTCGAAGCGGTTCGCGGGCAGCTTCAGCGTTTGCTCGAAAGGAAGCTAGAGGGATGAATATAAATGCGATTCGGGAACAGTTCCCGATATTGCATCAAGAAATAAACGGGCATCCGCTCGTTTATCTGGACAGCGCGGCGTCTTCTCAGAAGCCGCGTTCCGTCATTGATGCGGTTAACCGATACTATGAGCTGAATAACGCGAACGTTCATCGCGGCGTGCATACGCTTGGTTCTAGAGCGACTGACGCCTATGAGGGAGCGCGCGAGAAGGTAGCGAAGTTTCTGAACGCTGGAGCGACGGAACAAATCATTTTCACGCGGGGCACAACAACTGCTTTGAATTTGGTCGCCTCTAGCTATGCGCGGTCCGAGTGCGGGGAAGGCGACGAAATCGTCATAACGCCGATGGAGCACCATAGTAATTTGATTCCGTGGCAGCAAGCGGCGAAGGCAACGGGCGCAACGCTCAAGTATATCCCGCTGCAGCCGGACGGCTCAATTTCGATTGAGGATGTCGAGAAAACAATTACTCCGCAGACGAAAGTCGTTTCCGTAACTCATTTGTCCAACGTACTTGGCGTTGTTAATCCAATTAAGGAAATAACGCAAATTGCTCACCGCAACGGTGCGGTAATGGTCGTGGACGGAGCTCAAAGCGCGCCGCATATCAAGATCGATTTGAAGGATCTCGATGTTGATTTCTTCGCGTTTTCAGGACATAAAATGTGCGGACCAACCGGAATCGGGGCTTTATATGGCAAAAAGGCGCTGCTGAACAAGATGGAACCGATCGAGTACGGCGGTGAAATGATTGATTTCGTTGATCTGTACGAGTCGACTTGGAAAGAAATCCCTTACCGCTTCGAGGGCGGCACGCCGATTATCGCAGGTGCGGTTGGTCTAGGTGCGGCTATCGATTTCTTGAAAGAAGTCGGGCTGGATGAAATCGATAAGCACGAGCGTCGCTTAACGTCATATGCTTATGAAAAGCTGTCATCGATGGAAGGCATAACGGTATACGGACCGAAGCAAAATCGCGTTGGACTGGTCACCTTTAATTTGGATGACGTTCATCCCCATGACGTAGCGACAGTGCTGGATTCCAAAGGCGTCGCCGTACGGGCAGGCCACCATTGCTGCCAGCCGCTTATGCGATGGCTGAACGTATCGTCAACGGCTAGAGCGAGCTTCTATTTATACAATTCCGAAGATGACATAGACCGGCTAGTCGATGCATTACTACAGACAAAGGAGTTCTTCGGTCATGCAATTGGATGATTTATACCGCAGAGTCATTATGGATCATTACAAAAATCCTCGTAACCGCGGAACGTTGAATGAGGAATCGGTGACGATCAATCTCAACAATCCGACATGCGGCGATCGCATTTCGCTGCAGCTTCAAGTCGTTGACGGCAAAGTAACGGATGCGAAGTTCAGCGGTGAAGGCTGCTCAATCAGCATGAGCTCGGCGTCGATGATGACGGAAGCTGTCAAAGGGAAATCGTTCGACGAGGCGCTAACGATGGCTGACAAATTTTCAGCCCTGATGAAGGGCGAACCTGTCGAGTTCGAGGAATTAGAGGATATAGAGGCACTTTCGGGCGTTAATAAGTTTCCAGCGCGGATCAAATGCGCGACGCTAGCGTGGAACGCATTGCGCAAAGGAATCGAGCATCAGCACGAATAACATTAAATACGCATAGAGGAGCTGAAAAAAATGGCAAAATCAATGCCGGAAATGGAAGAGTATAAATACGGTTTCCGTGACGAGCACAAATCGATTTTCCAATCGGGAAAAGGCTTAACGCCAGAAATCGTCCGGACCATTTCAGAAATGAAAAACGAGCCGGAATGGATGCTTGAATTCCGCTTGAAGTCGCTAGAGCAATTCAACAAAATGCCAATGCCGCTTTGGGGCGGCAACATGGATGATCTTGATTTTAACGACATCCAATACTATGTTAAGCCTTCCGAGAAGCAAGGTAAAACGTGGGAAGAGGTTCCTTCGGAAATCAAGGAAACGTTCGACAAACTCGGTATTCCAGAAGCTGAGCAAAAGTTTCTTGCCGGCGTATCGGCACAATACGAGTCCGAGGTCGTTTACCACAGCATGCAAGAGGACCTGGAGAAGCAAGGCGTTATCTTTACAGATACCGATACGGCGCTGCGTGAGCACCCAGAGCTGCTGAGAGAATATTTCGGAACGATCATTCCTCCAAACGATAACAAATTCGCGGCTTTGAACAGCGCAGTTTGGTCGGGCGGCAGCTTTATTTACGTACCGAAAGGCGTAAAGTGTGATATTCCGCTTCAAGCCTACTTCCGGATCAACTCCGAAAACATGGGTCAATTCGAGCGTACGCTCATCATTGCCGATGAAGACAGCACTGTCCATTATGTTGAAGGCTGTACGGCTCCGGTATACAGCACGAACTCGCTTCACAGCGCAGTTGTAGAGATTCTTTGCAAAAAGAATGCGCGCGTTCGTTATACGACGATCCAAAACTGGGCGCCGAACATTTACAACCTTGTTACGAAACGTGCGGTTGCGGATGAGAATGCAACGATGGAATGGGTAGACGGAAATATCGGCTCTAAGCTGACAATGAAGTACCCGGCAGTCGTTTTGCGTGGCCGCGGCGCGAAAGGCATGGTATTGTCGATCGCAGTTGCTGGTAAAGGCCAGCATCAGGATGCAGGGGCGAAAATGACTCACCTGGCTCCAGATACAAGCTCAACGATTATTTCGAAGTCAATCAGTAAGCATGGCGGTAAAGTAACGTACCGCGGTCTAGCTTCGTTCGGACGCAACTCTGACGGTGCGAAAGCGAACATCAAATGTGATACGCTCATCCTCGATAATGAATCGACTTCGGATACGATTCCTTACAACGAGATTTTGAACGATAACATTACGCTTGAGCACGAAGCGACAGTATCGAAAGTTTCAGAAGACCAATTGTTCTATCTGATGAGCCGCGGTCTTAGCGAAGCAGAAGCTACGCAAATGATCGTTATGGGCTTCATCGAGCCGTTTACAAAAGAGCTTCCAATGGAATATGCGGTAGAAATGAACCGTTTGATCAAGTTCGAAATGGAAGGCTCCATCGGCTAATCCATTAATAAGTAAAGCCCCGTTAACAGCGAGTTTACTCGTCTGCATACGGGGCTTTTTGGTTATTTATAAATATACATGCTTGATTTCATACTCGCGCTCGATTGTCAAATCGATGAAACGGTTATTGATTTGAATAAGGGGATGGAAAAACTCAATAGGATGAGTCATGACGATAATGCCAATCTCTCCGGATTCGAGCTCAACGCGCTTACCGATGAAATTAGGCATCATATGTTTAATAAATGTATGGGTAGTAAATGGATCCAGCTTGCTGAAGCTTAATTGGAAAAGCTCTTTAAGTACGAATAGCAAGTCACGCTTCTGCCGATAGACGCGCTCTGAAATCATTGCGCTGTATATATCGACTACGGCAATGATTTTGGCTACGGGGTGAATGGCATCGTTTGTTAGTCCATGAGGATATCCGCTGCCGTCATTTCGTTCATGATGCTGAAGTGCGCCAATAGCTAAGTATGCTTCCTCAAATGAGTTGGAAATAATTTCGTGGCCGTAAGTGGTATGTTTTTTTATTTCTTCAAACTCAGCATCCGTTAATTTGCCCGGTTTATTTAATATATCATCCGGAATGCGGCACTTGCCGATATCATGGAGAAATCCGGCTTTGCTAATTTGGAGGGCTTCCTCATTGGAATAACCGACCCAGGTGGCCAAATAATACGAAAGCATCCCAACCTGTGCCGAATGCTGATACGTATAATCGTCTTTGGTATTAAGCAGAAGCAGCATGGATACGACATCGCGTTCTAACTGAATATTATTTAAAAGCGGCTGAAGTACCGCATTTACTTCATCATCATCGATTAGACCTTGATCAAGAGCTTTCGAAAATAAGCCCTCGAAGCTTCTGACAGCGTTTTCGTAAATAGGCTGTACGGTAGGAAGCCACTTCGGATTGATGGTGGACTCGATCGTGCGTACAAGCTGCTCGGTCATTCTTTCTTCTATATCGACATAATCAATTTGATGCTGAAACAGTCTTGATATTTCTTGGTTGCATAAAGTAGTACCCTTGGAGAGAACATGAAGCCCGAAGTTGTTAAACGTATCGCGGCTCAACTGATCCCCATTTATCAAATCTGTGACATGAACCCTCATCAAGACACCTCAATTGATTGTAGTAATGTTATAGGTACAATAGTAGCAATGAATTGTCGGAATGGCAATAAGAGGGTTTTAAAAATATGACTAATTTCCTAATATTTCGGAATAAATAGACCTTGCTTTTGTCAATTGATCGGTCCCTTGAACGATAGCCCGTCCATCGCTGAATAGGACAAAGGTCAAGTCATCCTCAAGCTCAATCCGAAGCAAGTAACGATTTAAGGTAATGGCTCCCACAGGCTGTAATCTTACAGCGAGCTCATCCAAATGCAGGGATACCGGCTGATTAGGCGTAATTTGTACGGAATTGCGGCCACACAATGAAGCAGCGGCCGGTTCTGACATCATCTCATCTAAAAAGTCATAATGATTTCTCCCGCATGATGGACAATCGCTGCGCTTTGCTTTGGCTATCGAGACAGGAAGCCAGGAATGGTTCCATAGGTCAACTTGGAATAAGGTTCGATGCAGCGCCTGCCGGTTGCCGGAAAGAAGCTTGATGGCTTCGGCAGCTTGAACGGAACCGATTATATCAACGATAGGCGATATAACGCCCGCTGTTTCGCATGTATCTGTTGTGCCTGGAACTGGTGGCTCATTAAATAAGCAGCGATAACAAGGCGTTTCATCAGGGACGATGGTCATCGTCATCCCTGATGCGCCGACTGCACCGCCATAAATCCAAGGTATGCCATGCTTAACGCTGTAGTCGTTCATTAAGTATCTGACGGAGAAGTTGTCACTTCCGTCAATAATGAGATGTACGTCTGCAAGCAGTTCTTCAGCATTGGCGGCTGTCAAGTCGGCAACTACAGCCTCTACGGTGACTGAACTATTCATTGCCCGCAAATGGACGGCTGCCGCTTCCGCCTTAGGAAGCAGAGAAACGACATCCTGCTCGGTATAAAGCATCTGTCTTTGCAGATTGCTCCATTCAATAATGTCACGATCGATTATGCGCACATAACCTACGCCGGATCGGACGAGATGCTGGGCAATTACGGACCCGAGAGCGCCCATGCCAACGACAGCTGCACGGCTGCTGCCAAGCGCTTGCTGACCGCCCGTGCCAATAGGCGCAAAGCGCATTTGTCTTGCATAACGTGCGGATCCGGCAGGCACAGAGGAAGTGGATTCAGTTGCTTGCGAGTATTGTTTGTTCATCTACAGAGTCTCCTTCAAAGCTTACAAAGAAAAACTTACTTCATAAGGATAGGTTTAAAAATCGGTTAACGGCGCTGTCGGGTTCCAGGGTCCCAGCTGATGTCCCTTCCATTCCGAGCCGTCCTCCCATATCTCTTTCTTCCAAATCGGCACGATTTGTTTAAGTCTTTCTATTGCGTAACGGCTCGCTTCATAACAGCTTTCCCGGTGAGGCGAGGACACGGCAATAACGACGCTTGTTTCGGCGAGCCCGACAACGCCGATGCGATGACTTATCGCACATAGGGCACCTGACCAACGATCGGCTATTTCATCGCCTATTTGCTGCATTGTAGCAATGGCCATCGGAGCGTAAGCCTCATACTCCAATCGCACTGTACGCTTGCCGTGCGTCCATTCTCTTGTTGTCCCGACAAAAGCAATGGCAGCGCCATGCTCCGGGACGATTACTTTCGCAAGCACATCATCCGAGTTAATGGTATCGTTTGTAATCACATAGCGTTCAAGCTGATCATTGGAGGGGAGCTCTTGTGTTTCTTCGCCGCCGGAAACCGGCGGCAGAAGGGCCAGCTCATCCGTTGCGCGAAGAACCGAATCCTCTGCGGCATACGCATGGTTGCGTGCGACAAACGATATTTGAATCAGCCCGGCATGTTCCGGATAAATGGCAGCGACAGCTTCCTTCAATTGTTCGACGGTTAGCTGCTCCGATTCGGTTTGCAAGTGAATTTCCGAAAGGCCTAGTCTTTCAGGCAGTCCGGCGAACAGTTTAATATTCCAATTATATGTCATGGCATAAAACCTCTCATCGTCATGGCTTAAAGATGTTAATAGAATATCATAATTTCAAAAAAAATGTTATGCTGATATGTACATAGAAAAGGGAGTGTGACTCATGCCGACCTTGACGGACCGTTTCGGGCGCGTGCACGATTATTTGCGTATTTCAGTAACAGATCGATGTAATTTGCGATGTTTATACTGCATGCCTGAAGAAGGCATGGAGTTTACCGAGTCAGAAAATTTGTTATCATACGATCAAATTGTTGAGGTAGTTGAAGCCGGAGCGGAGCTAGGCATATCGAAGCTGCGCATTACGGGCGGCGAACCGCTAATCCGTCCAGGCTTGGACGGATTAATTAAACGATTATCAGCCATCCCCGGCATTCGGGATATAGCGTTAACGACAAATGGCGTTTTTCTAGCCAAGCAGGCTGAAGCGCTTCGGGCGGCTGGTTTGAACCGCGTTAATATTAGCTTGGACACGTTAGATCCGGCCCGGTTTCGCTTTATTGCGCGGAGCGGTGACCTAAAAAGAGTGATGGAAGGGATCGAAGCGGCTGCTGCCGTTGGATTTGATCCGATAAAGCTGAATTGCGTGCTTCTGAAGGAAGTAAATGAAGATGAGATCGCGTCTTTTCTAAAGCTTGCTTATGAGCAGCCCTTGCATGTCAGATTTATTGAATACATGCCGATCGGTCATGCCGATGAAAATTGGAAAAAGCATTATCTGCCGCTATCCCGCGTGTTGGAGGTAGCAGAGAAGGAAGGCTATGATATAAATCGCGGGCCTAACGTTCACGGCAATGGTCCTTCGGACGATTGGCAAATGGAGGGCGGGCGCGGATCGTTCGGGCTGATCCATCCGATCAGCGATCATTTCTGCAGTAACTGCAACCGGCTGCGCTTAACGGCAGACGGTTCGATTAAACCGTGTCTTTATTGGGTTGACGAATTAAACGTGAAGGATGCTTTTGGCAATCCGGATGCAATGAAGCAATTGCTGTTTAGGGCAATGGATATTAAGCCTGAAAATCATGAAATGGCGGCAAAGCTTGCCGATGGCGCGTTGTCACACGTGCCGACGGAACGGCGAATGTCACAAATAGGAGGCTAACGAAAACGGATGCGTGAATTAACGATTGATCATTTTGAACTCGGATTATCGGTGACGAGCGCGGCTGAGATGGCTGAGCTGGCGGGAGCGAGCTTCCCGATCGCTGACAGAGTGCCTGAAGCAGCAGGAGAGGCGATTGATTGGCAAAGCTGGTATTCCGCTTGGCTGAAGCATAATGGTACGAAGGAGGCAGCTCTGTCCCCGTCGTACCTGATGGTGGAGGCAGCAGATACGTTTGAAGCAACGATTCCATGGGAGCAGCTTGATCAAGCGGCTGTATTGATCTCATGTGAGGGAGAGCCGCTGACGAAAACCGGTCCTATACGTCTATATGTCCCGAACGGAAGCAGCAAGTGCTTGAATGTGAAAAGCATCGTTAAGCTGAAGATAGGGTATAATGCTGCAAGTGAACCGGAAGAGGCATCGTACGGCTTTAAACATACATTTACTGCTGATGATTTGCGTATGAAAAAGTAGATTGTTTTGTAACGCTGAAATGGAGCAAGGAGGAGGCGTGCATAAATTTGACTGACAGCATACGTACCCAAGTAGTGCTCCTTCATAGTAACGATATTCACAGCCGACTTGAGCATGCCGCCAAAATAGCAAGCTTCATCGCTGAGGAGCGGCGGACTTTCGGCAGCGATCGTGTGTTGGCGGTCGATTGCGGCGACCATATGGATCGTATGCGGGTGGAAACCGAGGGCAGCGACGGAATCGTTAACGTTGAGCTGCTGAATGATGCAGGCTATGAAGCTGTCACGCTTGGCAACAATGAAGGGTTAACCTATTCGTCAAAGACGCTTGCTGACGCGTATGTCAATCGGGCGACGTTCGCGGTAGTGTGCGCGAATATGCGGGATTCCGCAACCGGCGAACGGCCAGAATGGCTGGTTCCGAGCACGGTCATCGACAAAAATGGACTGCGTCTTGGCATTATTGGCGTAACCGCGGCATTTACCGATTTTTATTCCTTGCTTGGCTGGAACGTAACGGATCCGTTCGAAGCCGTGCGCGAGCAGGTCGGGCTGCTGCAGGGCCGTGCCGACGTTATTGTAGTTATGTCGCATCTCGGGCTCTCGTCGGATCGAATGATGGCGCAGCGGGTGGAGGGTGTCGACCTTATCCTCGGAGCGCACACCCATCATTTGTTGGAGGAGCCGGTTATTATCGGCGGCACAACGATTTGCGCAGCCGGGAAATTCGGCGAGTACATCGGGCGGGTTGAAATCGGAATCGATCCGATTTCTTCCCGCCCGGTGTTCCGTGCGGCATGCGTGCCGACGGCCGCATTAGCGGAGCATCCCGAAGCCGCCGCCATCATCGGCGGCTTTCGCCAAGCGGGCATGCAGCGCCTGAGCCGGGTTATTGCCCGGCTTGAAGCGCCGCTGCCCGTTAGAACCGAGCGGGAATCGCCGCTCGGCAATCTTCTGGCCGCCGGCCTTCGCCGCTGGACCGATGCCGAGATCGGCATCGTTAACGCGGGGCAGCTGCTTGGCGGCTTGGCGCAAGGAGACGTGACAGCGGGCGAATTACACGCCCTCTGTCCGTCGCCGATCAACCCGTGCCGGATGATTATTGCCGGCACACATCTTCGTGCAGCGCTTGAACAGTCGCTGCTGCCCGAATTTATAAATAAGCCGATCAAAGGCTTCGGCTTTCGCGGCGAAGTGCTGGGTACGCTTGCGGTAGATGGCATGACCATTGAATATGATTCCTCGCGTCCTGCTATGCATAAGCTTGTTTCAGTTTCCGTGAATGGAGACCCGCTGGCGGATGAGCGATTATACACGATTGGAACAATCGATATGTTCAGCTTCAAAGCAGGCTATGAAACGCTGGCTAATGCGGAACAATTGTATTTCTATTTGCCGGAATTTATTCGGGACGTCATTGCCGCTCAGCTTCTAAGCTCGTCGGCACTCAACGACTGTCGTCAGCTTCGCTGGCAAGATCAATCGCATTAATAAAATATGTCAACAATCGACACGAGATGTCGAATAAATAGCATAAAATGGTTGAAATTTTGTCGATTTTCCCGTACATTAACATTACGAACGGCTTTTTCCGATGTAATAGTTAAGATACCATGTAAGGGAAGGATCGAGAAAATGCGTTTGCTGCCAATTGCGGAGTGTAGACCGGGTATGAAGCTCGCCAAAAAAATATTTTCTCAGGAAGGACTTGCCCTCCTCGGCGAAAATATTGAGCTGACAGTACGTCTTATTTCCCGCCTTGAACAGTGCGGGATTCAATATGTGTATATAGCCGATCCGAGAACGGACGATATTGTTCTGCCAACCTTAATCAGTGAGGATACGATGCGGGTTGCACTCAAAGAAATACGCACCAGCTTCCGCGAAATGATGGATCGTCCAAAGCGCAAGAAGGGCGTTACTTATCCCTATATCGCTCAGCCTTTCAAACAAATGATGAATATGATTATTGACGATTTATCCGGTCATCACGATGCGATGATTATGCTGATGAATATGGGCTCCGTCGATCATTATTTGTACCAGCATTCACTTAACGTTTGCGTCTATTCAACGCTGCTTGGCATGTCGAACGGATATTCACGCGATGAGCTGACGACGCTTGGGATGGGGGCGCTGCTGCATGACATCGGTAAGACGCAAATTTCGATTGATGTCCTTAGGAAGCCTGGCTCGCTCACGACCGAAGAATACGAAGCGATGAAGCAGCATGCCAGAATCGGCTATGAGCTGCTGAAGGATGAACCGAATTTACCGCTGCTGGTTGCACATTGCGCTTTTCAGCATCATGAGCGGATCGATGGAAGCGGCTATCCGCGCGGAATTAGAGGCAATGAAATTCATGATTACGCGAAATGGATCGGACTTGTCGATTCCTATGACGCTATGACGACGAACCGCGTTTACAGCGCGCCGATGCTGCCGCATCATGCCATAGAGCGATTGTATGCTGGAACGGGAACGCTGTATGAGCAACGAATGGTTCAGGTTTTCCGCGATAAGGTTGCCATTTACCCGATCGGTATTACGGTTAGGCTTCAAACGGGAGAGTCGGGAATCGTTGTCGACCTCAATCATGCTTATCCGCATAGACCGATTATCCGCATACTGTATAATGAAGCGGGCGAAGAGATAGCAATGCCTTTTGAAATTGATTTGTCGAAGCACCTGACCGTGATGATTGTCGGCGTAAATGACAGCTATGCTAAAGTACAGCAAGCGTCGGGTATTTAATAGGTCAGATTGCCTAGGAGCCTTTGAGGCTCCTTTTTCGCTTTTTTTCACTGTTTTATTTGCTTCCAGCCCAAACGGACATTACAATAAAAAGAGAACGATCATAACAAGATAATTAAGTCAGGTGCTGAATAAATGAATATGATAGATTTGCAACCATCTTATAGTCCGCTTTCTGCCCTATCGCCAACAAATGATCCTTGGGATCCCATCCGCTCGCTACAGCGGCATGGCCGACACCGTTTAACCAGTGTAGAAATGACGGTTTCTAACCTTTGTAACATGCGTTGCGAGCATTGTGCCGTTGGAGATACACTCGTAATATCTGAGCCTTCCAAGCTGCCCCTAAAGGAGATGCTGTCCCGACTGGAGGAAGTGGAGCATCTCGAAACGATCAGCATTACAGGCGGAGAGCCTTCCTTCTCCGATCGAACGGTACGCGATTATATGGTGCCGCTGCTTCAATATGCGCGCAGCCGCGGGATTCGTTCACAGATCAATTCAAACGTAACTCTCCCTTACAGCAGATATGAGCAATTGGCTCCGTACTTAGATGTCATGCATATTTCCTTTAACTATACATCGGCCGAAGATTTCCACCAAATCGGTTTTGCTAAAGCAGGCCATCATGTTTCGCTAGAAGCGGCCGCGAAGCTTTATGAACGGATGATTGATAATACGCGCCGCTTGAGCGAGACAGGCGTACTCGTTTCCGCTGAATCTATGATTAATTTCAGAACCTATAACAAAATCGACGAGATACATAAGCTGATCGTTGAAATGGGCTGTAAACGTCATGAGGTGCATCCGATGTATCCGAGCGCCTTCGCAAAAGATTTGCCGGTGCTCTCGCGCGGGCAAATGCTGCGGGCAATTGAACAATTGCTTGATACGAGAGATAAATCGATCTGGATGCTGTTCGGTACACTGCCGTTCTATCAATGCAGCGATAACGCGAACGAACGGAAACTTCTCAGAAGGCTGGCGAATGAGCCGAATGTAACGGTACGAAACGATCCGGACGGCCGCAACAGGCTTAATGTTAATTTGTTCACAGGTGACGTGTTCGTAACGGACTTTTCGGATGTACCGGCTTTCGGCAACATCGGTTCGTCGAAGCTTGATGATTTGTTTGACAAATGGCTGGACCACTCCCTTGCGCGCAGCGTTGATTGTCATTGTCCGGCAGCCGCATGCTGCGGGCCGAATTTGCTTGTCAAAGATATGTACTATAAGCATATTGATTTCCATGAGCGCAGCGCAGTAATGGAGTAGTCCATAAAACGCTAAGACAGAAGGCTTAATTACTATAGCAAACGCATATAGCATTGAGAGGGGAGGAAAAAGGCTTGTCTATTAAGACGATTGTATTTATTGCGCTCGGATTGCTGCTGCTCTACTTAATGTTTACTGTCGGAGCGCCATTCTTGCTTGCCCTTGTCGTAGCTATTTCACTTGAGCCGCTAAACCAGCTGTTTATGAAGAAGTTTCGGATGAATAGACTTGTAGCGGCAACCGTGACCAGCACTATCTTTACCGTCATTCTCATCGGATTGATCGCATTGCTTGGCGTGAAGATTGTTGCTGAGCTTATCGCCTTTTTCAAAAAGGTGCCTAATTATTTCGAGAATGCGAACGAAGTGGTTGATGACCTGATGCTGCAAGCACAGGCGTTATATCAGAATTTTCCGCCGGATGCGGTTGCTACGCTCGAAGGATGGCTAATGGATTTAACGAATATGATTACAAATATGGTCGGAACCTTATCAAAAACAGTCATTTCATTTGCATCAAGTATTCCGGGCATGTTCATCTTCTTTGTCGTATTTCTAGTTGCGGTGTATATGTTCAGCTTTAGCTTGAATACGATGAAGGCTAGCGTGTTATCGTTATTTGATGAAAAATCGCATCCGCAAGTAAACGATGTGCTGAACAATTTGAAAAAATCGATATTCGGTTTCTTGCGTTCGCAATTCATTTTGAGTGCCCTAACGTATATTATTTCCTTGGTCGGACTGCTGGTGCTTGATGTTAAATACCCGCTGGCGATAGCGTTGCTCATAATAATTGTTGACATTATGCCGATTCTTGGTACAGGCTCAGTGCTCGTCCCTTGGGGAACCTATTTGGCGTTAACCGGAAATGCATTCACCGGTGTCGGGCTTATTATCCTCTTTCTGTTCATAACGGTATTTCGCCGGATTGTTGAACCAAAAATTCTCGGTGATTCCGTTGGGATCGGCTCCTTGTCCGCGCTTATTAGCTTATATGTCGGCTTCAAGCTCGTTGGCGTCATCGGCGTATTCATCGGACCGCTTGTCGTCATTATTTATATGGCTGCCCGGAGGGCCGGATTGTTCCAAATGAAAATAAAGCTTTAGGAACGGGGCTGGCCGTGTCAATCCTATAGTTCGGAGCGTATGATACTGCAAAATAGCAGATATGTAGGAGGCATCCGAATATATGGCACCCATTAAGGTGGCGATCGTCACCCCCGGTTCTTTCCCGATTCCGTCATCAAACAGCAGCTCCGTTGAACGGGTGATTGAGAAGTTTGCGCCGCTGCTAAAGCCTTATGCCGAACCTCGAATATATGGGAAATTGAGTAAGAGACTGCCGCGTCGCGGACAGTTTAATGGCGTTGACTGTGAACGGTTTCCTGCCGGAAGCAGGCAGCGGTATATTCAAGCGGTAGCACGTGCCGTTAACCGTTTTTCTCCAGACGTGATCGACGTCGAAAATCGCCCCAACTTTGTACCGATCATGAAGAGAATGAATCCAGGCAAACGTATCTGGCTTTATTTGCATTCATCCACTTTTATCGCTCCATCCTATATATCGCCACCCAAGCTGCATCAGTGCTTGCAGGCGGCGGATAAAATTATTGTAAACAGCGAGTTTATAAGACGTGTCGTCGTAGCTAAAGCGCCTGAAGTAGCAGGGAAGATGCGGGTTATTTATCCGGGTGTCGATACGGAACGGTTTCCGTCGCAATATTCTGCGGAAGGATCGGCCAAGCGGGAAAGACTGCGTCAAAAAAGAGGTTTGAGCGGCAAAAAGGTCATCTTGTTCATGGGAAGGCTTATTCCGCTAAAGGGCGTTCATCACTTGCTTAACATCGTTCCCGAGCTCGTAAAAAGCCATCCTGATCTTGTCGTTGTCATTGTCGGCAGCCCATTCTACGGATCGCACCGGAAGACAGCTTATGCCCGCAAGCTGGAGATGCTTGGACGCAAAAGCCCTGGTCATGTACGATTCGTGCCATACGTGCCCTATACGGAGGTGCCGGGCTGGATGCTTGTCGCCGATGTAGCCGTTGTTCCGTCCGGTCAGCGTGAAGCTTTCGGGCTTGTTAACGTCGAAGCGATGTCCTGCGGCGTGCCGGTCGTTGCAACGCGGGCAGGCGGAATGAAGGAAATCATTCGTAACGGCGTGACCGGTTATTTGGTTAGACAGAGCCGGGTGGAATCGGATCTGAAGGAGAAGCTGCAGTTGCTGCTTAGTGATAAGCAGCTGCGTCAGAAGTTCGGCAAGCGCAGCCGTGAACGGGTAGAGCAGACGTTTACTTGGCAGCATACGGCTGACCGGTGGGTGAAGCTGCTGAAGGAAAGCGGCTTGTAGCAGGCGCCTTAGAGCTGTGGATAGCAAAATTGGGGGTTGACACTTTTCTTGAATTAACGTTATAGTCAAACAAGGAAATCCACTAGGGGCGCCGTCATGGCTGAGATAAAGCGATATGCTTTGGTCCCTTTGAACCTGATCTGGGTTATGCCAGCGTAGGAAAGTGGGATTGTGCGTTTATGCATTAGCGCGAGGAAATGCTCTGCCGGATTCAGCTGAATCGTCAGCTGGAATAAGAACGGATGGCAGTGCAAGATCGGCCCGGGGATGACCCGGAATGGTTATCGCGCATGACGACACATTTCAACCGCTTCTTCGTTGGGGCGGTTTTTTTGTTGCGACTTCATAGTGCTGCGCTCTCGTATCTGAGGCTGCACTGCGTCTCTCTCCGCCTCAGCGATTGCAGCTCGCGTCGCTTTCGCGTGCGAATTTTAGCGGTGTAATAAACTTTCTTATATGCTCATATACGCCTCCAGGTGGAATTCCGACTATTCCATTTAGGAGGTTTTTTATTATGTCAATAGCAACAACGCCGCTGCCAGGCAGCCGTAAAGTGTATGTAACGGGATCAACAGACAGCATTCGTGTACCGATGAGGGAAATTGCGCTCGCGCCAAGTTCAGGAAGAAACGGAGAGGAAGTGCCGAACGAGCCGGTATTTGTCTACGATTCGAGCGGACCTTATACCGATGAAAGCTATGAGGCTGACGTGAGACGGGGACTGCCGACATTTAGAAGCGAATGGATTATCGAGCGCGGCGATGTGGAGCGCTATGATGGGCGTGAGGTGCGGCCTGAGGATAACGGCTTCTTCACGGAGGAGAAGGCGGAGCAGCGCGGAGCGGAGCGGTTTCCGGGCTTGACAAGAAAGCCGCTGCGGGCGAAGGCAGGTCATAACGTAACGCAGCTGCATTACGCTCGTAAGGGCATCATCACGCCCGAGATGGAGTATATCGCGATACGTGAGGGAATGGATGCCGAATTCGTGCGCAGCGAGATTGCGGCGGGCCGGGCCATCATTCCGACAAATATCAATCATCCGGAGAGCGAGCCGATGATTATCGGACGTCATTTTCACGTTAAAATTAATGCGAATATTGGAAACTCTGCCGTTGCGTCCTCTATCGAGGAGGAAGTGGAGAAGATGACATGGGCAACGCGCTGGGGCGCCGATACGATTATGGATTTGTCGACAGGCAAAAATATTCATACGACACGCGAGTGGATCGTCCGCAATTCACCGGTGCCCGTAGGTACCGTGCCGATCTATCAAGCGTTGGAGAAGGTGAACGGCAAAGCCGAGGACCTCAGCTGGGAAGTATTCCGTGACACGTTGATTGAACAAGCGGAGCAGGGCGTCGACTATTTCACGATACATGCGGGCGTGCTGCTGCGTTACATACCGTTGACGGCGAAGCGGGTGACAGGGATCGTCTCGCGCGGCGGCTCGATTATGGCGGCGTGGTGCCTGGCTCACCATAAGGAAAACTTTTTGTATACGCATTTTGAAGAGATTTGCGAAATTATGAAGGCTTATGACGTGTCGTTCTCGCTGGGTGACGGACTCAGACCAGGCTCTATCGCCGATGCGAATGATGCCGCTCAGTTTGCCGAGCTGGATACGCTTGGCGAGCTTACTAAGATTGCTTGGAAGCATGATGTACAGGTCATGATTGAAGGCCCGGGTCATGTGCCTATGCATCTCATTAAAGAAAACATGGATCGTCAATTAGAGGTATGCGATGAGGCTCCGTTCTACACGCTGGGTCCGCTTACGACCGATATCGCCCCTGGATACGACCATATTACATCGGCTATTGGGGCGGCAATGATCGGCTGGTTCGGTACGGCTATGCTCTGCTACGTAACGCCGAAGGAGCATCTCGGGCTTCCGAACAAGGAGGATGTGAAGGAAGGGGTTATTACGTACAAAATAGCGGCACATGCAGCCGATTTGGCGAAAGGACATCCCCGCGCGAAACTTCGTGACGATGCGCTGTCGAAGGCCAGATTTGAATTCCGTTGGCGCGACCAATTCCATCTTTCGCTTGATCCGGAACGCGCGATGGCGTACCACGATGAGACCTTGCCTGCGGATGCGGCTAAATCGGCTCATTTCTGCTCCATGTGCGGGCCGAAATTTTGCAGTATGCGCATCACGCAGGACATTAGGGAGTATGCGGCGCAAAACGGAATGGAGACAACCGAGGCGATTGAGGCCGGCATGAAGGAGAAGTCGGAAGCGTTCAAGGCTGCGGGGAGTTCTATTTATGGCTAATGCAGCTGATTCCGTTTGGTCTGGCCGTTATTCCAGACAAACGAGATTTGCGCCCATAGGTGAGGCCGGCCAGCGCAAGCTGGCTGACGCTTGCGTGCTGATCGTCGGCGTTGGCGCGCTCGGCGCTTCGCTTGCGCAGCATATGGTTCGGGCGGGCGTCGGCGAGGTTAGGCTGGCCGACCGCGATTTCGTCGAACCAAGCAATCTCCAGCGGCAGATGCTGTTCGACGAGGCGGATGCGCTTGCCGTACTGCCGAAGGCTGTTGCAGCTGCCAACAAGCTTCGCCATATAAATAGCGCTGTCCGTGTTGAAGCTTCCGTGGTTGATGTGAACGCGTTGACCGTTCAGCAGCTTGCGGCAGGTGCGGACCTTGTGCTTGACGGCACCGACAATGCAGCAACCCGGCTGCTGCTTAGCGATGTCTGCTTTCAGCGCCATATTCCGTTTATATATGGCGGCGTAGCAGGAGCGCAAGGAATGAATGCCGCGCTTGTGCCGGGGCGAACCGCATGCCTGCGCTGTTTAATCGGAGCGTCGGACGGAGAAGGGGAAGCCGACACATGCGATACGGTTGGCGTGCTCTCTCCGGCTGTCGAGTTCGTCGCTTCGCTGCAAGCGGCCGAAGCTATAAAGTGGCTTACCGGAAATCAGGACGCGATGCGTCAAACATGGGTCAGCGTAGACTTATGGTCATTCCGTCTGCGTGAATCGGCGCTTCCTTCGGGACGTGAAGAATGTTCTTATTGCGGACAGGGGCATGGCGGGAATTCGGATGCAAATGCTGCGGCTGAGAGGGATGACGAAGCTATGCATTCCGTCGTGCTTTGCGGACGGGATACTGTTCAGGTAACGCTTGGCAGCACGCTTAACCTGGAGCGTCTGGAGAAACGGTTAAGCGTACAGAGCTTTCCATTGACGGTAAATCGGTATTTGGTAAGGGCGAAGCTTCCAGGCGGCGAGCAGCTGGTGATTTTCCCGGATGGCCGGGTGCTCGTACAAGGAACGACGGAGGCGTCTCATGCCGTCCGGCTTTGCAAAACTTATTTATTGGAACGAACGACAGATGACTATTTAGGAATGGAAGGGAGCGTACGAAATGAGCAGGGAAGCATGGCTTGATTTTCGGCTGTATGTCATTACGGCACAATCTAATCATCCAGGGAAACCGGTAGTTGATGTCATTGAACAGACGCTTATAGGAGGCGCGCAGATCGTACAGCTTCGTAATAAGACAGGCACAAGGGCTGAAGTGCTTGAACAGGCAAAGGCGCTGCGTTTATTGACGCGCAAATACAACGTCCCGTTCATTATTAATGATTATCCGGATATCGTCATAGAGACGGATGCGGACGGCGTACATCTGGGGCAGGAGGATATGCCGGTTGCCGAGGCGAGACGGCTGTTAGGGCCGGATCGCATCATAGGTATTTCTACGCATAATTTGGATCAGGCGCTGGCGGCGGAACGGGACGGGGCTGATTATATCGGTGTCGGACCGGTCTTTCCAACCGATACGAAACCTGGCAGAGCCGCAGTCACGACAAGCTATGTTGCGGAGGCAGCACGCCATGTTTCCATTCCGTTCGTAGCGATTGGCGGGATTACGCTGGATAACGTGGATTTAGTGCTCGCTGCTGGCGCAAAACGAATTTGCGCCGTTTCGGCGATCGTAGGAAGCGATGATCCGGCCAGTGTATGCCGTTCCTTCCTGAGACGGATTGAAGCGGCGGGCGGCAAGGCCGAAATCGCGAACAAGAAGTCGTTGACTGTGAACGGGCGTCAGGAGCTGACAAGCGCGCGAACGGTTGAGGAGCTGGTGCAGCAGTTAGGACAACAAAACAAGAAGCTTATAATCGAGCTAAACGGTGTCATTGTCCAGCGCGCGCAATGGACAGCGACAGAATTGCAGGATGGTGCATCGATTGAGATGGTACATTTTGTCGGAGGGGGCTGAGCAGGTTGAAGGAATGGATGGGTGACGATCCGTTAGTCATTGGGGGCCATGCCCTGCGCTCGCGGTTTTTGTTTGGAACGGGACGCTTTCCGAGTCCGGCGGTATTGCAGCAAGCGCTTGAAGCATCGGGCTCCGAAGTGATTACGTTTGCTGTCCGGCGGGTTAATTTAGACAGCGTAGAGGATGACTCCGTGCTGCAGCACTTTGATGAGAAGAGCATTCATTATTTGCCGAATACATCGGGCGCGAGAACGGCTGCGGAAGCGGTTCGTATTGCACGGCTTGCCCGGGCAGCAGGCTTGGGCGATTGGATCAAGGTGGAAATAAGCGGCGACCCGCGAACGCTGCTGCCCGATCCAATAGAGACGCTCCGCGCAACGGAGCAGCTGGCAAGCGAAGGCTTCATCGTGCTTCCGTACACGTCTGATGATCCGATATTGTGCAAAAGATTGGAGGAAGCGGGTGCTTCGGCCGTTATGCCGGGAGGATCGCCGATCGGCACAGGACTCGGATTGTTGAATCCTTACAATCTCGGACTTATCGCTGAGCAGTCAGGCGTACCGGTCATTATTGACGCAGGCATCGGGTCGGCGAAGGATGCTGCGGAAGCGATGGAGCTAGGCGCGGATGGCATATTAGCCAATACGCCGGTTGCGAAAGCGCAGGATCCTGTCATGATGGCCCGCGCTTTTCGGTTAGCTATAGAAGCGGGACGACTGGCAAGGCTTGCCGGAAGGATTCCGAAGAAGCGGTACGCTTCAGCAAGCAGCGACTGGGCGGGTTCCTTATTTGAAGCGGCGGCTGCCGGTGAAGGCGTATCCGGCGGAGGCGAAACGTAATGCCGCAATCGGTCATTGTACTGGGTGGCGGCATTATCGGTTTATCCTGTGCCTTTGAAGCGGCACGCAGAGGCATGCGGGTCACGCTCATTGAGCCGGCTGCGCTTGGCGGTCAAGCGTCCGGCGCAGCTGCGGGGATGCTTGCGCCATATTCAGAAAATACGGAACAGCCGGACAGCTTCTTCCAGCTATGCCTGCACAGCTTGCGTCATTTTCCGGAATGGATAGCAGCGGTAGAAGAGCTGTCAGGCCTGTCAGCGGAGTGGGTACGAAGCGGAAGCATTAATGTTTTCATGCATGAAGCGGATCTGCTGCCCATACAATCGAGACTGCGATGGCAAAACGAATGGGGAGCGGACGCGCAGCTTATCGATGCGGCACAGCTGCGTATGCTGGAGCCGCGTCTTGCGCAATCGGCGGTTGCCGGTATCTTCACGCCGCATGAGAGCCATGTATATGCGCCTAAGCTTGTTACTGCTCTCGAAGCAGCATGCCTTAAGCTCGGGGTTACGATTTTGCTGCAGGCTGGAGAGGTTGATGAGGTGGCTGTTCATCCATCGGGCGGTGTAACGGTCCGTGCGAAAGCATTAGAGCAGCCTGTACATGCCGATCGGGTTGTCGTAAGCGCAGGAGCGTGGTCGGGCGCTTATGAACGATGGTTCGGACTGTCCATCCCGGTTCACCCTATACGAGGTCAAATATGCTCCTTCGAGCATCCTGGGGGCGAAGTCCGGCATATGGTCTTTTCAAGTCAAGCCTACTGGGTGGGAAAAAGAAACAATCGTCTCGTTTGCGGCGCTTCCGAGGATGTCGCGGGCTTTCAAACCCATGTGACGGAACGGGGGATCGGCCGATTAATTCGCAGCAGCAATAAGCTTTTCCCGTTTTTGGAAGGGAAGGAGACTGCTCATCGATGGGCCGGTCTGCGTCCGGCAACCCGAGACGGCCAGCCGCTTCTGGGAAAGGTAGAAGGAATGCCGGCTGTCATTATGGCTGCAGGACATTATCGCAACGGAATTCTATTAAGCCCGGTTACGGCCTTTATTGTTGCTGATTTGCTGGAGGGAAAGCCGTCTGAGCTGCCGCTTCAATCCTTTGATCCTAACCGGTTTACTCCGATTCCATATAGACGCCGGTTCGTGTAAACGATGATGAAATGCCATAATAATAGAATTGAAAATTATAAAAAAATCCCACTTCATTGAAAAGATACTCGTTTCAATGAAGTGGGATTTTTTTCTATATTAACATAAGCCCCTTTGTTTAATGAAAATGAAGTCACTTCCTTTTACCTATTTTTCCGAGTCGAGGGTAATTGTCCATACTCCATTAGGAGTGGACGCATATGATTAACAAGACTGGTGGTTTGATTATCATAAATACAAGTGAATTCCATGGCTTCCCTATGTCTCTGAAACTACGAGAGGAAAGTAAGCATCCAGAAAGGTTAAAAGAGCACAGAGATTTATGTAAGCCACCATTTTTTCTAGTAATATCTCGGCATGGAAGGGGTTTGTAACTTATGAAAGGTGTAGTGCTTGCGGGAGGAACCGGAACCCGATTGCATCCCTTAACGAAAATATTCAATAAGCATCTCTTGCCTGTTGGCCAATATCCAATGATCCATTATGCCATTCAGAAGCTCCATGATGCTGGAATCACAGATATTTTATTAATTACAAATAAGCAATCCTGGGGCTTGTTTGCCGAATATCTGAGAGACGGAGAGGAATGGGGGGTTAAGATTACCTACAAGATTCAAGACAAAGCAGGGGGGATTGCACAGGCATTGGGTTTAGCCGAGGGGTTTATTCATCCAAATGAAAAATTTGTACTCATTCTAGGGGATAATTTGTTTCAGGATTCACTTAAACCCTGTATTGAACAATTCCAGATGCAAGAACAAGGAGCCATGGTACTTCTTAAGGAGGTCAATGATTCTAGGAGATACGGTGTCCCTATTTTAGAAGGAACTATCATAACAGCTATTGAGGAAAAGCCTGAACATCCAAGCTGCTCCTATGCAGTTACAGGTATCTATTTGTTTGATTACACCGTTTTCGAGATTATTAAAACACAAAAACCCTCCAAACGAGGAGAGTTGGAAATTACCGATGTCAATAATGTTTACGCTGCGGCAGGAATTCTGAAGCATCAATTTTTAACCGGTTGGTGGATTGATGCAGGCACACATGAATCTCTCTTTCAAGCTACTCTATTTCTTAGACAGGAGGACGAGGAATGTCGGTGATCTTGCTTACTGGAGGCATGGGTTTTATTGGCAGCAATTTTCTCCACTACTGGAAAAAGCAGCATCCGCAAGACTTCGTGATCAATTTGGATCTGCTTACTTATGCAGGGAATCCAGACAACGTCGCAGAGTTGGAAGGGCAAGCAGGCTATCAGTTTGTGCACGGGAATATCGGCGATACCCCTTTGATGGATCAGCTTATGAAACAAGGGGTAGATGTGGTCGTCCATTTTGCGGCAGAATCGCATGTGGATCGTAGCATTCATGACCCCAGCGGATTTGTCATAACGAATGTGCTGGGTACACAGCGGCTGCTGGAATCGGCCCGTAAGCATCAAGTGAAGAAATTCGTACATGTTTCTACAGATGAAGTATATGGAACACTCGGCAGCGAGGGGCTTTTTACAGAAACCACCCCTCTTGCACCCAACAGTCCTTATTCGGCAAGTAAAGCCAGTTCGGATATGTTTGTCAGGGCCTATTATGAAACTTATGGCTTTCCGGCTGTCATCACCCGCTGCTCCAATAACTATGGACCTCGACAATTTCCTGAAAAGCTTATTCCGCTCATCATTACACGAGCCATTCGTAATGAATCTATTCCTATATACGGAGACGGTATGAACGTACGGGACTGGTTATACGTGGATGACCACTGCTC
This sequence comes from Paenibacillus prosopidis, assembly GCF_003337375.1. Classification (GTDB taxonomy): domain Bacteria; phylum Bacillota; class Bacilli; order Paenibacillales; family Paenibacillaceae; genus Pristimantibacillus; species Pristimantibacillus prosopidis. The sequence goes on from NZ_QPJD01000013.1 coordinate 60,304, forward strand.
CGCCATCGAACGGGTTATTGAGCACGGGGAACCAGGGCAAGTCTACAATGTTGGCGGACAAAATGAGCGGACCAATCTAGAGGTTGTACAAAGTATTTTACTAGAACTCGACAAATCGACTGACTTGATCCAATTCGTAGAGGATCGGCTGGGGCATGACCAACGTTATGCGATTGACGCGGCGAAGATTCGAAAGGAGCTTGGATGGGTTCCACAGTATTCGTTTGAAGCAGGTATCAAGAAAACCATTGAGTGGTATTTACAACATCCGGAGTGGTGTGAGCGTATAGCTGACGGCTCCTATTGCAAAAAAGACGGGGTTGGCTGAGAACTCTATCATTCTTAACAAGATAATGAGTAAAATAATGGAAATAGCAAGAGATATGGCTGCTGAGAATGTATAGCTTCGATCCGTCACCATACATCGGTCCCTTATGAAATTATTGTTGTTGATAATGGCTCGAAGGACGGATCTGTTGAATTATGTGCGAGAGAAAGAGTAAAACTGATATCGCTGAAAATGGGGCGTTGATCCTCACAGCTTATATAATCCGGACAATTGGCTGGAAGCTCAGTGAATCGCGGGGGCTGTGCTTCCTTTTCTTGAAGCAGGTTATCCATCAACTATATGAAATCTTGAAAATGGTATAAAATTTTCAATTGAAAACGAGAATCGTTATCACTATGTCCGTAGGAATCTTATACGTTCAAATAAAGTTTACATATTTTACATATAGAAGGGTAGTTAGCAGATGTCAGCACAATCAAACACGAAAGCGGTGATAACCGGCTCCAAGCTGCGTACAAGACCGTTGGCTGCAGCCATCATTTTATTCGGAGGTATTGCCGTATTATTATTATCGCTGGCATTATCCATATCAGTTGGCGCCGCGGATATTAGTCTATCCACAGTGTGGGAAGCGGTTTTTCAATTTGATCCGGATTTGATGCAGCATCAAGTCATCAAGGAGCTGCGGATGCCGCGTGCGCTTTCAGGCGCATTGGTAGGTGCGGCATTTGCTGTCGCTGGAGCAGTCATGCAAGGCATGACCCGTAATCCGCTGGCGGATTCAAGCTTGCTTGGCGTCAATGCCGGAGCGGGTTTCATGCTGGCGGTCTGCTTTGCTTTTTTTCCAGCTATGTCGTATATGGGGCTCATGTTTATTTGCTTTGCCGGCGCGGCTGTCGGTCTTGGACTTGTTTATGGAATCGGTTCGTTCGCAAAGGGCGGCTTAACACCAACTCGCCTTACATTAGCCGGTGCGGCTGTAGGCGCGCTGCTTCTTGCTCTTACTGAAGGAATTGCCATCTACTTTCGAATTGGCCAGGACTTAGTATTCTGGTATGCCGGCGGGCTAGCGGGAATTAAGTGGTTACAGCTTCAAGTGGCAGCCCCTTGGATTATTGGCGGTTTGCTGGCTGCTGCCGCGGTATCACGTTCAATTACACTGCTAAGCTTAGGAGAAGATGTTGCGGCAGGACTCGGCCAGCGCACGGTCTGGGTGAAGGCGGCTGGAGTTTTAATCGTATTATTATTAGCTGGTACGGCTGTATCGGCTGTAGGCTCGATTGGGTTTGTCGGGCTTATTATCCCGCATATTTCGCGCTTCCTCGTCGGGGTTGATTACCGCTGGATTATTCCATGCTCCGCTATTTTAGGCGGCTTGTTGATGGTCCTTGCGGATATTGGCGGACGAATGGTTAATCCCCCGCAGGAAACGGCAATTGGCGTCATTATTGCTGTAATCGGCGTCCCCTTCTTCCTGTATCTTATAACAAGAATGAGGGGGGAATAATTTTTGGAAACTCTATTTATAACAGCTGCCGGGCAGCGCAGAAGAAAACGAGCAATAATCGTTATGTCAGTGCTTGGCGCGCTTATCGTTATTTCTTTTATTGTCAGTATGAATACAGGCTTTATCCGGCTTTCCCCAATGGACGTTGTGAAGACGCTTTTCGGAGCAGGCACACCTAAGCAAGAGCTCATATTATTTGATTTTCGATTGCCGCGTATCGTTATTTCTATATTAATCGGTGCAGGCTTTGCGGTATCCGGATGTATTATGCAAGGCCTGTCCCGTAATCCGCTTGCTGATCCGGGCCTCCTCGGCATTAACGCCGGTGCCGGGCTTGCTGTCATTCTATTTATCATATACTATCCGGTTACGGAGAGAGGCTCTATTTTTTTAATGCCTGTTCTTGCATTGGCCGGGGCTGCTTTAACGGCATTACTCATCTATCTACTCTCCTATAAGAGACAGCGTGGAATCATGCCAGCCCGTATGATATTAGTTGGCATAGCTGTCGCAGGAGGTGTAAGCGCCGCGATACAAATATTGACGCTGCGGCTTAGTCCGGAAAAGTATCAAATGTTCTCCATCTGGATGGCGGGCAGTATTTGGGCGACAAACTGGAAGTATGTGCTTGCTTTGCTGCCATGGCTCATCATTATTTTGCATTCCAACCGAATGAAATTCCGACCGGCATTGTCGTAGCTGTAATCGGCGCGCCATACTTTCTATATTTGCTCTCGAGATCGAAATAATCGAATAAATGCAGAAAACCGGCCGCGGCGAGCTATGAGCTCCCGCGTTTTTTGTGTTTTTGTCTACTCCCCAGTAGCCAGCCTATAGGTAAGTGCATATATTACCAAAGACATTTCAGGTGGAAGAAGGAGAGGGCAATGGCAAAAAGCAGAAAAGGGAAAAGCCCGAACGGGCGGAAGCCGCTTTTTTATGTTGATAATCCGAAGACTTCCGAGTTAAAGTGGCTGGATGATTTGAACAGAAATAAAGTTGCTGCGCAGCCACCGGCAGCCAAACCGACTGTAACTGCAACGGATATGAATCAACAGGATGTCAATATTAACGCGCTTGCAGTATCTATGGAACCGGAAGCAAAACCAGCTCAGGCTGAATTGGAGGAGAATGAGCAGCTTGCATTGATTGAGATTGATGTGTCTGACTTAGTAGAAATATTTGAAGTAAATGAAGAACCTGAAAAACCTGAAGATTTTGAAGAGCTTGAAGTGATTAGCCAGGAAGAGAAGATGGAGAAGCTTGAGGAAAAGAAAAACCCGAATGCGCCTGTTCCGATCATTTATACGGATGATTTGGTCAACTTCGCAGTTACCGCAGAAAAAATAGCGCCAGGCGCTATCGACAGCAGCAAGCTTCGGGCAGGGAGCGTTCAATCCGACGCGATTGCCGATTATGCTATAGAGAGCATTCATATTGCGAAAGGTGCCATATATTCCGCTAAAATCGCGCCGGAGTCGGTAACTGGCTATCATTTGACTAACAATTCGGTATCCGGCGATAAAATTTTGGATCACTCCATCTCCGGAAGCAAGCTGCAGGATGGAAGCGTTACGTCTGATAAGCTTGCTGATCGTACGATAAGCGCTCATAAAATAGAAGAAGGCTCCATCGAATCGAAGCACTTGAAGCCGTTTATCATTTCGTCGGAGCTGCTCGCTGATCAGTCGATTACCGCCGAAAAAATTAAAAGCGGCGCGATTCAAACGGAAAATTTGGCAAACGAAGTGATTGACAGCTCTAAGCTGGCGGAGGGCTCTGTCACCCGCTCTAAGATCCGTGATGCGGCTATTTCCGGTGAGAAAATCGAAGCGGAAGCTATTGATAGCACTCATTTGAAGCCCGGTATATTTCTTTCCGAGCATGTTGCAGCAGGTAGCATCCAGGGAAAGCATTTGGCCCCGGGCGAAATAGAAGCCGAGCATCTGGCAAAGGGGGCAGTCGGAACGAGGGAGCTGAAGCCAAATGCAATCAGATCCGTACACTTGGCGGACGATACGGTATCTTCGGCTCACCTGCAGGAAGGGGCCGTTCAAAGCGTCCACGTCGGAGCAGCGCAAATCAAAAGCGGTCATCTCGCTGAACAGTCTGTCACTTCTGCAAAGTTAGCCGATCAATCGGTTAGTACGATTAAAGTGGTCGATCATTCGATAACATTATCAAAGCTTTCGGATCAAAGCGTTAACGCACAGAAGCTGGCAAACGAATCGGTGCTTAATCGCCATCTTGGCCGCGGCAGCGTTACCTCGGATAAAATTGCTGAAGCGCAGGTGAAGCTGGCACATATGGCGGCAGACTCGGTATCGACCAAGCAAATCGCACCGAACTCAATTACGAGCGAGCATATACAAAATGGCATCATCAACGAGGATAAGCTGGCACCGTTTGCTGTTCGGGAAGAGCATATTGGTTACGGTGCTGTAACGATGGCTCAACTCGCCGATGAGTCCGTATCCAGATGCAAGCTGACTGAGGGAGCGGTAGACGGTTCGATTTTGGCCGACGGCTCGGTTGAAACCAAGCATTTGCAGGATGAGCTTGTTACCTTTCAGAAGATTGCCCCCGCGTCGCTGCGGGCGTATCATTTTTCACAGGGTGTGGTAACGGAAGAGTCGATATCGCCGAAGGCTGTTAATGGAAACCATTTGCAGGAAGGCATTATTGATGGCGTTCATCTGGTGAAGGATGCCGTCAGTACGGAGAAGCTGCAGGACGAAGCGGTAACGAGCAGTAAGCTCGCTTATGAAGCAATAACGGAGCGTTATATCGCACCGGGAGTCATTTTCTCACATCACTTGGCGGATCATATCGTGAACTCGCTCAAGCTGTCCCCTGAATCGGTCACTACCGATAAGATATCCGATTTAAGCATTACGGCCTCGAAGATTGCGGACGGAAGCGTCACAAGCGCAAAGATTGCTCCAAATGCGGTTCAACCTGACCATTTTGCTGATGGATCCATAACGGCGAGACATATCAGGCTTGGTGAGATTGATTCTTCGCACTTAAAGGATCATAGCATTGGGGCCAATCATTTGATCGCCCAATCGATTGGACCGGATGCGCTGCAGGATGGGGGTATAAAGGCTGAAAAGCTGTCAGCAGGTTCTGTTAAGTCTAAGCAAATCGCGGATGAGGCCGTACAGAGCCGACATTTGGCAAATGGTTCAGTGCTCGGTATTCACTTAGGTGAGAATAGCGTGCACGGTGATCATTTTGTGGATGAATCGGTTACGGAGAATAAGCTGTCTGCCGAGAGTGTTGGAGAAAAACATCTTCAGAGAGGTTCCGTAGGGTCTGCGGCACTGCAGCAAGGTGCTGTGGGAACAGAACATGTGGCAGCAGGCGCAATTACGTCCGAAAAAATGGCGGAGTTGTCGATCAGCTCGAAGCATTTACAGCCAAATGCTGTGAAGGCGGTGAATCTTGAAGCGGAGAGCGTAGGCGAGTCAGCGCTTCAGGATGGATCGGTAACTGGAACGAAGCTTGTTCCGGGGGCCGTATCGGGCGAGCATGTGCAGCTGGAAACGTTAGCCGGTAAACACTTTAAAGCCGACACGATTCAAGGGTACCACATTCGTAAAGGTACCATTACGCTAGGGCATCTTGCAGGCGAAGTGCTTGCATTCGAAAAAATAGCCGATGAAAGTATTCCCGGCAGCAAGGTTAAGCATGGAACTGTGAGTCGGAATCATCTGACAGTCGACAGCGTAGGAAGCGATCAACTGGCTGCAGGGTCTGTAACACGCGAGAAATTGAAGGCAGCAGCGGTGGGCAGCGAACAAATCGAACCAGGTGCAGTCGGGACAGAACAGCTGGCGGAAAGCAGTATTACGAGGGAGAAGCTGGTGCTTGGAAGCGTTGGATCAGAGCAACTGGAAGCTGGCAGCGTAACGACGGAAAAGCTGGCGCTCGGCAGCGTTGGTACGAAGCAGCTGGCAGAAGGCAGTGTAACGATAGAAAAGCTGGCGCTCGGCAGCGTAGGTGCAGAGCAGCTGGAAGCCGGCAGCGTAACGACGGAAAAGCTGGCGCTTAGAAGCGTAGGTGAAGAGCAGCTGTCAGCAAGCAGCGTAACGACGGAGAAGCTGGCGCTAGGCAGCGTAGGCGAGGAGCAGCTGTCGGCAGGCAGCGTAACGACAGAGAAGCTGGGGCTAGGCAGCGTGACTGCGGAGAAGCTAGCGCTAGGCAGCGTGGGAACGGAGAAGCTGTCAGCTGGCAGCGTAACGACGGAAAAGCTGGCGCTTTTGAGCATAGGTACGGAGCAGCTTTCAGCAGGCAGCGTAACGATGGAGAAGCTGGCGCTTGAAAGCGTAGGCTCGGAGCATTTGACGGCAGGCAGCGTAACGACGGAGAAGCTGGCGCACAGAAGCGTAGGTGAGGAGCAGCTGTCGGCAGGCAGTGTGACAACGGAGAAGCTAGCGCTGGGAAGCGTAGGCGAGGAGCAGCTGGCGGCAGGCAGCGTGACGACGGAGAAGCTGGTACTTGGAAGCGTAGGTGAGGAGCAGCTGTCGGCAGGCAGCGTAACGACGGAGAAGCTGGCACTTGGAAGCGTAGGCGAGGAGCAGCTAGCGGCAGGCAGTGTAACGACGGAGAAGCTGGCACTTGGAAGCGTAGGCGAGGAGCAGCTATCGGCAGGCAGCGTAACGACGGAAAAGCTGGCGCTCGGAAGCGTTGGAGCTGAGCAGTTGGCGCTCGGAAGCGTAGGTACGGCGCACCTGTCCGAAGGCAGCGTAACGACGGAGAAGCTGGCACTCGGAAGCATTGGATCGAAGCAGCTGTCTATAGGCAGCGTAACGTCGGAGAAGCTAACGTTCGGAAGCGTTGGAGCTAAGCAGTTGTCGGCGGGCAGTGTAACAATGGAAAAGCTGGCTCTCGGAAGCGTAGGCGAGAAGCAGCTTGCAGCAGGCAGTGTATCAGCGGAAAAGATTGCGATCGGCAGCGTAAGCACGGAGCACCTTGCAGCAAACAGCGTAACTTCGGAGAAGCTGGCGCTGGGAAGCGTAGGCACGGAGCAGCTCTCAGCTGGCAGCGTAACGACGGAAAAGCTGGCGCTGGGAAGCGTAGGCACGGAGCAATTGTCGGCAGGCAGCGTAACGACGGAAAAGCTGGCGCCTGGAAGCTTCGGTGAAGAGCATTTATCGGCAGGCAGCGTAACGATGGAAAAGCTGGCTCTTGGAAGCGTAGGCGAGGAGCAGCTCTCAGCAGGCAGCGTAACGGCAGAAAAGCTGGCGCTCGGAAGCGTAGGCACAGAGCAATTATCGGCAGGCAGCGTAACGACGGAAAAGCTGGCGCTTAGAAGCGTAGGCGAGGAGCAGCTGTCGGCAGGCAGCGTAACGATGGAAAAGCTGGCGCTGGGAAGTGTAGGCGAGGAGCAGCTGTCGGCAGGCAGCGTAACGACGGAAAAGCTGGCGCTCGGGAGCGTAGGCGGGGAGCAGCTCTCAGCAGGCAGTGTGACGAAAGAGAAGCTGGCGCTTGGAAGTGTAGGCGAAGAGCAGCTGTCGGCAGGCAGCGTAACGACGGAAAAGCTGGCGCTCGGGAGCGTAGGCGAGGAGCAGCTCTCAGCAGGCAGCGTGACGAGTGATAAGCTCGCGCTCGGGAGCGTAGGCGAGGAGCAACTTGCACTAGGCAGCGTAACGACGGAGAAGCTGGCGCTGGGAAGCGTAGGCACGGAGCAGCTCTCAGCAGGCAGCGTAACGACAGAAAAGCTGGCGATCGGAAGCGTAGGCACGGAGCAATTGTCGGCTGGCAGCGTAACGATGGAAAAACTGGCGCCAGGAAGCTTCGGTGAAGAGCATTTATCGGCAGGCAGCGTAACGACGGAAAAGCTGGCGCTTAGAAGCGTAGGCGAGGAGCAGCTGTCGGCAGGCAGCGTAACGACGGAAAAGCTGGCGCTCGGAAGCGTAGGCGAGGAGCAACTGTCGGCAGGCAGCGTAACGACGGAAAAGCTGGCGCTTAGAAGCGTAGGCGAGGAACAGCTGTCGGCAGGCAGCGTAACGATGGAAAAGCTGGCGCTGGGAAGCGTAGGCACGGAGCAATTGTCGGCAGGCAGCGTAACAACGGAAAAGCTGGCGCTGGGAAGCGTAGGCGAGGAGCAGCTGTCGGCAAGCAGCGTGACGACGGAAAAGCTGGCACTAGGAAGCGTAGGAGAAGAGCAGCTGGCGGATGGCAGCGTAACGACAGAAAAACTGGCGCTTGTAAGTGTAGGTACAGAGCAGTTGTCGTCAGGCTGCGTAACGACGGATAAGCTGGAGTCTGAAAGCGTAGGTACAGAGCAGTTGTCGTCAGGCAGCGTAACGAAGGAGAAGCTGGCGCTTGGAAGCGTAGGTACAGAACAGTTGACGGATGGCAGTGTAACGAAGGAGAAGCTGGCATTCGAAAGCGTAGGAACGGAGCAGCTGTTGTCGGGCAGCGTGACAGCCGATAAGCTCGCACCAGACCTGCTGCAAAAGTATCTTCTTGAACAAGGAACGACCGTGCCATTGCAGCAAACGCCGATTGAACTTTCTTCACTTAATTTTGCGCCTGTAATATCGACTTCAAGGAACGGAGTCGCTAAGCAGCAATTCGGTTTGACCCCCTTTAGCTTTACTTTTTTAGAAGAACAGGTCCATGTTGATATTACATTTGAAGAGCCTTTCATGGATGATCGTTACGTACTGACAGCGACGGTTGATAATCCCGCTTGTTATGCAGTCATACAATCAAAAACGGCTGAAAAAGCAATGATTACTGTTATCCGTACGCGCATCGGTCATGATCCTAGAGGAGACATTAATTGGATTGCAATCGGCAGAGCATAGAAACAACAAAGAGGATTTTGTACGTGAATACGTCAAAATTCTCTTTGTTTATAGAGCAGGTTTTTGGAAATATCTCTTCTTTAAATAGAATCCCCATCTCTTTGACGGTGGGGATTATTTGACGCTTGGCAATTGCTAGGGTACTGGAAAAACAAGTCTATCTGTAACCCTATCAACTTATCTACCTGAAATAGGGTTAATAAACAGGCATTTATAAAACAACGAATGATAAAATGGGCTTTTTATAATGGATATTTATCTATACCAGCTATTGTCCCTCCTCATATATCTACTTAGGAGGAGGATGTTTAATGAATGTGCTGTATCAAAACTGAACATCAGGGAAAATCGGTTTCGGAAACATACAAAATATCGGGGTGTAAGCAGGTTCTCGTTCCAAGCGAAGCCTTACGTATTACAATTTTTTAGGAAGCTTTACGGAATCGAGGGTCGTGATCATATGCAAATATAGGCACAGAAGCCAATTTCAGAAGAGAGAAGGAGAAGACAATGGCAAAAAGCAGAAAAAGGAGCAGCCCGAAGGGGAGGAAGCCGCTTTTTTATGTTGATAATCCGAATACTTCAGAGTTAAAGTGGCTGGATGATTTGAACAAAAGGAAATCCATTTCGAAAAGAACGGCAGCCGAACGAACGTTGAATATTGCGCATAGTCATCAATCTACTGTTAGTGCGTCAAGAGCTTCTTTGAAGGCGGAAATCGTAAGCGGCGATGTTCATTTGATTGCAAATGATTCTTCGGATGTGCTTGAACTTGATGTTCATGAGAATTTTAAAGTCCTCGAGAATCTCGAGAGTTCGGAAGAGCCTAAGCAGTCTGAAAAACCTAAAGAACTGGTTGAAGATAATATACAGCCTACCTTAGAAGAAAAGCTGAACAGAGTTACGGAAAAGAAAAGTTTGAATGAGCCAGTTCCCTTTATTTATACGGATGATTTGGTAGACATGGCGGTTACCGCAGACAAAATTGCTCCAGGATCGATCGGCAGCAGTAAGCTCGGTGCAGGAAGCGTTCAATCGGGTGCGATTGCCGATTATGCAGTGGAGAGAATTCATATTGCGGATGGCGCCATAAACTCTTCTAAAATTGCGAATCAAGCGATTATCGGGGAGCATTTGAAAAACAACACGATATCCGGAACTAAAATTGCGGATCACACCATCAAAGGAAGCAAGCTGCAGGATGGAAGCATTACGGAGGAGAAGCTCGCTGACCGCACGATTAACTCGAACAAAATCGCAGAAGGCTCAATTGACGCCAAGCATTTAAAGCCATTTGTAATTACTGCGGAGCTGTTGGCCGAGCATTCGATTACATCGGACAAAATAAAAAGCGGAACGATCCGACCGGAAAATTTAGCTAATGACGCCATAAACAGCTCGAAGCTCGCAGACGGCGCGGTTACGCAGTCGAAGCTGCGCGATGGAGCTGTTACAGGCGAGAAGATTGCAAAGGAAGCATTGGATGCCGTTCATTTGAAGCCGGGCGCAGTCGAATCGGAAAAACTGGCGATCAACTCCGTTTCTTCATCCCACCTGCAGGAAAAGGCCGTTCAAAGCACGCACCTCGCTGATCAGTCGGTAACGTCGGAGAAGTTATCCGATCACTCGGTATCCACAGATAAAATTGTCGACTATTCCATTACATCGGACAAAATAAAAAGCGGAGCGATCAGCCGGGAAAATTTAGCTAATGACGCCATAAACAGCTCGAAGCTCGCAGACGGCGCGGTTACACTGTCGAAGCTGAGCGATGGAGCTATTACAGGCGAGAAGATTGCAAGGGAAGCATTGGATGCCGTTCATTTGAAGCCGGGCGCAGTCGAATCGGAAAAACTGGCGATCAACTCCGTTTCTTCATCCCACCTGCAGGAAGAGGCCGTTCAAAGCAAGCACCTCGCTGATCAGTCGGTAACGTCGGAGAAGTTATCCGATCATACGGTATCCACAGATAAAATTGTAGATTATTCCATTACATCGGAAAAAATAAAAAGCGGAGCGATCAGCCGGGAAAATTTAGCTAATGACGCCATTAACAGCTCGAAGCTCGCAGACGGAGCGGTTACGCAGTCGAAGCTTAGCGATGGAGCTGTTACAGGCGAGAAGATTGCAAAGGAAGCATTGGATGCCGTTCATTTGAAGCCAGGCGCAGTCGAATCGGAAAAACTGGCGATCAACTCCGTTTCATCATCCCACCTGCAGGAAGAGTCCGTTCAAAGCACGCACCTCGCTGATCAGTCGGTAACGTCGGAGAAGTTATCCGATCATTCGGTATCCACAGATAAAATTGTCAACTATTCCATTACATCGGACAAAATAAAAAGCGAAGCGATCAGCCGGGAAAATTTAGCTAATGACGCCGTTAACAGCTCGAAGCTCGCAGACGGAGCGGTTACGCAGTCGAAGCTGAGCGATGGAGCTGTTACAGGCGAGAAGATTGCAAAGGAATCATTGGATGCCGTTCATTTGAAGCCGGGCGCAGTCGAATCGGAAAAACTGGCGATCAACTCCGTTTCTTCATCCCACCTGCAGGAAGAGTCCGTTCAAAGCACGCACCTCGCTGATCAGTCAGTAACGTCGGAGAAGTTATCCGATCACTCGGTATCCACAGATAAAATTGTCGACTATTCCATTACATCGGAAAAAATAAAAAGTGGAGTGATCAGGGTGGAAAATTTAGCTAATGACGCCGTTAGCAGCTCGAAGCTCGCAGACGGAGCGGTTACACAGTCGAAGCTGAGCGATGGAGCTGTTACTGGTGAGAAGATTGCTAAGGAAGCACTGGATGCCGTTCATTTAAAGCCGGGCGCAGTCGAATCGGAAAAACTGGCGATCAACTCCGTTTCATCATCCCACCTGCAGGAAGAGTCCGTTCAAAGCACGCACCTCGCTGATCGGTCGGTAACGTCGGAGAAGTTATCCGATCACTCAGTATCCACAGATAAAATTGTCGACTATTCCATTACATTATCAAAGCTTTCCGACCAAAGCGTAGATGCGCAGAAGCTGACTAACGATGCGGTTCTAAACCATCATCTTAGCTCTTTCAGCGTCACTTCGGACAAAATCGCTGAAGCGCAAATTCATCAAGTCCATATGGCAGCGGACTCGGTATCAACGAAGCAACTGGCGAAGAACGCCATTGAGAGCAAGCATTTGCAAGACGGAATTATTAATGAGGATAAGCTTGCGCCTCATGCGGTTCGCAAGGAGCATATTGCTCATGGGGCAGTAGGGATGGCGCAGTTAGCCGATAAGTCGGTCTTAAGCAGTAAGCTGGCGGGTGGTTCTGTGCTTGGTATCCACTTGTGCGAGAATAGCGTAAGCGGCGCTCATTTGGTGGATGAATCCGTTACGTCAAAGAAGCTGTCTGCAAATAGCGTAGGTGAAAAACAGCTGCAGAACGGAGCTGTTGGCACGATGCATATAGCCGCAGGTGCGATTACGTCCGACAAAATCGCCGAGCAGTCAATTAGTGCGAAGCAGCTGCAGCCAAATGCTGTGCAGGCGGCAAACCTGGAGGCGGCGAGTGTAGGCGAATCAGCGCTGCAGAACGGTGCAGTAACTGGAGTGAAGCTTGTTCACAGGGCGGTGACTGGTGAGCATGTTCAGTTGGAGTCGATAGCGGGGCAGCATATTAAAGCCGATACTATTCTAGGTTCTCACATTCGTAAGGGGTCCATTACGATTGGACATCTTTCAGTTGAAGTGCTTGAGTTTCTCGGCGCAGCTGCCAGCGGGCCCCGGACCGTGGAAGTAGATGGCGATCGGAAGCTTAAACGGGGAGCAGCAGCTATCAGTGTTCAGCGTAATGAGGGAGTAGCTGGCGCTCGGAAGCGTAGGAGAAAAGCAGCTGGCAACTGGCAGCATAACAACGGAAAAGCTGGCGCTCGGAAGCGTGGGGGCTGAACAACAGGCGCTCGGAAGCGTAGGGACGGTGCTGCTGTTTGAAGGAGGCGTAACGACGGAGAAGCTAGCGCCCGGATGCGTTGGATCGAGCAGCTATCGACAGGAAACGTAACGAAGGATGAGCTTGCGCCGGGTAGTGTAGGTGAGGAAGTTCAATTCTATCAGAGCAAGTTGCAGATTTCATGAGACCGAAGGCAGCATCAACTGGATTGCGGTCGGTAAATCCTTGTAATTAAAGGAAAGAGGGTTTTGTACGCGAGATACGTCGAAATCCTCTAATTGTCATCTCTTCTACTTTGTTGGGAAGCTGTATGATTGCCGTTACAGATACGGCTTCCCTACATACTATATGGTGTTAAACCGATCAATCATATGACGGATTGGAGAGATTACCGATGAGACGCAAAAAAAGGCCGGTTCCACGTCTCAAAAGCAATGCAGATTTGCATGAGAATGCGAGAAAACGGGTGGAGAAGTATAATCATGGGTTGAATGAAGGCTATCATCAAGGCTTGCAGGCAGGTTACGGAAGCTATAACTCCTACTTTGAGGGTACTAGTATTATTATTCCGAGCTATAATGAGATCGAATGGGTCAAGACATGTATTGAAGGTATTATGGATCATACCGATCTAGCATATGAAATCATCGTAGTCGACAATGGCTCTGCGGACGGAATTGAGCATTATTTAAAGCAATTGGACGGGCAAGTGAGGTACCGTATTCTATCACAGCATGCTGGTTTTACAGGAGCAGCGAACCGTGGCTTTATGATGGCGAAAGGAACGACGATACTGCTGCTGTCTAACCGTATATGTCCTACCGAAAATTGGCTCGATAATATGTTGATTTGTTTAAACAGCGATCGTGATATCGGTATGGTAGGCCCAGTATCGAATGCACTAAATGGTAATCAACGTATGGAGCTGCTCTACGATAATATGGAAGATATGCATGAGTCTGCGATAATGAATAATATGAGTGATTCTTCAGCATGGCAGCGTACGGAGCTGCTGTCCACCAAGTGTTTGCTGTTCCGTCGGGAGCTGCTGGAGCAGGTCGGCTATTTGGACGAAGGCTATCAGGATGCCCCATTCGAAGAGGAGGACTATTGTCTTCGGGTAAAGCTGCAGGGCTATTCCCTCGTCTGCGCCAAAGATACATTCGTGCATCTGGCTTTAATAGATGAAGCGCTAGAGCTAGAGCATAACGATACAAAGAATGCGGCTATTGAAGCTTCTAAATCGTACTATGTGAATAAATGGAGCACACCAAGTCATGTTCTTATCGATCTGGCGGATAGGAGAAAAGCTGAAGGGGCTCTCATGCGTAGTCTTGGCGCAGCCGCATTTTATCCGCAGGAGATTGCAGTCAAAGGTCTAGGTGAAATGATATTTTGGATCTCGAACGGCGTTCGAAGACCGATTGAAGGAGAATGGGAACAACCCGTCATTCAACTCTCTCAAATCGATATATTGCGATGGGCTATTGGAGAGTCTATTTCTGCTGAAGAAGCATCTATTCGAAGGAGCGTTATGCACGAGGACGGAGCTGATTCCATACACCACAACGGGACAATAACTAAGAAGGCAGAAGACAGCTACTATTATATCGAAAATGGAAAGAAGAGAAAAATCATAAGTTTATTGGCCGCTGAAGCTTGGAACTTGTTAACCCGTCGGCAGACGATTTTATCCCCAGCTGAGCTTGATGCAATACCGGAAGGCCTGCCAATAATCGCACCGATTCGTCTCCGTCAAGCATTGTAACGTACATTCGAGTGTCACCTCAATCGGCATCGCATATGCTGTAGGAGCAAGGAAGGGAGGTTTCCATGCAAAAAACGGTGACGGAAATGATGGAGCATATATCTCATTCAAATCGCCAGCTTGCCCGCGTTTTGGAAGCAGAACGTCATGTGACGGTTCGGTTGTCTGAAATCGTACAGGCGCTCCCAGACGAGAATCCAGTCTTTGGTGGATTATCAGGGCTTCTTGAGAATTCCCAAGCTGTGGCGCAGAACATCGTTGCTTATTTAAATAGTTTTGCTGACCTTCAGGAAACGATTGCAGCACAATTAACCTTCGTCATTCGTCAGATGAAGGAAGTGGAAGAGGATGAATGACGAGTAGAAAAGGGGACTGTTGTAGAAATGAATCGCGAACAAGCGTATTTGCGCATGCTCAGCTCTACCGCTAATATGCAATGGAATATAGCGATTATGCTGGAAGCTAAAGCGGCAGAAGCAGAGAAGCTGCGAAGCTGGATTTGCAACCACCTGTACAGTCATAGCTTCAGCTCGCAGCAGTCACAATTGGGCCAATCTATTCAAATGCATGAACAGGTCATCGAGGTTATTGAAGGTATTACCAAATTAAATCAAGGAATGGTATCTATATTGAAAGCCGTGCTGCCGGATGATGAAGAGGATAACGGCAACTCAGGTACCTCATTTGGCAAAAGCATATCGTTTGGGGATAATGACTAATGGTTAACGATTTGTCGGTACGCGAGGCGCGAATTGCTTTCATAGCTTCGCTTGCTAAAAGCCAGGAAGCGCTTGCTAGAATTTTAGACAGTGTTGCTGAAGTCGCCGATTGTTCGCCTGACACGGCTAAACTGCTGCGAGATAACGTACGGTCGTTGACCAGCATGCAAGAAACGATCGCAGAAGCGGTAACAAGCCTTGCTTGGCGCAGACGAATAAAACGGAGAGGCAAGCCGGCAAAGCCGTGGCTTCAGCCTCAGCTGCGCATGAACGTGAGAAACTCATGACGTCGCGCGAATGGTCAGGAGGCGATATAGATGCCGAAGAGTAGACGCAAAAGAGCCGCAACGGCAAGTGAGGGTGCTGCAGCGCCACGAAAACGCACAAATCGGAGAAATCAAACAAGCAGAAAGACGCTTCAGCGGAGAAAGCCGGTACACAGGAAGCGCCTTACTCAGAAGGAGAACGAGCGTGCGGGTATAGGCCACACCTTCAACAAGGGTTATAATGACGGGTTTGCAAAAGGTTTTGAAGATGGTCATCAATTGGCTTACGAGCATCAGCCTTAATTTGCACGCAAGGATATAGCCCTATACCCTAGGGCTTATTAATGTTGCCTACAGCGACCAGCGGAGGACTACACCGGCTTGTGTTAATCCGCCCCCGAATCCAAATAAAAGCATAAGTTGCCCCGGCCTCACCTTACCTGCTTTAACCGCTTCGTCTATGGCAAGCGGGATCGAAGCGGCGGATGTGTTGCCGAACTGTTTAATGCTCGATAATGTTTGATCAAGCGAGAAGCCTGTTCTCTCGCAAAGCGCTTCTATAATGCGCATATTCGCACTGTGCGGAATGAACCAATCGATGCCAGCAGCGGTAAGCCCGCTGCGGGCTAGAAGATGACTTATCCCCTCTGCCACATGGCTGATTGCCCAACGGTATACTTCACGGCCATTTTGCACAATGAATCCGTTTGTAATGATATCATGCTCACCAATTGCGGGGGCAAGACTGCTGCGATAAAGCAGATGACCGCGAGCGCCCTCTGTTTTGGCGTACATAGACAGCACATCTCCATGATCGTCATCCGAGGTCTCGATAAGGAATGCTCCAGCTCCGTCGCCAAATAATATGCACGTGGTTCGATCAGAATAGTCCGTAATTTTGGACAATGTTTCAGCTCCAATAACTAACACTTTACGATAAGCACCCGAGAGCAATAATCCGTTAGCAAGCTGGATGGCAGAGGCAAATCCCGCGCAAGCAGCTTGAATATCTGCAGCCCCGCAGCCTTCTATACCGAAATAAGCCTGCACCTGTGAAGCTACGCTTGGAAATACGACATCAGGCGTAGAGGTAGCAACAATAATGTAATCAACATCGGTTACGGTTACGCCGTAGCGTTCAATCATGTTTTGGACAGCTGCATAGCATAAATGGCTCGTGAATTGATCGTTAGCGGCAATATGCCGTTCTTGTATGCCGGTTCGCTGGACGATCCATTCATCGTTCGTATCGACTAACTTCTCTAAATCATAATTGGTTAATACTCGTTCAGGAACGTACGTGCCGATGGCGGTAACGATTGCATTCGAGTGTATGGCAAAATGGACTCGTTCGGTCATATCTCAATCACTTCCCTTCTTAATTAGTACCAGATACTAATACTTGATACCAATTTAACGCATCATTTTACTTTTGTCAATGTATAGTCCGCTAATCAATTGCGAACGCTAATATCGGGTCTGAAGTCTGAGCAAATCGAAATGGAGGACGGCTAGATGCGCAAACAAATGTTGGTTCTCTCAGCAGGCATGCTGCTTAGCGTTATGCTGGCAGGATGTATGGAAAAACAGGGGGATTTAGGAAATAAAAACATTCGTACGAACATTATTCGGAAAGATGCAAACGGCAATTTATTGTTGGATAAAAGGTTCGCAAATGATCAAATGAACGAAATGAACCGGGTAAACGGCCGCAGGCTGAATAGCAACAACGTTATTGGATCTCATAAAAATTATTGGATGGAAATGAGCGGGAACATGGCTGAGGCCATTATGAAATTTGATGCGGTTAAATCTTCTTACGTTATGCTGACCGATCATAATGCATATGTTGCAGTTTCGTTGACAGAGAACGAACCCAAAGGCGATATGAAAACAATGAGCCGTACAAATTCCGGTTATTTAGGTAAAGAAGGCGCCCAAATGAGCAGACGAATGAGCAGCATGTCCACTGGACAAGATAGGCTTACAGATCAGTTAAAAGATCAAATCGCAAAAAAAATCAAACATTTAAGACCGAGCGTTGAGCATGTGTACGTATCTGCAAATCCTGATTTTGTAGGCCGTATGAATGCATATATGAATGATGTTCGGCTTGGACATTCGATTCAAGGCTATATGGCTGAATTTAACGCAATGGCTGAACGGATATTCCCGGCGAAGTCCGGTGAGGATACGAATACGCTCAAAAGCACAAGCGTTAAAGATAAACGAATGATCTTTGATTGACCGGATGCCGTGCCAATAAAAGGAGTTATAAAGCTGTGTGACGGGATCATTCCCGTTCCGGCTTTTTTGCTGCATACATAAAATGCTATAACGAAAATGCATCTGCTATCGCACAGGTGCATTTTGTTTTTATTTGTTCATTACTAATTAACTGTAAATAATCTCGCTACGCAACTTCTACTAGCAAAACTGTCCAATCTATTCAAATAGTATCTTCATATACTATTGCAGTTAATCAAAGCAGGTAGAAAGAAGGCGGGATAATAGAATATGAGCAAGGAACAATTCGTTACTACCAACAAAAATGAGCCGCGAACAGTAGCAATTGTAGGACTTGGCTATGTTGGCCTTCCATTAGCTTTATTATTCGTTCAAAAGGGATTTCATGTCATGGGAATAGATTTAGATCATCAAAAAATTGATAAGCTGAACAGAGGTCAGAGCTATATAAACGAGGTTCAGGATTTGGATATTCAGGCGGCTATAAATGCAAAGCGTTTCACGCCATCCGATCAGTACAGCGTCATGGACGCAGCTGAAGCCATAATCATTTGCGTTCCGACGCCTCTGACATCCTATGGCACACCGGATTTGAGTTATTTGACCCAAGCGGCGAAGGAAATAAGCGGCAGATTGAAGAAAGGTCAGCTTGTCATTTTGGAAAGTTCTACTTATCCGGGGACGACAAGAGAGGTTTTGGTTCCTGTTCTAAGCAAGTCCGGATTAAAAATAGGAACTGACTTCTATGCGGCCTACTCGCCTGAGCGGGTGGATCCCGGCAATAAGGAGTATCCAATAGAGAACATTCCGAAAGTGGTTAGTGGGATTACTCCATGCTGCTTGGACAGAGTAGAAAAACTATACCGGCAGCTATTTAACAGAATTCATTCCATTTCTACCACGGACGCAGCCGAAATGACTAAGTTGTTGGAAAACTCATACAGACTGGTCAATATATCGTTTATTAATGAGCTGGCTATGATCTGCGATGTTCTAAATCTGAATTTATGGGAAATAATTGATGCGGCGAATACTAAACCGTTCGGTTTTAAAGCATTTTTTCCCGGGCCGGGAATTGGGGGACATTGTATTCCTGTAGATCCTTCTTATTTAGCATGGAAAATAAAACAATACGGAATCAAATCCGATTTTATTCAAATTTCGAATGCCGTCAATCATACGATGCCTTTATATATTGCACAGCAGCTCAAACGGCATCTGGCACCGAAACCGCTGACGGGCATGAATGTTTTGGTTTATGGAGCTGCTTACAAGCCGGATATAGCTGATTACAGGGAATCTGCTTCTATTGAGCTGATCCAAATATTGCAGAGCGAAGGGGCAGAGGTGCTGTACCATGATCCGTACATTCCGTCACTTCTAGTCGGAGAGACTATACTGGAAAGTGTAACTCTTACTGAAGAGATGTTGAAGAAAATGGACTGTGTTGTTATCGCGACTGACCACGCCAGTCTACCATTATCGTTCCTGCTGAATCACGCGCCTTTTATCTATGACACGCGGAACGTGACCAAAGGTGTAACAGGTAGATCCAAAATCGTTAGACTTGGGGGAGGTCAGGGTGAAGTTTGACGGTTGCGCGAACGACACGGTATCGAAGTATGGTGAGTCGATTGGTTTCTTATGAAATGCTATTTAATAGCTTACTAACGTCCAAATGTTAGAGAAAGTGATTACCCATTCACTCATAAATTTGTGAAAAATCAAAGCATCATACGTGGAAGGTATCCGGCAAAACGATTCAGTTACTAAGAGTGAGAACGGTTGCCCAAATCCCAATTATAGAAAATTGGTAACTAGATTAATAAATTAGTCATTTACAAGGGTTCATATGTTGCTAGGCAATCATAGTATGTAGCATGAGTATGACTATTATGATACCGACTGGGGGAGCAACATGAATTTTGGAATGTTTCAAGCACCAGCTTTTTGCTGAGGGCGAGGTTAATGGCGCAATCTGTTAAGGGAAATATGTCCGGAAGCAGGTATACGCTGCGAGATCCCGGCTACAATTTCGGTGAATGGAATATTACAGAAAGATGGAACATAGAGCAAGTTGGTCCGAACAATTATACAATTGATGGTGATCGCTTCGTTGTCTCCATTTTTCTGATAAATTGGTGAAGGCTTACTCTTGGATAGGCACTAACAAGGACAGCGAAATATAGAGAAAAAACGTTCTATTTACAGTTAGTTTAATAGTTGTGGTCATCTGCCGCATTATTGGATAATAGTCATTTGACTATTTCACTCCTTATCTAAGTGCATATCATTTAGGAGTAAGAACATGGTATATCAATGAATAGGGTAATGAAAGGAGCTGACCCCATGAAAGGAGTCATATTAGCCGGAGGTACGGGTACGCGTCTACGCCCTCTAACCAACCTGATGAATAAGCATCTTCTACCCGTTGGAAAGTACCCGATGATTCACTATGCAATCAAAAAATTAGCTGACGCTGATATTCAAGATATCCTTCTCATAATAGGAAAACAATCTGCAGGAATGTATTTGGATTACTTGGGAAGTGGAAAGGAATTCGGCGTTCGAATTACTTATAGAATCCAAGATCAAGCAGGTGGGATCGCTGAGGCATTGTCACTGGCTTCCGATTTTATCACTACCGGACAAAAATTTGTTGTGTTGCTCGGAGACAATTTATTTAGCGATAGTTTATTGCCTTTTGTTCAAGAGTTTCAAAGTCAGCCGCAAGGTGCCAAGGTATTATTAAAAAAGGTACAGGATCCCCATCGATACGGAGTACCTGTCATTGAAGGGACACGAATTTCTTCCATAGTGGAGAAGCCGCAAGATCCACCTTCAAACTACTGTGTAACAGGCATTTATATGTTTGACAGTCAAGTATTTGATCTTATTGATAAGATTCATCCTTCTTCAAGAGGAGAACTTGAAATTACAGATGTCAATAATCTATATGCCGCGAAGGGTACTCTGACCTTTAACGAAATGAATGGATGGTGGATGGATGCAGGAACACTAGAATCCCTGCATGAGGCTGGTTCTAAGCTGTGGGAAGGAGGATAACGATGAGGCTGCTGCAGTGAGTGCTTATAAGAAGTCGAACTGAGTGTCAAAGAGTAAACGAAAAGAAGCTTAGCCAAGCCTTATATCATATTTCGTTTCCCTAGGCATCATAAAAGATGGGTGTAGGGCTTTTTGGTATTGAATATAACAATCATCAAATGATGAAGCCCGCTGGCGATAATAGAGAGTTTTGCATAGTGTCTGCTAGTAAATGCCATCACTGAGAATAGGGAAGGAAAAAGGATTATGTTTCGAGAAGCGGGAGAAGCGATGCGACAGGTTTTACGAGGGTGTTCCCTATGAAACGATGATGCACATCTACTCCAGCTGCGATATTTTGCGGGACGGATGAATACTTGATTAACCAATATAACGCATTAGTGATACCAAACGATGTCAGGGTGGCATCCGAGGCGGTACAAAAATTGATCAAGGATAAGACGCTGCGCCAACATTTGCAAGCAGGCGGATGTGCAACCATTCTAAAATGGGGCTGGGATCGAAGCATAGATCTGCTCGAGAGGCGCTGATAGGCAGTGCATAGCGGCAGTGCATAGCGGCAGTGCATAGCCTCCTTGAGAGGTGTATTAAACATGCAGCAAAAATGGAGGAAAGAACAAGTGAAGACTAAGATTCGAAATCGAGCGAAGAGCGTCGCTTCTGCAAAAAGAACTGAACGGAGCTATGCAGGTGCTTGGGAAGCAGGACGTACAGCCGGATGGAAGCACGGATATCATGTCGCCACTTGCCAAGCGACGTCAAGTCAAATCCCCCAAGCACAGATTGCTGCGCATCCGATTCGGGTATTGTATGTTCGTACAGGAGTAAGTGGTCCATTTCCCTATTTGGATCAGTCTGTAACGGATGCTCTAAGGGGGCTTGTAAAAGAGCTGATTGTCGCATCTCCCTCCGATAACTTGATCGGGCTGGCCGATCAGCTAAGACCGGATCTCGTCCTTGTCATGCATGGCCTACTTGTGACAGGAAACCAAATTCAGGGCATTCGTTCTCTAGGGATTAAGACGGCCATTTGGCTGGTCGATGAACCATATGTGACAGACGTTACGACCATACTAGCACCAAATTACGATTACTTATTTACTCACGAGCTTGCGTCCATTCCTATTTATCAGCAGCTCGGATGTCAGGTCCACTACCTTCCGCTTGCCGCAAACCCTGCGGTTTATCAGCCTAAGTATGTACCCGCACAATATCAAAGCGATATCTGTTTCATAGGCAATGCTTTTTTTAACAGAGTTCGACTCATTGACCGAATCGGACCTTTTCTGGCATCCCGTGATACTAGAATTATCGGCTTGCTATGGAAACGGCTCCGGCGCTATCAAAGCCTAAAGAGACATATCCGCATTAATTGGATCAGTGCGGATGAGGCGGCAAACTATTATAACGGTTCCAAAATCGTCATTAACATCCATCGCTCACATGACGATAAGGTGCACAATAAAAACAGCCGTAACCTTCCGGGCTTGTCGATTAACCCGCGAACCTATGAAATAGCAGCATGCGGCGCGTTTCAGCTAACGGATATCCGTCAGGATTTAAACGATTTTTATATACCTGGCACTGAAATCGAAACGTATGCTTCACCTGAGGAGTTGGTCGATAAAATGGTCTATTACCTCCACCATGAGGAACAAAGAAAACAAATGGCTCTAAATGGCTTCAGGAAAACCTTAGAGATGCACACCTATCGAAACCGGCTGCATCAGCTGCTCAACGTCACATCAGGGAGGTAAAGCTTCATGCGCCGTCGTCGGTCACTTCGAATATATTCAAGGGTCAGTACTCAAAACTATCTCAGAGGCTATCATGCCAGCTTTGCTTCCGGCTACCTTGCCGGCAAACAAGCGGCCGCTGCAAGTTTTCATCAGCCTTTTGAAGGCACCAGTATTATTATCCCGACATTCAATCAATTGAAATACTTGAGAAGCTGCATCGAAAGCATAAAGAAATATACGCAGCAGCCTTATGAGCTGATTATTATCGACAATGGCTCGAAGGATGGAACAGCAGCCTATTTGAAGTCTCTTAAAGGGCGAGTGCGCTATAAAATATTCAAGGTTAACCTAGGTTTCGCCGGAGGCGTTAATCAAGGACTAATGATGGCCAAAGGGACATCGATTGTCATTCTTAACAATGACACCTTGCTTACCAAAGATTGGCTGTCCAACCTTTTGACATGCTTGTCTAGTGATCCATCCATCGGCCTTGTCGGTCCGGTAACGAACAATTTGTCCAATGACCAGAAGATTGCGGTGAACTATAAAACGACTCGTGAGATGCAGCGTTTTGCCAGCAGCTACAATCGTTCCAATCCGGAGCGATGGAGACGGTCGAAGGTCATTTTTGGCTTTTGTTTGCTGCTGCGCAGGGACGTACTGAAGAGGGTCGGTTATTTGGATGAAGGTTACGTAAATGGCACCTGCGAGGATGTCGATTATTATCTTCGCATTCGTTTGTTAGGCCTGGATCTGGTCATTGCGGAAGATACGTTCATCCATCATTACGGCAGCGTCACCATGCGGTCATTTCGGGATGCCTCGAGGCACAACCATGTATATTTTCGAGAGAAATGGGGAGATTGGCAGCAAATAGGCAGACTTGAAACGGTGATGGATTCGGCTCAGCCTGACGAAAACCGAAAAGCTTCTGATTTTTATCCGACTCACATCCTCGTAAAAGGGACGGATTCTAACGTGTATTGGGTAGAGCATGGCATTAGATTTGCAGTTCGCGGTGGCGAACCGGCAGGTCCTGCCGTACGATTGCCGCAGCTTGATTTGTGGAACTGGCCTATCGGAGCCGATATTTCCGCCGAATCGCTGCTGCGGAAGATAGCGGCACTATCCACGCCAATTCCGGACCTCACCGAGGGCGGACTTGCGCAAACGGAGGATGGCGAAATGTATCAATACAGGCTGGGAAAGCTCCATCGAATCGTAACAAAGCAGGCATGCACTGCATGGAATTTCCAGCAGCGTTATATAAAGCCGATCTCGCATGACGAGAAAAATCGGTATGCGGAAGGATTGCCTATTATAGCACCCCCGATCGTAAAGGCCGGAAATATATAAAATCTTTGGTAGTGGAGGCAAAGATGCATGTCACATAAGAAAACAAAAAAAGCTTCCTTAAAAAAAGGAAGCAGAAAAATAACGGGAAAGGTGAGGCGTCCCTTAAAAAGTCTCCGAATGAAAGGCGCTGCAGAAAGAAGGAAACGGCGCGCCGGAGCTCCGAGAAAAAGACTGATGGGGAAGTCCATGCATAGAAAAAGGATTTCGAGAGAGTATCAAGGCGGGTATGAGCAAGGCTATAGGGAAGGTCATGCCAAAGGCTTCGAGGATGCTCATCAAGAGACCTATATGAATCATTCGGGTCAGCTTGTTGATCAAGCTGGCTAAGTGAAAATTGCCAGCATTGCAGGGACCGTTAGGAAGATCTATCAAGACATCGTAGATACGATTCGCGAAGACATTTTTCCGATAAATGAAGGATTTGTTGCCGTACAGCCTCCCGGATTCTATAACAAGTCACGATGGGATTTCGAATACGAGAAAAATCCGCAAAGCCTGGCCTACTTTTCAGTATGTTATTGTTGATTTAATTGGCATTTATAGCATTATGCCAAGTTGCTCAGTTTATTGGATGAAGGCATAAGAGCGAATAATAACAAAAACGAAATGGCGATTTGGCATGATGAATCGCATTTAAAATAAATATTTGATAGATAAAGGCCCTAAGGTGATGAGTCATCTTACTGTTGTCTCGAAGAGTGGGGAGCTGGCATTTCCTATGAAACTTTTAATTTGCGATAAAAATAACTTCGGAGGCCATGATGTCTTAAGAAGCTGATTGTTCAAAGGAAGAGCTGTAAGCAGGGGTTTTACCCAAAATGCTTACGGCTCTTTATTTTTCGATTTGGAGATCAGAAAATATCAACTGAGGGCACGGAGGAACAATTAAACATCCACTCAGAGGAAGTTCTCGAAAAAGTGGATACGCCGAACATACCGCAGCACATTCCAATCAAGAGAGGTATGTTGCATATGCTGCAGCATATGGGCTCGGAGCAGCGTATTTGAACAGCATGTCACGTTGGATTTTTCTATTAAGCGCATTGAAGACGAATCCGCCATCGAAGCGAATAGGTTTACTTCATTTACGGAGGAAACGAACTTGATTTCGCAAAATGAGCGGACCTTCGAAATTCGAGCTTAAAGAGGATGAGGAAAAGTATGTACATTCTCGCAAGCAAATGGTGGCCGCACGAGATTTGCCGATCGGTGCGATTTTGACGGAGAGGGATATTCAGTTTAAGCGAACGTAAGATTGGTCTGATATGGCCCCGGACGATTTCGACAAACTATTAGGACGCACTTTGCTGAAACCGATCGGCAGAGGCAGGCGTTTTCTTGGAAATATATTAATTGGGATGATCAATCGTAACAATTCACTCCGACGCTTATGCTTCGGAGTGATTGTCGAGCAAGTATTTGGCGTAACCCATTGGATTATCAAAGGTAGCCGTCCACACGTCCATCATGCCGGCTTCGCGAAAGCTGTAACGCTGGTCTCTGCCGTTGCATTCGATGAACATCGGATGCCCGTCAGTCGTAATTCCTACGTCAAGCCCTAAGTCGGCCATATGGGGAAGTTGTTTGGATAACTGGGAAGCGATTCGTATGGAAAGGTTGTAGATGCGCTTTTCTACATCTTCCATATCTAAATTGTCATACTCTTCTTGCAATATCGTGTGCAACTGATACGTACTGCCGCCTTGAGCTACGTTCGTCACGAACGTGTGCTTCGGGGCCACTTTCGCTACGATACCGGTCATATCCCAGAGACCGTCCGCAGTTCGCTGCACGGAGACGCGTAGATCGAAGGGACTCCCTTTGAAAGTTGCAAGAGGCAAGCACTGCTGCACGATATAGAACGTGCTTCGAATGCGTTTCAGAAGCACTGCGGGCAGTTTCTTACCTTTCCATTCGATGGAGCGCCACTTTTGTTTCACGGAAACGAGCGATACCGGATACGTCAGCTTCCAACCAGCATTCGTTCGGTCTATACGCATGATACCACGCCCAACGCTGCTGCTGTTCGGCTTGACGATCAGAGAGTCGGACTGACTCATCATCCTTTGAATTGCGGACGCTGTGGCCCGGTCGGTCGCTGGCAAATGCGGGCGCAAGTCCGCGTCTTCCCATAGCAAGCGGTGAATTAGCAGCTTGCCGTAACGATTTCGACGGTTAAACAGCAGGCGTCCGTTGCGCAGGTACGAAGACAATAGACGAATTTGATGTTTGCTTGAAAAGAATGCCCGATTGTGTATGACCGAGGGAGCAGGGACATTCGTCCGGACGTAACTATTATCTGGTTTAACGTAAGCCTTCACAGTCGATTGTCCTATCCGAAGATCGCACAATCGGAAGAAGCACGGAGTAATGCCGTATTTTTTACCTGCCTCAACATAAAGGTCGAAGTTTTCATAGTCCGATGTTCCGGAGGAAATCTTGCGATACAAGTTATTGTTTACGAGAATGCCTACATAGGGAGGATGCAGGGCTATCCCTCCTTTATCCAATATCGACGCTTGCGCAAAGCAATCATGATATAAGATATGAAGGCGATCAGTTGAGGGTATGGACAGAATTCATGGATTACGGAATGTTCCGCTTTTATCACTTGTTCAGAAGCTGCGGATGTTCCGACAGCTGCTTCAGCACGTGCACGATTTCCTGCTCCGGGCAGTCGCACAGGTCATAAGTTTATCGAATATGAAGCACCGCTAGTAAATTGAAGATTGCAGTCCTATTAATGTTAAATGCAGCCTGTTCTTCTCAGAGGACGGTTGCATTTTTTTTGTATAATTTCATTGACCATCATATTATTATCTAATAGAGTTAAGTTGTATTTTGTTGTAAATCCGCATCTATATTCTGATATGAGGTGGAAACGGGTAAGATGATGAAAATCTCCATTCGAACTGCTGCAGCCATCCTTCTCCTAACCTTTCTGTGGCCCGCCGTAATCGGTCACGCCGCTAATAATCTATTGAAAAATGCCAGCTTCGAACAGGTGACATCGGGACTTCCGGATGAATGGAGCCATTCGGCATGGCTGCAAGAGGACCATATAACGATCTACGCTGTGGATGATACTGAAGCCCATACGGGCAAACAATCAGTCATGCTCGATAATGTGGAAGCAAACCATTCACGCTGGACGCAGGACGTTGCCGTAAAGGCGAACTCGGTCTATAAGTTTTCTGCATACGTCAAAACGGAACGAATCGGCGCAGATGCTGCCGGCGCTATTCTCTATGTAGATGGTGTTGCTGTTACATACCCTGAAGTGAGGGACACGAAAGGGAAATGGGAATACGTCTATTTCTACGGGAAGACGGGAAAAGGACAAACGAAGATTACGTTTGGAGCCAGTCTTGGCGGCTATGGGAGCATTAACACGGGGAAGGCTTATTTTGACGATGTAGGTGTAGAGAAGGTTTCGAAGGCTCCTGCCGGAGCGGAAGTATTCAGCCTAAGCGCATCTGAACAAGGCGACTCGCCAGAGGCTGCCGCTTCGGGCGGCTCTGTCCTTTCTGTATTAGGGTTTGCGATGCTATTTAGCATGTTTTTTGTAATCATTTACAACAAGCTTTTGCGGGATCGAAGCTGGCTGGATCGGAAGCTTCATTTGCACCAAGTTCTGCCCGCTGCAGTATTTGCAAGCGCCCTTGCGCTCCGTTTGTGGGTTGCCGTTGCCAACAAAGGCTATGCCAATGATATCGCATTATTTATGGCATGGGCGGACCATGCTGTGTCGGGTGGGCTTTCCGGATTTTACAATTCGGGTATGTTTGTTGATTACCCGCCAGGGTATATTTATGTGTTGTACGTGTTAGGTGCGGTAAAAAGCGCATTTGCGCTTGAGGGATCATCTGCCGCGGCCATGCTGTTATTCAAGCTGCCGGCCATTGCAGCCGATCTGGCATCAGCTTGCCTGATTTATCAAATGGCAAAAAAGAAAGCGGGCTTCTCGCTTTCTCTTGGATTAGCGCTGCTATATGCTTTTAATCCGGCAGTTATCGTTGATTCAGCTGCATGGGGCCAAGTGGATTCGATCTTTGCGCTTGTTTTGGTGCTTTCCATTCGCAATATATCGGAAAATAAAATCGAACGAGCTTCGATTTGGTTTGCCCTTGCAGCTTTAATTAAGCCGCAAGCCTTTATTTTTATGCCGGTGCTGCTGCTCTGGTTTGTTTACCGGAGAGCTTGGAAGCTAATTCCGGTTAGCGCTTTTTACGGCTTTACAACGTTTATATTGTTAGCTTTGCCTTTCTTTTGGGGACACGGGGGGCTCTCCGCTCTCATTTCACTGTATAAAGGGACGCTTGCCTCTTATCCCTATTCAACGTTAAATGCATTTAACCTCTATGCGCTGAGCGATGTCAATTGGAAGCCGATTACCGATAAGTGGCTCTTGTTTACGTTCGAAACGTGGGGGTCTATTTTTATTTTGGCAGCCATAGCGCTGGCCGTATACTTCGCGCTTCGGAAACGCGGCGGCAACGAATCGGGTCGTTCGTATTTTGTGGCGATGATTTTGATTGCAGTTGTATTTATAGGCGTTACAAAAATGCATGAGCGTTACTTGTTCCCGGTTCTTTTGCTAGCCATTATGGTCTTCGTTCAATCACTCGACCGCAGAATGTTATTCATCTATTTTGGATTTAGTATAACCAGCTTTATTAATATCGCTTATGTCTTGGATTACAGTAAGGTGAGCACAAACGTTCCGTTTAATGGAATTGTTTTATTATGCTCTGCAGCAAATATTGGTCTGCTGCTTTACTTGCTCTATACCGGATATGATAGTTATATACGTGCCAGAGTGAAGCCGATTGTACCGATAGATGAGCAGCAGAAAAAACAATCGGATCATGTGGCTTTAGCGGAGTTTACAGTTGATTCGGCATCAAGATTGAGACAAGATGCATACCGGCTTCATCGTAAAGATTGGATATGGATGGGGGCAATAACGCTCGTATATGCGGTTGTCGCTTTGTATCAGCTGGGTGATATGAAGGGACCGGAAACCGCCTGGCAGCCCGCGTCAGCAGGGCAAAGCTTCTACGTCGATCTTGGAGAAGTTAAACAGCTGGACCGTATAAATAGCTTTGGCGGGGTAGGTACCGGGAAGTATAAATATGAATTTAGCCAAACGGGTGCCGACTGGGATCATGTGATGGAAGTAGACAGCAGTCATACAGCCGTGTTTACTTGGAACAGCCAGTTATCGGATCTGCAAGCTCGCTATGTCAAGCTCACGGTTACGCAAACGGGTTTTTCCATGCATGAGCTGGCCATTTATGAGCAAGGCAACAAAACGCCTTTGCCGATCGTTGGAATAAATGAAGAACAAGCTAAGGATGCCAAAAGAGGCAGCGTGCAGTTGTTATTTGATGAACAACAGCTGGCAGCATATGATGCAACTTTTATGAAAGGTTCCTATTTCGATGAGATTTATCATGCCCGAACGGCCTATGAGCATTTGGAGCATATCGTGGCTTATGAGAATACGCATCCGCCGCTTGGCAAAATCTTTATCGCGCTCGGTATCAAATGGTTTGGTTTGAATCCATTCGGATGGCGCATAGCGGGAACGCTTTTTGGTATTGCCATGCTGCCTCTCATGTATTTGTTCGCAAGAAGACTGTTCAATAGCAGCATCTACGCAGCGCTTGCTGCAGCCTTGTTCGCCGTTGATTTCATGCATTTTACCCAAACGCGAATCGCGACGATCGATGTATATGGCGTATTTTTTATTATGCTTATGTTTTTTTTCATGCACAACTATTATTCATTAAGCTTTTATCGGGTAAAGCTCGGCGTTACCCTGGTTCCTTTGTTTCTGGCAGGATTGTTTTTTGGAATCGGCGTCGCTTCCAAGTGGATTGTGCTATACGGCGGAGCAGGCTTAGCGGTGATGCTTGGATTGTCGTTATTTGAACGCTACAAGCAGTACGCGGCAGCCAAACATGTATTGCAAAGGGGAAGTACGCAGGAGCAGGAGCATCATTTTAATAAAGAAACGCTGCAGCATATCGTCAATGTTTTTCCGCGATATACATGGATAACTCTAACTGTATGTTTAGTATTCTATATTGCAGTTCCGTTGCTTATTTACGGCTTGTCTTATATCCCCGTTCTTACTGTAATGGATGACGGGTACACGATTAAGAGCTTTATTGATTATCAGAAGCATATGTTTAGTTATCACAGCAATCTTGTATCGACGCATCCGTTCTCTTCCTCTTGGTGGGAGTGGCCGTTCATGAAACGGCCAGTATGGTACTACTCGGGAGACAATTTGCCTGCCGGCCTTAAATCTACGATCGTAGCGATGGGCAATCCGCTTATTTGGTGGGCGGGGATTTTCGCGATGCTGGCAACGATTTGGTTAAGCATTAGAAGGGGAAACAAAGCGGTTTATACGATATGGATCGCGTTCTTGGCTCAGTACGTGCCTTGGATGCTGGTCACCCGCTTAACCTTTCTTTATCATTATTTTGCGATGGTGCCGTTCATTATCCTTAGTCTGGTTTATATGTTCAAAGTAATCGAGGAGAAAAGGCCGAGCTATCGTCTATGGCGAAATCTATTTTTGGCCGCTGCCATTCTGTTGTTCTTTATGTTCTATCCCGCTCTGTCCGGTATGACCGTCCAGGGATGGTATGTGGAGCATGTGCTGCGCTGGTTCCCGGGCTGGCTATTTTAATAAGGTGGGGGGTAAGAGGATGAAACAACCGGCTGTAAAGTACAGTATTATCGTGCCTATGTTCAACGAAGAAGAGGTTATCGAATTAACGTACGATCGGCTTAAGCAAGTAATGGATGGTACGGAAGAGCCGTATGAGCTTATTTTCGTTAACGATGGCAGCCACGACCGAACAGTAGAACTAATCACGATGATATGCAATTTTGACCCGAGCGTCCGTCTTATAAACTTTTCCCGTAATTTTGGGCACCAGATTGCGATTTCCGCAGGCATGGATTATGCGCAGGGAGATGCGATCGTGGTCATCGATGCGGATCTCCAAGATCCGCCTGAGGTCATATTAGAGATGATTGCCAAGTGGAAGGAAGGCTATGAGGTTGTTTACGGCAAGCGGCTAAAGCGTAAAGGAGAGACCGTATTTAAAAAAGTGACCGCAAAAATCTTTTATCGCACCATGCGGATTATGACCAATGTTGACATTCCTGTCGATACCGGTGATTTTCGTTTAATCGACCGCAAAGTGTGCGATGTTCTGCGCGGCTTGAAAGAGAAAAACCGGTTTGTGCGGGGCTTGGTAAGCTGGATCGGCTTTCGGCAGACAATGGTCGAATATGAACGTGAGGAGCGCTTTGCCGGCGAAACCAAATATCCATTGAAGAAAATGATCTCTTTTGCGGTTGACGGCATTACGTCCTTTTCCCACAAGCCGCTCAAGATTGCTACTTATGTGGGCTTTACCCTGTCGATTGGTAGTTTTTTATACTTAATCGTCGTTATTTTTCAGAAGCTGTTTACCGGCAGCACGGTTGCAGGATGGGCGTCAATCGTAGCGGTTAATCTGCTGTTCAATGGCATTATCCTTATGCTGCTTGGGCTAATCGGCGAGTATATTGGACGGATTTACGATGAATCGAAAAACAGACCGCTCTATATCGTGCGTGATGTGCAGGGCTATTCCGGTCCCAAGGGAGATTACCCTACGGCCGCAAATGACCCTGAACGATTAAAAGAATATGTTTAAACTGAACCGTAAAATGCCCGCCGCACAATTCATCAGGTTTAATTTGATAGGACTGCTCAATACGGCTATCGATTTTGTATTATTCACTTTATTTATTTGGCTAGGCGTCTACTACTTGCTGGCACAAATACTCGCTTATGGTGCTGGAATGGCTAACAGCTTTCTATTAAATAACCGGTATACATTTAACAAAGGCCAAGCTGCAGTACCCGGTACGAATGAATGGAAGAAACGGCTGCGTTTCGCCGCCTGGAACGGCATTGTGCTCGGCATTTCATTGCTGCTGCTTGCTGCTTTAACCAAGCTGTTTAGTATGGACGATGTCCTTGCAAAGGTGATCGTTACCATAGTAACGGTTGGCATTAATTTTTATGGGAGCAGAAAATGGGTCTTTGTGCAGCAGCAAGCTAACTGACATCCTTTTTAACCGTTGAATACCATAATTCGGAGTTATAAAGAGAGTGTGAGGAAAATGAGAAGAGGACTTTCTTATACGTTAGTTGTTTTTGGTGTTTTGGTGCTCCTGTATCCGAAAGCGAATGAATGGTATGAGAACAAGCAGCAGGAGCGGCTTATGGCGGAATGGGAAGAAGCGAGCTTTGACGAGGCGGCAGAGCAGCAAGCCCGGCAGCAGTATGAGCAGCTAACAGATTTATTTAACGAGGAGTCCGGTAACGGGGAGACGGTTACGGGCACGTTATCTGAGGAAGCTGCGAAAGTAACGGAGACACCGGTAGTGCCAACTAGTGAACCAGCAAGTGAACCAGCAAGTGAACCAGCAAGTGAACCAACACGAGAACCAACAAGTGAACCAACAAGTGAAGTGCCCTCACCGAAGCCGGTGGCGCCAAAGCTTAGCCCGATTGCCACGATTAAGATTGATAAAATAAAGCTTAAGCTTCCTGTCGTCGAAGGAGCAACGCAGAAAAATATGAAATCCGCGACCGCTCATTTGAAGGAAACAACGGCTTTAGGGCAGATTGGAAATGCGGCGATCGCAGGACATAGGATGCGGTCGAAAGGCAGACTGTTTAACCGGCTGGGAGAAGTCGAGGTCGGGGACAAAATTGTCATCGATACAAAAGATCAAACTTACACCTACACCGTGTATAAGGTATCGATCGTCGAGCCGACAGACGTGTCCGTACTTAATTATAACAACGAAGACAAGCTGCTAACATTGATTACGTGTGATCCCATCGTTAACCCCACGCACCGTTTAATTATCCACGCAAAGCTGTAAATGAGAGGAGCCCATTTTCACCGTTTACAGCACCAATGCTATCGCCCCTTCATACTATAATTTGACTGTATCCCTTAACCTTGTTAAACCATAAAAACCCGCGCAAGGAGGGGTGACAAACTTTGAAGGGTAGCGACCATAAGAGCAAGTTTTTATTGACGCATCGTGAACGCGAGGTATTCGAGCTGTTAGTACAGGATAAAACAACCAGGGATATTGCACAGCAACTGTTTATCAGCGAGAAGACTGTCCGCAACCATATTTCTAATGTCATGCAAAAATTGAACGTAAAAGGTCGTTCGCAGGCGGTTGTCGAGCTTATCAAGCTTGGGGAATTACAAATCTAACATAGTAACATAATCGGACGGCATAGTGATATGCTGTCTTATTTTTTGGTTCGGCATATTCATCTGCGATTCTATATTGGATTTTTGAAGTATAGACGTAAAATCTCGTCCAAAGGTTCGGCTATATTGGATTATTGCAGTTAAAAACAGTGAAACAAACTCTAATCATAGATTTTGAGGGAATATGGTCCTTTTTTTTGGATTTATACAGTATAGACGTATATTAAGGGGCTAAACAATCGGAAGTTACTGTATATTTCCAATATAGCCTAGCCGAGAAGTTAATTTTTCACAAAGTTGATTCTCCAACTACTGGTTCAGCTAAGCTTCAAATGCAGGGTTGTTATCAGCCCTTCATGCCCGCTTTAAGAATAACTTCATCACCGCCGGTAACGTTGCCGCTTAAAATGATATGTTCAAGCAACTTAACCTCATTCTCGTTTGCAACGACGACCGGTGTGATAGAAGAGCAGCCGGCTGCTTCGATTTTCAAGCGATCAAATTCTATCAGCGTATCGCCGGCATTAAAGGTGTCGCCAGGGATAACATGGGTTCGGAAGCCGTCGCCATTCAACGCTTCCGTATTGATTCCGATGTGGATTTGCAGCTTCAGACCGGTGCTGTGCTCTACAATGATGGAGTGATTCGAGTCGTTGAGATGCGATACTTTGCCGTCGAATGGAGCGATTATTTTGCCTAAGCTAGGCTCGATAGCTATTCCGTCACCCCTTTGTTTACCGGCAAAGGCTTCATCAGGGACAGCGCTGAGTGGTAAAAGCCTGCCCGACAAAGGGGCTAAAATTTCAATGGTCTTATGTTTTGATTTTCCAAAAAGCTTTGACAGCATCATGAAATACCTCCTTTTCCATTAAGATGTCCAAAAGGCAAAAAAAGAGCCAAGAAAAGATGACTGTTCTAATTAAGAAATTTAGAAAGTAATCTTATCTTGGCATCTTGCATTTTAGTAACCGTCGGTTGAATGTCCGAGTTCGGATGACAGCTCCATTCCCTCCTTAGCCGGTTTTGTACCGATATGGCTGCTTTCGGTTTTTTTCTGGTCGGCTTTCCGCAAGCCTTCCGCTACACGTTTGCCATAGTCGGCATCCGCTTCCGTGAAGTACCCGATCATAAGCTCCCGAATGACGGAGCTGCATGTGCCGAGCGCATCGACGAGGTTTGCAATCAGCTCATCCCGTTCCCATTGCTCAAACTTGCGATACGTTTCGCCGGCTTGCTTGAAGTTGTTCTGGCGATCGATCGGTTGTCTCGTCAGCTTGGCCGAATAGGATGGCTCATGCGGAGCTCCGGGACGAACCGCTTCAGTCAATCCGCCCATAGTGGAGGGCTCATAGTTGACATGCGGGTTCTGTCCTGGCGCAATGTCGATATAGAAGGCCATTTGACCATCGCGCTGATTGGTAGCGATATGCTTCTTAGGAGCGTTGATCGGCAGCTGCAAATAGTTGCTGCCCACACGGTACCGCTGCGTATCCGAATAGGAAAAGGTGCGTCCTTGCAGCATTTTATCGTCGGAGAAGTCAAGCCCGTCAACTAATACGCCCGTACCGAAGGCCGCTTGCTCCACTTCAGCAAAATAGTTTTCCGGATTTTTGTTCAATACCATCTTGCCGACAGGCAGCATAGGAAACTGCGCAGTGTCCCACAGCTTCGTATCGTCGAGCGGATCGAAATCGAGCTCATCATGCTCATCATCGCTCATCCATTGTACTTGAAGCTCCCATGCCGGATAGTCACCGCGCTCGATTGCTTCGTACAAATCCTGTGTCGCGTGATTGAAGTTTTTGCCTTGAATCTGCTCTGCTTCACTCTGGGTCAGATTACGGATGCCTTGCAGCGGCTCCCAATGATATTTGACGAGAACGGCATTTCCTTCCGCGTTAACCCATTTGTATGTATTGACGCCGGAGCCTTGCATTTGTCTGTAGTTAGCGGGAATACCCCATGGCGAGAAAAGGAATGTAATCATATGGGTTGCCTCAGGCGTTTGGGAGACAAAATCAAAGAACCGTTCCATGCTTTGTACGTTGGTAACAGGATCAGGCTTAAATGCATGAACCATATCCGGAAATTTCATCGCATCGCGAATGAAAAAAATTTTTAAATTGTTGCCTACTAAATCCCAATTCCCGTCCTCCGTATAGAACTTTGTAGCAAAGCCCCTAGGATCGCGAAGCGTCTCCGGAGAATGACCGCCATGTATAACGCTGGAAAACCGAACGAATACAGGCGTTTGTTTTCCGGCTTCTTGAAATAGCTTTGCTCTTGTATATTTTGCAATCGGTTCATTCCCCAGCTTGCCGTACGCTTCGAAATAACCGTGGGCTCCGGCTCCTCTGCCGTGCACGACACGCTCAGGTATTCGTTCACGGTCAAAATGAGAAATCTTCTCGATAAAATGATAGTTCTCGAGCGTTCCGGGACCGCGGTTTCCGATTGTCCGCATGTTTTGATTGTCTGTTATAGGGTGTCCCTGACGGTTCGTCAGCGTCTGACCGGTTTCGCCGAGAGCAAGCCTTCCGTCCCGGGCATGCCCTGGCTCGCTAACGTTCGTACCGTTTATTTCGCTCGATGTCATGATTTCGGTTTCCTCCAATTTGCTTTTATGTCATTTCACAGACTAATATGCTTCATATTTCTATTCATTATGCAAATTATAGAAGCAGCAATAATTAGTTGAATTTGCTCAATAAACAGAAGGTTTATGGTATGATAGAACCATATTTGAGCAATTAAATATCCACTCAGGAGGATAAAATGTTAAAGTTTAGTCTTTTTTTATTACTGGCATGGCTGTTTGGCAACCCATTTATTGCAATCCTCGTTATGCTGGTCCTGCTATATGTGCTTGACCGTCGTTTCGTAGGACTTACGCCAAGTATTTTGAAGCCGCTCAAGCGAATCTCTAGAATTAGAAAGCTGAAGCAGCACATTGGTTTGTCTCCAAACGATGTTTCCGCGAAGCAAGAGCTTGCGCGCCTTTTTATAGAAAAGAAGAATTACCGCGAGGCATTAAAATGGCTGGAGCCGCTGCAGAATACGCTCGATGATTCCGCCGAGTATTGGGATGATTTAGGCACCAGCTACTTATATACCGGCAACGAAGAGCGTGGAGAGGCATGCATCATTCGCGCGCTGGAACTAAATCCGCGCGTGAAATACGGCGCTCCGTATTTACGGCTCGCCGCTTATTATTCTAACGGACGTATAGACCAAGCGTTATCGTATATCCGCGCTTTCCAAGAGATCCATTCCTCGTCCTGCGAGGCTTATGACCGTTTGGCTGCCATTTATAAGATGCTTGGTCAAGGGGAGGAATCAAAGCTCGCGGTTCAGGAGGGACTGCGCATTTACAGTATGCTGCCTCGTTATAAGAAACGGTTGGAGCGTAAATGGGCGGTACGATTGTTATTGAAGAAGATTGGTTTGTAATCATTTGTTAACGGTGGCTCTATTGTCGATTTGAGCTATCTGTTACATAATGAAAGCTATAATAGAGAGAAGGGCAAGATGCGGGAGATGCAGCGCAATATTTGGCTTATGGCAATCAGCGTTATCGTCGTTTTAATTTTACTTAATAATACAGCTTACTACTTTCTTACAAAAAAGACGCTGAATGATTCTTTTAATGAAGAACTGCTCGCGCATGCCAAGCGGCTGGAAATATCATTGGAGCAATCCCGGCAAGGCGCCGAGCAGTTTCAGGACCAGATCGGAAGGGAGCTGCGTGCAGCTTCAATCGCAGCGCAATACGCACTCGATCCAGATATTGAGAAAGTAACGAATGAGCAGTTAAAAGAGCTTAGCGATAAGCTGGGCATTAGCCATATTACTTTGCTCAAAAAGCTTCCCGATGATATTGTCCTGTACAAATCATCGGACGAAACGCAGCTTGGAAAAAGCACGAAAACATGGAAACCGTGGTATGAGGTATTCAATCAGCTGTTTGACCGTCATAATGTTTCGGTTGATTGGCTGGGACAAACCTTGCCGAATTTTTGGAGCGGTCCGTTTGAAGTTTCATCAACCGATTTGGATAAAGTAAATAAATGGGGTTATTATTACGACGGCGCCACCAATTATATTATTGACCCGTATGTCGGATATGATAGGCAAGAAGAATATGAGGATGCAACCGGCGTTCACAGGATGATAGAGAATTCCATGCAAACCAGCGAATCTTTGCTGGAAATCGCCTTTATTAATCCGGAGACGTTTCCAGACGGCAAACAAACGGTTCACCCGAATGGCGATGTGCAGGACCATAAAGTGCAGCAGCCGATTTTTTATGGCAAGTATACAATAAAGTCGGAGAAGGACACCGCACTCGTGCGCAAAGCCTATTTGACGAAAGAAATCGTCACGTTGAATGAAAAAATTGACGGTAAAGAGATATATAAAATGTTCATTCCTGTTTTTGCCACGGACAAAGGAATTAACATTACGGATGAGGACGGCATTCCGTTGGACAGCTATGTGCTGTCGCTTACGTCGGACTACCATATTATTCAAGAACAGCTAGATTCACAGTTTTTGAACTTAGGAGTCATTATTATT
The DNA here is from genome assembly GCF_003337375.1 of Paenibacillus prosopidis. GTDB lineage: Bacteria > Bacillota > Bacilli > Paenibacillales > Paenibacillaceae > Pristimantibacillus > Pristimantibacillus prosopidis. The sequence continues at coordinate 97,902 of NZ_QPJD01000013.1, forward strand.
ATTTTAACGTGTTTAAGCTTATTGATTGCAGTTATCGCTATGAGATATTACAAACAATCCCGCGACAAAGCAGTACGGGTTACGCAGGAAACGTACGTGGAAGAAATCAATCAAATGTTTCAGTCGATCCGCGCACAGCGACATGATTTTTTAAATCATGTTCAGACGATTCATTCGCTTGCGGAGCTGGAAAAATCCAAGGAGCTTGTCGCCTATACAAAGGAATTGACCGGCGACATCCGATTAATGAACGACATTATTAATATCGGCAACCCGGCTATTGCGGCGCTTGTGCGCTCGAAAATTTCGCAGGCAGAAAACTATAAAATTCAATTTAGCTGCTCCTTTAGCGGATTAAATATGCAGGAGATGGGCGTAAAAACGCTTGATGTCAACCGGATGCTCGGTAATTTGATCGATAATGCGTTTGACGAAGTGCTCAAATTTCCGGAGGAGCGGCGCCATGTTACGCTAATTGGCAGACAAACGGCGCATGAGCTTGAATTTACGATCAGCAACACCTGCGAGCAAGCCGAAGAGGCGGTAGTGAAACCGCTTTTTGATGCCGGTTTTTCGACAAAGCAGCAGGATCATCAAGGGTTAGGGCTTTCTATTGTCAAATCGATTGCGGAGCAATACAAAGGTAATGTTTATGTGACGGCAGAACCGAATGGCCAATTGACGTTTATTGTGAAAATTCCGATATAAAAGATGAACTGCGCCAACCGGCTGAATTCCATTCGTCGGTATGGCGTTTTTTTTGTTATAATGGAAAGAATGCAAGTGAACGGAAAGGAAGCGGGTGAATGTCTGTAATGCGCCTCAATGAAAAGCTGTATGCGGCTTTCGAGCAGCAGCTAAACGATCATGTCGCAAGAACGATTATGAAACGCGGCTGGCAATATTATTTGGAAGGTCATGTTAATAGTACGAATGCGGGAAGTCATGATAATCTTTATGGCGTCGTTCAGGGGTCGGACCTTTATGCGGTCATCCTTGATGCGGGACATTTTGGGTATAGTTCATGCACCTGTCCGTATGATGGATTTTGTAAGCATATGGCAGCTGTTTATTTCAAATATTGCAGCCAGCAGGAGGGGGGACACGAGCAGGCGGAGCGTACCTATTTTCGTTTGCTCGGACTTTCCCCGGCCAGCGCGTTGCTTAAGACGCAAGATGAGCGGCTCATCCCGGTTGTTCCGAGTGATCCGGGAGAGGATGCCACCGCAGAGGAGTGGCTTGAATGGATGGAAGCGGCGCACGGCGACGTGTGGAGAAAATGCCGTCATTCCCTGCATGCGCTGCAGCCTGTGCTGTCATCGCTGAAGGGCTTGTCCAAAGACTGGGAGAAGCCGCTGCAGCGGCTGCATTGGTCAACGGCTATCGTTTTTGTATTAGAGCAAGCCGAACGTGCAATCACAACGGTTGATTCGTTTAGCAGATATTATCATGAAATGTCGTTTATTCGAATGGCGGAGCCATGGGTCGAGCATTTGTATACGCTCATTTCGGAGCTTGCCCCTGAAGCGATGGGGCCCGGCGAAGAGGCTTGGGCGGATGCGCTCATCTCTCATGTGAAGGCGCGCGCATCAAGCGCGGAGCGGCAGCTTTTTGAATGGGAGTATATGTATTTGGCGCTTTGCGAGAAGCTTTCAGAAAATCGGAGCTGGTATGAACGCGAGCTGTCCTCGATGCTTGATTCAGTTAGAAGCGGGGAAGAAAGCGGCGTTAATGCAGCGTTCTTGCATATCGCAATCGGGATGATGTACTTTTTTGATAAGCAGGATCAACTTTCAATTAATCATTTCGCACAAACGAATTTTGAACGCTCGCAGAAGGTGATGTATCCGTGCGCCGCCCAGCGCATGCAAGAGGAAGAGTGGGAGCTAGTGAAGCTCTGGATGAGCTTTTTGTTCGAGCGGGTATATAAAGTGAAGAATGGCCGGACGGTTGGCCCCTTCGTTACCTTATGCCGCCGTGCTGATCTGGATCGGCCTGATTTAGCGGTTTGGACCGAGTATATGACACAATTGCTGCCGCATTCTTACTCCGAATTATCCGACCATTGGCTGGACCAGAAGCGTTATGATGAATGGGCGGATCTACAGCTCCTCATCGGTTCCCGACCCGAGGATGTTGGAGCTCATGCGCTTCGCGAGATTGCCAAGCTGGCGCCGCGGGCGTTAATGCCGCTTTATCATCAGTCGGTTGAAGCGTGGATTCAGACCCGCAACCGTCAAGGATACCGGATGGCTGTCAAGCACCTGAAAAAGCTGGAGCGTCTATATAAGGCAGACAAGGATGCGGCTAGATGGAATCTTTATATTACGGGGCTTGTTCGTAAGCATCAGCGTCTTCGTGCCTTTCAGGAAGAGCTGTGGAAAGGGAAATTAGTAACATGAAAGCATACATTGGCGCGCGCAAGTTAGTTATAGACGGATTTTGGAACGAGGATGAGGGCGGTACTTCCGTTCTGTTAAGCGCGGTCGACCGGAAGGATGCGGCGGACGGAAGGCTGCGGTCCCTGTTGTTTGCCTGGCATAAAGCATCTTGGTACGGCGCAGAAATTGAAGAAATAAGCTTGGGTGAGCGGCCGCTGCTCAAATTGCCGCCTTTGCTTGCTGTCGATTACTTATCATCGCCTATGCATGTTCGTTTGCTCCAGTTAGAGTGGACGGAGCGGCTTGGTACCCTTATGCGAATGGCGGATCAAATTCGGACAGCATTGTTAAACGGTTGGTTCGCACCCGATTGGGCACGGTGGACAGACGAGCGGCGCAGCTGGAAGATGGCTATTCCTGAAACCGAGCAGCAGCTGCTTTTGCAGTGGGAGGATACGGTTCAAGCCGCTCTCGCGAATGGCAATAAAGGAATCGAGCAATGGCTAGGCGGCGCAATTGAGCAAATGATTGAAGAAAATGAGCTTGCCGCACAGGCGTGGCGGGAAGTTGGTCTTGCTTCGGGTGAAGCGGTATTGAGACGGAAATCGGCGGATGAAGAGGATTGGCTTATTGCAATCGGGCTGCGAAAGGATACGCTGCCGTTCCGGGTCGCGCTGCAGCTCGTTGAGCCTGATGCATCCAATGGATGGCGGCTGCGCCCCGCGCTGCAGGATCGGGAGGGCGGACCGTGGCTGCCTATTCGCCGCAGCATTTGGCAGGATGGCTGGGAGCCGGCAGTCGGTGAGGAAAGGTCTATTCCAGCGGAATGGACTCCCTATCTCGAGGCGAAGCTGAACAAGGAACAAATGAAATGGCTGGCTGCTCTTCCCGGATGGGAGGATGCAGGTGACGAAGGAAAGCTGCGGGAGCAGCTATCGGATAATGAAGCGTGGCAATTTCTTGAGGAAGCAAGCGTACGTTTGCTGGAATCAGGCTGTCCGGTTCTGCTGCCTGCTTGGTGGGAAGCCGTTCGTTCGCGCAAGCTCCGCTTGAAGGCGAAGATGAAATCAAATGTCGGATCGGCTGCACAGCCCATGTTTGGTTTGGATCAAATCGTTCAATTCGATTGGAAGCTCGCGCTTGGCAATATTGATTTGTCCGAGGCTGAATTTCTGCATCTGGCGGAGCAGAACCGGCGTCTCTTCAATGTAGGCGGCGAGTGGGTTCATCTGGATCCCCAGGATGTAACGCAAATTAAACAGTGGCTGAAAAGAATGGGCAAACGCAAAGGACTGTCGTTCCGCGATGTGCTGGAGATGCACCTGCGCGGAGGTACGCTGCTTGATGAAGACAGTGAGATCGAATCGGATTTGCGCGCGGAGGTCGAACTGAATGAGCATCTGACGTCATGGCTCGAACAGCTGCAGCAGGCATCACAAATTCCGCTTGTCGATATACCGGAGAAGTTTCTTGGCGATCTTCGTCCTTACCAGCATCAAGGCGTATCGTGGCTGCTCTTTTTAAGAAGATTCGGGTTAGGCGGCGTCTTGGCGGATGATATGGGTCTTGGGAAGACGATTCAATTTATGGCATATCTCATCTATGTGAAGGAACGGAAGCTGCAAGCGAACGGCCCTTCGCTTCTCATATGTCCAACGTCCGTTATCGGCAACTGGGAGAAGGAGCTCGAACGGTTTGCGCCTTCGCTTCGCATTATGCTGCATTACGGAAATAAGCGGGACAAGGGAGAGGCATTCAGAGAAGCTGTTCAGGACGCTGACTTAGTCATTACATCCTACTCGCTTGCCCAGCTGGATGAAGAGGATATCAGCCTGGTAGACTGGGACGCGCTTTGTCTTGATGAGGCACAAAACATTAAAAATGTTTATACGAAGCAATCTGCCGCGATTCGCCGTTTTCCCGCGTATCATCGTATTGCGCTTACAGGTACTCCTATGGAGAACCGTTTGACCGAGCTATGGTCGATCTATGATTTCATTAATCCTGGTTACTTAGGGAATATAAATGAGTTCCGCCAGGCAATCGTTAATCCGATTGAAAAGACGCGCGATGAGAAGCTGATCGCCGGCCTGCAGCGTTGGGTGAAGCCGTTCATGCTGCGCAGGATTAAGAAGGATCCGTCCATTCAGCTGTCGCTGCCGGACAAAAACGAAGCAAAAACATATATGACGTTAACGGCGGAGCAAGGCGCGATGTACGAAAATCTGGTCGCCGATTTGCTTGAGAATCTCGATAAGTTAGGCCCGATGCAGCGAAGAGGTCTTATATTAGCCGCTTTAACGAAGCTGAAGCAATTATGTGACCATCCTTCTCTGCTCGCCAAAGAGGACAGACCGGCAGTATGGGAGATTGAACGTTCGAATAAAGTAGCCAGACTGCTTGAAATGTGTGAGGAAATTGCTGCCGAAGGCGAAAGGTGTCTTATTTTTACCCAATATATTGATATGGGACATCAGCTTCAGCAGCTGCTTGAACAAAAGTTAGGATTGCCTGTCCCTTATTTGCACGGCGGGGTACCGAAGGCGAAGCGGGATGAAATGATCGACCGGTTCCAAAATACGGAGGAGCCTTGCTGCGCGTTCGTGCTGTCGCTTAAGGCCGGCGGTACGGGACTCAACTTAACGGCTGCTAACCATGTCTTTCATTTTGACCGTTGGTGGAATCCGGCTGTAGAAAATCAAGCGACGGATCGTGCGTTCCGAATCGGACAGACGAAGCAGGTGCAGGTGCATAAATTTATTACGCTTGGCACGCTTGAGGAGAAGATTGATGAAATGATCGAGCGGAAGCAATCATTGAACGATCAAGTTGTCGGTCAGTCGGAGCAATGGATTACTGAAATGTCTACCGATGAACTTAGGGAGCTTTTTGCACTGCGAAAAAGCTGGTTAAAGGGATGAGTGATATAAATGTCTGGCGAAAGCTTGCGTGACAAACAAAAGAGAATACGGCTTGAAGACATTACTGCGAATGTTTCGGATGAGGGCTCATATTCCGGTCGTGAAAAAAAGCAGGAAAACAGCCATTTGGACGATGCTAATCGTGAATGGCGGCGATTTTACGAGGTTATTAAGGAAATAACAAGCGATATGCGTTACTAATTCGATAGAATGAATGACATAGCCTGCCGGGATTAGTATCCCGGCGGGCTATAAATTTTTATCCCCCCATGCGAAAATAATAGAATTGTCTCCCTCGCTCGTTGTTTTTTGGACCTCCTGAAGGATGAAAGGCGCAGACTATAATAAAGGTGCGAGGCAAACAAGCAACACCATAAACGAGGAGGTCTTCCCAATGAAAAAAAGCTTTACCTTGATTGCCGTACTTATGGTTTCCATTATGCTGATTGTGTCTGCATGCGGAGCTACCAATGCGGAGACGACCAATAACTCAAGTTCGGCAAGCACAGACAAGCCGGCTGATTCTGCTGCGCCTGCAGAAGAAGCGAAGGAAGTTACGCTTTCCCTCCGCCATACGCAAATTAAAGAGACAAGCAAGACACGCTTGAAAATTTTAGAAGACGTCGTTGCAAAAACAGAAGAAGAAAACAAAGGCCTGACATTCAAGCTTGAAGGGATTGACGAAATCGTCAACCGCGACCAAAAGCTGAAGGCTGAAATGGCTGCTGGCAATCCTCCGGACATTTTCGAAGTATTCGGCGGCGCTGACCTTAAGCTTTATGTAAAAGCCGGACATATGCTTGATCTGACTTCTATCATTGAGGAGCTTGGCATTAAAGACAAATTCGCCAGCCTGTCGGAGTTCACGATCGACGGCAAAGTATACGGCTTGCCTTTCGGCGGCTACAGCGAAGCCATTTTCTACAACAAGAAAATTTTCTCTGAGCTGGGCCTATCGGTTCCGACAACTTGGGAGCAGCTGCTTGACGTTTCCGAGAAAATCAAAGCTGCAGGTTATACGCCATTCGGACTTGCTGCAAAAGATGCATGGGTAAACGGAATGCTTTGGAATTCCGTCATGGAACGCCATGTCGGCATGGACGCAATGAATCAGGTTGTAACAGGCGAAGCGAAATGGACGGATGATAACTTCGTTAAAGGCTTTGCGGCTTATTCGGAACTAGTTAACAAAGATTACTTCACGAAAGGCGCGCTTGGACTTGCTTATGCCGATCAAGGCGCACAGCTGCTCTCGGGAAAAGCCGCAATGGTATTTACCGGCTCGTGGGATGCGAACCGGTTCACCAGCGACGAAGCAGGCGACTTGAAGGGGCAAATCGGTTACTTCGCATTCCCGTCTATCACAGGCGGCGCAGGCGATCAAACGTCGATCAACGCTTCTTACTCGAACGGCTTCGGCTTCTCGGCCAACCTGAATGAGGATCAAGTTGCCGGCGTGAAGAAATTCATTGCCAACTTCTATAATGAAGAAATTCAAAAGCGCACATTGATCGAAGACAAATTGCTTCCTTCCATGAAGCTGTCTGATCTGTCCGGCGTAGACCCATTGATCTCTGATGTACTTACTGTAATGGCTGGCGCTTCGACTTCATGGCCTGCTTTTGACTCGATCACTCAACCGGCTGTAACGGCTGAAATCGGCGTTGGCATCCAAGAGCTGATCGGTAAAGTTAGTACCCCTGAAAAAGTAGCCGCGAAAATTCAAGCTGCTCAAGAGAAAGCGAACTCGGCTCAATAATAGCAGACATTACAATCGATCCTGATGGGTGAGAGGGTGTCCTTCCTTCCAGGAGGACACCCTCTTTTTCAAAAAACAAAGGAGGGGAAGCCATGAACAAACCGCTCAAAAATCCAATCACCTATTTAACGTTTATCATCCCTACGTTCGTTCTATACGCGGTATTTTTCGTATATCCGGTTATCGTATCGTTTTATTACGGCTTTTTTGAATGGGATGGCATTACAGAAAAGGTGTTTGTCGGATTCGATAACTTTACGCAGCTGTGGAAGGATGAAGTGTTCCGCAAGGCGATAGTAAACAACTTTTATTTTATGGCGTTTTCCTTAATCGTGAATATTCCGCTCGTCTTCCTGATTTCGATCATGATCAGCAAGATTAGACGCATGCGCGGCTTTTACAAGTCGGCTGTATTCGTGCCGGTCGTTATATCGACTGCGACCGTAGCCATTTTATTTGGCGTGCTTTACAACTATGATTCAGGTTTGATAAACCAATTTATCCGACTCGTTGCCCCGGAGGAGTGGGCGCAGGAGTGGTTGTCCAATCCGAAGCTGGCGCTATTGTCCATCTTGGTCGCAAACGCATGGCAAAATATCGGGTTTTTCATTGTATTGTGCTTGGCTGCTATATTGAACATTCCGAGAGAAATCGTAGAAGCTGCGAAAATCGACGGCGTGAACGGATGGCAGGAAACTTGGACGATTACGCTGCCGCTTATTAGACCGGTATTGTTCGTTATGCTTCTGCTATCCGTTTCGGGAACGATGAAGGTGCTCGATATCGTCCAAATTATGACGAACGGCGGACCGTTCCAATCAACTGAGGTTATGTCGACTTATATGCTAAAAGTAGGCTTCCGCTCGATGGAGCTCGGCTATGGCAGCGCAATCGGCGTCGCGATGTTCATCATCATATTGGTTCTTACCGGTATATTGCAACGCATAACGAAGCGCGAGGAGGTGCAATATTGATGGCTCGTTCACGTAACGGACAATGGTGGATGCATCTTTTTTTACTGGCCTATGTCGTCGTATTGCTCTTTCCGCTAGTGTGGCTGCTCATGTCCTCATTCAAAACCAACCGGGAAATTACGGCGAACACGTGGGGATTGCCAACCAGCTTCAACTTCGATAATTATATGGCGGCATGGGAGTCTGCGAACATCGGTAAATATGCGCTTAATAGCGCTTATGTAACGGTAGCCGCCTGCGTAATGACGCTGTTGTTTGCGGCAATGACTTCATTTGCTATATCTCGTATGAAATATACGAAATTGAACAAAGCGATCTATCAATTCATTTTGCTGGGATTGATCGTTCCTCCCGGAGCGTTGTTCATTCCTCTGTACCGTCTGATTCAAGGAATTGAATTGTTCGGCCATCATCTTTACAATACGCATTGGTCACTCATTTTGGTATACTGCACTTATGCGCTGCCGATTACGGTGTTTATTATTTATGCATTCATGCTATCCATACCGAACGAGCTTGAGGAAGCGGGCATCATCGATGGACTTGGGGCTGCCGGCCTTTTCTTCCGTATCATCATTCCGATCTCGCTGCCGGCGCTCGTTACGGTATTTATATTGAACTTTATAGGAAATTGGAACGAATATATTTTATCCCAGCTTTTCATTACATCGGAATCTCTCAAAACGCTGCCTACCGGCATGGCGACCTTCAACGACGGCTATCGCACCAACTTTGCGTCGCTGTCCGCTGCGGTCATCATCAGCATCATTCCTGTCCTCGCTGTGTACGTGTTCCTGCAGCGTCAAATTATCGAAGGGATGACGGCGGGAAGCGTAAAAGGGTAAGTCGGCCTGCGGTCTGGAGAGATGGATATTACCGAGAAATATGATGCCGGAAGGGGAAGTATCCATTGAACTTGAGACCGAAGCTGATGCTTGCCTTTATATTTCTCATCATTATTCCGATGATTGGGTTAGGCATGGTCTCCTTTCTTCATTCAGAGACGCTGCTTGAGAAAAAATATAGCGAGCAGACGGAAATTACGCTCAAGGCCGTGGGGGGAAACATCCGTTATTTCTTCCGCGAGCTGGATCAGCTTTCCGACGGCAATCTGACTAGTCCTGAGGTGCAGGACACGCTCAAATACAGCACGTATTCCGCCAGCGACGCAAGCACGCTAATTAAAATCAATCAAGCAGAGAAGAAAATGAACCGCATCTTATTTCAGCATCCCGCTGTAAGCTTCGTCGTGATGTACGCAAAGGACGGAACGATGTTCCGTACCTACCGCAACGATCCGACCACGTTCAAGCCAATCTCATTCGACCTGCTGCAGCATCACTCGCTATACAAAGAAGTGCTAAAGCTTGGAGGGCGTCCGCTTTGGATAGGACCATACGAGCAGCGTGAGCTGACGGGTGTTCAGCCGCCTCTCTTCACCCAAATCCGATTAGTGAAGGATATCGAGACATTTAACGATTTGGGCGTAATGGTTACACAGTACAAGACAGAAGAAGTCTACAGCATGCTGAATGCGTTTCAAAATCCGAAAGCGGACGGCGAGGAAACCCGGTACGTAATCGTGAATAAATCGGGACTTATTTTATTAGACAGCCGCAAAGAAATTGAAGGGCAAAACATCAATGAGCATACCGATGCCCTTCCGCAGCAAACGGTCAATTATGCAAGCTCCCGGGAGAGGTTCGGCGAGACCGATAGCCTGGTTTCTTCTTATCAATTAGATCGGAACGGTTGGGTTCTTATTTCCGTAAAGTCTTGGAATGCGCTGACGAACGAAAATGTCAGGTTTATGCAATGGATTGGCATGATTACCGTGCTTGGACTGCTTTCGGCGGTTCTGTTCAACGTCTTTTTTGTTAACCGCGTTGCCAGATCGATTATTAAAGTCGTCCGCAAAATGAAGCTGGTTGAGCAAGGACTGCTGGATATACGCGTAACTGCTCAAGGCAAGGATGAGACGGTGCTGCTGGCGAACAGCTTCAACAGCATGGTTGAGCGAATCGGCAGCTTGCTTAGTGAGGTGCGGGAGGAGCAGGCCCGCAAGCAGCATGCCGAAATGATGCTGATGCAGGCGCAGATCAAGCCGCATTTCCTGTTCAATACACTTGAGTCCATAAATGCGCTGGCTGCGCAAAATGAAGGCGCCAAAATTATGCTGATGGTTCGCAGATTAAGCAATTTGCTGCGAACGAGCATGCATCATTCAGAAGAAATTAGAATTAGCCAAGAGCTTGAACATGTGCGCAGTTATTTGGAAATTCAAAAGTACCGCTTCGAAGAGCTTTTTTCCTATGAATTGAATATTCCTGAAGAAGCGCTTGATTATACGATATTGAAGCTTACGCTCCAGCCGCTCGTAGAAAACAGTATTCAGCATGGCTTTGACGGCTATGAGGATGGGCGAGGTATCATTTCGATAGATGTTTCAGTCCAGCTTCATCAGATCGTAATTATGGTTCGAGACAATGGACTTGGTATAAGTACGGACGTGCTGCGTAAGCTTGCAGACGGATTAAACCCATCCAGCAAGCAGTCCAATGCGGCGGAGCTAGGGGAACGCAGAGGTCTTGGCTTACGAAATGTAGCAGATCGTCTGCGCATTCATTATGGGCCGGCTTTCGGCTTATGGATCTGCAGCCAAGAAGGAAACGGAACTGTCATTCGCTGTGTAATCCCGAAGAGCAGAGGTGATCAGCTATGAAAGGCAAAGTCCTCCTAGTTGATGATGAAGCGCATATTACGAGAAACCTTGAAAAGGTCATTCCCTGGGAAATGCTTGGACTGACCGTGGCGGGTACTGCCAAAAACGGCGTAGAGGCGCTGGGACTTATGGAGCAGCAGTCAATCGATTTATTGCTCTGCGATATTCGGATGCCGGTGATGGACGGTCTTGAGCTAGTCCGTCACATACGCGAAAAAGGCATACCGTGCGACATTATTATGCTGTCAGGCTACCAGGATTTCGCCTATACGCGAACGGCTATTCAATTTGGCGTCAATGATTACGTGTTAAAGCCGATACCCTACGATGAGCTGACGGGTGTTATCGCCAGAATCATGTCCAGTCAGCGCAGCAAGCAAAAGCAATTGCAGGAAGAGAAGCAGAAGCTTGGGCGAATGATTGACCTCGCGAACGAGAAAATTTTGTATGACATTATTATGGACTACACGGATGTGACGGCGGATCATTGGCTGTTGACTGGTGACGAGCAGCAGCAGTTCGTTTTAATCGTGCTTGATCTCGATGTCGGCTCGGAGAAAACGAAGGATTGGCGCGATTGGTCAGACAAGGAGCGGAAGCTATGGAACTTTGCGGTTTGCAACGTTCTGCGTGAGAAGCTGCGGCAAAACGGCCTTCCCCATGCGGTTATCCAAATTCGTGACGGTGAATGGTGCGTACTTATCGAAACGGATAAGACCGGTACATTCGATTTGTCTCTCATTAAAGCCTGGGCGGAAATGCTGCTGACTGTGGTCAATAATCATGTGAAGCTATCGTTGTTTGCAGGCATATATCGGGAGTTTGCAACAGTTGCTGATTTGTCGGGTGCTTATAAGCTTGTACAGCAGGGTATGCAGCTAACACCTGTTCATGATGTTATTGCCTTGTATCCATCCGATCGATTGAAATCGACGGAAGCGGATCAGGCGTTCTGGAATACGGCGGAAAAAATGCTCGGCGCAGTCAAGCGCGGCGATCATGCCGCGGTGGACAGCGGGCTTCAAAGCATTACGGAGCAATTGCAGCAAATGAATGAGCCGTCGTTTAGCAGGACCAAGCCGCTGCTGCATTACTTCGTCCTGCATCTCATGCGCGAGATGAAGGAGATGGGGGTACTCACCCGCGAGCAGGAGGATATGCTGTGGAGGAGATGGGACCGGCGCTTCGGAATCAAGGATTTGCTGTCCATCATCCGTCAGGTAACATACGCAGTTTCGGAGATATCAATGGATAAGAAGAAGCAGTCGGAACGGTCGATGGCGGAGACTAAGGCTTTTTTGGACCGCAACCTTTACCGTGATCTCAGCGTGGAGGAGACGGCGACGCATGCTGGTTTAAGCCCCTCCTATTTCAGCCTCTTATTTAAGCAATCATTTGGTGAAACGTTCATTGAATATTTAACCCGGCAACGGATGGAGAAAGCGAAGACGATGCTTGCGGATACGCTGAAGAGCGTAGCGCAAATCGCCAAGGAAGTCGGGTATGCGGAACGGCGTTATTTTACAAAGGTCTTTATGAAATATACAGGGGAAAATCCGACTGACTACCGAAGCAAACGGCAGAACGGCGCGCAAAATGGCGAGGATTTGATTGAACCGTTCCAATAACGGTTGATTGGGACGCCGTCAGGCAAGCTGCTCTCGAAATTTCGGCCACCTACCCATTTGGCTGGAACACAGCTGCATCGATTAGCTAGGAAAGCTCGTCTAGCGTCATGCCGAGGCTGGGAGCCAGATGAGCGAGGAACCATTCCACCTCCTGCATGTTCAACTTGGCGAGTGCCAGCTCTGTCTGGCCTTTGGCAACGAGAAATTCACGGTTGCCGGCGGAGAGCTCGGACAAGCATTTTAAATAAGCGTCAAGCAAATCAGCTGCCTTCACGATGTGATGCAGCTGTTTGTCATGTCCGTCATCCGTGTCTGACTGCTTGCCGAGAAGAGATCCATAGGCAGGCTGGAGCGGGGAAGGAACCATGCCAAGCAGCCGTTCGGCGGCCATTGCTTCGATTTCACGGAAGCTGGCGAGCATTTTCGGATTGTGATGCTTGACCGGCGTCGGAATATCTCCTGTAAATACTTCGGTCGCATCATGAAACAGCGCTATTGTGACCGCCCGGTCGGCGTTGTACGATTTGCCGTAAATACGATTGCCTATTTCACAGAGCATGTGCGCAAGAAGCGCGACATGAAACGTATGCTCCGCCACATTTTCCTTTGTCGTATTGCGCATCAGGCTCCATCGTTCAATATATTTCAACCTGTACATATAAGCAAAAAAATGACTGTCCATTTGGTAAATCGGCTCCTTTTACGAAAACGGTTTTTAAACGGATAACGTATATCAGAAGGGCTGTCTATGCTATTATAAAGCTTATGTATTCATACGACTAGACGATGTAAATGAGGGAAACGTCATGCGTGAGATGGGATTAGCCTTTAACCGGTATTTTGAACGATGGATGTTTGTTATTATACCGGGCTCATTGGTGCTCGGTTTTCTATTTGCTTCACAGCTTAACCCGTTCATTCAAGCGGTGCCTTATTTGTTTGCTTATGTGACATTAACGATGGCGATCGGCTGCGGCTTGGGCCAATTACGGGAGGTGCTGCGGCGACCCGGTATCATGGGGCTAACGTTTGTCATTGCGCATGTCGTGTCCCCGCTTGTCGCGTACGGCATTGGATCGTTCGTTTTTGGAGCAGAATCACCTTACGTCGTGGGACTTGTTCTATTTACGATTATTCCGATAGGGGTTTCTACGGTGCTCTGGGTAGGGATGTCAGGCGGAAGTGTACCGCTTATGCTTGCGATGGTCGTACTCGATTCGGCGCTTAGTCCGCTTGTCGTGCCGGCAGGCATACATTTGTTTTTTGACTCGGCGGTTGATGTACAGGCTGGACCGCTCATTGTTGATCTCCTTATCATTATCGTGCTTCCAACGATTATCGGGGTTGCTCTTCACCAGTTTAGCCGGGGACGCATCCAAGGTGTCGTTCAGCCATTTACGGCGCCAGTCTCGAAGTTTTGCTTCGTTGCGGTCGTTTCGCTTAATGCATCGGCCATCGCACCTCATCTTAATCAGTTGAAAGAAGATATGCTGCTGCTTGTACCGCTCGTTATCGTATTGGTAGGTTTATGCTATGCATTTGGTTATATCGGCACGGCTCAGCTGCACAATCGAGAGCAGCAGGTGACGGTTTCTTATGCAACCGGCATGCGCAACATTTCGCTTGGCATCGTGCTGGCGCTTGGTTATTTCAGTCCGCTTGCGGCGGTACCGGTTGTATTGTCTATTCTCATTCAGCAGCCGCTGGCGACGGTCCATCATTACGTTTTACAAAAACTTAACAAAAACAAAGCTGGCGAAACCGCAATGCCGCATGTACGATAAACGTTGAATGATTTAAGCATCAGACGTAAGCTTACGTAACGAGTTTTGTTTAAATATAAAAATTGGAGTGAACCGGATGAACAGCTTTCGCACAAGGCTCACGCTCATTATGATTGCAATGATAGCCCTATCGGTAAGCACGGCGGGCTTATTCATGGCAAAAACATTTAAGGAGAACCACATTGATGCGCTTGAAGACAACATGGTTCGCGAGATGCAAATCATCTCGGCGAGGATGGAATGGAAGGCGGGCGAATTGTCTTCCCTGTATGATCACTATACGAACGAAGCGAAGGAGCTAAAGCGTTATACAGGTGCCCGGGTGACCTTCATTCGAAATGACGGCGTCGTGCTGGGAGACTCCGACTGGGACCCTTCGCAGATGGACAACCATCTTGACCGCGCAGAAGTGAAGGAAGCATTGGAGATTGGAACGGGCAGAGCGATTCGTGAAAGCGACACCGCGAACCAAAATATGATATATGTAGCGATTCCTGTCGAAATTATTCCAGATCAAACGCCAAATATTATACGGCTTGCCATGAGCTTGAATGAAGTTGACCAAAGCATTCGTAATTTAACGATGGTGCTGGTCCTTGGTTTGTTGGCACTCTTCCTTGTTGCAGCCATAATCAGCTACCGAATTGCGCTAAGCATGACGCTCCCGCTGGAGCAAATTACGAAGGTTGCAAAGCGGATTAAAAATATGGATTACCGCGCGCGGGTGAAGGTTACGAAGCAGGATGAGATCGGAGAGCTCGGCAATGCCATTAATGCGATGGCAGATAGCCTGCAGGTTCAGATGACACGCATCCAGCAAAATGAAAATCAGCTGGAAAGCGTTCTGGACAATATGATTAACGGTATCGTCATGATCGATAAAAACGGAAAAATCGTACTGATGAACAGACGTGCGGAGGAAGTGCTCGGCTTCTCGGCGCGCGAGCTTGTCGGCCGCCACTTTGCCGAGGCGAAGCAGCAGTACGAGCTGTCGCAAATGATTCAGGAAGGCTTAAAAAATAAGGAGCATTTGCGCGAAGAGATTACGTTTTATTTTCCGGAAGAAAGGCTGCTTGAGCTTAATTTGGTGCCTATTCATCCGGATGGCAACGAGTTTTCCGGCGTGCTGCTTGTGCTTCAGGACGTTTCAGCCATTCGAAGGCTGGAGCGGATGCGAAGCGAATTCGTCGCTAACGTCTCTCATGAGCTGAAGACGCCGATAACTGCGGTGAAGGGATTCGCGGAGACGCTGCTTGGCGGTGCCGTTAACGATGAAGAAACGGCGCGCTCGTTTTTGCAAATTATTTACGACGAGAGCGATCGGCTCAACCGGTTGATCGGTGATATTTTGGAGCTGTCCAAAATCGAGTCGCGCCGTGTGCCGCTCTCATTTTCCCCCGTGGAGGTTGACTCATTTATATCCAAATCGGTTAAATTAATGGAATCGGAGGCTTCCCGCAAAAACATTGAGCTCAGCATGAATATAGAGCAGGGTTTGTATGTTGAGGCGGATGAGGACCGACTGCGCCAAATCGTCATGAATTTGCTCTCAAACGGCATCAATTATACGCCGGATGGCGGACGGGTGTCGGTTAAGGTCGAGGGTGTCGGCGATGATCACATTCGTATATCGATCAGCGATTCCGGCATCGGAATTCCGAAGAAGGATTTGCCGCGGATTTTTGAGCGTTTTTATCGCGTGGACAAAGCACGGTCACGCAGCTCAGGCGGTACGGGACTTGGCCTGTCGATCGTGAAGCATCTGGTGGAGCTGCATAAAGGGACGATTTCGGTAACGAGCTCTCTAGGAGTCGGTTCGACGTTCATTATTGAGCTGCCGGTGCTGCAATAGAAAAAGATTTACCTATTCTTCATGAAACCATGATAAAATAAGGTGGAAAATGTTTAAATATGCGAAAGCGGCACTTGAGGTGCCATTCGCCAAGTTGGAGGTCACCATGTCGCATAAAGTGCTCGTAATTGAAGACGAACCGACATTAGCGCGACTTTTGTCGTACAATTTGACGCAAGAGGGATACGAAACGACCGTTATCGATCATGGCGGAGAAGGCTTGCAAACCGCCTTGCAGCGCAGCTTTGATTTGGTTATCCTTGACATCATGCTGCCTGGCATGAACGGCTTTGAAATTTTAAATCGGCTCCGCCAAAACGGCGTGCGAACGCCGGTCATTATTTTGACGGCACGCAATGCGGAGGAAGAGGTCGTTCAAGGACTGAAGCACGGAGCCGATGACTATATTACGAAGCCGTTTGGCGTTGCCGAGCTGCTAGCGCGCGTATCGGCAGTGCTGCGGCGGACGCAGCTTGACGACAGCAAGCCGGTCGAAACAACGGAAAAGGTCATTACGGCGGGAGAATTGTCGATTTATCCGGAGAAGTACGAGGTTATATTGAACAGCGAGACCATTCCTTTGCGTCCGAAGGAATTCGAGGTTCTGCTCTATTTGGTTCAGCGCCCGGGCATGGTTATTACACGTGATGACCTGATGAACGTTGTATGGGGCTTCGATTATATCGGCGGTCAGCGAACCGTTGACGTTCATGTTAGCTCGCTGCGGAAAAAGCTTGAGCTTGGACAACAATCGGTTCAAATTGAATCCATTCGCGGCGTGGGCTACAAGCTCGTTATGCCAAAAAAGCTCGTTACCCCGAAACTATAGGGCAGACGAGCTTTTTTTCATGACTATTGCCGATTCCATACAAGCATTTTGCGTTGAAATTGCTTTGGAGAGCAATCATTGTATTTTTTGAACATTTTATAGAAATGGGCCATATTTGGCATGCCGATCCGTTCGCCAACCTCCGAAATGCTTAAATCCTTCGTAAGCAGTATCCGTTCCGCCCACTTCACCTTGCGGTAATTCACATATTCTGTAAACGATAAACCTATCGTCTTTTTGAAATATTTGACGAAATAATAATAGCTCATATTCGCTATTTTACAAACCTCTTCGACTTGAATACGATCTGTTAAATGATTTTCCACGTAATCGAGAACCGGCTTCAGGCGAACGCGGTCGAAATTGTCCTGCTCGATCAGCACCTTGCGGCTGTCGTTGCGCAGCAGCAGCAGCAAAATTTGTTTAATAAGGACGCTGACCGCCAGCTCGTAGCCTGTCTCTTTGCGCGTAGCTTCATTGAGTATTTGCCGGATGCAGGAGACTGCTTGCTGTTTAACAATGCTGTTTTCCGCGAAAATGTAGTTCGCTTTGCTCAGAGGCATTTGGGTTTCCGAAAAATAACGCATATAAGGAATGGTGCTCTGGTCGAAAAATTGCTCCAAATCAAACTGCAGAACAATATAATCAAGCAAGCTTGAGCTGCGGTCGCGGTGCAGCTCCGATGCGCCAATTAAAATGACATCGCCGGCGGTGAGATGGAAGCTCTCCTCGGCTACGTACACGTCCAAATGGCCTTCTAATATGAGAAGCAGCTCGAGCTGCTTGTGGTAATGCCAGTTTGTAAAACTATCATCATTGCGCATCGTCTGAAAAATTCGCAGCGACAATAATGGGTTCTCGTATGCGACCTTTTCATTAAAGGCTTCCAATGACTGCTTCCCCCTTGGCACTTCATGACAATACCTTTATTGTAGTGAAAGCGCCCGATAATGGCAACAAGGGATGCAATATTGCACGTTTATCGCTAAAATAGATAGCATAGAATTTGACTCGGAGCAGAGGAGCTGGACAATATACTGCTATTGGATCGAATGAACGATATATCGCAGCAGGATGTTTTATATTCGTTCGCGTTGGACGAGCTGCTGTGCAGGCGAAAGGGACAAGGCGGACCATCCATTTGCCATATATGGCGTCATCCACGAGCTTTTGTGATGGGCTTGCGTGACAGCCGCCTTCCTGGAGCTGGGGATGCTCAGCATTGGCTCGAGACGAATGGCTATGCAACCGCGGTAAGAAATTCAGGAGGAGCGGCTGTTCCGCTTGATCTTGGTGTTATTAATATATCGCTAATTTTGCCGAAGGCTAGCGGGCGTAGCTCTCATTTTCACCAGGATTTCGAGAAAATGTATGAGTTAATCCGGAACGCCTTGCAGGAAAGCGGATGCCTGGTCGATAAAGGGGAAATAAAGGGTGCTTATTGTCCGGGCGATTTTGACTTAAGTATAAATGGTCTTAAGTTTTGCGGAATTGCGCAGCGAAGACAGACGAATGCTTACATCGTGCAAGCATTCGTGGTGGCCGAGGGATCAGGAAAGGAGAGGGCGCAGCTCGTACGTTCATTCTATGATCGGGCGGCAATTGGGGAAGGGCCATTCAATCATCCGGTAGTAACCGATGATCGTACAGCCAGCCTCGAGGAATTGACCGGACTTGGTCCGGGCGCCGGGCGGTTGTTTGTTGATGCGGTAAAGCGCGTGGTATTGATGCAGGAAACTGAGGAGGCCTTGAGGGAGGCTGAAATTCAGCTGTGTTTGCCGGCCTCGGAGCAGATTTTAGATATGGTAAATGTGCTTCGCAAGCGGTACGCGATTCAATCCTAACAGAGCGGAGATTTAGCATGAGCTATAATCGTTCTGCGCATTGAATGAAGCTCATTGTTGTTTCTAGAAGCTGCTCCTTCAATTGCTCCTCTGGCCATGTGCCGTTATTTTTTTGAATATCGTTTGAAATTAGCCTTAGCATCCACAATGAAAACATTGATGAGAACAAGTAATACCCTTGTTTAAAATAATGATTATGTACATAGGTGCTTTGCTGTTCGACCTGCAGCAGATAGCCGTCAAGGAGCCGTTCCCGCATCATGGGAGTGACCGTTTTCGGAAATAACGGATGCGACAGATCAATGACGTGATATAAATCCCAATAACGGCAGTTCAGATGGGCATGCTCCCAATCCAGCACCTTAATCTGTTCATTTACAAGTGCGTAGTTGCCTAGATGCAAATCGCCATGTGACAGCACGAAGGATGTAGGCAAGCTTTCCCGCCGTAAATTGAAGAATAACCGGTCTGCCAGGCGGCGGGGAATAGGTAATGATTCCAGCAAAGCCCGTACTTGCTCTTCGTGCTGCAATAGTTCTGTGCGAATAGCTTCAGCGGATGGCTTAGGTCCACGCAAGGGTGCTTGAACGAAATTGTCTATGGGCAAAGCATGCCAAGCAGCGATATGAACGATAAGCGCATGTGCAATTTCTTCATGGAACGTATGTTCAAGCTGGCCTAAATCCTCGAACAATGTCCAGCTGTATTCGGGTCGGCTAGTCGAAGAACGGGCTATCATTTTCGGATAAACGGGTGGAACGTAAGGCAGTATCTGCTCATATACCCAGACCTCGGTTCCATATTGATCTGTATTCGTTAACGGTTTGAAAATAAACGTCTCAGAAGGGGTTATATATACCCGTTCTACGTATTTACCGTTCATTCCTTTGTAAAGCGGTTCTCTCCGCCAAATGTATGGATCGTTTAACTGGCCGTCAGGTTTTACAATGGGATGCATGATCGTTATCCCCTCCCGCTGAACTACATCCGCGTATAATTACCTCTCAGACTTTCGATTTATCTTTGTTCAAACTCGGCACGGATGCGGGCGAGCAGGGCAGGATCGGCAAAAACGTCATAGGCAGTCGCGGCAAGCATTTTGGCGCCGAACAGCATGCCATCCAGCGCATAATCGGTCATGGCGGCATCACGGAACGCTTCGGTATGAAGCAGCAGCCGGTCTTGAACGACTTTTACGTAAGGGTGGATGGCAGGGCAGCGAACGGATACGTTACCCAGATCAAGCGAGCCATGGTCTTTGCCAATTTCGATTTCTTCAGGACGAATGCCGGCTTCAATGAGGTTTAAGTTAAATTGTTCGGACAGCGTTTCATTTGTGAGCAGCTCATCATAGGAAAACTCATAATTGTTCGTCTTTAGCGTGCAGCCGGTCTGCAGAGCAGCACCTTCAGCGCAGCGCATCACCTTAGCCGTGAGCTCATTCGTATACACACGCGAAGCGGATCTCACATAAAATTTGGCCGAAGCGTAATCAGGGATGATGTTCGGCGCTTTGCCGCCGTTGTCGATTATGCCGTGTATACGAGTGTCGCTGCGGGTCTGCTGGCGCAGCGCATTGATGCTGTTGAACAGCTGCAGCACCGCATCGAGCGCGTTCACCCCCTCATAGGGGCTCGCGGCTGCATGTGCGGCTACGCCGGTAAATTCAAATTGAATCGCATCGAGCGCCAGTGATTCTCCGGAACGTTCGAAGGTGTGATACGGATGCGCCATAAGCGCAAAGTCGCAATCATCGAACAGGCCGGCGGCAGCCATCGGTACTTTGGCGCCGTGCGTTTCTTCGGCTGGCGTTCCGTAAACGCGAATTGTGCCTCCGATGCTGCTGTTGCTGTTGAGTGCGGCTTTTAGGCCGGCAGCAGCCGCAATGCTCATTGAACAAATGAGATGATGTCCGCATGCGTGACCGATTTCGGGGAGTGCATCGTATTCGCATAGGAAGCCAACGGTCGGTCCCGGCTTGCCGGAATCGAATACGGCGATGAACGATGTATCAAGCCCAAGTATGCCGCGCTCGACCTTGAACCCGAGGCGCGTTAATTCCGCGCACAGCAGCTCGGAGGCGTAAAACTCCTCATGCCCGAGCTCCGGGCGGCTGCCTATCGAACGGGAAATCGTACGGAATGTCTCAGAATAATGGTCAATCTCGGCGAAAATTTGTTGTTTGTCTGACATCTTTGAAACCTCCTATACATATGGCGAAGCTGCCTGGCTATCGCATACCGTGTATTTTTTTGAACTGCTCGGGGCTGAGGCCTTCCAGCCGCTTGAATACGGAGCTGAAATAGCTTGGTGAATCGAAGCCTACGCGATGAGCAATTTCATGCATTTTAATATCGCTCTCGTGGAACATGAGCTCCTTGCTGCGATTGATGCGTTCCCGGTTAACGTACTCCATCGGTCTCAGCTTCATCGCCTTCTTAAATAATAGGCATAAATATTGCGGAGTTACGTCAATACAATTCGCCAAATCCTTTATCGTTATGAGCTCATTGTAATGCTCTTCAATATATTGAAGGACCGGATTGAGCTTCAAATAGTTTTGCTCCACCGAGTGGGAGCTGACGAGAATAACCTTCATCAGGTCCAGCAGAAACATATAAACGAGCTTGGAGCATTCCAACCCAAGAAACGCCCGGCCGGACTGGGTCATCGCGTATATGTTTTTCATGTGGGTAATAATCATATCATGATCGGCAGTGGAATAGACACCGGATTGCGTGATACCGGCCTGCCTGAACATCGTATCGGACAGGCTTCCTTTAAAGCTCATCCAAAAAATTTCCCAAGGCTCCTGGATGGCGAAATATTGATGAGGCTCGTTCGGAAATAAGCAGAACCCTTGGCCGGCGCGTACGGCCATTTTTTGATTGCCGACTTGGAGCTCGCCTGCACCCGTCATTACCTGCAGCCATTGGAAGTTCGGATAGCCGTTCGGACGGTCGATCGACTCTTGATTGCTCCAATGGCCGATGCTGGTCAGATATACCGGAAGAGTTGTATCCGACTCTGTCAAAATCGGGAAAACCATCGTATCGATAACAAGACCTCCTGTTTCATATTTTGAAAGCTATGCGAAAATACTATTATTTAGTTAGCACTATTAACGAGATATAATATGAATATCATTATAGTATATCCAATAATGGCTATAATCAAGACGAACCAGGAGGTTGTTGGCATGAGTATGAAGTTCCCGCCGATCAGTGGTAAAATACCGCAAATGCTGCATGGTGCAGACTATAACCCGGACCAATGGCAAAAATATCCAGAGGTACTGGAGGAAGATATCCGCCTCATGAAGCTTGCTAAATGCAATGTGATGTCAGTCGGCATTTTTGCATGGATGGCTATTGAACCGGAGGAGGGCGTATTTACATTCGAATGGCTGGATACGCTGCTTGATAAGTTTGCTGATAACGGTATATATGCTTTGCTCGCAACGCCAAGCGGAGCCCGTCCGGTGTGGATGTCTCAAAAGTATCCTGAGGTGCTGCGTGTTGCGCCTACCGGTATTCGCAATCTGCATGGCGCACGTCACAATCACTGCTTCACTTCTCCGGTTTACCGTGAGAAGGTAAAGATTATGAACAGCAAGCTTGCTGAGCGTTATTCGGGCCATCCTGCAGTAATCGGCTGGCACATTTCGAACGAATACGGCGGCGAATGCCATTGCTCCTATTGTGAGGAAGCGTTCCGCAGCTGGTTGAAAAATAAATACGGAACAATCGAGGCGCTTAACGATGCGTGGTGGACAACATTCTGGAGCCATACGTATACCGATTGGAGTCAAGTTGAGTCTCCTACCGCTCGCGGGGAAAATGCGGTTCACGGCCAAAACGTCGACTGGAGAAGATTCGTTACCGATCAAACGGTTGACTTCTGCCGACATGAGATCGAACCGCTTCGCGCAGCAAATAGCGAGCTGCCGATTACGACTAATTTTATGCTCGATTTCGAGCCGCTTAACTATTGGAAGTTTACCGATCTGCTTGACATGATTTCTTGGGATGCTTATCCGACTTGGCATGATAACGGCGGGGATGACAGCGAGCAGGCAGCTTGGATCGGCTTTAACCATGATGTATTCCGTTCACTCAAGGGCGGTAAGCCGTTCATGCTGATGGAAAGCACGCCAAGCATGACGAATTGGCAGCCGATCAGTAAGGTGAAGCGTCCGGGCATGCACATGCTTTCTTCGCTGCAGGCAGTGGCGCACGGTTCCGATACGGTGCAATATTTCCAATGGCGCAAAAGCAGAGGCTCAAGCGAGAAGCTTCATGGGGCAGTCGTTGACCATGTCGGTCATGAAAACACGCGCGTTTTCCGCGACGTAGCGGAGCTTGGTACGACGCTTGAGAAGCTGACAGAAGTTGTGGGCACGACGGTCAAGCCTGAGGTTGCGCTCATCTATGATTGGGAAAACCGCTGGGCTGTGAAGGATTCACAAGGTCCCCGCAACAGCGGCCTTCATTATGAAGAAACGGCAAAGCGTCACTATCGTCCGTTCTGGGACCTCGGCGTTCCGGTTGATGTTATCGACTCGGAATGTGACTTCTCGCAGTATAAGCTGCTCGTAGCTCCAATGCTGTATATGGTTCGTCCAGGCGTTGGCGAGCGGATTGAGCGTTTTGTCGAAAATGGCGGCACGTTCGTTGCTACTTATTGGACCGGTATCGTAGATGAGAACGATCTTTGCTTCTTAACTGGCTTCCCTGGCCCGTTGCGCAAGACTCTCGGTATTTGGTCGGAAGAGATTGATTCGCTGCACGATCACGATTCGAATCGTGTTGTGATGAACGACGGAAATGCGCTGGGACTCAGCGGCGAGTATACGGCGCGCGAGCTTTGCGACCTTATTCATCTCGAAGGCGCGGAGGCGCTTGCGGTGTACGGCGAAGATTTCTATGCCGGGCGTCCGGCATTAACGGTCAATCATCTGGGAGCGGGCAAAGCTTATTATGTTGCATCGCGTAATGACGCTGCTTTTACAAACGACTTGCTGGAAAGCATCGTACGGGAAAAAGGCATTGCCCGCGTACTCGAAACGAAGCTGCCGCCTGGTGTGACCGCACAAATGCGGACAGACGGAATGAACGACTATGTATTCGTATCGAACTTCAGCGCCGGCAGCGTAACCGTCTCATTGGATGAGCGCAGCTACACCGATTTATTAACGGGCGAGGGTTCAGGTGCAAGCGTTGAATTGTCTGCTTACAGCTGCCGTATTTTGAAGCGGGAAGCGAAATAATAGTTCAGTTAAAGAGAGAGCTGTGTGAAACGCACGAAAGACTGTGCGTTCCGCACGGCTTATTTTTTGTCGAAAGTTAAATGGAGCTTGAAAATATTGTCGAATTTAACATTGCGATAACATTTCCACATATTACTGTTGATGCTTCAGACCTATAGTTATTGTATATGGGAATAGTAGGAGGGTGAGCGCCAATGGCAGCAACTGTTCTAGAGAAGGAAGTATTGCCTTGCAACGAGCAAAATGAAAGCAGTAACCCAGGGAAAGCCACAGCTGAATTTACATCAGCCTTAGAACCGAAGCATCAGTCAGCTCGGCTGCAGGATTTCTTGCGTCAGACACCGACTGTAAGGCCGGAGCAAACGTGTAGAGAAACGATATCCATATTCAAACAGAATCCGGATTGTGAATGTGTCATCGTATGCGACAAGCAGGCGGCACCAATCGGACTCATGATGCGGAATCGTTTCTTCTTAAAGCTAGGACACCGGTTTAGTGCTGATTTATTTTATGACAAGCCTGTTACAAAGATGATGGACTCTAGCCCTTTGACGGTTGATTATCATGATGCGCCGCAGCAGCTGATCGATAGTGCGCTAAGCCGGCATGACAGCGTGCTTTATGATTGCGTCATCGTAACGCAAAACGGGAAGCTGCATGGCATATTGACCGTTTCGGACTTGCTCAAGCTTTCCAGAATGCTTCAACAGGAAGCGATAGACGCGCAAATGAGGACGATCCGTTCTGCCGAGCAGCGCGTGAAAGAAATTGAACAAGCGGTAAGCAGCGTTCGTGAATCGACAGCGCAAGGCGAATCATTATCGGTTGAAATGGTCGATTTAACTTTATCGGGCAAGAACGAGCTCGATAAAGTAACGAAAGCGTTCGGCTCGCTTGCGACGAATTCACAGCTGCAGGAGCAGCGGATGAATGAGCTTCATGCGGAAGCAGGCTCAATCAGCAAAGTATCGATTTTGATTAAGGAATTAGCTGAACAGAGCAACTTGCTGGCCCTAAATGCTTCTATTGAAGCAGCGCGTGCGGGGGAGCATGGCCGCGGCTTTGCGGTAGTAGCTGGTGAAGTCATGAAGCTGGCCAGTCAAACGAAACAATCTGCTAACGAAATTACGACGCTCACGCGAACCATCGTAGATGCCATCGCACAGACGACAACTCTCGCGCATTCCGGCCGGTCAGAAACGACAGCCAGCGAAGCACATGTCCGTGAAGCCGCGGAGGCGTTCAATCGCTTATTCCGTGCGGCAGCTGACAATCGAAACAGTGCGAAGCAGATCGGCGCGCTTTCGGAGCAAGCGCATCAGCAGTCGATTCATGTCGCCAGTGAAATGGAGAAATTACAACAATCGTATTTTTAACATGGAGTTAACAAAAGAAGAATACCCGATTTACAATCGGCCAGTAGTATAGAAGTCACAGGGGACAACCCCAATAGACACTAAACGAGGAGTGGTTGAGTTGTTGAAGAAGAAAGGCTTTAAGGGGATCTTGATGTTATCGATGGTAGCGATGCTTGCATTCGCGGCTGCATGCGGTAATAATACCGGAGGAAATGCAGAAACTGAAAATACAGGTACAACGAACAACGCAACAAACGCTCCAACCGAAGCAGCAAAATTATCCGGTGAAATTAAAGTTGACGGATCAAGCACAGTATTCCCGCTGACTGAAGCAGCTGCGGAAGAGTTCAATAAAGAGCACGCGGACGTTCGCGTTCCAGTAGGCGTATCGGGTACAGGCGGCGGCTTCAAACAGTTCTGCGCAGGCGAAATCGCGATTGCAGATGCTTCCCGTCCAATCAAAGACGAAGAAGCTACAGCTTGTAAAGATGCTGGCATCGAGTATACAGAACTTACAGTAGCATTCGACGGTTTGTCGGTTGTAGTAAGCAAAGACAACGACTTCATTGATCACCTGACTGTTGAAGAGTTGAACAAAATCTTCGTAACAGGCAGCACGGTTGCAACTTGGAAAGACGTGCGCGATACTTTCCCTGCTGAACCGATCGTAATGTTCTCGCCAGGTGCTGACTCCGGTACTTATGACTACTTTAACGAAGCTATTCTTGACAAAGCAGGCATTCGTAACGATAAAGCAATCAGCTTCAGCGAAGACGACAATGCGCTTGTTCAAGGCGTATCAGGCAGCAAATACGGTATCGGCTACTTCGGTTTTGCTTACTTTGAAGAAAACCAAGATAAATTGAAAGTTGTTCCTGTGGATGGCGGCGCTGGAGCAATTACTCCTACTACAGAAACAATTAAAGACGGATCTTACGCTCCATTGTCCCGTCCGCTCTTCATCTACGTAAACAACAAAGAGCTTGAGCGTCCTGAAGTAAAAGAATTTGTTAAATACTACATCAACAACATTGGTCCTTTGGCTGGCGAAGTTGGTTATGTCGCTCTTCCAGATGAGCAATATGCAACTGAAGCAGCAAAAATTCAATAATTAGAATAAACGTAACAACGCTAGTGTGAAAAATGTGGTGTCTCGTGGGACATCACATTTTTCACGACACATATGTAAACGAATTGTAAAGGCAAGAGGGAGGACGCCGGTATGCAAAGTGAAGGTCTGCAATCGATTGACCAGGCGCAAACCGTTAACAAGGAACTATACGAGTTCAAAAATAAACGCGTAAGCATTATGAATAAACTGATGCCCGTTGTTTTGTTTCTATGTGCATCTGTTTCCGTCTTAACAACAATAGGCATCGTATTTACACTCATTACTGAAACCTACCAGTTTTTTAAGCAAATACCGATATTAGATTTCTTGTTCGGGACAAAATGGTCACCTTTGATTCCGCCCAAAAGCTTCGGCGTTCTTCCGCTTTTGTCAGGTACGCTTATGATTACATTCATTGCCTGCTTAGTTGCTATACCATTAGGCTTGGCTAGCGCTATTTACTTATCGGAATACGCACCAAAGCGCGTCCGCAAGATTATTAAACCGATTCTAGAGGTACTCGCTGGCGTACCCACAATCGTATACGGTTATTTCGCGCTCAGCTTAGTAACACCGCTCATTCAAAGCTTATTCGACAGTGCCGGCGTGTTCAATGCGCTTAGCGCAGGTATCGTAGTCGGAATTATGATCATTCCTATGGTGAGTTCTCTCAGTGAGGATGCGATGTCCGCTGTCCCGCGCAGCTTGCGTGACGGCGCTTATGCGCTGGGTGCTACAAGATTTGAGGTCGCGCTGAAGATCGTCGTTCCAGCTGCCTTCTCGGGTATCGTTGCTTCGGCTGTGCTTGCTTTCTCCAGGGCTATCGGCGAGACGATGATTGTTACGGTAGCTGCCGGTTCGACGCCGAATATGACGGTTAACCCGCTTGACAGTATCCAGACGATGACCGCCTATATCGTACAAGTCAGCCTAGGAGATACGCCGCACGGAAGCATTGAGTATGGATCGATCTTTGCGGTCGGCATGACGTTGTTCGTCATTACGTTCCTGCTCAATATTCTTGCTCAGTATATCGCGAGAAAATTCAGGGAGGAGTACTAAGATGAACATCTTTCAAGATGCCAACCGCACTCAAATAGCCGGCAGACGGCGTACCGATTGGCTGCTGCATATCTTGTTCGTTGTGGCAACGTCTATTGGCGTTATTGCCCTTTGCGCGCTTATCGTAGATATATTAATCGATGGCATTGCCCGTTTGCAGCCGGATCTGTTCACGAACTTCCCTTCTCGCAGAGCTGAAGGTTCGGGTATGAAGTCAGCGTTAGTCGGTACGATCTACATGCTGCTTATTATGGCGCCTATCTCATTTATTTTTGGTGTCGGAGCGGCTATATACTTAGAGGAGTATGCGAAGAAGGGCAAAATTACCCGCCTTATTCAATTAAACATCAGTACGTTGGCAGGTGTTCCTTCCATCGTTTACGGCATTTTGGGATTGGCATTGTTCGTGCGCCTGCTTGCGCTTGACCGCAGCTTAATAGCAGGAGCTTTGACGATGACGCTTCTCGTATTGCCGATTATTATCGTGTCTGCGCAGGAAGCCATTCGCGCCGTTCCGAAATCACGCCGCGACGCCTCCTTTGCTCTAGGCGCTACCAAGTGGCAGACCGTATACAGATCCGTTTTGCCATCAGCACTTCCCGGCGTGTTGACCGGTGTCATTCTTGCCATGTCCCGGGCAATCGGGGAGACGGCGCCTCTTGTTATGATTGGAGCGTTAACTTATGTTGCTTTCCTGCCGGAAGGCCTTAAGGATTCGTTTACTGTTATTCCGATTCAAGTGTATAACTGGTTGTCCAAGCCCAAGGTTGAGTTCCAAGAGCTTGCGGCAAGCGGTATTATCGTCCTGCTCGCTCTGTTGCTGCTTATGAATTTCTCGGCTATATTGCTGCGCAATAAATATCAGAAGAACGTATAATTGGAGGAGAACGATATGGAAGCACTTATTAATATTAATAAATTGAATTTGTTTTATGGCGCTTTCCACGCTTTGAAGGATGTAACGTTAACGATTCCTGAGAAAGCCATAACTGCTTTTATCGGCCCTTCAGGCTGCGGCAAGTCGACCTTGCTTCGTACGCTTAACCGTATGAACGACATGATCCCGGGCACGCGGATTGAAGGCGGCATCGCCATCGGCGGGACGGAAATTTATTCGAATGAAGTAGACGTGGAGACGCTCCGCAAAAAAGTAGGCATGGTGTTCCAGCAGCCGAATCCTTTTCCTAAATCGATCTACGACAACGTCGCGTACGGCCCTCGTCTCCACGGCATAACAAGCAAGAAGGAGCTAGATGAAATCGTTGAAACGAGCTTGAAATCGGCCGTTTTGTGGGATGAAGTGAAGGATCATTTGAAGCGTTCCGCATTCGGACTGTCAGGTGGACAGCAGCAGCGTCTTTGCATTGCGCGCGCACTTGCTGTAAATCCGAACATCCTGCTCATGGATGAAGCGACTTCGGCGCTTGACCCGATTTCCACCTTGAAGATTGAAGAGCTTGCCCAGGAACTAAAGGACAAGTATACAATCGTTATGGTTACTCACAACATGCATCAAGCGGCCCGCGTATCGAACCAAACTGTTTTTTTCCTAAATGGAGAGGTTATTGAATATTCTGATACAGAGAAGCTGTTCTCCAATCCGACGGATCAGCGCACGGAAGATTACATTAGCGGACGTTTCGGCTAATTCGGGACGATAGACTATAAGGGGGTATACGTTGTGATGACAATACGTAAAGATTTTGACAAAGGACTGGAGCATCTTCATGACCTACTCATTGATATGGGTACATATGTGGAGAAGGCGCTAGTTGAATCGATGGAAGCACTGAAAGCTGTTGATGTAGACCGTGCGAAGCAGGTTATTACGAACGATCCATCCCTTAATCAAATGGAAGAGAAAATTACCGAAATCGGATCGAAGCTTATTGCAACCCAACAGCCGGTTGCAAAGGATTTGCGACGTATTTTGTCCGCATTCAAAATCGCCAGTGATTTGGAGCGGATGGGCGATCTATCGGTCGACATTGCGAAGGTCGTGTTACGCTTGGAAGGACAGGAGCTCATCAAGCCATTGATCGATTTGCCGCGAATGTCGGAAATTGTCCAGTTGATGACGTATGAGTCCATCCAATCATTTATTCAAGAAAATGTTGACTTGGCGTACAAAATGGCAAAGGATGACGATCAGGTAGACGCTCTGTACGGACAAATTACACGTGAGCTTTACTCGCTTATGATGGAAAATCCGCGGAACATTACGCAAGCTTCTCTCCTCACCCTTGTAGGCCGCTACCTGGAACGCTTCGGCGATCATGCCACGAATATCGGCGAGAGCGTCGTTTATCTCGTAACAGGCAGCAGACCGGACTTGAACGTATAAGAAAAATAGATATTCAAAAACCGTTAGAGCAGCCCTGCTATGACGGTTTTTTTGTTTCAATAGGTCAGAGGACTCATGTTTTTGTCGAATTTTACCTAAAGTTAACCGTTTTATGCATCTTACTTCACAATTAATTGTTACAGTTTATAAGTAAAGCAATTGAAATAGACGACGGTTGATCGAGGGGATCCAGATGGATGAGGTTGGGGTTGGTCTTTTCAATCGAGATATGATCCGCAGCATCAAGGAGCGCTGGCATGGAGGCGGCATCGGAGTCATTTATGTCCGCTTCCGGTCGGGAAACTCGGCTGCCGAAGCGGCTTTGCAGCTATGGGAGAGCGGGGAGCCGCGTTTGTTTTGGCGCCAACGGCTGGAGTGGGATTATTTTTTCTTGTTTTATAGACAGCAGAAGGACGAGCCCATCGTCAAGCTTACAGAGGGGGCATCCGAACGGCTGCATAGCCGTCTGCGGAAGGCTTGGATGAAAGAGGAGCCGCAGCGTAACATTGACAAAACGTTAGAGGTGAATATCGGGGTTGCCGTTACATATCTGCCCGCGACAGGGCGTTCCACGGAAACGGTTATTTACCGGGTGCTGCTCGAAGCCATGGAGCAGAGCGCTTATAATGTTCCGTTGAATATAGATCGATCTGATGCAAAGGAAGCAATTGAAGTGGACAAGGCCGGTGCGGAAGAATTGACGGACAAAGTTGACAGCCAGCATCTGCCGCAATTGATGGGATTACATGGAAAGACGGTTAGAATCGGAGCGCTAGCGGTTCCATTTCCTATCTTTCCGGCACGTGCGCGCGTGTCGGAGGTCGCTTACTTATTTGATACGAACGCAAAGGCGCAGGGAGCTGTTATTGTTGATCAAGGCCGACCTATCGGGATTTTAATGAAAGAGAAGCTGCATCAAATGCTGGCCGGTCAATTCGGTCTTCCGCTCTATTGGAATAGGCCGGTGGAACGCATTATGAACGATCAGCCGCTTATTGTAGATGAACAGCTGCCTGTTGAGCAAGTGTCACAGCTCGCGATGGCCAGGGATTTCTCGCAGCTATACGATGTTGTTTTGATTACGAAGCACGGCCAGATGGCAGGTGCGGCTTCGATACGATCCATTTTGGAATGTATGACAACGCTGCGGACGGAGGCGGCCCGTACAGCCAATCCGCTGACAGGACTTCCGGGCAATGAGGAGATTCAGCTTGAGCTCCAACGCCGCATTGGGCAAAAGGAAGCTTTTGCCGTTATTTACGCCGACTTGGACTATTTTAAATGGTATAACGATTGCTTCGGCTTCGGACTTGGCGATGAGCTTATCCGCTATTTGGCGGATTCGCTCCGGAAGGAGCTTAATCAGCATGGCCAAGGCAGTGATTTTATCGGACATATTGGCGGCGATGACTTTATAGCGGTCACCGGAGCGGTGTACGCGGAACAATTTTGCCAGTCGTTAATCGAGCGTTTCGACAGCGGTATTAAAGCTTTCTACGGCGGTGTAGAGGTGACGACCGTTGAGGACCGGCACGGCAACATTGTCGAGCAGGAAGGCGTAACGCTATCTTTGTCCCTCATGCTTTGGGACGGTGAAGTGCAGCTGACGCCCGAGTATATATCGAGGTTTGCAGCTAAGCTGAAGAAGCAGGCAAAGGCGCAAAAAGGCAGCGTGTATATAATAGGCCAAATAACAGGAACGCATCATGGAGAGGAACGAAAGTAAACGTGAGACATCTTCGGGTTATACAGCAGCAAAACGGCACGGAAAGCGACAGTTCCGGCAATCTCGGCGTCATCTATTTGTCATGGCATTTACAAACGGCAAATCTTACAGATATAGATGCTTTGTATCGGGAGCGGTGGCGTTCGTTTGCAGAGCGAGAAGCAGAGAACGTATTCAAAAGCTCAATTCTATTTGAAGGATTGCAATGGATGAATGATGATTTATTCATTCATATGCGGCTTCCGAACGGACGGCAGGAGCTTTTGGAAGGCTGGCTGCTCGAGCTCGCATACAAGCATACGGCAGAGTGGGAGCAGCAATTCATTGCTGAACTGAACGTCGATGAAGATTGCCGCTGGGAAGGGAAGCTGCATGCAGGCGTATCCGTCGTGGAGGCGAATAACGTTCTGGATAATGGGCTTTTCTGGTATGAATCGATGAAAAAAGCGATTTTGCACGGTCAATCGGCAGGAGCAATGGAACGCAGCTTAAAACGGAGGGCGATTGACCGGCTGCTGGGTCAGCGGCTGATTAATCCTGTGTATCAGCCAATCGTTTCACTGGAGCAAGGCAAAGTATTCGGATATGAGGCTCTCACTCGAACAATGGACCGAACATGGTTTACCGGACCGATGGAGCTGTTTCTTTTTGCCGAGCAGGAGGGGCTTACTTATGCGCTTGATCGTCTAGCGCGGGAGAAGGCGATTGATGGCTGCATGCCGCTGAAGCAGGAGCAGAAGCTGTTCATAAACGTGATGGCGCAAATCATGGAGGATCCGGGCTTCTCGCCCGGTCAAACGCTTAGTCTGCTGGAGCAGCACCGTTTGTCGCCGCATAACGTCGTATTCGAAATAACGGAGCGCAGCTCCATTGCGGATTTCGGTTCGGTGAAGCGGGCGCTCGAGCATTACCGGAGCCAAGGCTATCAGATTGCGATCGACGATGTTGGAGCAGGCTACTCCTCTCTGCAGTCAATCGTCGAGCTTCGTCCGGACTATTTGAAGGTGGATCGTTCGATCATTCAGAACATTCATTTGGATGAGATGAAGGAGCATATTTTGTTTACGTTAATTCAACTCGCTGCCAAAATGGGCATATCCATTATAGCCGAGGGAATTGAGCTGGAAGAGGAGCTCGCCAAAGTGCGGGACATGGGCGTCCATTATGCGCAGGGATACTTGCTGGGCAGACCGGCCGAATTTTCTTTATAAGTAATAGGACAAGCTGAAGCAATGGGCTTTTCTCTGGCAGACGATGCTTGGGGAAGGCCCATTTTGTGGTATAATGATGGGTATGTATGTTACATAAACGAGGTGTTGATGCCATATGGAAAAATGGATGTTAATTGACGGGAACAGTATCGCTTACCGAGCGTTCTTCTCTATGCCATTATTAACGAATGCTGCAGGACAGCATACGAATGCGGTATTTGGTTTTACGTTAATGCTGCTTAAGCTGCTTGACCAGGAGAAGCCGACACATGTGCTTGTGGCGTTCGATGCAGGCAAGATCACGTTCCGTCATGAAGGCTACACCGAGTATAAGGGCGGAAGGGAAAAGACGCCGCCGGAGCTGTCGGAGCAATTTCCGGTACTCAAGGAGCTGCTGAACGCGTTCAACATTTCACAGTTCGAGCTGTCCGGTTATGAGGCAGATGACATTATCGGTACCTTAACGCGGGTCGCCGATGAGAAGGGTGTATCGACTGTTGTTGTGACTGGCGATAAGGATATGCTGCAGCTCGCTTCGGATAAGGTGACGATTGCAGTCACGCGCAAGGGCGTTAGCGAGGTCGATCTGTATTCCCCTGAAGCGATTCAAGAGAAATACGGCCTTGTGCCGCTGCAAATCATCGACCTGAAAGGGCTGATGGGCGATACGTCAGATAATATTCCAGGAGTGCCGGGCGTCGGCGAGAAGACGGCGCTTAAGCTGCTCCATGAGCATGGATCGGTTGAAAATGTTCTGGATAATCTGGACAAGCTAAAAGGGAAGCTGAAAGAAAACATAGAGAACCATAAGGACGACGCCATCATGAGCAAGAGGCTGGCGACGATTTTCCGTGAAGTACCTATCGAACAGGGAACGGATGAGATTCGTTACGATGGCTATGACGCCGTGAAGCTGGCAGAAGCGTTTCGCAAACTGGAATTTAAATCGCTTATTGAACGCCTGCAATTGGGGGCGGATGCGGGAGATGCGGAAGAGGCAGCTCAAGCATCTGCAGCCGAGCTGTCTATTCATGTCATTGAGTCGGACAAGGATGAGGCTTTACTGGAGCAGTTACTGCAAACGCTGGAGAAGACGGATAAGAACGGTTTGTATATCGAATCGGTTGGTGAAAATCCGCATCATGCCGAGCTGATCGGTATGGCCGTCGCTGCTGAGGAGGCGGTATATGCGCTGCCGATCACCGTTTTGGAGCAGCCCTTCGCAGCGAAGCTTCGCGATTGGCTGGAGCAACCCTCTAAACCTAAGTACGGCTTTGATCTGCACAAAGCGGAGCTGGCGCTGACGTGGAGGGGAATCGGCTTTAAAGGGGCCGCTTTCGACGTACAGCTTGCCGCTTATCTGCTCGATCCGACGGAAGCGAGTCAGACGCTCAGCGGTATTAATGAGAAGCATAGCTTGCCGGCTGTGCCTTCAGATGATGCGGTGTATGGCAAAGGCGCGAAGTTCAAAGTGCCTGCTGCGGCCACGCTCTATCGTCATTTGGCCCTCAAAGCGGAAGCGGTTCGAAGGCTGGTGCCCATCATGACGGAAGAACTGGGCCGAACAGGCATGAGCAAGCTTTATTTTGATCTGGAGCAGCCGTTGTCCCGCATCTTAGCCGGAATGGAGAGCCTAGGCATTAAGGTCGAGAAGCGGGAGCTCGAAACGCTTGGAAGCGATTTGGAGCGTCAGCTAACGGCCATTATCAGTGACATTTATAAGCATGCAGGAACCGAATTTAATATTGGTTCGCCGAAGCAGCTTGGCGAGATTTTGTTCGATAAGCTTGGACTGCCCGCTAAGAAAAAAACGAAAACAGGTTACTCGACGGATGCCGAGGTGCTTGAGGAGCTGGCTCCTTATCACGAGATCATACCGCTTATTTTGCATTACCGCCAGCTTTCGAAGCTGCAGTCGACCTATGTGGAAGGCTTGCTTAAGGAGATTCGCGAAGAAACCGGCAAGGTTCACACGTATTACCGCCAGACGATTGCAGCGACCGGACGGCTTAGCAGTCAGTTTCCTAACTTGCAAAATATTCCGATTAGACTGGAGGAAGGACGCAAAATCCGGAAGGCCTTTGTCCCATCCGAGCCAGGCTGGTACATTCTCGCTGCCGACTATTCACAAATTGAGCTCCGTGTACTCGCGCATATTTCCGGCGATGCAAATTTGAAGGAAGCGTTCATTAACGATATGGATATTCATACGAAAACGGCTATGGACGTATTCGGCGTTACAGCAGAACAAGTGGATTCCAACATGCGTCGGCAGGCGAAGGCCGTTAACTTTGGTATCGTATACGGAATCAGCGATTTTGGCTTATCGCAGAACCTTGGCATTACGCGCAGGGACGCTGGTCAGTTTATCGAGCAATATTTGGAGGTTTTTGAAGGCGTACGGCGATTTATGGATGATATCAAGACACAAGCCCGCAAAGACGGCTATGTGACTACATTGCTTGAGCGGAGACGTTATTTAAATGATATTAACGCTTCTAACTTCAACATCCGCTCATTCGCGGAACGGACGGCGATGAACACGCCGATTCAAGGGACAGCCGCTGACATCATTAAGCTGGCTATGGTACAAATGGACGCTGCGCTGCGCGAACGCAAGCTAAAGAGCCGCATGCTTCTTCAAGTACACGATGAGCTCGTATTCGAGGTGCCGGAGGATGAGCTGGAGCTTATGAAGTCACTTGTGCCGGAAGTAATGGCTGGTGCGCTCACTCTGGATGTGCCGCTTAAAGCCGATGTCAATTACGGTGTCAATTGGTATGAAGCAAAGTAACCCGCTCGCGCACCGTTTCAGGTATAATGGTTGTTGAGGTGAGGAGAAATGCCTGAATTGCCAGAGGTAGAAACCGTAAGACGAACATTGAATGAATTAGTAGCGGGCAAACGAATCCAATCTGTAACCGTTAGACTCCCGCGTATAATACAGCGCCCTGCAGAACCTGAACAGTTCGCGGCAGCGCTTGCCGGCCATACAATTGAAACAGTGGAGCGTCGAGGCAAGTTTTTGCGAATTATGTTAGACGGCCTTGTTCTTGTATCGCATTTGCGGATGGAAGGACGCTACGGGGTGTTTCCATCGGACGAGCCGATCGAGCTGCATACGCATGTCATCTTTCATTTTGACGATGGGACGGACTTGCGGTACAAAGACGTGCGGCAATTCGGCACGATGCATCTGTTCAAGCGGGGAGAGGAGCTTGAGCTTCCTCCGCTTAATAAGCTGGGAATCGAGCCTTTGGAATCCGAGTTTACATTGGAAGCGCTGCGCGGAAAGCTGGAAAAGCGCACAACCCGGATTAAGCCGCTGCTGCTGAACCAGGAACATATCGTCGGATTGGGCAATATATATGTGGACGAAGCGTTATTTCAAGCGCGAATTCATCCGGAACGTACGCCTGATACGCTGAAGCCTGCAGAGTGGAAGAGATTATACGAAGCGATCCGCTCGACGCTGGCACATGCCGTTGATGCCGGCGGATCGTCAATAAAGTCTTATGTAAACGGTCAAGGCGAGATGGGCATGTTCCAGCATCAGCTGCTCGTATACGGCAGGAAGGACGAGCCTTGCCCTGCCTGCGCCAAGCCGATCGAGAAATTTACGGTTGGTGGAAGAGGTACGCATATTTGCAGCAAATGCCAGCCTCCGGCTGGCTCCAAATAAGCGAACGAAGCTTAGCAATTCGATATGGTTATGCACAGTCAACTACTCCCCGCATATGATGGTTGTGTTACGAACGATAGGCGGATGTCTATAATCCTTACGTATGCTGTACGAGGAGGGCAGCCGCCGTGCGGGGAGGGGCTTACGATTGTTCGCGCATGTTGCGTCACTGTTAGTGCTGGCTTTTGCCGTTAGTTTGGACGGTTTTGGTGTAGGCGTTACGTATGGATTGCGGCGAATCCGCATTCCGTTCCTGTCGGTTTTCATAATTGCTTGCTGCTCGGGCTTTATTATTTGGTTATCCATGCAGCTTGGCGATTGGCTGACCGGTTTTCTGTCGGAGTTCGCAGCACGGCTTATTGGAGCAAGTGTGCTGATTGTTATTGGAGGCTGGGCAATCGTTCAGTTAAAGCACGGCAAAACGAACGATGAAACGAATGAGCGAACTGATGCCGTCCGTGATGAAAGAGCTGATGAATCGACTTCTGAAGTCAAACCGCACATTGGAGAGCTTTCCAGTACGGCTCTAATCGTGATGGTGGAGCTCAA
Source organism: Paenibacillus prosopidis (assembly GCF_003337375.1). GTDB lineage: Bacteria > Bacillota > Bacilli > Paenibacillales > Paenibacillaceae > Pristimantibacillus > Pristimantibacillus prosopidis. The sequence continues at coordinate 134,908 of NZ_QPJD01000013.1, forward strand.
GCGTCTTGGCCTGGTCATCCAAATATTACGAACGCCGCAGGCGGCTGACGTTGACAAATCGGGAACGATTTCAGCGTCAGAGGCGGTCATGCTCGGCGTAGCATTGTCGTTAGATGCTTTCGGAGCGGGGCTTGGCGCGGCCATGATCGGGTTGCCTGCCTTGATGACTTCGTTAACGATAGCTGCGGCGAGCGCTCTATTTCTGATGGGTGGCATTCATTTCGGGTTTCGTTTCTCGGCATGGAAAGGAATGCAAACATTATCTTTGCTGCCAGGCATATTATTAATCATGATGGGAATCATGAAGCTGTTATAATTTCGAGGTGAAATGGATGAAAATCGGATTAACCGGCGGTATTGCCAGCGGAAAAAGCACAGTCGCCCATATACTAGTCGAACGCGGTGCGCTGCTGGTCGATGCCGATCAAGTCGCAAGGGAAGTCGTCTTTCCCGGAGAGCCGGCACTAGAGGCAATAGCCTCTACGTTCGGACAAGCTGTAATAAATCTAGACGGATCGCTCAACCGTAAGGCGCTTGGTGAAATCGTGTTTCGGGACAAAGCTGCGCTAGAGCAGCTCGAAGCCATTACTCACCCTGCTATTCGGCAGCAAATGCAGCAGCGTATACATACTTTCGAAGAGCAGTTTCCAGAACGGTTAGTCGTTGCGGATGTGCCGCTTCTCTATGAAACGAAGCAGCAAAAGTTGTACGATGGCGTTATGGTTGTGTATGTGCCCGCAGGTGTACAGTGCGTCCGTCTGATGGAGCGCAATTCACTGACGGAAGAAGAAGCTAAGCGGCGAATATCTCTGCAAATGGACATTGAACAAAAGCGGAGCCTTGCCGATTGGGTCATTGACAATAGCGGATCACTGGATGAGACGAAGCGGCAAATCGACCATTTTTGGAAAAGTCAGTGCTTGCCATGAGAGTATTGCTAAAAAAGAGGGTTCTGCTTGTTCTGTTGCTTGGGCTTATGACTATTTTATTTCTGAAGTCCGATTGGCTGGCCACGTGGATGTACCCGGTCTATTATAAGGCCGATATTCGTGCGAGTGCATCAAATTACGGAATAGAGCCTCATTTGGTAGCTGCGATCATACGCAGCGAGACGAATTATCGGACAGGTCAGGAATCAAAAAAAGGAGCTCTAGGTCTCATGCAGATTATGCCGGAGACGGCAGCGTGGGTTGTTCAGAAAGCTGGCTTCAATGAAGTGACAGAGGATATGCTTAGGCATCGTGCCGATGTTAGTATCGAGGTGGGTTCGTGGTATTTGAATTCGCTGAATCAACAATTTGGGCATAATAAGATTGCAGCTGTCGCCGCTTACAACGCGGGACCGGGAAATGTCCGCAAATGGCTTGATTCCGGGGTATGGGACGGGAAAATGGAATCCGTTAAACAAATTCCATTCGGTGAAACGCGGCACTATGTACAGCGGGTCATTTATTATTATAATAAGTACAAGGATTTGTATCCGGGCTTTTGAGACGGGTAATGCCGAGCGAAAATACATCGAAGCCTTGGAGGCCCGTCACTTCTTAGACGGGCCCGGCCAAAGCATCTGTTATTCATACAACATTTAATGAATCATTATTTAAATTGGCCAGCAAGGGATTGCTCGGCAATTTGTACGAGGCGACGGGTAATGAATCCCCCGATGGAGCCTGCGTCTTTCGTAGCCATGTTGCCGTAGTATCCGTCTTGCGGAATCGCGATTCCTAGCTCTTGAGCAACTTCAAATTTCATTTGATCAAGTGCTGCTGTCGCTTGCGGTACAACCAGTTGGTTACTGCTGCGGGATTGTGCCATGTATATTCACCTCCTTACGGTTGGTAATTGTATTATGCGCGAAAATCTGAAATTCATTACAGGAAACCGCTGGAAAAAAGTTTGAGTGAAAAAAAGATCGAACCATATGTATTTGAATAAGAAAGGAGGACATTTTTACAACATGAAATGCCCATATTGCGACTATGCCGGAACGAAAGTATTAGACTCCAGGCCGGCCAACGAAAACAAATCCATTCGCCGCCGCCGTGAATGCGAAAAATGCAGCCGCCGCTTTACGACGTTCGAAATGATCGAAGAAACGCCTCTTATCGTTATCAAAAAAGACGGAAGCCGCGAAGAATTCAGCCGCGATAAAATTTTGCGCGGACTAATCCGCGCATGCGAGAAGCGCCCCGTTCCTGTAGAGCGTCTCGAAGTGATCGTCTCCGAGGTTGAGAAGGAGCTTCGCACAACAGCCCATGCCGAGGTGGATAGCAGCGATATCGGCGCGATCGTCATGAATGAGCTCTATCCTGTGGACGAGGTAGCCTACGTCCGCTTCGCATCCGTCTATCGACAATTCAAAGATATCGATATGTTCATGAAGGAGCTTAACAACCTGCTGTCCAAGCATCCGCTTAACAGCATTATAGATAAAGATTGACATTTCTGACGACCCTGTGCTAATATCAATTTTGTCGTCACTTGGGGCCTTAGCTCAGCTGGGAGAGCGCATCGCTGGCAGCGATGAGGTCAGGGGTTCGATCCCCCTAGGCTCCACCAAATACAAACTTCCAAAACCCTTGATAATTAAGGGTTTTTTTGTTTTTATAATGTCCCAAGTAGAAATTAAAGTCTTAATTTTTTGACCTTTGGGGACGGATTGGGGACGAAAAAATAAAAAATGAAAACTTGAGCTTCTGTGTTTGCGACTGGCGGGGATAAATATGTACTGCTAATGAAGTTGTTTTAAATAAAGAGTCCTCATCAGCAGTAGATGTGAAGCTATGTAAGAACAAAAAAACGACACGTTTTTACGCACCGTTTGATTCATTAATTGGAATTGGTTTCGGGGACAAGATCGAATTGAATGTATTCGCTGCCGCATGATCAGCAGATTGAAGTGCATGTCCGTAGGTATTCATGGTTGTTCGAATGTCTGCATGTCCTAACCGGCTTGATATTGTTTTTGCATGGACACCTTGATTGATAAGTAAGGTTGCTGATGTATGTCTTAGATCATGAAAACGTATTGGTTTTAGATTTTTACGTTTTAGGAATCTTCGAAGCCATGTACCCGGCACGGTGTGGAAATAGGGTTTACCGTCCCAGGTAGAGAAAACGAAGAAATGTTCTTTTTCTGCCCAATTTTCACGTGCATTTTCTTTGGACAGAATAGAGTTGATTCTGTATTGGATTAGATCAGGTAGCAACGCTTCGGGAATAGAGACTTTTCGAATTGAGTTTTTTGTTTTAGGTGCCTTTATGATATTTTGACCATTGACATAACTTAGTGACTGTACGACCTCAATGAAGCCTTCATCAATATTAATATGTTTCCACTCTAATGCCAGCAATTCTCCACGGCGTAGGCCAGTAGTTATAGCCATTGTTATCATGATTCTCCAGTGTTCTGCCTCAGTACTTAATCCATTCAATAATTCACTTACTTCCACTTCATCGTAAACATCAACAGTTAATCGAGCTACCTTTGGACGTTTAGTTGCGGCTACCGGATTACTTTTTAATATTCGCCAGTCTACAGCACGATCAAGAATGTCTTTCATTATTCTATAGACGAATCGAATTGTTGTTGATGATAATCCTCCTGATTTTCCATCCTTTCTTGCTCCATTTAATTCAAGATTTTTCATAAAGCTCACAATATGAATGGGTTTTAACTCATCTAGTCGTTTGTTACCGAAGACAGGGGAGATATGGTTTTTCAATAAGTGGTTGTAATTTTCGAGGGTCTTAGCTTCTAGATGTTTGATTCCGTATTTGCTTCTCCATTCTTCAACAAATATATTGAAAGTCATTTTCTCGGGAGCAATATATTCACCAGCTTCGACTTCAACTTGGAATTTAGCGAGTTCTTTTTCTGCTTCCCTTATGCCTGATGCTTTAATCGTTTTTGATCTTTTTATTCGTTTTCCTTCATTGTCGTAGCCTGTTTCAACAATTAACCGATAAGAGTTTTTACTTCGCTTTTCAATACTAGCCATTTTTATCCTCCTATAAGTTCACTTATAGGAAATTATTCCCTAAACTGATTTCATGGATACTAATTAGGGCTTGCTGAATGCCAAAAACTAGGTGAAAACCGCATAACAACAAGGAATTTGGACTCTTTCTGTAGAATTCATATGCAAAGGAACCCGTGAAAATAGTTCGAAAACATGAGCGCACAAAGAAGGCATTTGAAAAATCATTAGCTAAACTGCAATTGGATTATTTGGATTTGTATTTGATTCATCAGCCGTTTGGGGACATATACGGTTCTTGGCGAGCAATGGAGGAATTGTATCTTGAAGGAAAGATTAGAGCCATCGGGGTAAGCAACTTCCAGATGGATCGCCTGATTGATCTGATTATCCATCATGATGTAACGCCGGCAGTCAACCAGATTGAAACGCATCCATTCTTCCAGCAAGTGGAAAGCGCCAAATTTATGGAGGAGAACAAGGTTCAGATTGAGTCCTGGGGCCCATTTGCAGAAGGTCGAAACAATCTGTTCCAAAATGACGTACTAGTTTCCATTGCAGGGAAGTACAACAAATCAGTTGCGCAGGTGGTATTACGCTGGTTAACACAAAGAGGAGTAGTGGCAATTCCTAAGTCTATTCATAAAGAACGTATCATCGAAAATTTCAATATCTTCGACTTTGAGTTAAGACAAGAGGATATGGACACGATTGCCACGTTGGATACGAAACAGAGTCTATTCCTGTCGCATAACGATCCTGAAATCGTGAAATCGCTTAGTGGCTGGAAATTTAATGCTTAAACATTAGAGAGCTATCGCAAGGGGCGATAGCTTCATTTCGTTCGGCAGGAAAGAATATAACGTGGTGAAATGCCAGATCAATCTTGGCACGTGATTGTTGAACTATAACTATTCAATTTCAACCGGCGCAGTAATCATACAAGGCTATTTCTTTGGAAATATTAACTCCATACTCGAATCGGAGAATGAGCTGTAACGAAGTAATTTTGTGTGTTGGCGTGTGGAGTTAGAAGTTTGGCGTTTCCCGCTAGTTTCAAGACTGCCTTCACAAAGTAAAATAATAAATGTCCAGTGAACAAGGAATTGATCTAATCATGTTGTTTATGAACGGAAACTAAGGAGGAATTCAAATGACAAACACAAATGAGCAAGAGTCGATAAATAAAATTCACGAGAGAATTAGCGAATTAGAAAACGTGAGGGCCCTGAGAGAATTGGTTGATACATTTTCACTATTGGCAGACCAGAAAGACGTGCAAAAACAATCATTGCTTTTTACGGAGAATGCAACCGTCGATTCTTATATAAACGGGCAGTTGACATCAAGTTTGAAGGGTACGAAGGAAATTGGCGAGGCTTTTCAAAATTTCTTAAACCTTTTCGAAACGGTTTATCATATGAATGGTCAACATAAGGTGTCGATAAATGGGAATAACGCAGTGGGCACTCTTTATTGTTTGGTCGATCTTATTTCTTCTGAAGACGGTAAAAAAATTAAAAACTCGAGCGCTGTTCAATATAACGATAAATACATCTATGAAAATGGCAAGTGGTTGATTACAAAACGTACATCGATGTTTGTGTGGCAAGATCGAAAAGAACTAAATCAGTAATTATGGAATGAAGCTGCCGTAACGTTCGGCAGCTTCATTATTTTTCAGTCCCAAAAGGAATTAGCTTTAATCGGTGGCACGTTCTGCATATATATTGTCGCTATCCGCTAGTTACATACCATCTAAGAACGGGTACGATAATAAGTGTTCATCTGGCAATACGACATTTCTTATATAGACAGGAAGGAGGCTATTGAAGGATGACGACGATCTCATTTGATCGCATCAAAATTCCAAAAGGATTCTGGCTGGGATTGCGTCAATTGAATATTGCAGCCCACGATGTGGTTCGCAAAGCGGAACTGCCGCTTACAATCGTGAACGAGCCGGCCGTCGTAACGACCGCCCAATATTTTTCGCTCTGGCAGGCATTTTCAGATATTGTTGACGACCCTGCAGTTGCTACCGTCAGACTCTCGACGGGTTTCGAAACAGCACAGCTGCCACCAAGTGTTTTGGCACCGTATTATGCCCGTGACTACCGGGACGCGCTAAACCGCATGGCTCGGTACAAACAGTTGTGCGCTCCCGAGCGTGTTCACATCGCTGAAGAGGGCGAGTTATGTACAATCGAACTGGCTTGGCTATATTCCGACCATCCGGAGCCGTCTATGCTAATCAGCGTCACGATGGCTACTTTGCTCACGATAGGTCGGCTTGGTACAGGTCAGCCATTATCGGCGCGTTTGGTTGAATTTTCTTATCCAATTCGAAACGTTCAGGCACTCGAAGCCTTCTTCGGCTGCCCTGTCCGGGTTGATTCAGGACGAAATCGATTAACGCTTCACCGACGTGATCTCGATCGCCCCTTTATTTCGTACAACGGAGAATTGCTAGAGATCCTGACCCCTGCGCTGGACCGGTCGCTGGAAGAGAAACGGCGCAGCAAATCCATTACCGAAATGGTGAAATGGATCATGAAACGCAGCCTGGCTGCAGGGCGCCCGGACATTCAGGTTATTGCGGGCGAGCTTGGGATGAGCGATCGTACCTTGCAGCGCCGACTGACCGAAGAAGGGACAAGTTTCAAACAGTTGTTGACCGACGCGCGGAGGGAGAAGGCGCTGGAATACCTGTCAGATCCTCTGCTCGATCTGAAAGAAGTAGCATTCCTGCTTGGATATGAAGACCAGAACTCATTCTTTCGTGCTTTCCGGCAGTGGGAAGGCGATACGCCCACCAATTGGCGTGCTGATCAATTAGGCATACAAGCAATGCCACCCATTCATTGAATGAATCGGTAATAGAATAAGTTGGCGTGTCGTGTAAGAAGTATGGCGGTAAATGCTAGTTACCTTACATTGATGACTTGTTACAATTACAATGTAAGCGAACAATGACACTGAAATGGAGGAGGTTGACTATGAGTAACGTGTTGATCTTAGGCGCTAACGGAAGCATTGCCCATCATGCCATTGAACGATTTCTTTCCGATACAGATTCGCAGCTGACCCTTTATTTACGAAAGGCAAGCCGATTGGGGAAGATGGATGCAAACCGCATCCGCGTCATTGAAGGCGATGTCATGGATAAGGAAATGTTGAGAAAAGCCATGGTCGAGCAAGATATCGTGTATGCCAACCTAGATGGCGAACTGGAACGAATGGCCGGCAATATTGTGACTGTCATGGATGAAACAGGCGTCAAGCGGCTCATTTTCATTAGCTCCATGGGGATCTATGGGGAAGTTCCCGGACAGACGTACAGCCCGATCTTGGATCCCTACCGTAAATCTGCAGAAATCCTTGAAGCCTCTGACCTGGATTACACCATCCTAAGACCAGGCTGGTTTACCAATAAGAAAGAGATTGACTATGAGATCACGCAGAAAGGCGAGCCTTTCAAAGGGAGAGAAGTATCGCGCATAAGTGTTGCGGACTTGATCGTGAAACTAGCGCAAACACCTGGATTGGAAATCCGCAGCAGTTTGGGAATAAGCAAAGCTGAATAAATTAGTTACTTTAGCCAAGATCCGTAACAACAGCTGGTTTTTAAATAGATAAATACAAGGGAGAAAGAGATGGAGAAAACCAAACCAAAACATACAAGGGCCATCATGGCTTCGCTGCTCATGTGCAGTTTCGTCGGCATGTTCAGTGAAACGGCGCTCAATATCGCAATTAGTAACTTAATGGATGTGTTTCAGATTTCCGCTGCGACAGCACAATGGTTAACGACTGTGTACTTGCTGGTTCTTGGCATATTAATGCCGGTGAGCGGTCTGCTGCTGCAAAGGTTTACGACGAGACAGCTATTTATAGGTTCACTTATAACCTTAATCGTGGGTACTTTTGTTGCGGCGCTCTCATTCAATTTCGAGATGTTACTTGTCGCTCGAATATTACAGGCGCTCGGCATGGGGCTGTTGCTTCCGCTCATGTTTAATACGGTACTCGTCATTTACCCTCCGGAAAAAAGGGGGGCGGCAATGGGGTTTGTCGGGCTTGTCATCATGTGTGCGCCGTCTACCGGGCCTACAGTAGCAGGAGTTTTGATTCAGTATTTATCTTGGAATTATATTTTCTGGGTAGCGCTTCCTTTTCTCGTTGTTGGTCTTCTTGTTGGGCTTAAAAATCTTGAGAACATAACAGAGGTCACGAAGTCCCGTATTGATGTGCTTTCGGTTATATTGTCGACGATGGGCTTCGGAAGCGTGGTATACGGGTTCAGTAAAGCTGGGGAAAGTACGGAAGGTTGGGCCAGTCCGGTAGTTGTCGCTTCAATCGTCATTGGACTAGTCGCGCTCGTGCTGTTTATCCTACGGCAGATCAGGATGCACGATCCGATCTTGAATATGAGTGTCTTCAAATATCCCATGTACGTCGTTAGCCTGCTTATGATCCTGTCGTGTATGCTGATTGTTATGTCGGTCATGATCATACTGCCGATGTTTCTGCAGAACGTCAAAGGGCTTTCTGCGTTAACCACCGGGCTAATGTTGCTTCCTGGCAGCTTACTAAACGGGATCCTGGCCACACGCATGGGGCGTTTATTCGATAAGTACGGGCCAAAGTGGCTTGTTATACCCGGTCTTTTGATAGCTGTTGTCTCCCTATGGTTCTTCACTAATGTATCGATTGCGTCTTCCGTGGCTTTTATCATGACGCTTCACATTGTACTTTTCATCGGCATTGGAATGGTTTGGATTCCTGCTCAAACAAACGGCCTCAATCAATTGCCGCCTCAGCTGTATCCTCACGGTACGGCAGTTATGAATACTGTGCAGCAAGTAACTGGCGCCATCGGTACGGCTGTTGCAATTACTATTCTTTCAAGAGGCATGGAACATTATTTGCAAAGTTCCGAGGGACAAACTCAACCGATTGAATTGGCAAACGCGATGACATTGGGCTCTCAGCATGTTTTCTGGTTTACAACGATCGTTGCGGTGATAGGTCTGGTTAGCTCGTTCTTTATTCGCAGAGTAGTAATAAATCAAGCTGCAGCGATGACACCGCCACATTGATCTCCTAATAAATGGAGGTAGACGAATGACGAACACAAATGAACAAGTTTGGTTTATAACCGGAGCCAATCAGGGCATTGGGGCAGGCGCGGGGGAAGGCTTGATCCATGCTCCGAGCGAGGTAGAGCTGGTAGTGCGAACGATTCAATCGACGGGTGAACGGTTCATCTTTGCGCTGAACTTTTCCAGTGAAGAAGTCACCCTTGAACTGACGGAGAACTTCAAGGATTTAATTAGTGGGAAACTCATTGTCGGCCAGGTGAAACTGGAGCCATATGGCGTTATGGTTCTAAGCATGGCATGACCAACTGCTATCTGCCCTCTTGCGCCGGGTCCACACCCAAAAGCAGACTCTTTCTTACTTTGTACTTTATTTTAATTCTCCTCCCAGAGTTAAAGATAGAATATGGTACGTGAACATATTATTGTAATCGAGAGATTATGAATATGTAAGCGCTTTACTTTTTCTTGCAATCTTTTTACTGAATCTAAGGAAAGTGAAGATTAGAGGAATACCCATAAAAATTCGACTTTCACATATTAATTATATGAGCCATTATCAGGAGGTCCGTAAAAGCAAATATCGAACGCGTAAAAAGGAGTTAACGAAATGGATAAGCTGCTTTACGGTGTCGCTTATTATGACGAATATATGCCTTACGACAGATTGGATCAGGATATCCGGATGATGAAGGAGGCCGGCATCAATGTCGTAAGGATCGCCGATTCCACATGGGGCACTTACGAGCCTCAAAACGGCGTGTTCGATTTCTCATCCGTCGACAAGGTACTGACGGGTATGTATCTCGCAGGCATTAGAGTCATCGTCGCTACGCCCACTTATGCTATTCCGACCTGGATGGCGAAGGAGCATCCTGAGATTCTGACGATCACCACAAAAGGTAAAGCGCAGTACGGGCCGCGGCAGAACATGGATATTACGAATCCAACTTATCTGTTCTACGCGGAGCGGATTATTCGAGAGTTGATCGGATTTGTCCATGACCATCCGGCCGTAATCGGCTACCAAACGGATAACGAGACTAAGCATTACGACACGGCTGGTCCCAACGTACAGCTTTTGTTCGTGAAGTACATGCGGGAAATGTATGGAACGCTGGATAACATCAACAAGCGCTTCGGACTTGATTACTGGAGCAACCGGATCAACGCATGGGAGGACTTCCCCTCCGTCATCGGCACGATCAACGGAAGCCTGGGTGCGGAATTTGCCAAGTTTCAACGAAAGCTCGTCACGAATTTTCTCGCATGGCAAGTGTCCATCGTCAACGAATACAAGCGTCCGGGACAGTTCGTTACCCAAAACTTCGACTTTGAATGGCGTGGGTATTCCTATGGCGTCCAGCCCGCAGTTAATCATTTTGAAGCATCGAAGCCGTTCGATATCGCAGGGGTGGACATTTATCATCCATCGCAAGATGAGCTGACGGGAATCGAAATCTCGTTCGGAGGAGACATAGGTCGCTCCTTGAAAAGACGAAACTATCTGGTCGTCGAGACGGAAGCGCAAGCGTTTCCGCAATGGACGCCTTATCCCGGACAACTGAGGCTACAGGCGTTCAGCCACCTCGCATCGGGTGCGGACATGGTCGCTTACTGGCATTGGCATTCCATTCACAACTCGTTCGAAACGTACTGGAAAGGCGTGCTTAGCCACGATTTCGAACCGAATCCGGTTTATGAAGAAGCGAAGACGATAGGGAGAGATTTTGATCGGCTAAGCCCGGACTTGATTCATCTGCGCAAAAGCAACCGGGTCGCCGTCATTGTCAGCAACGAATCTTTGACGGCTTTGGAATGGTTCAAACTGCCGGGGGACAAACTCTACAACGATGTGGTCAGATGGATGTATGACGAGCTTTACAAGCTTAATGTGGAATGTGATTTCATTCAGCCGTCCTTTGATCGGCTGGACGATTACCAGCTCATCGTCGTTCCGGTACTTTACGCCGCGCCAGACGAAGAACTGGAACGTTTGAACGGTTTCGTGAGAAACGGCGGCCATGTCGTTTATACCTTCAAAAGTGGATTTGCGGACGAAATCGTAAAAGTCCGCACAACTCATCAGCCGGGCATCATTAATGAAGCTTGTGGCATCTATTACAGCATGTTCATCGAGCCGGAGAACGTTCGGTTGAAGGATGATCCTTTCGGTGTAGGGGAAGAAGCTAACACGGTAGAAACCTGGATGGAGCTGATCACGCCGATAACGGCGGAGGTGCTTGCTTACTACGACCATCCTTATTGGGGGAAGTATGCCGCCGTTACCCGCAACCATTACGGAAGAGGAACAGCTACATATATCGGATGCATGACGAGCGCGGCTATTGTGAACCGGATATTGAAAGGCGCCGTTCAAATGGCCGGCTTGTGGGGGGATAATCAGGAGCTCGCCTTTCCTATCATCGTAAAGACGGGGATCAACGCTGCCGGCCGCACGATCCGCTACTATTTCAATTATTCCGGCTATCCCGTCACCGCTCGTTACCCGCACACTGCCGGCCGGGAATTGTTGTCGGACAGCCTTGTCTTCCAAGGGCAAACGCTTGAGATCGAGCCATGGGGGTTCCGGATTGTGATGGCGGCGCCCACTCCAGATATCCAACATTGAACAAAGAGACAACGAACCGCGTTTATCTAAACGAGCATGTGAAAACCATTGAAATATAAAGGCCTGCACAATGTTTACATGTATTCAATATATTCTAGGTGGAAGGATCAACAAAAAGCAGCCCAAAACGGGAACAGTTTTGGGTCTGCTTTTTTCTATTATATAACTCCCTCGGTAGCAATAGGTAAGATCAAATCTCATTTCACGACATAAGATCAGACTCCGGACGTGCGAGTGTGAAAACCATCTTTCGGGAATTTCAAAAATTGCGGAAGATTCGCAGTCTCCAACTACCCGATAATCTTTTTGTGGACATTCCACAAAAAGTGATCAAGAAGTATAAGCAGCGTACGATAACTGAACCTGGGCAAACTGCGCCGCTATCCTGCCCCGGTTCGTTATACCTTGTAATCAGCTTTCTTTTGGATGAGAAGCAAGGAAATCACGGATAGTCTTATTGAATTGCTAACCCAGATTGTACATCAGATATGGGGGCGGGCAGAAAAGAAAGTTGAGAAAGAAAGGGATTTTAGGTTATCCTGCCGTGGCATGGCTTGTCGCTTTATGTTCTGGTAGACGTTTCATTAATTCCTGCAACGCCTTCATCGGTCGACCGTGACGTTGGCCATCAGCAAGGCAGTGGCGCATAGCATCCAAGTCCTGTGCACGAACCTTTCCGCCATGATGGAAGCGGTTGAATGCCTGATAACCTAGAGGCAGCATTTCCCGTTCCAGTTTAAGGTGTATTTTTGCCGTCATGCGCATCCCTAAGAACAAGGCCATCAATTTACCCATTAAACCATGTCGCGGGAGGGTCATGATTTCGCTTTGGGCACGGCAGGCAAGCCGCCAGAGTTCCTTGTTCGCCACGACCGTCGAGAAGTCTGGCCAGCCCGCAATGTCACACGCCGAGTATATAGGAAAGGATGCACAGGAAAAAATGTTAACCAGTGCCGGGCTTATCTGACCACAGAGCGAGACTTCACAGCGATTGTAAATCTCGATGAATTGCTTTGCTGCGGCTTTGTTGTTGGTTTCGATTTGGAAACCGACCTTGTTCGCAGGATGCTTGTAACAGACGCTGGCCTTAGCCACCTGAGCTGGATCCGTTGGTGCAAGTATAGGCAAGTCAGCGTTAGTCTGGTGACAAAGCATGCCGAGAATCCCTCTTAACAAGCGATCTTCCGAAATTTGCATGACCTGAAGGTAATGCTCGCGAAGACCAAGCCCGAAACCGCACATAATGACAGTAGCTTTGGAAGTGCGTACCGCGTCGCTAAGCTTACGTAACATTGCAGTACCTTCCGCCGTACGGCTGGAATTTCCGTCAAGTGTAATGATGACAAACTGGAATTGTTTATCCGCCATTTCAGCGACCTTCTCGATGACGCTGAAATCGGCAAAATTTTTCAGTTTAGCGTCGTCATAACAATAAAGCTGTTGAGGAGAATTGAATGTGGTTTTTCGACCTTCTCGCACGAGGAAGGTAATGTCAGCACCGGACAAATTGAGATGGTATCCGACAGCGAGTCCCACTGCACCCGCACCTACAATTAAGATATTAGGTTTGTTCATGATAGTTGTCATTTCTATTCACTCTCCTTGATATATGATGCGCGATAAAAAAAACAGCGGCAGCATAGGATGAACATCTGTTGATTAAATGTCATAGTGATAGTATAATCTCAAAATAAACAGAATCACAATAATCAATACACAAGGGAATGTTATGAAATCAACAAATCGACTAGCTTTTGTTGAATTGGATGCAGGAGGAGAGGAACTTTATGGTCGGAGTAAAGAACAATAGAAGAACCCAATATACGACAGACTTCATCAAGAGGAGTTTCCTTGCTCTATTGGAAACGAGAAAGTTGACACAAATAACGGTCACTGAAATATGCAAACAAGCTGATATTAACCGCGGGACCTTCTATCTCCACTACAGGGATCCATATGATTTATTTGAAGTGATGCAGAAGGAATTTAATCGAGAAATATTGGAGACGTTGCAAAAGGATCAAAGTCCATGCACGGTAGATGGATCGATAATCAAGCTATTGAACATCATCCAAGAGAAGAAAACGATCTATCGAATTATGATTTCGGAGAGTGGAGAAAACAACTTCTTATCAGAAGTCTTGCTTGAGGTTCATAAAGATTATCTGCAAAGAATGGGAGACGATCACAACAAGAAGAACCTGTCTGTAAACGACTATTCTTTTACTTATATGGTTCACGGTTCTATGGGAATCATTAATCGATGGCTGGAATCTAGTGGGGAGGAAAGCCCGCGCGATATTGCACATCTCATCTCTTCATTAACTCAAACGACGATGAATGGGAATAGGGAAAGGCAACGGAAATTTTCATGAGCTAGTTGCAATTCCTCTCCAACAATGCCCCTAATTCCTACTAACGCTTGATGAGAAATCGGCTTTTTATTCGTGAACAACCATTCAACGACCCCTACGTAAGCCGATGCCACAAACGATAAAGTCGCTTATCCAATAATAAAGCAGATGGGCGGATCGACGAATGGAGTATGCAAAGCTGGGCCAAACAGGTCTCGAGGTTTCACGGATATGCCTTGAATGTATGAGTTACGGGGTTCCTGATCGGGAGGTCGTCATGAATGAAATCGATAACAGCTTGAGATGGCTTGGAACGGATTACGTCGATTTGTACCAATTCCATCATTAGGATTACGGTACGCCGATCGAAGAGACGATGGAAGCACTGCATGACTTTGTGAAGGCAGGCAAAACAAGGTATATCGGAGCGTCCTCCAAGTGGCCGAAGTTGCCGCCAACCGGGGTATTTTAAGAGCGCAAGTCGCGCTTGCGTGGGTCCTGCAAAAGGAACCGGTCACAGCGCCGATCGTCGGCGCGACCAAGCCTCATCATCTGGAGGATGCTGTTGCTGCGTTGTCGGTGAAGCTTGATGCAACCGAAATCGTGAGCCTAGAAGGAGCCTTATGTCCCGCATCCGATTTCGGGATTCTAAAACTAGAAATGTGGATCTCGAAAGGCACAGTGTTCCCTTTTCAAGGAGGTGGTTACTAGCTTAGAAAGCCTAAGGTTTCCCAGCCTTCTGCCGCATTCTGTTACGAAGTACAGCGATTAACAGCAAGATAACCGGTATGACAATAAAATACGTATGACTTATAATTGGACCGGTCACTGAAAGGGAATGGGCTAGTTCCGGAAGGTTGGGGGCTGTCCAGATCCCAACTAAGGTTAATAACATCCAAAAGGGTAAGACGAGCGGCTTATAATCGGAGAGATTCAGCCATTGGGCGGTATTCAGTACAAGTACGTAGTTGTATAACCCCATTTTGATGAACGTTCCGCCAATCCAAATCGCCATGATAACGGACTCCAGATTTTCAAAAAAGTCTGCGTAGCTAATGTACCGGGCAGCGCTCATAAATGGAAATACAAAACTGCCCGTTATCCCTCCGAATAGCAAAAGAGTTGCCAAATTGGTAATGAGCAGGGTCACCAATACGGCAAGTACGGTGAACATGCTCCATTTCATACCCTGTTTCCGGTCGATTAGAAATGGAAACAAGGTGGATATATGAAAGAATATGGTATACCAAGCAGCTGGGGAAACCGCTCCCATAATTGAAGGCTTGATCCCATTCTCCATAATCGGAAACATATTTTTCACGTCCAATTCGGGAATAAGCAGAAGGACAATCATTATCCAGAGAAGGATCATTAGCGGGACAAACATGTCCGAAAGCCTTGCCAGCACTTCCAGGCCAGCACGCACGGCGAAGGTGCTAGCGAGGGCCAAACTTGCGATCACGATCAGAATGGGGGTTCGATTGAAAAACGCCCCAACGAGGAAGTCTCCATACTGCCTAAGGGCAGTCCCACCCGCATAGAGATAAAAAAACAAATAGAAAAAACCGACTATTTTTCCTGGAATCTGGCCAAGAATATGCTGAATGTATTGAATTAGTGTCTCCATGGGATAAAGCTTGTTCAATTGATAAACAATAAATACGACAAAAAAACCGGAGAGGGAACCCCAAATCGGCGAAAGCCACATGTCCCGGCCGGCATATTTATAAGTAATCCCCGGGACGGTCAAAATGGCTGAGCTTACAATGTTTGCATAAATCAAAAGCGACATCTGCAAGGCAGAAATTCTACCTTTCTCTATCATCGAGATTCCCCTCCCTACTTTCATGATTTCATTTTTCAAGCCACTTCCCAAGAGGTTCTACAATGGTATCGAACAGCTTGGTCGGGCCGGGCAATTCAGGGAAGAACACAAGAAGTACTCCTAGCAGCCACCCCATTACCGTTAATCCTATCACAGCTGCCTTTTCCTTTTTCTGCTTTGGATTTATTTTTGGCCATTCATAGAGAATTATAAAAGCGACCATGACCGTAATCCCTAATACAGCCGCCCATTTCACTTTTGCTTCACCTCATCTTCCGGTAACCCTTGCGGGGTGGTAGACATGCCGGGCCTGCGGATGAAGGCCTTGATATCATAGGTCACTTCCACGGAAGGAAAGATCTCGTCCCAATTCTTTTTGACCTTTTTCCATTCTTTCGGGTATTTCCGCTGAAATTCTTCAGAAAAGCCCAAAATATCAACCTTCATCTCTTTCTGTACCTTTTCCAGTGTTTGGGTTAGGCGATGTTCAATTTCCTTTTCCAAATCCTTTTCGAGCATTTGAATGAATTTCGGATTCATCAGGTTTAAATTGCTTCCGTTCACGATCACATCATCTTCCGTCACGGCTTTTAGGGTAATCCTCCATTTTCCGCCCTCGATCTTCGGGATGAGCTGACTATTTGCACGAAGCAACGTACTGGACACATAGCCCTTTCCCTCTTTTGGTTTAATGGTGATATTAGACAGCTTAATCTCGTTCCTAAACCACAACACGCCCCTAGTCAGCTTATCGCTGATCTGGCCGACCATTTTATCTTTCCTAAAAATCGCGGTCTGATTGATATAGGCAATGGTCTGCAACGGTTCCATTCCTTTCTGAGGAGGAAGAATATGGACCATAGGAATGGCTGCCGCCTGCGCGTCTCCGCTTAACATCTGCAATAAATTCATTAAGGTGACGTCCATCAAAATTTTCATTTTCGCTAATTCCCGCAGGACTTCTGATGGGCTCCGTTCCAAAGGAGGATGCAAGGCCAGTACATCCTTGGCTTTTCCCTTTGCGACAAACACATGGGCCCGCAATCGAGGCTCGGTATGGCGCGTCAGGAAATCAAGAGTCACGCGGATGCCTTCTTTCGCCAGCTTCTCCCCAATAACAATGACTTTCGTCTGCCCCCAGAAAACCTCGCGGGGGATTTTTTCCTGCAAGTTCGAGATGGCATCGGCAATTGTATTTCCTTCACCGATTCTTACATAGGTTTGGGGACCTCCACCGCCACCGCTACCGCCACCGCCTCCTCCTAATGCTTTGGGAATATACATTTCAGCGGTTAGCTCAATCGTCTTTTCATTTTTTTGGTCAATCCCGAGTCCGGTCACTACAGCTATATCATTGATTTCAATACGATCCCAGCAGCCGACAAGAAACAAAGGATTCAACAAGACAACGAGAACCAAAAACAGTTTTTTCATCCGCGGCTTTCACCTCTTCATTGGGGTTTAGTCCCCCTGGCTAGGATCCGGCTTCTGATGTGGAGCCTGGCGGTACTTATTAAATTTGCCCGTTAGGTGCGGGCGGGTATTCAGCATCCACAACGGGGCCCTGATCAAGACGTCTTTCATGTCCCGGAATTTCATCGGAGCCATGGGACTCAAATAAGGAACGCCAAATGATCGCAAGGCGCATAAGTGGATAACGATAAAAATGAGCCCCAGCATGACGCCCAATAAACCCAACGTACCCGCTAGAATCATTATCGGAAAGCGCAGCATCCGCAGGGCAATTCCCGCGGTATATCGAGGGAGTGTAAAGGAGGCGATTCCCGTTATGGCCACCACCATAACCATCGGGGCAGAAATGATCCCCGCCTGGACCGCCGCTTGACCAATGACAAGTGCCCCAACAATGCTTACAGCCGCTCCTACCTGTTTGGGAAGGCGGATACCTGCCTCCCGCAGCGCTTCAAACGTAATCTCCATGACGAGGGCCTCGATCACCGCCGGAAAAGGAACTTGCTCCCTGGAAGAAGCCATGCTCAATAGTAGGGTTGTGGGTACCATCTCATGGTGAAATGTCGATACGGCAACATAGAGCGACGGGAGAAGCAGAGAAATCAGCACAAAGACAAAACGCAGCCAGCGGATCGCTGTTCCAATCAGGAAACGCTGATAATAATCTTCGCTGGATTGAAGTAAAGAATAGAGCGTGGTTGGAGCAATCAAGGCAAAGGGGGTTCCATCCACCAAAATGACCACACGACCTTCCAATAAACTGGAAACGGCCACATCGGGACGTTCCGTACTTAGAATCTGGGGAAAAGGAGAAAAGGGATTGTCTTCGATCAATTCTTCGATATATCCGCTCTCCAAAATTCCGGCGATATCAATGCGTTTCAGGCGTTTGGTTACTTCTTCAAACAATGTTGGATCCATTATTCCATCCATAAAGGCCACGATAACTTCCGTTTGGGTATACCGGCCGATACTCATCGGGTTCATTTTTAATTTGGGACTTCTGATCTTTCTCCGCAGCAGCGATGTATTCACACCCAATGATTCCGTAAATCCCTCACGGGGTCCGCGGATGACCGTTTCGGCAGTCGGTTCTTCCACGGATCGTTTTTCCCATTTCGCAAGTCCGAATGCGAAGCCAATGCTCTCGTTCTCCAACAATAAAAGAGGACTTCCAATGGAAAGATAATTAATGCATTCCGTCGATGTTTTGACCTCTTTGGCCTTTGAAACCGTTATTTTATTTTCAAGCAACTCGTTTAAAGTATCATACTTCGCTGCACTCTCGTCCATCAAAGGTGATAGCACGCTGGCGTTCATTTCCTCGATGTTGCATAGCCCCTCAATATAGATGAGGAATGCCTTCGTTTTTCCGCCGATGACAAAAGGGCGGAAGACCAGATCAGAACAATTCTCGTAGATCGAACGAAGAACATGGATATTTTGGTTTAAATCCGAAGAAAGAGGATCTTCCTGATTTTCAACCTTTTGTTTGTTCATGTTTTGTTATATCCTAAGCAATTACTGAAAAACATATCAGTACCTTCTTTCGATTTGTGGAAGTGAGAAAATGTGAAATAGACTTCTTCAATAACCATTCGAGCATGAACTTTCAAGTGTCTTCACTTACCATGTTTTAAATGTTTGTTATGTGTGTTGTGATTAATTTAACCAATTAGTTTGGAATCCATTCATTTACAATAGTATGTCATCAGTCACATGTTCATATGATGCCGTGACCTCAGGGACTTCAAGCGGTGAACCGAATTACAAATGAGGCGAAATTTTGGGTCTTAACCAGATACTTATTAATATAAATAAGCTATCTTATTCTCAAGTAAAGGGAGAGATCGATTTTGCACTCATATTATATTACTGGAGCTTCCGGCATTAAATTATTTGTGCGGGAAACGGGCAATCCTCGCGGCAGACCTTTGTTAATGATGCATGGATATTCTCAAAACTCATTATCCTGGAAAAAACAACTGTGTTCCGAACTTGCTCAGGAATTTAGAATCATAGCCTTCGATCTACGCGGGCACGGATTATCCGAGAAGCCAATATACGGTTATGACTCGATGGATTGGGCCGGAGACATCCATGCTTTAATCATTAATTTGGAGTTAATCCAGCCTATATTGGTCGGGTGGTCTTACGGTGGTTTTATTATTCTAGACTATATTCGTCATTATGGGGAAGCAAGCATCTCCGGAATTGTATTTGTTGATGCCGGGACATCTTTGGGTACAACTGAGTCTGTGAATTTTTCCACTCCCGCGATCAAGTGCCTCTTTCCCGGACTTGATTCAAATGATGCTTTAGTCAGTTCCGGCGCCCTTCAACAATTTCTAGGACTACTTTTTTACTATCCCCCTTGCATAGAGGATTTTTATTTTATATTGGGATTTAACACGGCAGTTCCTTATTATGTAAGGAAAGCGTTGGATTCTCGGGTCGTATCAAACGATGAGTTGCTTGCAAGTATTTGCAAGCCAACCTTTGTTATATACGGCATGCACGATAAAATTGTAACGATGGCTCAGACCATGCACATTATTGAACTCGTTCCCAACGTATACTCATCGTTTTATGAAAATAGCGGTCATTCACCGTTTTGGGAAAATCCGAAACGGTTTAACTGTGAACTTGCAATCTTCGCGCATAGCATGACTTAAGTTTGAATTTCTAGGTATTGGTGTCAGCCAGTACATAGAATTCAGTGGAATAGGGAATATTCAATATATCTGATATTCAGCAACAATAGTTTAGAAGCAAGGGGAGCAAGCATGGCATACGCATCGTGCAGCTTAGTCTTTTTTATTCTCACTCTTTGTTTTGTACCGAAACAATGCAAACTCATTCCCTTATACGGGACACTCATGACGGCAATACTTGCAGAATTTGCTGTCGATGCTTTTCTCGATTTCAAATACGACTTATATGGGTATTTTGAGAAAGGTGTTGAATATTCCGGATTTCTTGTGTCTCTCGGGATATTTCCATTATTTAATGCTATTTTTTTAAATTTGTTTCCCTTTGGACAATCGATTGTACGAAAAACAGTGTATATATTCTATGCCATCGTATTTTGTGTGTTGTATGAGCAAGGTGCGCTTCACTTCGGTTTCTTGTACTATAACGGATGGAAGTGGTGGTATTCCCTGCTGACATATCCATTATCATTATCTTTTGTGGCCTGGAACTATATTCGGCTTCAGAAACGAGTTGAATATGAACATGGAACTTGAATGGTATTCATTTGTTTATGCATTTACCTCGGCCATTTTTTTCATCATCACAGCAATTCTTATACCTAAGCGGATGTCCGTTAGTGAGATGTATGTGACTTGCGCTTTTTCAGGTGTTATTCAATTTATTTCAGATTTCCTGTTCATTTTGAAATATGATTGGTACGGGTATTTTTACCACGGCTCAGATTTTTACGGCTTATTTATCGTTTACGGGGTTTATCCACCATTCACTATTATTTATCTTAATTTCTATCCGTATGGAAGGAAATGGAGTAAACAATTGTCTTATATATTGTTTTATACTTTTTTCGCGATTTTCTACGAATGGACAGCCGTTCTATCGGGTTACTTTTTTTATAATGGATGGAAACTATGGTATTCGGCCATGTGGTATCCCCCCCTATTGGCTTTGCTTGCTTTTCACTATCGCTTAGTTATGAGATATACGCGAAAATATTCCCTTAGTTAATAACTGTGTGGATATGTTTCATTATGCTCTGTGAGAGGCCCATGCAATTGCGCATGGGCCTACTTGGTTCGGCATTTGCGACGTAATCTTGATGACGTTATAGAAAGTCGTAAAAGCATTAGTCAATTAGTCGCCAAAGTGTTAGTGGCTCTAGAGACATTGAAATAAGATGGGGAAGTGTAGGTAAAACGCCATTCGGAACGGCACCTTCGGATAAGATGACACATGTAAAGAAAAGATACCCATGTAAATAAAGGTCAGTAGAGCACTGGAAAGGTGGACACTATAATGTGGTATAGCCCAAAGATATAAATGACCATACCGAACTACGGGTGGTCTTATTTCATATTGGAGGTGGCAGAAATTTGAACTGGAATCTCGACCCACGTCGATTGAATATCCTTCCTAAACTTGTGTTGACCTGCTTAGTTGCTTCGGTACCTTTGTACCTGGCGAGTTTGATGATAACGAATTCCGGTGCCGCCACGGTTAAGGAAAATATTACCCGATCCACACGAGCGCATTTGAATTTTTACTTGAATGCATTGGAAACCGAAGTTTATCGAGTAAGAAAACAAAAATTAGATCTATTGGCAGACGACGACTTGCAATATTTGGCCAACCTTACTCCCGCTATGACGGATTATGAGCGGAATAGCAGTATTAATCGAGTCGTGCGCAGGCTAGCCTTGTTGAAAGAATCGAGCCTATACATCGAGGAAGCTAAAGTTGATATTCCTATGCTGGGGCACGTCATATCCACGAAATATTTGTCAGACAATATGGATCGTCAAGAACGTGATTTTCTGATTGAGAAGGTCAGCAAACAAAGATTGACCCTATACACCGATGGGGAACGACTACTGATGGGTGAGATATATCCGCCGTTTCTTCCTTCGAAAGATCCGATCTTTGCCATCCAGATCCAACTTTCTATTCCGAACATCCGAAATACGCTCTCGCAGATCTCTTCAGGAAAGGGAAGGGTGTTCTTGTTCTCCAACGCGGAAGAATGGTCCGTCTCGGAATACGAATCGGATTTGATATCACTATCAGCAATGCGCGAATTCCAAGAACGTGACACTGCCGCCTTATCCTCAGGCGATTTTCTCATGGATGATGGAAGGGATGTATTTCGGGTGTTCTATCAAAAGTCCGACTCCCTGAACGCAACCATTGTTTATTCTATTCCTGAACACGAAATATTCGGTCCCTTGTTGAAATACAGATTATGGTTATGGGGCTTATCCATTCTTTCGGTTCTGATCATCATCTCTTCATCCTACTGGGTCATAGGAGCTATTCACCGCCCCATGCGCACGATGATCCATGCGTTTCGACGGCTTCAACAAGGTGATCTGAATGTTCAGATTACGCACCGTTGGAACGATGAATTTCAATATCTTTATATGCAATTCAACAAGATGACGGATCGGTTGAGCATGCTCATTCAGGAAGTCTATGAACAGAAAATCCGAAAACAGCGTGCCGAGCTCAAACAATTGCAGTCCCAAATCAACCCTCATTTCCTGTACAACAGTTTTTTTCTCCTCTATCGATTGGCTAAGGTTCAAGATTATAAGAATGTATTGAACTTGACGGAACACTTAAGTGAATATTTTCAATTTATTACCAGAACTTCTGAGGACGATATCCAACTGGAACAGGAAGTCAACCATGCTAGAGCATATGTCGAAATTCAGTCTATGCGATTCAAAAAGCAATTGTCGATTCAATTTGCCGAGCTGCCGGAAGTATGCGGAAGTCTGATCGTTCCTAGGCTTATTTTACAGCCTGTTCTGGAAAATGCTTTTCAGCATGGGTTGGAGCATAAAACTTCCGACGGATACTTGCAAATTCGGTTCGAGATTATGAATGAACAATTCATGATCTCGGTAGAAGACAATGGTGAACGAATAACAGACGATAAATTGGACGAGCTTCGAACGAAGCTTGATAGGAATGATGCTGAAATAGAGACGACAGGAATTTTGAATGTTCACAGACGCCTCAGGTTGAAGTTCGGAGAGTTTGGAGGACTGTCCCTCTCCAGAAGCCATTTGGGAGGGCTGCGTGTAGATATCCGAATTCCATATGAAAGGAATGAGTAGCATGATACGTCTATTGATCGTGGATAATGAGTCGGATATCGTGGATAGCCTGGTGGAAATGGCGAAAGAGGAACGTCCGGAACTCGAGGTATACAAAGCCTATTCCGCCACGGATGCATTAAAAGAATTATTGCGTACCAAAATCGACATTGTGTTGTCCGATATCCAGATGCCGGGAATGTCGGGTCTTGAGCTGCAGGAGCGTGTTATCAAACAATGGCCGCACTGTAAGTTTATTTTCCTGTCCGGATTTCGCGATTTTTCCTATGTTCAGAAAGCCATGCAGCAAGGCGGAGTGGAATATCTGCTTAAGACGGACAGCGATAAAAAAATATTGACTGCGATCGACCGAGCCATAAAGGAGTTACGAGAGCAATTTGAGACCACTGATTTAATAAGGCAAGCGAAAGCGCGCGTTCAAGAAACACTTCCGCTCTTGCAAAACGATTTTTTCAAGGAGCTGCTTCACGGGAATCCTCGAATGTATCGACAAATGTCTGAACAGATGAAAAATCTGAATCTGCCTTTTGATTCCGGGGAAAAAATGATTATGGTTCTAGGCAGAGTTGATTCCTGGCCGCAGCATATTCCGGCAATCGATTG
Organism: Paenibacillus prosopidis; assembly: GCF_003337375.1. Classification (GTDB taxonomy): domain Bacteria; phylum Bacillota; class Bacilli; order Paenibacillales; family Paenibacillaceae; genus Pristimantibacillus; species Pristimantibacillus prosopidis. Next base: position 158,708 of record NZ_QPJD01000013.1, read on the forward strand.
GCCTTTGATGATGTTTGCCATTCGTAATATAGCGGAAGAATGTCTGTCCGGTGCAGTCCAAACCATCTCCATTCCATACGATGAGAACAGACTCGTTTGGTTTATTCAAAACAGGTTTTCTAAAAATGAGGAGAATAATGACTGGGATCAAACGATGCGTTTCATTATCGGTACATTGGATAACGTTCAAGAGAGCTGTTACCAGCTCCTAAAGATAAAAATCTCGCTCCTTGTCGAACCTGAACCGGCGGACTGGCCTAGTATTCATGACCGATTCGGCAAGTTGTACAGGCTGATGAACCGGAATGTGTGGATGGGTGGGGAAATGCGACTGCTTCAGGTTCCCATAGATGACGGAAGCCTTCCCGCGAATTTTGACCGAGTGACAGGGGTACCTCTCTATCAAATCGAACGATTGTCCAGGGCCATGGAAGCCGGGAAGCATCATGAGTTCGTAAAGGTGATGCACGAAATAACGGAACATGCGTCAGCGTCGAATGACCCGCTTACCCATATTTCTGTTTATTATGGATTGGTTCCCGTTTTTCTTCATTACTTATCGCACAGGAAGAATCAGAAGGAGTGGGACAGTCGAATCGATATCGGCAAGCTGACCCGTTTTGACCTGCATGTTTCATGGATGGACGCCTTTCATTATTTAATGAATTTGTCCGAAACGTTGTTCGCGATCCATAGTAACGATCAACAAAACGCGGAACAGGAAACGATTGGAAAAATTCATGAATACGTGACCCATCACCTGGATGAAGATTTGTCATTAACCCGTCTTGGAGAAGTAACCGGGTATAATCCGTCCTATCTATCCAGGTTTTATCGACAAACGACCGGACGCGGCCTTTCGGAGTATATATCGGAAGTTCGTCTAAACCGAGCCAAGGAACTGCTTGCGGCTAACAAATTGAAGATGAGCGAAATCTCGGCCAGAATCGGGTTTGCTTCCGACCACTATTTCTATCGTTTCTTTAAGAAAGAAACGGCTCTAACCCCGCAGGAATATCGTGATCTGCACATGCAGGAATAAGTCGTAAACAAAAGACAGCTATGTAAGAAATGGTGAGTAGAGAGGGGTTGGCACCTCTTGCTATAGTTAAATAGCAAGAACAAATCAATCTATATAAGGGGGAAGTAAAAATGAAACATCGCAAAACCGCAGGGATCTTGTCATTCGTGTTATGTCTAGCCATGATCCTCACAGCTTGCAGCGGGAAAAATGACAATGGGTCAAACAGTTCCAATGCTCCTTCGACAGAGCCGAATGAGACGAATGCCGCAACGACAGAGAAAGCTGCTCCGGCCGTCGATCCGTTCGGCAAATACGACCCGCCGATCACGATTACGGCTGCAAAAATTGTTGGGGCAAATGTGAAGTTTAAAGAGGGAGAAGATTTGCAGAACAACGTTTGGTCCAAGTTGTACGCCGATACGTTGGGAGTCACAGTGGACTATGCATGGACGACGCCAGACCTCCCGAGTTACGAACAAAAGATGAACCTGACAATCGCTTCCGGCGAGTTGCCTGATGTCTTCACTGTTACCGCTAATATGCTGAATCAATTGGTCGAAGCGGGACTGGTTGAGGATTTAACGGCAGCCATCGATCAGTATGCGGCCCCTATTACTAAGGAGATCCTTAAGGCTGCCGGCAAACAACCGTTGCAGTCAGCTACTTTCGATGGCAAGGTCTATGGGTTTCCGGCTACCGGATCGGCCGCTGATATCGCACCTGTCTTGTATGTTCGGACGGATTGGTTAAAGAAGCTGAATCTGCCGGAGCCGAAAACGATGGCTGATTTGCTAGCTATATCGGATGCGTTCACGAACCAAGACCCGGATGGCAATGGCAAGAAGGATACTTACGGGTTGGCGCTTACGAAGGACAGTGTGCACGATACGAATGTTGCCGGTCTTCAAGGCTTTATGAACGGATACCACGCTTACCTGGACATTTGGATAAATGACGCTTCCGGCAAACTGGTGTTTGGAGGCATTCAACCTGAAGTTAAACAAGCGCTGGCTCAATTGCAGCAAATGTACAAAACGGGTCAAATTGACAAGGAATTCGGCACGAAGGATGCAGGCAAAGTTGGCGAGGATTTGAACCGGATCGGTATGCAGTTCGGCCGCATGTGGAATCCAGGCTGGCCGTTGCAAGGACAAGTAACGTCAAATCCGGGAATGGAATGGACGCCATACCCGATCCCTTCCATCGACGATAAACCGGCTTTGGCTGCCACTTTTTTCCCGGTAAATAGTTATTTGGTTGTTCGCAAAGGATTTGAACATCCCGAGTTAGCCGTGAAAATGATGAACTTATATTATGAGAAGAATTTTGGACCGACGGCAGATCCCGCCACCTATAATAAAACCCCGGAGGGCGTTGAAACTCTCCAATACGCTATCATGATGGCTGAACCACCAACGAAAAACTACGATGCCCATATCAAAGTAGTCGACGCTTTAAAGTCAGGCGATACGAGCAAACTGAATGCGGAGGAGTTGGGATACGTTAACGAAATCAAGCAATTCAATGAAGGCGACATCAATAAGTGGGCGGCGAACAAAATATTTGGTCCGGGAGGTTCGCAAAGCGTTCTTGGGCAATATATCACAGGGAAACTAACGCAACCTGACGAATTCTACGGAGCCCCGACGCCAACGATGGCACAAAGGAAATCAAGCTTAGATACGCTGATGGAGGAAACGTTTGCCAAAATCATCATGGGTGGCGCATCCATTGATGAATTCGACAAATACGTCGAGAATTGGAAAAAACTCGGCGGAGATGCGATTACTCAAGAGGTTAACGATTGGTATTCATCCAAATAAAAATAAGAACGATTACGAATGGCCGGGAGAGGTTAGGAGCCCTTCCCGGTTTTCGTTTGAATGCTGACAGAAGAATGGAGGAACATACAATATGAATAGAACCAAGCTAAAATTGGAAATGCCTCTTCATCTGTTGCTATTGCCCGGACTTTTGTTCGTGATTGTATTTAATTATATTCCAATGCTGGGCATCGTCATGGCTTTCCAAAAATTCATACCGGCTCGCGGTTTCTTCGATTCCGATTGGGCGGGGCTCGATAACTTTCGTTATGTATTTTCGATGCCCAATATCGGGCAAGTCATATGGAATACGGTATTTATCGCAACGATGAAAATCATAGCAGGTCTCATTGTGCCCATTTCCATCGCATTGCTATTGAATGAACTCATTCACGAGAAATTCAAACGATGGGTTCAAACCCTGATCTATTTGCCGCACTTTCTGTCCTGGGTCATCCTGGGCGGAATCCTACTCGATCTCTTATCTCCCAACGACGGCATCGTGAACCAATTCATAAAAGGGATCGGGATGGAACCTATCTATTTCTTAGGTGACAATAAGTGGTTTCCGATTACGATTATCCTATCGGACCAATGGAAGGAAATGGGCTTCAGCACCATTGTGTATTTGGCGGCACTTACAAGTATAAATCCGTCGCTTTACGAGGCTGCCAAACTTGATGGCGCAAACCGAATCAGACAAACATGGCATATTACGATGCCAGGCATTCGACCCATCATCATTCTCATGTTGACGTTGAGTTTGGGGCAAGCTTTGAACGCTGGTTTTGATCAAATCTTCAACCTATACAGCCCCTCTGTATATGAAAGCGGGGATATCCTGGATACCTTGGTTTATCGGCTGGGTTTGGTCGATGCCCAGTATGCCGTAGCAACCGCTGTTGGTTTATTTAAGTCTATCGTATCGTTTTGCTTAATCTCAGTATCTTATTGGATGGCATACCGCTTTGCTAATTATCGGATTTTTTAGAGAGAGGAGTGGTGGGGCATATGGAGAGTATCCCGCGGAAAGTGTTTCTGGGCTTCAATTATACGTTTTTCATTCTTATCAGCTTGCTGTGCCTTTTTCCGCTTATTCATGTACTGGCCGTTTCATTTAGCTCGAGCGATGCCGTGACAGCCGGTCTAGTCAAGTTTTGGCCTGTCGAGTTTACCACTCGTTCGTACGAATACATGCTGAACAAACCGGAGTTTTTCCAATCGATGGTCATAACCGTGCAAAGAGTGATCTTGGGAACAGTGTTTGGCTTGCTGCTGTGTTTGACTATCGCTTATCCGTTATCCAAAGAAGTGAAAGCCTTCCGGTTGCGGACTTATTATGCCTGGTTTTTCGTATTTACGATTTTGTTTAACGGGGGCCTCATTCCGGGGTATATGGTCGTTCGTAATTTGGGATTATTGGATTCGATATGGGCGTTAATTCTGCCTTCGGCAGTTAATGTGTTCAATATATTGCTCATGCTGAATTTTTTCAGAGCGTTGCCGAAAGAGTTGGAAGAATCGGCATTCATAGATGGTGCCGGACATTGGACCGCTTTATGGCGGATCTATTTGCCGCTCTCCTTACCGTCATTTGCCACGATCACCTTATTTACGATTGTTTACCATTGGAATTCCTGGTTTGATGGGCTGATCTTCATGAACAAACCGGAAAACTATCCGCTTTCCACTTATCTGCAAAACATCATTATGAGTGGGAATCTGATTAATATAACGAGTAGCCAATCCTTAGAGCAACTAAAGGATATCTCGGATCGAACGGCGAAAGCGGCACAAATTTTTATCGGAACGCTACCAATTCTAATCGTATACCCGTTTTTACAGCGTTTCTTTATTCACGGTATCGTATTGGGAAGCGTAAAAGAATAGCTTTGCAGACATGAATTTGATGCTGCTTCATTTCATACGACGATATTTGCATAAACAAGTAGAAACCGGATCTTCAGGAGACGGTTTTTGCTTGTTTGGTTGTACAAGTAGTCATCAAAACGCTATTGAAAAAGTCGTGAAAATGTTAGTTGGAAACGGCTCAGATGTTTATGATAGTAAGTGATGAGAGGGTAATACATGATATAAAAAATCTGCAGAATAAGGAGTGAGTCGTAGCTATGAATAAAAACATTGTGAACATCATCCATTTTGTTCGGCGAGTTGAGCCGCGGGAACCACAGTTGGATTTGTTTAAACCGGTAGTGGAGCAAGTGAAAATGGCTAACCGCTATTTATTTAAAACCACCTTTCTGCTCCAATATGATGCTTTGATCGATCCTGATTATACCGGATTACTCCAAGAGCAAGACCACAATTTGATTGAGATAGGTGCATGGCTTGAAATTGTGCAGCCGCTGGTTGAAGAGGCCGGTTTAACGTGGCGGGGCCGCCAAGGCTATTCCTGGGACTATCATTCCCATGTCGGATTCCTAATTGGTTATTCTCCAGAGGAACGTGAGATTCTCCTGGATTTGTATATGAATAAATTTAGGGATGTGTTCGGCTATTATCCTCCGTCTGTAGGATCTTGGTTTATCGATGCTCATTCTTTGGCTTATTTGAAAAACCGTTACCAAGTAGAGGCGGCCTGTATATGTCGTGACCAGTGGGGAACAGATGGCTACAACTTGTGGGGGGGGTATTACAGCGGGGCCTATTATCCTAGCAAGCACAATATGTTAGCTCCGGCTCAAGGCAGCGAGAATCAGATCGATATTCCTGTCTTCCGCATGCTCGGCAGTGATCCCCTCCATCAATATGATTTGGGACTCTCAACGGAAACAGGCTTTAATCCACTTAATGCTCAGGATGTTAGTACTATGGAACCCGTGTATCCCGAAAGTGGAGGAAATCCACAGTGGGTGGGCTGGTTTTTAAAAGAAAACTTCAATGAACTGGCGCAGCCCTTCGGTTACGCTCAGGTAGGACAGGAAAATTCCTTTGGCTGGGATCGAATCGGGAACGGTCTGAGCATGCAGATGGAATTGCTTGCCGCCAAAATCGCTGACGGTGGACTGGTCTTACAGCATTTAAGTGAAACCGGAAGAAAATTTCGTCAGGAGTTCAACGTGACGCCGACAACTACGGTTGGCGTTCAGGAAGACTGGACCGGAGAATCCTATCAATCTGTTTGGTATTGCAGCCGTTTCTATCGGGTGAACGTCTACGCAGAAGGAGAACGGTTTTGGATTCGTGATATTCATCTGTTTGCCGATGATTATGCCGAACGCTATCTAAACGATGTATGTAAGCAGGAGCAATCCTTCTACGATAACCTTCCTATTGTTGATGGATATCGCTGGAGTGGAAACGGTATACGTTCGGGTCTTTATCCAATGATCAGAGAAGACAATGGGGATTTTGCCCCTATGATTGGTGAATTAATAGCAATGAACAGAACAGGAAATGATTTTTATGCAAGCTACCGAACTGAAGCTGGAGAATTTACGATAAAATGCGAGGAACGGCATATCGAATTCATTTGTGAAAGTGCAGAAGATTGGATTTTGTCTTTAAGTTGGGGAAGTGATGAATCACCGATCCTTAGCGCAGAATTCAAAACGTGCTCATACATTTACAATGGTTTTTCTTATTCTCTTTATGCGGAGCACGGCAGTCTAAAGCTCATGGATACCAAGGAGCTTCAAGTATATCCTGAACACGGTAAAATTACCTTGCTATTTGGAAGGGAAGAAAACTCATAAAAAGAGTTGGAAATCTGAATTGGGTGGAAATATGATTATACAGCCCGGTGCCTTGAGACGGCTGAGGTCTTCTAGGAAAACGATACTTTCTATTGGTATGGTGAGAACAAAGAGAAGCCGGTCATGCCCTTCAGATCGCTCTGATCCGGAAACTACCTGAATACGTTCCTTTGCGCAGCAACGCGTTGATTCCTGTGCTGTGATACCAATACCTAAAGATAACACGGAGGAGAAGATATGTATGCTAGGCGTCTGGAATGCAATGATCAAAACGCCGTTTCACCAGTATTATGCCGTATTTTCGATAACGGGAGATGCGCAGAACGGAAATAAGCTTACCATGGAATCCGAGCCGCACCTAAATATTTCATACAACAATATCCGCACAAATGGGAATCGTCTTAAAGCATCCTATACAGACGAGAATAGTCAGCGTCAAGAGCTCGAGCTTGATTTTACCGGGGATACGTTCTCCGGCTCGCTGGGCATCCCCCACTTTGGACCGGTCGCGTTTACGGGTGAGAAGGGCAAAGGAATCCCCATGGCAGAGAGGTTGAAGCTGTACGGCGACAAATCCGTTCAGGAGAACAGGTTCTGGAAAGGTCAATGGATCTGGGATGTCCATCAGCCTGAACCCGATATCGGCTTGCAGCAATTGCTTGTTTATTTTCGTAGATCCTTTCACATAGCCGAGGGTCTTACTCCCAAGCTCTTTGTAGACGTCACTGCAGATAGCAGATACCGATTGTACGTAAATGGCAGATCCGTCGCGGTCGGCCCCTGCAAAGGCGATGGACAGACTCAGTACTATGAGACTGTGGATGTCACCCAATACTTACAGACGGGAGAAAATGTGCTTGCCGTCAAAGTACTTAGGCTGTCGTCTCATCAACCTGTGGTGACGGGTGAAAGTGGTCCATTATCCATATGGCGCTCGAATGCAGCTGGATTGTTGGTGGAAGCCAGCCTTCGGGATGAATATGGCGCGGTGTTGGAGTCTCTTCATAGCGGACGGGAGTGGCGAACGTTCCGTCATTCAGGTTACCGGTTTGTTCGAAAATCCATGATTCAGTGGGTAGGAGGCGTGGAAGAAGTAGATGGGAGCGGCGGCCCTACGCAAGACTGGATGAAGCCGGGATTCGACGATACCACATGGTCGCACGCGCTACCGTTCGCGGGGACGCGAGAGGATTTCGGGCTCTTAAGCCCATGGAACCTAGTGGCTCGGCCGATTCCGTTCCTGTACGAAGAGGAACGGACATTCGTCAAGGTGACGAAAGCGGAAGGTATCGATCCGGAGCAAGCGGAGAAGCTGCTGAAGACGGGAAGTGAGCCGATCCTGAGTGTGGCTCCCGGTCAAAAGATGATGATGGAATTGGATGCCGGAGAATTGACGACCGGATACCTTACGATTGCTGTTAACGGTGGGCAAGGCAGCGTCATCCGATTGATGGGCTCCGAGGGTTATGAAGCCCTTGACAGCAATGAATTTCAGCGAAAAAAGGGAGCCCGGGACGATATCAGCGGGAAGTTGATTGGAGAATTCGACACCTATCATGTGGCCGGCGATTCAAACTCCCGTTCGTCTGAGGTGTATGAGCCATTCTGGTTCCGCACCTTTCGTTTCGTAAGGATTGAGATTGAAGCGGGAGAGGTACCTATGGAACTGGCCTCAATCAAATACCGGGAAACAGGTTATCCGCTTGAAGTAAAGGCCAGGTTTGAGTCCTCGGACGAAGAGTTGAATACACTTTGGGATCTGAGCATCCGTACGCTGAAACGCTGTATGCATGAAACCTATGAGGATTGCCCGTTCTATGAACAACTGCAGTATTCGATGGACAGCCGGCTTATGATGCTTTTCACCTATTACGTCAGCGCAGATGACAGAATGCCGAGGAGGACGATTGACGATTTCTATCGTTCAAGACAGCCGTCCGGACTGCTGCAGTCCCGGTTTCCATCCGTTGAACCTCAAGTCATTCCTTCATTTGCCCTGTACTGGGTGGATATGCTGGCGGAGCACTACGATTTTAACGGAGACTTGGAGCTGATCAAGACCTATCGTCCTGCAATCATTGAACTGATGGATTGGTTCCATGACCGATTGACGGATGATGGCATTGTCGGCGTAACCTCCCACCGTTATTGGACCTATTTTGACTGGGTAGACGCTTGGCCGAGAGGAGCCCCGCCGGAAAGCATGGAGCGGCCGATGTACTTGCTCAGCCTAATGTATGCGGCGTCACTGCGGAAAGCCGCCGGACTGCTGACCTTGACAGGCTGGAATGATGCGGCTAACGAAATGACGTCAAGAGCAGATCGGGTATGCGAAGCCGTTCGGCGCCTGGCCTGGTCGGAGGAGAGGCAGTTATTCCGTGATTTGCCCGGTATGGAGATCTACAGCCAGCATTCGCAAATCATGGCTGTTCTTTCCGATACAGTAACGGGTGAAGAGGCGCGGCAGCTGTTGGAGCGCGCGATGGAGGAGCCTATTCATCGCGTCACGCTGCCTTTCTCCTACCTGTTGATGCAAGCTCTGAAGAAAACTGGTTTACAGCATCGTACATTTGACATGTGGGATCGCTGGAGGGCTTTCGCAAGGCAAGGATTGACGACTCTGCCTGAAGTGGAGGTCAATCCGCGAAGCGATTGCCACGCATGGAGTGCGGTTCCCCTTGCCGAGTTCCCGGCATCTATTCTGGGCATAACTCCGGCCGAGCCAGGATTCGCTACCGTGAAAATCGAACCTCAGATCGGGAAACTCAAGTGGGCGAAGGGCAGTGTGCCAACGGCACATGGAATGGTGGAGGTAGAATGGGCACTGAATGGAAACAACTTTGAACTTCTGGCAAAAGTTCCGGATGGTGTAACCGCGCAGGTCAAACTTCCTGACGGTTCCGTGCGGCCGTTCCAAGGTGAGGGGCGGTTTCAAACCGATGGCATAACAATCTAAGCATTGATCACCAGGCAGGATCTGATTGGTTGGATTCCGACCATTTAATCATAGGTAAGAGAAGGGAATCCCTCTTACAACAGAACTCGCGTATTGCCTTGTAAGGGGGCCTTTTTTTGTGGAATGGGGTTTCTCTTAATCTAGAATTTTAGTAATCCAAGTTTTCGAGTCGTGAAGGATGTAAAGAACATTCATGCACGATAAACGACCGGAAGCGACCTTTCGGACAAGGAGCAAAAATCGATGATCGAAACATGGAACGCAATTATCAAAACACCCGATCAGCAGTTCTACACCGTATTTTCGATTTATGAGGACGGTAATCATGGATTAAGACTGGTTATGGAATCGGAGCCGCTTTACAACAATATTACGTTCGATAATATCCGAACCTATGGAAATATTCTGAAAGCAACAGGTTTCGACGAGAATGGCGATACCCATAAGCTTGAGATCGCTCTTAATGGGGAAATGCTCTCAGGCGCGCTTATATCTCCTTCTATAGAACCTGTTGTGTTTATAGGCAGGAAGGGCAGGGGCATCTCCTTGACTGAAAAACTTCAACAAAATGGACAACTATCAGTCTAGGAGAACCGATATTGGAAGGGTAAATGGAATCGGGATGTTCTGCAGCAGGGAATGGGTGATAGCGTGGAGCACCACTGAAACCTCTTAAGACATGCAAAGGCGGCCCGATTTCCATTTGGTGTTCACAATCCACGGACTTGTTCGTCGAAGCCAGCCTAAGTGAAGTCCGCCTTTTACGGATTGCAATAAGAATATTCATAAGGAGTAGGGGGATGATGTATGAGAGAGTATTTGGTTTGTGATGGTAAATATCTATTTGAACCCAATATTCCAATTCGAACGCTATATAGTAAAGAATACCCTTATTTCATGACTCATAAGCACAACTTTATCGAGATCGCCTATATAGCGGAAGGCGAAGGCATTCATTATGTCGCTGATGAAATATTCACCGTTTCAAAGGGAGACCTATTTTTTCTCCCTACCTGTATCCCTCACGTCTTCCAACCACGCGATTTAACAGGTAAACGTCCTCTGCATGTCATTAACTGCTTATTTAAGCCTGTACTTACCGATCTTACCACAAATCTGCTTCTGCAGTGTCGAAGTATTGAACTTGCGATGCTTTCCCATTTCATCAACGGTACGAAATGGCTTGCATACCGCGAGAGTTCTAACGAATTCATTCGACTGCTTCAAGCTATGCATAACCAACAGCGGAAACAGAATTCGGGCACCGAGCTGGGCATTCTTCTACTGCAATTGCTGTCTCTCCTTAGTCAAAAGCCTCAATTATCTTATTTACATCCTCCAAGCAAAGACGAATATCCAGTACATGCGGCCGTTCAATATATGAGCACTCATTTCGAGCTCCCGTTGTCGGTTTCGAATGTCAGTCAGATGGTGGCCATAAGCTACCGGCATTTCCAGCGTCTATTTAAACTACATACAGGACGATCCTTCATTCAGATGCTCCAAGAAATCAGGATGAACTTTGCATGTTTGTTGCTATTGGAAAGAAAAAACGACAGTATCCAATCCATCGCTCAGAAGGTGGGAGTTTTCGACATGAAGCATTTCTACCAGTTATTCCACAATCACTATGGAATGACACCAGCTGTTTTCCGTCTTCAGCATCAATCTCAACATCATGCTTGGCGGATTTCCCCATAGTCCGAGAGCGGAATGTCTGTTATTTTATCTGTAATTCCAAGAAAATGAGGTGTGCAGATGTACGAGCATCATAAGCGGGCATTGGATAATCTGGTAGAAGTGCTGAAGCCTGATCCTTCGATCCTTGCTGTTATTACAGCCGGGTCCATTGCTCAGGGAAAAGCGAAAGAAACGTCAGATATCGATGTGTACCTGGTAGTAGACGATGAGACTTACATGGAAAAAAGAAAGAATCACAATTTATCTTATATTAACAAAGATCAAGAAATTTGCGATTATCCTGACGGTTATGTCGACGGGAAAATCATTAATCTCCGCTTTTTGGAGCTTGCGGCCGAACGAGGCAGTGAGCCGACAAGAGCTTCCTTCATCGGCTCCGAGGCATGGTTCACCCGAATACCGGATTTGGACATGCTGCTTGCCAAAATACCGGTATATCCAGAGCAGAACCGTGATAAGAACATGGCAGACTTTTATGCTGAGATTCTATTGAACGGCTTTTACTTCTCTAATGAGGCTTTGAAGAAAAATAACCCTTACTTGCTCTCACAGGCTGTCAGCAGTCTCGTATTGTATGGCGGCAGAATCATCCTTGCGCATAACAGGATGTTGTTTCCCTGCCACAAATCATTAATGGCCGCAGTTGAAAACGCAAAAGTGAAACCAGACAACTTTATCGAGCATGCATTCAGTCTCTTAAAGGATCCTACAGAAGAGAAATGCAGAAATTTCAGCATGATGATGCTTGGATTTCATCGGCCAGGGATAACTCCCGAACAGGCTACAACCATATTCATGGAGAACAATGAATGGAACTGGATCGATCAAGCCCCCCCGTTAAGCGACCGTTAATCGGGTTCCACGTGTCTTTCAAAACAACGGCCTGACGATCAATACGGCTTGTTCAAATTCCTCCTCTAAATGTTGCTATTCTCACAATTATTTTGGCGTAATCAACCATATTTAGTTAAGGTTTCCTTTGGTATTTTGGGATAGAAAACAGCGAAATGGAGGGATGACCATAGCAAAGCCAACGGGGCTCCTTGTGGCCCAAACCAAAGTTCAACCTGTAAAACGATTGTCGATCCTCTTAGTTAACTTTGCTTTTGTGCTGCTCTTTGTATTGTTAAGTCCGGTCTACTATTTGAACAAATGGGATTTCAAACGGCGGACTAGGCGAAATCCGTTCTATACCAGCAAGCTGGTTCAACTGCAAGGGCGCTATCCTTTGTTGTATGAGCTCGCTATGTATGTGCAGAATTTCCCGATTCCACGCAATGTGTACAAGGCTTTGCCGCCACTTAAGGGCGACGTGCTGCAAGTAGGCTGTGGAACCGGCCTATTGAACAAGTATGCACGCAAAAACAATCACATCCGTTGGATCAACATGGATCCAAATCTGAATGCTCTGCGCCTAGGCGTTAAGCTGGGCCGATATGACTCCTACATTCATGCTTTCATTGATAAGCCAACAAAGTTAAACGATATGTGTTGCGATATGATCGTATTTGCACGCAGCTTTCACCATATCCGCAATCATAAAAAGGCGTTAAGGGAGTGCAGTCGCTTGCTTCGGTACGGCGGAACCATTATTATAGCCGATCCCGTTGTTCTTGAGGAAAAAATAGGAGGATCCACAGGCAAAGGTTATATGGCTAATTCATCGATTGACGGGGTTATCTGGCGGTTTACGAGGGAAACGTTCGTCAATCATCTAAAGGAATGCCTTCCCTATGATCTGGAAATCCACTCCGTCACTGATACTAGACAACTCCATGTGACCAACTACAACTTGTTTGTTCCGCAAACGGATCTCATAGTGGTCCTGAATAAAAAGGAGGGCTAATATATGCATAATAAAATTATCGAAATCATTGCTGAAATCAAAGAGGATGCCGCATTGATAAAAACGCTCGACACTACTTCAGGCATTATGAATGAAGCTGGACTTGACTCGCTGCAGATTATCAATTTTATTCTTCGAATCGAGGAAGAATTTGGGGTGGAGGTTGATTTTGACACCTTCGACCTAGAACATCTGAGTTCAATCGATGCTTTCGTTGTCTATCTGGGTCAGCTGGTACGGGTATGACGGTTTCGGTTCACTGCGGCACTTTTGAGGCTGAACGGTATTGGCGTGATCTTGATCTGGCCGTATTGCCTTCGCTTACCGACAGAAGCAATAAGCCTATCGTCGATGCGATGGATGAAATGCTGTTTGCCTTTTGCATGCATGGAGATTCGTTATTGACGCGTGGAGGCATGGATAAGTCTCATTATGATTACCTTCAATCGCTTGGATTTCGGTTTAAAACGAATCTTCATCCTTTAAACCCTATTTTTTCTCCCTTAAGTGATCCTAATATCTTTCAATTACTAAACGATTCCGGTACGTCCACACCTGATGAATTGCAAACCTTGTTGCCAGAAGGTGCCCGAATAGAACCGTTCGCGGTTCTTCCCGGCGCAATTGAAACCATTCAGCGTTACCGGCTGTCGTCTACCCTTCCGCATGAGGATGATGTCTGCAGGGTCAATTCGAAGATCTATTCTGTTATGATGCGGGAACGGCTTGGTATACCGAACATCGGCGAGGTGATCGAACATCCGGATCAGTTGCTGAGCAAGGGGATGCGTCTTCTTGAACGAGGTTCTCTGTTGATCAAAGATGATTATGGCGTTTCAGGCAAAGGGAACATGCAGATTGATTCCGAGCGTACGCTTCAACGACTCGTCAGCTATCTGAGCTCTCAGGTTGACAGAGGGAAACGAATGCAGTTTGTGTTGGAGCCGCTTGTCGACCGGGGATCGGATTTCTCCTGCCAATTCCGCTTGAATGTGAACGGTAGTTTTAATCTGATTTCTCTCCAACAGCTGAGGAACGTCGGCTATGCATACGACGGATCCTATTCGGCCGATCCATCGCTGTTCGAGTTGCTGGTGAGTACAGGATATTTTGAGCTCATGGAACGGATAGGGGCGCTCTTGAATAAAGACGGGTATTACGGAGACGTCTGTGTAGATTCCATGCTGCTTCGGGACGGTAAGATAGAACCGCTTGTCGAAATTAATGCCCGCAAATCCATGAGTCTCATCAAGCATTACATGGACCGGTATTTCGAGCGCGAGGACTTGAAAGGGTGCCTCACGCAAGTAAATGTAATATCCAGTCAACCGGGTAATTTTTCGGACGTGTTGGAACGCCTAGAAGACACCGGTATTCTCTTTGCGCAAAGTAAAGGCAGCGGAATTATTCCATTAACGTCAGGTACCTTGTTTCCTCGAACCAATGTCAATGCGTCAGGTGTATATAAAGGAAGATTATACGCGGCTATCGGCTATCGAACCGAAGAAGATTTGCAGAATCTATCGGAGGGCATGAAAGAGGTCTTAATCGAGTATGGACTAAAACTGGTCGTCTAGCCGGATGGAATACACATGATAATGGATTGTGCAAAGGAAGGATGCCAATGACCAATCTTATCACCATTTTGTGCTCCGGGTTTGGGCTTGGCTTTTATATTCCCGGCTTGCTAATCGAACGCAGCTTAAGAAACATGGGATATAACGTGGATGTTGAAGTATTTGAGAATTTGATGATGGAAGAGAAAAAGCTTCAGACAGACGTGAGCCGGAAAGCATACACGGCGAATTTTGCGGTTGCTAAGGCATCGCAAAGGATACCTGGAGATATCCGCCAAAGTCTGGATCCTTTCAAAAAGAAAGACTTGATCGGGCGATGGGAAAGAGAAGGAAGAAGCCGCTTTATCAGTCTTTCAGGGCATTGGGTGCACATTCTCGATGAGTTAAAGGATAGGAATAACAGCATTCAGGCGGATCTGCTTTATGTGGACTCAGAGCTGTCGCCTTCCTGGAAGCAGCTCCGCAAGCACAAGCCGAATTACGCTGAATGTTATCGAGAGATCGGGCTATATGATCCACAGATTAAACAAACCCTCTTCCGGATCGATGTAGACGGTAAAGAACCACTCCCTATCTCTAAACGAAACGCACGCTTAGTCGTTCATGGCGGGGGCTGGGGAATTGGGACTTTTCGCGAGGCTGTGGACGAGCTGGAGCAAGCTGGCTATTCGCTGGATGTTGTCGCTTACGGGCCTGATGAGATCAATGACGACTCGTCAGACCGGCGATATTTTATGAACGATCCCGACTGGCGCACCTGGCAAAGAAGCGACGAGGGAGTCCACACATTCCCTCCATTTGGACAGATTATTAATCGCAAAAACATGGAGTTTCAATTCTGCCGGGAGCATCACGGATTGTATAAGGTGCTTAGAGAAGCAGCAGCTGTCATAAGTAAACCAGGGGCAGGGGCGCTTATTGATTCCTTATCCTCGTCAACTCCGCTGATTCTGCTGGATCCCTTTGGTCCTCATGAAGAGGTCAATGCGGACATATGGGTAGCAGAGGGATTCGGTATTCGATACGAAGCATGGAGAGACACCTCGTTTGATAAGGGCGTGCTTGAGCGTCTGCATCACAATCTGGTGGTCAAGAGAAAGCAATATCCCGATTACGCTGCTTATTTCGCCAAGGGAATGTCCCAACTCGAAGGGAGAATATAATATGCAAAGCACCGCAACGGGTTCATCTGCATCCGCTTCACTGGATCATTCGCTGCCGAAATGGGTATTCCTGCAGCTGCTGGAAAGCTGCAATCTGCGCTGCAAAATGTGTTACGAGTGGGGAGAAAACGGTCCGTACAACGAGAAAAAAATATTAAAGCAGCTCGATATCAAAGTCGTCAAGGATATCATCAGCACTTGTAGTTCCGTTCAGCCCTATTACGAGCTGTACGGCGGAGAACCTTTGCTGTATCCGCATATCGGCGAGGTGCTGAAAGCTATTCATGATGCGGGAAGCAAAGTGCACATGCCGACGAACGGTACCTTGCTCGAAAAGCATGCCGAGCTGCTTGTGACCTACCCGCCCGAACGGATCTGGGTTTCGCTGGACGGACCTATTGAAATCAATGACGAACAGAGAGGCAAAGGCGTTTTCCAGAAAGCGGTGAAAGGGATAGAAAAGCTCCTCCGTTTGCGAGAGGAAGCAGGCTCCAAGTATCCGCAGATCGGTATTAGCACAGTTGTAACGCCTAGGAATTTCAGGCATCTTGAACGATTTTTCTTCGAGGCGCTCGATATCAGCAAGCTGGACTGCATCAGCATTGAGTTGCAGGCGTACATTACGGAGCAAAATCACAAGGATTATGAAGGTGTGCTTCGTCGGGAATTCGGCGTGAACAGTGCTCCGGTATCAAGGGGGTTTGTCTGCGATCCGGCAATGTTTGCAGACATCGATGCCGGTCTGATCGCCCGGCAGATCCAAACAATCGCTGAATATTGCGAGGTCGAAGGCAAGTATCTGAACACGTATCCCAAGGTCATGTCCGAGGACAATATTCGTAAATATTTTAGCGCTGACTGGTTCTCAATGACAAAAGTAAAGAAGCGGTGTCCTTTTCCGTGGGTCAGCACGGAAATTAATGCTCAAGGCGATGTGACATCCTGCCATGCGTATTACGATTTGACGCTTGGCAATGTAAACGAGGCCAGTATCGCAGAGATCTGGAGGGGAGAGAAGTATACGCAGTACCGCAATTATTTGCGGAAGCAGTTGCTGCCAATCTGTCAGGGTTGCTGTTTGTTTTATAACGAGAAACCTATGATGGCATAGAACGACGGAGCCGAATCGGGAAGGGGAGATCGTGATGCAGCCTACCAGCAAGGTGAAGATGGATGAGAAGTCATTCGAAATATTGAAACGTACGATCAGAAATGTGGTCGTCCCGCATAGAGAACGGAAGCTGGATCCCGCCTATAAGACCGTGATGCCGGAGGTTGTTGCCGTTAAGCTAACCAACCGCTGCAACCTGCGTTGCAAGCATTGTTATCAGTGGAATGAGTCTGGTTACCATCACGACATGGAGCAGGCCGAGCAGAATCTCGATATCGACACGGAGGTCTTTCGCCGGATGCTGGAGGAAACCCGTGAAACAAAGTCAAGGCTGTACCTTTGGGGAGGAGAACCGTTATTTCATCGTAACATCGAAGATATTCTCTTGATGCTGGAGAACGATCCTCGGGAGACGACAATCTGTACGAATGCGTATCTCATCGAGAAATACGAGGAAGCGTTATGCCGGATTTCACCGAATCTAGAACTGTTGATTGCGATAGAGGGCTTCGAGAAGGAACATGACCTGCTTCGTGGGAAAGGCTCTTTCAGCAAGGTGATGGATCAGATCGACCGCCTGCTTCTTCTTCGGCGGCAGGGGATTTTCCATGGGAAAATCTCGGTACATTCCGTCATTAATGACAGTATGATCGGAAGGCTCTACGAACTAATGGAATTCTTTGAACAGAAAGGAATCGATTTGGTGCTGCTCTGTTTCCCTTGGTACATTTCTCATGAGGCGACCGGGGAGATGGATGGCTTTTTCCGGGAGCAATTCGATTGGCTTAAGGAATTGGAGGAGAACCAGAGGAGCAGTTGGCATGCGTTCAAGTATCATATTGATCCGGATAATGTCGGAAGCTTAATGGATGATCTGAAACGGATTAACGAACGCATGTGGCAAACGCGCATCCGTTATCAGCCAGGGCTTGATTTTGACGAAATTGAGGGTTTCGTTAGCGGCAATGCCATGACATCTCGCTGCGCTACGAAATGCCTGGCGCTGAGTACAAGGGCGGATATTACACCAAGCGGCAATGTTAGCGCCTGTAAATTTTTCTCCGAATTCTCGGTTGGAAACCTGCATCAACAATCGCTGTCCGACATTTGGAATTCCGAAGCCTATGACCGTATCAGGCGGACATTGGGCGAGCAATTATCGCCGGCCTGCTCCAAATGCAACGTTCTTTATTTACATGGCTCGTCTTCGCTTGCGCATATATGAATGGGCCGGTGCTTGGAGGAGTTTATCGATTAGGAATAATAGGTTGTGCGGGGATTGTGGAGCGTACCCTGTTAGAGCCGGCCGTATACGTACCACAGATAAAGGTCAGCGCTGTGGCGAACCGCACCAGGGCAAAAGCTGAGCAGCTTGCCCGTTCTTACTCTATCCCGAAAGTCTATGATGACTTGCAAGAACTGCTTGGGGATCCGGAAATCGATGCGGTCTATATTGCCCTTAGCAATGAACTGCATACAGAATGGGCAATCAGGGCTCTTGCGGCAGGAAAGCATGTGCTAGTCGAGAAGCCGATCGGCTTGACAGAGGAAGACGTGCGATTATTACAGATGGCTAAAGCGAGCACTACCGACCTCAAGCTGATAGAAGGGTTGATGGTTTCCTGTCATCCGTGGCAGTCTGCTCTGAGGTCGATTGCCGACTCCGGCCGATACGGGCATCTGCTAAGAATCGACTCCAGAATCTCGCTTCAAGCCAGGGATCGATACATACATAACTATCGCAGCGACAAGGCCAAGGGAGGGGGAGTATTCTCCGACTTGGGCTGCTATTGGCTCCAATTTCTCCAAGCGTTAATCGGTTTGCAAGCGGAGGAAATATGGGGTAAATCAGACTTTACCGGGCCGGACGGATGTGATTGGACTTTACAAGCCGGGCTGCGGTATGCAGGCGGCGTCGAAGCCATCTGTACGACATCCTTTGAAATGCCTTACAAGGCGGCTCACACGATTCATTTCGAGAAGGCTTCCGTCACCGTTCCGGACTTTTTCCGCTCCAATATCGGGTTTTACAGGATGAAAATTCGTCTCGAGGATTCAACGAACCCCGTCGTGCTGCACGATTTCGAGCCGATGAATTATTACGTGAATCAACTGAATGCATTTGTCGAGACCTTGAATGGATTTAGGAAAGAGATGCTTCATGAAGCGTTGGAACGGGTGACCATGCAGCAGGCGATTCTGAGAGATGCTGAGCAACGCTTTCAACAAACTGCCCCGAGAGGAGCTCGTGCTTGATGAAAACGGTCATTCTATGCGGTGGGTTAGGGACCCGGTTTGCCGAAGAGACGGACGAACGGCCCAAACCGATGATTGAGATCGGAGGGTTGCCGATTCTGAGTCATATTCTTCAAATCTATGAAGCTTCCGGATTCCATGATTTTGTGTTGGCATTAGGTTATAAATCGGAATATATCAAAAGCTATTTTGAAGGAGATCCGAAGATGACCAGATTCCGGGCGAATGCAGTGCACCACGAGAACCGGAACATGGAGCTGGTGGACACGGGAGCGGGAACGATGACCGGAGGACGCTTGGCTAAAGTCGGATACCTATTGGAAGGACAGACCTTCATGCTGACTTACGGCGATGGAGTCTGTGACATCGATATGAACGAGTTGCTCAGCTTTCATCGCAGTCATGGCAAGCTTGCAACCGTTACGGCAGTTCGGCCGAAAGAGAGGTTTGGAGTGATGCGGTGTGAGGCCGGCGTCGTTACATCGTTCCGCGAGAAAATACATGCGCCGGACGAGTGGGTGAATGGCGGATTTTTTGTATTTGAGCCTGAGGTCCTCGAGTATATTGAGGGAGATTCAACTGAGCTGGAACGGAGCGTGCTTAGGCAACTTTCGGATATCGGCCAGCTTATGGCTTATCAGCATGAGGGGTTCTGGGCCTGCATGGACACGCTTCATGACAAACGGGAGCTAGAACAGCTATGGGAAGGAGGGAAGGCGCCGTGGAAGGTCTGGAAGGACTATCATGCAAGCAACAGAATGTAATGAATAGGCGGCCTTGGGACAATCCGGTCATTCGAGAGGATCTTTCATACATGCTGCAGAAGTTCGGAAAAGCGGAACGATTTGCCGGCAGAACGATCGTTATCACCGGCGGGGGCGGATTTATCGGCTATTATTTGATATTATTCTTTCTCTATATGGTTGATAACGGAACCCCCATCCGACACTTGTTTATTCTGGACAGATTTATTAGAGGGAAGCCGGAGTGGCTAATGGAGTTGGAGTCGGACGACTGGCCTTTGACGGTCAAAGACTTTGACGTCACGGTCGATCCCTTTGAGTTTTACGGTGAAGCCGATTATCTTCTCCATATGGCGTCTATTGCTTCTCCAACCTATTACCGGAGATTTCCTTTGGAAACGCTGGAAGCCAATGTGTTCGGCTTGAAGCGTCTGCTCGACTCCTGCAGAACGGCAAACAGCAAGGGAATTTTGTTTTTTTCGAGCAGTGAAGTGTACGGAAACCCAGATCCCAGCGCGATTCCGACACCGGAAACCTATAACGGAAATGTTCCGACGGTAGGGCCAAGAGCTTGTTATGATGAGTCCAAAAGGTTCGGGGAAACCTTATGTCATCTCTATAATCAGGTGCATCAATTACCAATTCGAATTGTTCGCCCGTTCAACAATTTCGGTCCGGGCCTCCATTTGGACGACCGCAGGATCTCCTCCGATTTTGCTCGTGCGATCGTGAGAGGTGAGGATATCGAAATTTATTCCAGCGGCCAACCCACACGTACCTATTGTTACATCGCAGACGCAATCGTTGGCTATTTGCTCGCTTTAACCTATGACCGATTTGAAATATTCAATATCGGTTCGGACTCGCAGGAAATCAGTGCAGCAGACATGGCGGCCTTATTTTCAGAATGTGCTCGTGAGCTTACTGGAAAGGTGACACCAATCCGTTACTATGTATCCGAGGATGTCCAATATTTAACAGATAATCCGGAACGCCGTTGTCCGGATATCGGAAAAGCACGGAAATTGCTGGGCTTTGATCCGGTCATTCCGCTAAAGGAAGGTGTCCTGCGGTACTTGCAGCTTCACGGTGTGGGGGAATGAGCATGCAGCAGCACAAGAGCATCGCCGTTATTGGTCTCGGGTTTGTCGGATTAACTACAGCTTTAGGGTTCGCAGAAAAAGGCCATCGCGTATTCGGCTACGATCAAGATGCTTTGAAAAGAGCGAGCTACCAATCAGGATGCGTGCCCTTCTATGAACCGGGAGTGGAGGAGGCTCTTCGTAGGCAGCTTGACAAACGATTTCTATTGTGTAATTCGATCGCCCTAGCCGTGCAGCAGGCCGAGCTTATCTTCCTATGTGTCGGTACACCTGTAGATGAAGTAGGGGAGATGGATCTTTCGAGCTTGATTGGTGCATTAACGGAAGTACTTCGATGTGTGAGCAAAGATCGTTTCTACGGAATTGCAGTCAAATCGACGATTCCCCCGGGAACGATGCGGGAACATTTGATTCCGCTTTTGTTGACTGAAGGCTTTGAGTTAGGCACTCAGGTGGGACTTGCGTACAACCCGGAATTTCTGCGGGAAGGAAGCGCTTGGAACGACTTTCTGTTTCCCGATCGAATCGTAACGGGATCAGCTGACGACAGAACTGGCCGTCTTCTGGAAGAAGCCTACAGTCTTTTCCAGGCTCCATACCATCGCGTTTCGCCGACATCGGCCGAGTTTGTGAAATTGGCTTCCAATACATTGCTTGCAACCATGATAAGCTTTGCTAACGAGCAAGCGATGCTCGCGGAAAAAATTGGAGATATCCATATCCCTACCATATTCAACCTGCTCCATACTGATCGCCGATGGTCCGGGCAACCTGCTGAGATGAGCAAATATATATATCCTGGTTGCGGCTTTGGAGGATACTGTTTGCCGAAAGATACGTTTGCCTTCCAGCGGACAGCCGAAAAGTACGGGCACCGTCCAAAGCTCCTGAACGCGGTATTGGACATCAATAGGGACGTCATGGAGTCATGCATTGAACGGATCGTTGCCAAATTGGGAAATCTTGATCAACAAGTCGGCATCCTCGGGCTTTCCTTCAAGCCCGGAAGCGATGATGTCAGAGGCACGCCTTCTGCGCGAATGATTGAATTATTGCTTGAACGCGGATGCCGCAAAATTGCGGCTTACGATCCTATGGCAATGTCTGCCTTCAGCAAGCATTATACGTTTCCCGTGACAATGATGGCATCGGTTGAAGAGCTAGAACGTTCAAGCGATGTCGTGGTGATTGCAACGGCCTGGGAAGAGTTTCGAACCAAGCAGCATGTGTTCGACTTGAACTGTGTTATTGATGCACGATATCTGCTGGAAGATAGAGGGGATAATTGCAACGCACAACCGATCCTGACGAACAAGAGCACACCTGATGTACGCTTAATATGACACGATGGAGAAATGATTGTTGAACTTGTCTAAGTTAGGAGGATTCCATGGCGGTCCATGTTCTTGAGCCAATAGAGCCCTATAACGGCCTTTACTTCAAGACCTGTTTCTATAATGCGCTGTTTCCGGCATTGGCATACTTGGGAAGAAGCGAATGCCGGTTCCTCATGAACGAGATGTTTGTCTACGAATTCGATGAGGAGCACGGCCAGATCTCTCAGGCGGCGATAGGCCTTTACCCTGAAGAGGAGCTTTATCGGTTGCTCGGCTTGGCATTTAAGCGGGAAGACAATATGGACGATCCCATTCACAGCGTCATTCGCGCAATCAACCACAGGCAGCCGGTCATCCTGTTAATCGATAGCTTTTTTGAATCGATTCGGCCTGATACGTATCAGAAGTATCATCTCCCCCATTATATTCTCGTACACGGGTACGACATGGATCGTCAAGTATTCCATATTATCGAGCACCGTTACCAGGAAAGCATGCTTTACATCAAGCGGGAATTGCCGTTCGAGGACGTTGCGTTATGCTGTGAGGGAGTGAAGGAGAAATTCGGACATTTACGTCATCTCCCTAATTTCTTAAGTTTTTCCTTGCGCACAGGCGAGCCGCAGAGCGAACCGGATCCCTTGCGTAACGCCTCGATGGATTATTATCGTCATGCTTGGAACGAGCGGGAGAGGGTGCTCGGATGCTTGCCCGAAATGCAAAAGTTTCACCGAGCGTTCAGTCACATTTGCGCTTCAGAAAGCCTGCTGAGGGCATGGGTGGAAAGACAATTCGGACAGTGGCCTTTCCGACTGACCTCCGTAATCCTAAATAAGATGCTGGAAAAGCAGCGACTGCAAATACTGGAATTTCCGGAAACACTTAATTCACGGCTGGGGCAAGTAATCGAGGATTGGAAGCTTATTCAGGCAATCTTGCTCAAATACAAGACTACCGGCGTATACAATGCCGAGTCGATCGAGACAGTGGTTGGTAAAATTGCGTTGATGCAGGAAGCGGAAACCGCTTATTATTCGGAGTTTTTCAGCCATGTACAGACCAGGATGCAAAGGGGCTGATTATAATCGAACAAGAAATGGCTTGGTCCTTTCCGAAATTGGGCTGGAACGAGAGCGGAAGAGGGATGGGTAGCGGCATGCTTGACGACCGGTTAATCTCCTCGGCTCAGCTTTATGGGACTCCATTTTACGTTTACGACGCCGATGTTATTCAGCGTCAGTATGACCTGTTGCGCGCGGTGCTGCCGAATCAAGTCGGCATCCTCTATTCAGTCAAGGCGAATCCGCTGATGGGCATTTGCCAACTGCTTAGAAGTTGGGGAGCTGGCTGCGAAGTAGCTTCGGAAGGAGAACTGCTGATCGCGCTGGAAACGGGATTCCAGCCGGATTCGATCGCGTTTGCCGGTCCAGGTAAAACGGATGCGGAGCTTCGAGCAGCGATTGGCCGCAAGATTGGTTGCATTCACGTAGAAAGTGTGGATGAAGCGATTCTGATCGATCGTCTCGCGGCGAAGTTAGGCTGCGTTCCTCGCGTCGCTCTCCGCGTCAATCCGGATTTATCCGCCGGTCGAGCCGGCTTAAGAATGTCGGGTGTCGCCTCTCCTTTCGGAATCGACGGTACGATGTTGGATGAGGCGATTCGCACAGTACTTGATTTACGATCTGTGGAATTGGTAGGGTTTCACGTTTATGTCGGTTCGCAGTTTCTGAATGCAGAGGACATTGCCGGCACTTTTCGCCATTCGATCAGGCTGGCCTGCGATACGGCGGAAAAGCACAACTTCCCATTACTTCACTTGGATCTAGGCGGAGGTTTCGGCGTTCCTTATTTTCCTCAGGAGTCAGAGCTCAATCTGGAGCTGCTGCGTTCGCTGCTGGCTGACATTTGGGCGGAGTTTACACCGAGGCTGAACGTTACTCGTGTACTTGTCGAGAGTGGCCGGTTCCTGCTAGCGGAATCCGGCGTATACGTGACGAAAGTGCTCTATCGGAAAACGAGTAAAGGGAACGTATTTCTCGTTTGCGACGGAGGATCGCATCACCATGCCAATTCCGCGTTCCTCGGTCGTGCCGTTCGAGGCAATTTTCCGCTACGGATCGCTGGAAAGACAGCCGACGAGGCCCAGGTTGAGGAAGTCACGGTAAGTGGCAGGCTCTGCACGCCAACCGACTGTCTCGGACAAGGGATCTTTCTTCCTCGGGCGGAGCCTGGCGATTTGGTCGTTGTGGAGAAGTCAGGCGCCTACGGGCTGACCAACAGCCCAATCGGTTTTCTAAGCCACCCGATGCCTGCGGAATGGCTCTATTGGCAAGGCAAACTATGGCCGCTTCGAGAAGCCGGCAGGCCTTCCGACGCGATGCGCGGCCAAAACAAATTGAGGCTGTAAAGGAGGGACTGCATGACCAAAACAGCTAATAACCTGGCTGAAGAAGTTGGATCATCTTTTTCCTTCACTGAATGGATGACGACCCATCGACATGAGGGTACGATCATCTGGCTGTTTAATATCGGGGCTGAGGAAGTTTGGCACGCGCAACCGACCGGCGTTGCGGATCCGGCTGAAAACCGGATCGTAAACAGGATGGAGGATATGGTTTGGCTGCTGTCCCGGGAGCAAGACGTCCTGATTATGAGGGCCGAACCCTCGAGGCTGTGGCAAGACTACATGCGAAGCTTGGGATTTCCTGGCCCGCGGGTTCTCTTTCCATCCGGCGCCGCAGAGGACGAGGACACGCCGATTTCGGAGCTCGTGCTACGGGACGCAGCACTGCTCGAACGGTTGTCACGAATCGGCACGGCCGCCAATGACACGGTCTTCGTTCCTTACGCGGTGACCAATCGGGAACAGATGATCGCCGCCGCCAGCGGTTTACGACTTATCGGCGGCCCCGCCGAGGCAAGCGCCGTGATCAACGACAAAGTCCATAGCCGAGAATTGGCGGCTCGGCTAGGCTTACGGGTAACGAGCGGCCGGATATGCAGCAGCGCGGACGAAATGATGGAAGCATATTACGCGTTACGGTTTGAAGGGTACCGCAAAGTCGTACTCAAGCAGCCGTACAATGCCTCCGGCAAAGGGATGTTCGTAGCGGACAGCGAAGACCGCTTCTCGGCATGGGTACGAAGGATGGAGAGAATGGCGAAGCGGTCCGGAGAGACTCGCTGGCTCGTGGAAGGATGGTTGGAACCGCGGGAGGATTGGAATGCCCAATTGTGGATCGGCCCGTCTGGCGAGACCGAATTATTCTCCGTTACGCGTCAACTTGTTAACGGTACCGTGTATAACGGCTCGGAGTTCGCAACAGCAGCCGACGAGGCGGAGTTGGTCGGATATCACTCGTCGATCCTTCGTGTAGGCCAAGAACTGGCCCGCTTGGGATATGTCGGCGTAGCGGGGATCGACTCAATCCGGACTGAATTCGGTGGTTGGATTCCTGTCGTGGAAATCAACGGACGCTTCACGTTGTCGACGTATATCTCATTCTTGTCATACCGCTTTCCTAACCGATTCTTGCGTACTCGTTACCGGCGCCTTCCGGCAGACGGAACACCGGGGTTCGACGAACTACTAGACCTTCTACGACGGGAACATCTTCTCTATGAGAGGGAAACGGGGGAAGGCATCATTGTCTATGTGTCGGGAACGTTACCGCCGGCCGCGACCACCAGAGCGCCCGGCCGTCTATTCACGATCTCCGTCGCCTCAACAAGGGAGAGGGCACTTGGGCTAGAGAACCGGCTTGAAGCCGTTCTCGCATGCTTTCGTAACGAAGCAATCAGCTGCACATCGTCCTATGATCCCGAATGTTAATGATGAAAAAGGGGGACTCAAATTGAACCTGCAAACTCAAATCGTAACGATGGTGGCGGAAGTATTGAAGCTCGATAGCGGGCAGGCGCAAGACCTTCATAAGGATACGGACCTCATATCCTACGATCTGAACTCACTCTCAGCTGTCGAATTGATCGTACGGCTGGAGCAGCATTTCGGCATAGAGGTCGATGACGAAGACCTACTGATCGACCGTCTCGCATCAATCGCCAAGCTCGAGCAGCTCGTGTTCAAATACCTAGGTACACCTGAGGGGAGTGGAGCCGGCTGATGCTTAAGCAAGCCGAACACTGTCTGTACGCTTGCGCAGCTTATTCCTTGCATGCGAATGGCTGCTGTCTAAGCGAGGCGCAGATATATTTCCGCGCTGACGGTCCGCTCGTCGAATACGCGTCAGACTCGGGTGTGCTTTACCCTCCAGCGTTGGATCGGATGGCTGCAAGTTGGCGAAGCAGGCTTCCGGTCTCGGTGCACCTGCAGCCGTTAACCGGGGAGATTCTCAAGACAGTCGTCGCGCGCGCCGAATCGGGGGCGCATACGCTACTGATCGTCGACAGCCGATCGCTCTCTTACAAGCCCTTCTACATAGCTGGTGAAAGCCGCGACCATACTGTCGTTCTGCTCGGTTTGGATCGCAGCCGCGGCGTTGCCCGGGTCGCGGATTTATTCCTGTTGGAGCCGACCGGTGCGGTATGCGGTTATGAGGGAGAGACCGATTGGGGTCCTCTGTCGGAAGGAGTACGCCACGCACTATGGTTCGGGGATACGGAGACGAACGTCATACTTGGAGAGAAGGATATAAGGGCGGAAGAGGACATGACCGGCGGACTGAGGCGATTTTTCGAGAGCGAGTCCACTCCCGGAACCGGCTTGAGTGCTTATCGTCAATGGTTGGAGTCGCTTGCCTTGCGGGCAGACTCGTGCGCAAATGATTCGGATCTTCCTGTACTGTGCCAACAAGCTCATTACCGACTTCGAATTGGAAGTATATATCATTTGCTTCAATACACGAAATCATCTTTGGGTCCCCGGAAACTTACGCGCTACGAACAGCCTTTGTTGCAGATCCAGCTCGATTGGAAGAGAACGGGCGCCACCATTTTCAAAGCGGGAGTCAAAAAGGACAAAAAGGCGCTCCGCTTTGCAGCCGAGACGGCGGTCGGCCGTTTGGAAGCGCTGCGCGGTCTGCTTGTGGAAATCGCGGAAGCATGCACAACAAGTAGAGGCTCTTCATAAATGAGACTTTAAACGGCAGGTGTGGCGGATCCCCGTATCTTGCTTGGGAGTCATATAACCGATCTTGGATAGACGGTCGTAATATAGATAAATTGTAAGAGGGCTGTCCCAAAAATAGCTCTGCACTTGACGAGACAGCTCGCCTGATGGAAATACAACGAAAATAAAGAAATGGCGATGCTTGGGAGGTTATCCCTGCACCGCCATTTCTGCTTTTTGGTCTATTGGTTCCTTCTTGAGCAAATTGTGGGCGAGCGAAAGTCACCCGACCTCAAGGCTATACAGGTGCGCTGATTTCAACGAGATTAGATTATCAAAGCCTATGGTTTTAGAAGTACACATGCCATTAAATATTAAGGAGAATTTGCTTCTATTTGGTCAATCTGCGGAAGGCAGTCGGCGACATATTCATCCAGCGCTTGAACTGCTTGCTGAACTGTGAAACGTCTTGGTAGCCGAGCTGATAGGCGATGGCTTCTACTGTCAGCTCGGAATCGATTAGCAGCAGCTTTGCTTGCCTGACGATGAGTCCCGTCAAATATTGCCGCGGCGACATGCCGTAGACACGCTGGAATACACGCTTGCAGTAAGTGGAGCTGTAACCGAGCCGGGCAGCCAGCTTCTCGACGCCGATCCGTTCTTCAGACATCCGTTCAGCAGCGGAGGAGCCGCGCAGCTCGCGCTCGATCGTTGAAGCAAGCGAAACTTCATTCTCGGTTGCATCTTTTCCTGTCAGCTCGCCCGATCCTTCTTCTATTGTCCAGCGGGAAAGGGCGGAAAGCATCAGGAAGGTGTCGCTGAGAAATGCCAGCTTGTCTCTTTGCAAGCTGGTTTCGGCGTAAGGGAGCGTCATAATCAATCGTCGCAAAGCATCATGGATCGCGGCAGAAGAAGGGTCGCCTGCTGAAAGCAGAGTCGTCTGCATCCCCATGAGACTTCTGCGCAATGTCAGATCATCAATGTCGAAATGAAGGCAAAAGTAAGTCATTGTTTCTTTGCCGGCAGAGCCCTCGCTGCGATGTGTAACGCTGGGCGGGATAAATAAAATATCCCCTGCTTGCTGCACGAAGGACGAGTTCTCGGCAATGAGCGTCTGCTCTCCCTCAAGCACCATGTTGAGCTCGAACATGGGATGATGATGCTCGGGATAGCTCCACTGCCCGTTAACGGTTCGCTTATGCGCCGCTACGATTTGAAAGGAAAACTGCAGATCAGGCGTCACCAGCTCTTGGATGCTGTTTTCGTCGCCGAAGGGAAGTTGGTTTCTCATTGCATATTCCTCGCTAGATAGGTTGGTTCCAGTATAGCATACAGCGATTGTGCGAGTTGGTGCCGATTTGTACAAATATAGGTCTGTTATGACCCTGTTGGGGCGGTAGGATCGATCGTAAGATGAAAGGAGACGTAATGCAAAAAGGAGATGAAGTACGTTGGCCAATAATCTATTCTTTAATGCCCATCACTCGCCTATCGGCGCTTTCGCAAGCTTTACGCTTGGCTTCCCCGGCGCATCAGGGGGCTTTGATATCGAGCTTGCTAAACCGCCTAAGGAAAACATATTTATCGGGCTTGAACGTTTGGATGGAACCGGTTATGATACGTTGCCGTTCCATGACGTTCAAGATGAGGAGGAGAGCAAGCGCTACGATATCGAGAATCCGGATCCGAATCCGGACAAGCCGAGGCTGCTTCATCCGCTGCCGCAGCAGGATATTCGGCGCGAGTTTGGCTTGACGACGGATACATGGCAGGCAGGCGACCTCTCTTTCCGAATCATAACGCAAGTGCGTTCCGTGCCCGATCCAACTGTTGCCCTAGAGGAAGAGCTTATGGATACGCTTCTTCCGGCTGTCTTTGCGGAACTGACTGTCGATAATTCGCGCTCAGATAAGAAACGCCGAGCTTTCTTTGGTTTTCAAGGCAATGACCCTTACAGCGCTATGCGGCGCGTGGATGCCACTTGCGGCAGCGCAGGCATTGGACAAGGAAGGCATCTTGCGATTGTAACGGATGAAAAGTCGGTTTCTTCTGCGCAGCATTTCAGCATGGAGGATATATTGAATGCGTCGCTGAAGGAGAATTGGACCTTTGGTCTCGGGCCAGTGGGCGCGCTTATTATGGATACAGAGCCGGGGGAAATTAAAACGTACCGTTTCGCGGTTTGTTTTTATCGCGGAGGATACGTAACGACAGGAATCGATGCTTCTTACTACTACACGCGCTACTTTGCGAATGTTGAGGCCGTTTCGGCGTATGCGCTGACTCACTTTGACAGACTGGCGGCTGAAGCCGTTCAAGCGAGCGCGCTGACGGAGCGGGAACAGCTATCGGACGATCAGACCTTTATGCTCAATCATTCCATCCGCAGCTACTATGGCTCCACGCAGCTACTTGATTTTGAAGGGCAGCCGTTCTGGATCGTCAACGAAGGCGAGTACCGGATGATGAATACGTTCGACTTGACAGTGGACCAGCTTTTCTTCGAATTGAAGATGAATCCATGGACGGTCAAAAATGAGCTGGATATGTTCGTGCAAAGATACAGCTATGAGGATACGATACGCAGGCCGGGGGATGCGACAGAGTATCCGGGTGGCATCAGCTTTACTCATGACATGGGCGTCGCGAATGCAATATCCCGCCCTGGCTTCTCGGCGTACGAACTTTACGGTCTCGACGGCTGCTTTTCCCATATGACGCATGAACAGCTGGTTAATTGGGTGTTGTGCGGTTCTGCCTATTACGAGAAGACAGCGGATCGAGCGTGGCTTGATGCGAATCTGGACGTATTCGAGAAATGTTTAAACAGCATGCTGAATCGAGACGATTCAAATCCGGGAGGCCGGAACGGCATCATGGGTCTCGATAGCTCGCGAACGATGGGCGGTGCTGAGATCACAACCTACGACAGCCTTGATGTATCGCTTGGCCAGTCGCGCAACAACATTTATTTGGCGGGTAAAAGCTGGGCGGCTTACGTGGCAATGGAGCGGATTTTCAGCGAGAACGAACGGGATATGCTGGCAGAAATTGCAGGCTTGCAAGCGGACCGATGCGGGGCAACCATTGTTGACCATGTGACGAGCGAGGGATATATTCCTGCAGTCATTGGTGAAAACAACGATTCTAAAATCATACCTGCCATTGAAGGGTTGATTTTCCCATATGTAACAGGAAACCATGCTGCGCTTGATCCTAATGGTCGTTTTGGTGCTTACCTTGCGGCGCTCGATAAGCATCTAAACTATGTGCTCCAGCCGGGTATCTGCTTGTTTGAGGATGGCGGTTGGAAATTGTCCTCGACGAGCAACAACAGCTGGCTGAGCAAAATATATTTGTGCCAATTCGTTGCACGCGAGCTTATGGGCAAAACGTGGGAGGAAGTGGGCAGAGCTGCGGACGCAGCCCATGTGGCATGGCTGACGCATCCTGAACTGTCTATCTGGAGCTGGAGCGACCAAATCATTTCGGGACGCATCACAGGAAGCAAATATTATCCGCGCGGCGTTACATCGATTCTTTGGCTGGAGGAAAGGCAAGCAAGCAAATAATCGACGGTGTATTTTGCAGGATGGCAGGGCATAGCTTCGCTCATTTATTGCAGCGCTGAGCAAGATAGAGGCATTATTGAGCATGGAGAGGCCATTTTGAATGCTCTCGGATCAGTATAACAAAGAAAAAAGGAAAAGCGGAGCTAACCTTTCTGAGCGTCATCCCGGCCAATCCCATAACATGCGCAAAAAACCTTCAGCACCACTATAAAGTGGAACTGAAGGTTCTTTTTTTACCATTTATGACTTAATAAGCGGGAACTGAAATTCCAAAAACGGCTTTTGAGTCAGCCCCTATTTTTGTATCCATAAGAAATGAGTGTTGCATGCAAAAAGTCGTAAAAGCGCTATTCAAGTAGTCGTCATACTGTTAGTTATCCTGAATGTATTGAAATAAGATGAGGAGAGAAACTCGGATATTTTTTGCACGAAAAAAATGCGAGTTAATTGAAGGGGGTAACAACATGTTGAGGAAGTCCTTTAATGACGGATGGTTGTTCTCAAAAGGTGCGGGAGGTTTGAGTCTTTCGAGAGCGGTTCCAGAAGTGGAGATCAATTTGCCTCACGATGCCATGATCCTGGAAGAAAGAAATCCTGACTGTAAGAACCAGAATAATACTGGGTTCTACCCAGGCGGGAACTACACCTATAAGAAAAAATTCTATGTGCCGCATGAATATGCGGAAAAAAACGTGATCTTCGAATTCGAAGGCGTCTATATGAACGCGATGGTCTATATCAATGGCGATTTTGCGGGGAAGTGCCCTTACGGGTACAGCAACTTTTATGTGAAGGCCAACCGCTTCTTGAAAATGGGCGCGGATAATGAAATCAAGGTGCTTGTGAAGAATGGCGCAGAATCCAATTCCAGATGGTATACGGGAAGCGGAATCTATAGAAATGTCCATATGATGGTAGGCGACCTGCTTTACATCAAGGAAGACGGTGTAAAGATTACAACGCCGGACATAGCGGAAGACCAGGCAATCGTTGAGGTCGGAACCGTTGTGGAATATGAAGGCTTGCAGTCGCGGCGGGCTCATGTTCATACAGAAATACAGGATGCCGATGGCCGAGTGGTTGCATCTGACAAGGTGCCTGTAACGGTTTTCTCCGGCGAATCGGTAACCGTTCGACAAAAGCTATTTGTTCAGGAGCCGAAACTATGGTCAGGAGAGCATCCGAACTTATATTTCTGTTATTCCAAGATCCTTGTCGATAATCAGGTCATCGACGAAGATAAGAACCATTTCGGCATACGGAAGCTGCAGCTGGATACAAAGCACGGTCTAAGGATCAATGGCGAGGTTGTGAAGCTTAGAGGAGCCTGCGTTCACCATGACAATGGCGTGATCGGAGCAAGCACCTTTGAACGAGCAGAGGAGAGACGCATAGAAATTTTGAAAGAGTCAGGATTCAACTCGATTCGAAGCGCGCATCAGCCGATGTCCAAGGCTATGCTGGATGCTTGCGACCGGCTCGGTATGCTGGTGATGGATGAAACCTTCGATACGTGGAACGCATGCAAGACGGATTTCGACTATGGCCTCTATTTCCAGGAATGGTGGGAACGAGACGTACAGGCGATGGTCGAGAAAGACTACAATCATCCGAGTGTCATCATGTATTGCATCGGGAATGAGATTCCGGAGGCTGCAACTGGGATCGGCGCAAGCTTGAACCGGCAAATGGCCGAGATGGTCCGTTCCTTGGACGGAACCAGATTCATCACTAGCTCCGTTAACGGCTGGTTATGCATTATGGATCGTTTGGGCGAAATCATGGCTAGCTTCGCAGGAGACAATCAAGGAGCAGCGGCCGGTACAGACCAGGTGGAAACGAATGAGATTAATACGGTCATGTCGACGCTGATCGGCCGCATGAACCAAATCGTGAGACATCCTAGCGTAGGCGAGGTAACGGAGGAAGCTTTTGCCGGAGTCGATGTCGCGGGATATAACTATATGAACGGCCGTTACGAGATGGATAAGGATTTGTACCCGAATCGGGTCATCTGCGGTACGGAGACGATGCCGAGAGATATCGACGTCAACTGGAGATTGACCAAGGCGAACAGCCATATTATCGGGGATTTTACATGGACAGGCTGGGATTATCTTGGTGAAGCAGGTATCGGAAAGATTGATTATACGCTAGATGAAAGTAGAGGGATTTACGGCGCGTATCCCTGGTATATCGCGTACTGCGGCGATATTGACATTACAGGCAATCGCAGACCGGCTTCCTACTATCGCGAAATCGTCTGGGGATTGAGACAAGAGCCTTACATTGCCGTTCAAAGGCCGGAACGCTACCATGATAAATTCATGAATTCCGCTTGGTCTTGGAGCGATTCGATCGCCAGTTGGACATGGCCGGGTTCGGAAGACAAACCCGTTAAGGTTGAAATCTATTCCGATGCCGAAGAGGTGGAATTGCTGGTGAACGGCAAGTCTATCGGTAAAGCGGCCGCGGGTGAATCGAACCGGTTTAAAGCGATTTTCGAAACGGTATACACACCGGGTGAACTTGCAGCCGTTTCTTATACGAACGGAGAAGAAACCGGGCGCATGGTGCTGCAGACGGCAGGTAAAGGACTCGAGCTGAAGCTGGAAAATGACCGTGCAGAGCTGCAAGCCACTGGTGCGGACTTAGCTTACATCATGATTTCTCTTACTGATGAGAATGGCATCCTGCAGACTGCTGCAGACCGTAAAGTATCGATTTCGGTTGAAGGAGCGGGGACGCTGCAAGGGTTCGGCAGCGCAGACCCTAAGAGCCAAGAGAATTTCTATGATACCGAAAGAACGACGTTTGACGGCAAAGTGCTCGCGGTTGTTCGTTCCCATTCGGAAGCGGGAACGATTACGGTGACTGCATCAGCGGAAGGATGCGCACCGAAAAGGATTACGATTCAGGTTAGTTAGAGTAAGAATGTCCAGCGTAAAATAATAATGACAGGAGTGGTTCATTTGGAGACTGCTAGAAATGATAAAAGTTCTATTGAGGCTCGCGTGGAAGATCTGCTTAGCCGAATGACGTTAGAACAAAAAATGACTCAATTGCAATGCATGATGGTTAGGGGGAATCCCGACGAATCGCTCGCTTATTTTCCCGAGGGGGTAGGTCAACTCACACAAATGGGCGGCAGCAAAAGTATGGAGGCCAACGTCGCTTTTGCAAAAGAAGCGCAGGATATCGTTACAAAGTCGAACAGCTTCGGAATCCCTGCCTTATTGCATTGCGAAGCGGTAACGGGTGTAAACGTCACAGGAGCAACGACATTCCCGTCCGCGATCGGTCTTGGAGCAACTTGGAATCCCGAAACCGTAGAAGAAATGTCTGAGATTATTCGTGATCAAATGCTGGCCATCGGCGTGCGGCAGGCCTTATCGCCAGTTATGGACATTGCCCGCGATCCCCGCTGGGGGAGAGTAGGCGAAACCTACGGTGAAGATCCCACGCTGTCCGCTGCAATGAGCGTAGCTTTTACTAGAGGATTGCAGGGCGATGAGCTGCAAGAGGGCGTCGTTGCAACCGCGAAACATTTTTTGGGTTATGGATTTGGAGAGGGAGGCCTGAATATGGCTTCCAATCCGATTCCTCCCCGCGAACTTCGGGAGGTCTATGCTAAACCATTCCAGGCAGCGATAACCGAAGCCGGGTTAGAATCTGTCATGAATTCCTACGGAGCCATTGACGGCGAACTGATTATCAAGTCTAAGCGTATTTTAAACGACCTTTTGCGCGATGAAATGGGTTTTGAGGGTATTGTCGTCGGCGATTATATGTCTATCAACAGAATCGTGGACCTAAAGCTGGCCCCAGATCCGGCTGTCGGAGGAATCGAAGCTATAAAGGCAGGGTTGGATGTCGAATTGCCTTATCCGTATGGCTATTCAAGAGGTCTCCTCGCGGCAGTTAAGGAAGGGTTGTTGGATGAGAGTTTCATAGATAGGGCCGTCCGAAGGGTGCTTCAAACCAAATTCAAACTAGGCTTATTCGAGAATCCCTATCCAAGAGAAGAATTGCTGGAAGAAGCTTATGGAAGTGAACGTACTATCGATCATAATCTCAAAGCTGCACGCGAATCCATAGTGCTTCTAAAAAATGAAGGGATCCTCCCGTTAGACAAAAACATCAAGAAAATTGCGGTAATAGGCCCGCACGCGAACTCGCTCCGATTGTTGTTCGGCTGCTACACCTACCCCGCCACGCTTGAAATGGGCCTAAATGGAGAATCAAACCAAATGGCTGGCATAATTGCTGGTGAAGCAAACAGCGAGAGTTTTGATGCGGAGAAATGTTATGAAGGCAGCAGAATCTATCGGGAACTGCCGTTGGTAACCGAGACGATCAATCAATTGTACGGAGACAAAACGCCTACCATCCTAGCTTCGATCAAAGCAAAATGTCCTCATGCTCATGTTGTATATGTACAAGGATGCGACATCGCGGGGACGAACCGCGATGGCTTCGAGGCGGCTGTGAACGCGGCTAAGGATGCCGATGTCGTCATTCTTACTCTGGGAGGCAAGTACGGATGGGGCCGAAGCTGTACGACTGGCGAAGGCATCGACAGTACGGATATCGGTTTGAACGGAGTGCAGGAAGAGCTGGCAAAAGTTATTTTTGAAACGGATACTCCTGCCGTTGTCGTTCATATGGATGCGAAACCGCTATCGAGTGAATTTATCACCGAGCGCTACCCGGCTATTATCGAGAATTGGTTCCCGGGAGACACCGGAGGAGCGGCTCTGGCGGATGTATTGTTCGGAGATTATAATCCGGCTGGACGATTGCCGATTACCGCAGCCAGAAATGCAGGCCAGATCCCGATTTATGCCATGCATCGAAAAGGCGACAGCTATATACCAATCAAAGGAATGGTCCTGAGCAGATACATTCAAGGCCCGAAAAAACCCTTGTTTTATTTTGGCGATGGTAAGAGCTATACCACTTTCGAGTATTCGGATTTACAGATGGATAAAGCGGTTCAATCGGATGGTACACTGAATCTATCCTGTAAGATTACAAATACGGGCACGATGGATGGTGACGAAGTCATACAGTTATATGTAACGGATGAAATCTCAAGTATGCTGCGTCCCAATATGGAATTAGCCGGCTTTAAGAGATTATCGGTAAAGGCCGGGCAAACGAAAACCGTGCATTTTGCGATTAAAGCGGATCAGTTTGCATTTTTGGATGCGGATATGAAATGGATTGTCGAGGCAGGAGAAATGACCGTACGTGTCGGTGCCTCTTCTAATGACATTCGGCTTAGCGATACGTTCGAAATTAAGGATACAGCTTATATCGATGCTAAAAAAAGAGGGTTTTACGCCAATGCAAAAGTGACCTAAGGCGACTATATAAAATATTCCAGTTTTCTAGGAGGACATTATGATAATACGCGAAGAAGATAACGCGTTAGACCCACAGTTCGTGCAGCCCTTTGTAGACATCGATGAATGGCGGGATCAGCCGGTGCACCATCGGTACATCCACGGCGGATTCGAAGGTTCTAACACTCGATTTTCGTATTATTTCCCGTCTGAAGCAGATTATGAGCGACGCTTCTTTCATTTCGTCGCGCCTGTTCAAGGCAGCGAGAACGCGTCTCAAAAGAACGATGACGCGATTGGCATGGCCATTTCCAGCGGGGCCTATTTCGTAGAATCCAACATGGGCGGCATGTCCCCTGACCCTACCCTTGTATATCGCGCGAGCGCTGCCGTAGCGCAGTATTCTCGGGTGAAAGCAGCGGAATTGTTCGGCCCCCACCGCCCATACGGTTACATCTACGGCGGTAGCGGCGGCGGTTTCAAGACCATGAGCTTAATGGAAAACACAACAGGCGTTTGGGACGGCGCAGTGCCCTTCGTCATCGGGACGCCCATGTCGATTCCGAATGTCTTCACGGTACGCGTCCACGCCATGCGAATCCTCAAGGATAAGTTCCCTGCGATTATTGACGCACTGGAGCCTGGAGGCAGCGGGGATATGTATGCCGGATTGAACGAAGAAGAGAGACAAGCGCTTGAAGAAGTGACCAGAATGGGGTTCCCGCCTAAGGCCTGGTTTGCTTATCGAGAAATCGGGGACGGTGCGCTGACGGTTCTTACTCCGGCCGTGATGCAGATGGACCCCTCCTATTTCGAAGATTACTGGACCGTCCCCGGATACCTAGGCTCCGACCCCGAAAGCTCGGCTTCTCGGGCGCGTCTTCAATTCAAAACCGTCATCACGGAGGTCATTAAGCCCCAAGAGCAAAGTGATACAGAATCGGATAAAGCGATGAACATGGGCGTCGACGAAGCGTGGAAAATGCTTTCGGAGGGTGAGGGGGCCGCACCTTCCTTCAGAGTGGAAAGTGTACCTGCGGGGGATGTCTATTTGGATGGCGCATTCATCCGAATCACTAGCGGCGAGGCCGCAGGCCTGAAAATCCCTTTCGGGCGGATCAACGGAAACGTTGTCACCTTCGGGGAGGCATTCGGATTTTTCACGTCCGTTCAAAGCTTGGATATCATTAAGCCGGGCGACGAGATCGTGCTGGACAATTCGGACTACATCGCCCTTCAGACATATCACCGGCACCAGGTTCCGACCCCCGATTATTCCGTGTGGAATCAGTATCGGGACGAGAGCGGGGAGCCGCTATATCCGCAGCGTTCCTTCCTAGTGGGGCCTGCCGTTGCCTACGGAGGGGCAGGCTCGGTTCAGAGCGGCCGTTATGAAGGGAAGATGATTGTCCTGCAGACGTTGATGGACGAGAGCGCGTTCCCATGGCAAGCGGATTGGTATCGGACCAAAGTCAAAGAAGCCGTAGGAGAGAAACTGGATGAACGGTTTAGACTTTGGTTTGTGGATCATTCGCTGCACGCCGATACGAGTTCGAACGAAGTATTGGACGGGCTCCATATTGTAAACTACGTTCCTGCCCTGCATCAGGCGCTTCGCGATTTGAGCGCTTGGGTCGAAAGAGGGGTTAACCCTCCTGCTAGTACCAGCTATGAGGTAGTCGACGGTCAGGTAATCGTTCCGTCCAAAGCCGCTGATCGCAAAGGCATTCAGCCCGTTATTACCCTGAATGCCAACGGTAGCGAGCGTACAGAGGTTTCCGTAGGCGAAACCGTCTTCTTCAAGGCAGAGATCGAGGTTCCGCCGAATACAGGGAAGATCGTATCCGCACAATGGGATTTTGAAGGGCAAGCAACTTTTTCGATGGAGGCGACTATCAGCTACGTCAATGAAGAGGGATCGCAAGCGGTTGTGGAAGCGTCCTATTCGTTCCCCCAACCCGGCACATACTTCCCCGTATTGCGCGCAGCGTCCAACAGGGAAGGTAATAGCAGTGATCCGTATACGCAAGTAATGACTCTTTGCCGTGTACGGGTCGTGGTCCAATAACAGACATCAGCAATGCAGGCTGTCCAAGATCATCAATATGGCCTTGGACAGCCTCTATTTGTTATTCCTAAACAAAAAGTCGTAAAAGTACTAGTCGAATAGTCGTCATACTGTTAGTCGAGCTTCATGCATTGCAATAAGATGAATAACATAGGCAAGACACGCACCATAGAACATGAGGAGGCGTAACAAATTGAAATTAAACCATAAAGTCGCGGTCGTTACCGGGGCTGCATCGGGTATGGGCAAAGCGATTGCGGAGCTGTATGCCAAGGAAGGTGCCAAGGTTGTAGTTGCAGATTTGAACGAAGTCGCGATCTTCGCCGTTGTCGACGGAATCAATCAGGCTGGGGGAACCGCGATCGGCATCACAGCCAACGTGATGAAGGAAGAAGAGATTCAAGCAATGGTAGACAAGGCAGTTGAGCAATTCGGAAGCGTAGACATCCTCGTGAACAATGCTGGTATCATGGACGGCTTCCGCTTGATCGACACCGTTGAGGATGATCTATGGAATAGGGTAATCGACATCAATCTGACCGGACCTATGCGAGCCATTCGGAAGGCGCTTCCGATCATGCTCGCGAAAGGTGAGGGCATCATCATCAATATCGCCTCGACTGCGGGTATTACAGGCGGAAAGGGTGGTGTAGCGTATACGGCATCCAAGCATGGCCTCGTAGGCTTGACCAAGAATGTCGGCTATATGCATGCGAAGTCCGGTATCCGCTGCAATGCTATTGCACCCGGAGGGGTGCGGACCAATATCGTTCATACGCTGGGCAATATCGATATGGCAGGCATGAAAACCTTCAGGGAAGGCGAGGGAACGCAAAGGCTGGAAGCGGTGGATCCGATTGAGATCGCCAATATAGCCCTCTTCCTAGCGTCAGAGGATTCACGTTTCATTAATGGGGCCGTGATCGCTGCCGACGGCGGTTGGACGGCATATTAAACGGTTATTAACCTGCAATAAGGAGCGAATGATACATGACAACGAAACTGCATGAAGTACTAACGGGCAAGGAAGATAACTATATTCTGCCTTTCTTCTGGCAGCATGGGGAAGACGAGGAGTTACTTCGGGAAGAAATGGCTCGAATCCACGAATCGGGCATTCGGGCGGTTTGCGTTGAATCGAGACCGCATCCGGATTTCCTTGGACCTAAATGGTGGAAGGATATCGACGTGATCATGGAAGAGGCGAGAGAGCGCGGCATGCGGGTATGGATCCTGGATGACGACCACTTCCCCACAGGTCATGCGGCAGGTCGATATAAAGAAGCGTCCCAAGAGCTTCGCCGTCTCTATCTATCGGAGAGTCATATCGATGCGTTCGGACCGAGCGCACACTCCGCATTCTTGGTGTCACCTTTGCCTTATCACCCGGGTTACAGCATCGGAGGTACGGTGATTGCTGTAATTGCTGTAAAGCGCGATCCGGTAACGGGTGTATTGACGGAAGAGACACTCAATTTGACCGATCAAGTTGAGAATGGAAAGCTGCATTGGGACGTGCCCGATGGCTATTGGCGGATCTTTATGCTGAATGAAAGCGAGCATGGCGGCGATCCGGACAAGAAAGACTACATGAATCCGCTCGTTGCCGATTCTGTTCGCGTCCTGATCGATACCGTACATGAGTCCTTTTATGCGCGTTACCGCGAGGATTTCGGAGGAACGCTTGCCGGTTTCTTCTCCGATGAACCAGGCTTCTATAACGATAAAGATACATGGGACTTCAACTCCAAACCGGGCAAGAAGGGAGTCTCCCTTCCGTGGAGCAAGGAGATGTACAGCCTGATGGAAGCGGAGTTCGGCTCCGACTACAGAAGGTATTTGCCCTTGCTATGGCACGATGGCGGCGAAAGCATGTCGCGCATGCGCTACAGCTACATGAATCTGGTCAGCAAGCTCTATGCGCGTAATTTCACCGCACAGATCGGAGATTGGTGCCGGGAGCGAGGGGTCGAGTATATCGGCCATGTGCTGGAAGACAGCAACGTTCATGCAAGGCTCGGCAGCGGCGCAGGACATTTCTATCGGGCGCTTGGCGGACAGGATATGTCCGGACTCGATGTCGTGCTCTGGCAGCTCCGGCCTGGATTCGACGAGGTTCCGACACGAGGAATGTTCAATGAAGGCGATTCGGAGTTTTTCAACTACGGCATGGCCAAAATGGCTGTATCGCTTGCGCACCTGGATCCGAAGAAGAAGGGGCGCACGATGGCCGAAGTATTCGGTGCATATGGCTGGGCGGAAGGCCTGAAGCTCATGAAATGGCTGACCGATCACATGCTTGTCCGAGGCGTGAATTACTTTGTTCCGCACGCCTTCTCGCCCAAAGAATACCCGGACAGGGATTGCCCGCCGCATCTGTATGCGAGAGGTAAGAACCCGCAATTCCGGTACTACAAATACTTGAATCACTATACGAATCGCCTGAGTCATCTCCTTTCCGGCGGCACCCATATCGCGACGGCAGCCGTCCTCTACCATGCCGAAGCGGAATGGTCCGGAGACTATATGTACTTTCACAAGCCGGTGAAAGAACTAATGCGGAACCAGATCGATTGCGATGTCCTGCCGTGCGATACGATTCTGAGCGATGTCGCGGTTCGGGACGGGAAGCTCGCAATGCAGGATGAAACCTATGATTGTTTCATTGTTCCGTACAGCGAAGCGCTCCCTGGCGAAGTATTGTCCAAATTAACTCTTATGGCGGAACAAGGGCTCTCCATCTTCTTCATTGACGGCCTTCCGAGCAGATCGAGCGAGGGTAAGCTTGATCCGCAAGCTCTTGACCGACTTGCCGCGAACGAACGGGTAGAAGTCGTGACGCTGGACAAGCTTGCAGGCAAGCTGAGGGAAGCAGGCTATTACGATGTGCAAGTTAGGGACAGCGAACCGTTCTTGCGCAGTTATCACATGAGACATTCGGACATGGACGTCTTCCTGTTCTTCAATGAACACCCGACCCAAGCTATCGATACGGAAGTGTATTTGCCGGTAACGGGAAGCGTGACATTGTACGATGCTTATACCAATAAGCTCTTGGAATCGGACAGCGTGCAAGAGGGTGAAGGATCGCGGCTCAAGCTCAAACTGCCGGCTTCCGAGACGATTGTCATCATCGTATCCGGCGAGGAGCTTGGCGAATGGGAAGCAGCTAAGCCGATAACCGATGAGAAGCTGATCATGGCGCTCACGGGCCCTTGGTCGGTCGCCACGGCAACATCCGAGCAATATCCGGCATTCACCCCTTGGCGAGAGCTGGATACCTTGACCGACTTAAGCCGCTCCGGTCTGCTGCCTTCTTTCTCAGGGACGTACCGTTATGAGATGGTATGGGATTGGTCGCCGGTATTCGGGAATCGCGCCATGATTGATCTTGGCGAAGCTTTCGAGACTGCTGAGGTCTTCCTTAACGGCGTATCTGCGGGAATTCGTATTGCAGCTCCGTACCAGTTTGATCTAAGCGATTTGATCCGGGAGGGCAGCAATTCGCTTGCGATTGAAGTGACGAATACGCTGGTGCTGGAGACACCGGATTTCTTCTCGCGTCTGGGACAGCTGGAGCCAAGCGGTTTACTGGGGCCTGTTCAGTTGTATTGTGAAAAGTAGGATCCCAAATGCAATAAAAAGTCTTGAAATAAAGCAAGCAAGTTATCTGAAGGCACTGACTTTACTATCAACAAAAACAGCAAGAAAACATTATTTTATAGTGGGAGGTTATCTATTGGAACAGGTGGAAATGATTTCTCTTAGCGATGCACACAAAAAATTTTTTGAGGTAGGGGCATGTCTTAGTAGCGAGAGCATAAAAAGACATGGTGCCATTATTAAAAAGCACTTTAACTGTGCTGTTGCAGAAAACGCAATGAAATGGGAACCGATTGAGCCGCAAACAGGGATTTTTACATTTGGAGAAGCCGATGAAATTGTAAAATTTACTAAGGATAATCAAATGACTCTTCGTGCACATGCGCCAATTTGGCACATGGCGGTACCGGATGAATTATTCGTGGATGGAGACAAGCCTGCTTCCAGGGAAATTCTGATTGAGCGTATCGACAGCCATATGAAGGCGTTCTGCGAACATTTTAAAGGACAGATTTCCAGTTGGGATGTTGTAAACGAGGCAATCAACGATTTTCCCGGGGAAGACTTGAGACAGTCCAAGTGGTTGGAATTGATCGGCCCGGATTATCTGGATATTTCTTATCATATTGCAAGAAAGTACGCACCGGATATACAGCTTTTCTACAATGATTATAACGAATTTGTTCCCTTTAAGCGTGAACGCATGCTGAGATTGGTAAAAGGGATGTTAGACAGGGGAGTACCGCTTGATGGTATGGGATTACAGGCCCATGTCAATATCGTAGAATGTAATCTGGATGAATATGAACGTACCGTAGAAGCATTTGCTTCTTTAGGACTACGAATCCATATAACGGAGATGGATGTAAATCCTTATTCACTTCGTGACCGTGTATTCCCGCCTTCCTCTCCAATTACCGAGGAAATGCATCATAAACAGGCAGAATTATATCGCGGCATATTTGATATCTGCCGTCGTTACTCTGATACGGTAGACGCGGTATTGACCTGGGGTGTCGCGGATGATATGACATGGCTGGATGACTTATTCTGTCCTGGACGTGAACATCAGGCGTTGCTGTTCGATAAGGATCACAAGATAAAGAAATGGACAGAGCAGATCATTGAAGATGCCATCCGATACAACGGTTAAAATGAAGGCGGGATTCATAAACCGTAAATCAAGCTGTCCAATAGTCATCGAAGATGACTTGAAGTTATTCCCCGTCAAGTAGATACGTAATTGTCATTAAGCGACCTTATTCCGGTATTTTATTGGAGTAAGGTCACTTAATTTAGATTGGAAACGGTGGCGGCTGTAGAACTGAAAGTAACTCGTTACTCGATACTGATTTGATCGGCATTAAGGGAGCGGAAGTAAGTAATCTTCAAACAAAGGAAGGAATCCATCATGCAATCATCGATTAGACCGGGACAAGTTTGGCTGGACACGGAAGGCAAACGAATCCAAGCCCATGGAGGCTCCATCTTCTACCAGAACGATACCTTCTACTGGTACGGAGAGAACAAAGAGAAAACGACTCCAGGAAGCGGAATCTGGCATTGGGGAGTACGTTGTTACTCCTCGAAGGATTTGTACAATTGGAAGGATGAGGGGCTGATTATTCCACCTGTGGAGGACGATGTCACCTCTTCTCTTCATCCGTCAAGCAACATGGACCGTCCGCATATTATCTACAACAAGGAAACCGGGAAATATGTATGCTGGCTGAAAATCATGGAAAAGGATCATACCCAGACGTTAACCATCTTAACCTCGGATCAATTATTGGGACCTTATACGATGGTAAGAACCAAATACCGTCCGTTAAATATGAGCGCCGGAGATCTCGACTTAGTAATAGCTCAGGATGGAAAAGCCTATTATTACTTCGAAAGGGTTCACAGCGAATTGATATGTGCGGATCTTACCTCCGATTACACGGATGTAACCGGATATTACTCCACTCATTTCCCTAATATTCATCCCCCTTACGTTCGCGAAGCGCCTGCCCATTTCGAACGTAATGGTCTTCAATATTTGGTGACATCAGGGTCGACAGGCTACTACCCGAATCCATCCGAAGTCTCTTGCGCGAGAACCTATCACGGTCCTTTCGATATTCTGGGCAACCCCCATGTGAACGATAGCACGAATACGTCTTTCCGGTCCCAGATTTCATGTATATTTAAGCATCCGAA
Source organism: Paenibacillus prosopidis (assembly GCF_003337375.1). Taxonomy (GTDB): domain Bacteria; phylum Bacillota; class Bacilli; order Paenibacillales; family Paenibacillaceae; genus Pristimantibacillus; species Pristimantibacillus prosopidis. The sequence goes on from NZ_QPJD01000013.1 coordinate 202,925, forward strand.
GAAAAAAGATCTCTATATCGCTCTGGCGGATCGCTGGATTACCGATGAGGCGGGATTTATTCCTTACGAAGACATCCGGAATGGCTTCGACCGCATGTATAATCCGAATCGAACGGACGAACCCTTCCCTACTGCGACGCAGAGAAGACAGCCTTATAATGCGGAAGAGAATACGAATAAGGCAGATTATGTTTGGCTGCCATTCCGCTTTGAGGGGAAGATGGCTTATCTGGATTGGAAAGAGGAATGGCGAATTGAAGATTACGAATAGGAAGCACCGAGCCAACTGAATGAGACAGTTGGCTCGCTTTCAAATTGTAAAGGGGTAATAAAAATGAAAATTACACGTTTAAAGACCAATCGAATATCCAATCCTCTTGGATTTGAACTTGGCACGCCACGCCTGTCTTATGTAGCAACCGATACTACGGCAATCAAACAGATCGCAGCTCAAATTCAAGTATCACTTGATGAAACCATTACGAGGGTTGTATTCGACAGCGGCAAGAGTGAACAGATCGACAGTTTGGCATACGAGCTGCCCATCCCGCTTACGCCGAAAACCCGCTATTATTGGCGGGTTAAGGTTTGGGCAGATAACGGAGATGAAGCGATTAGTGATATAGCGTGGTTCGAAACGGCGAAGCTTCAGGAAGCATGGAACGCCGATTGGATCACGCCAAACTTGGACAAGACCATCCATCCTGCTATAAGCACGGAATTTTCCCTTTCCAAAGCAGTAAAGAGCGCTCGAGCTTATGTATGCGGTTTGGGTTTGTACGAAATGGAGATCAACGGGGGGAAAGCCGGGGAAGAGTAGCTTACTCCGAATTTCAATGCGTATGACAAATGGCTGCAATACCAGACCTATGATATTAGCGATTTGATTAAGCAGGGGATTAACACCGTTGAGGTTGTCCTTGGCAATGGAATGTATAAAGGACGTTTTGGGTTCGATAATAAGTCTGAGATTTATGGAGACCGATTCTCCTTGTTGTGCGAAATTGAAGTGACTCATGAAGACGGATCAACGACTTTTGTTCAATCCAATGAAAGCTGGCAAGCAAAGAAAAGCCGGATCGTGGAGAGTGACCTGTATGACGGGGAATTCTACGATGCCACATTGTGTGACGACACCTGTTATGGTGTGGAAAAAGTGGACATCGGATATGACAAGCTTCAAGCCAGAAGGAGTCTTCCGGTTATCATCAACGAAACGATTAAGCCTGTAGAAGTGATTACCACTCCAGCTGGTGAAAACGTGCTCGACATGGGTCAGAATATGGTCGGCTGGATTCAGTTTGCTAATCGCGCTCCCAAGGGAGTGGAAATTCTCCTGCAATATGGCGAACTGCTGCAGGAAGGCGACTTCTATCAGGAAAATCTGCGGACAGCCAAGGCGGAGCACCGGTACATTTCGGATGGTAAGAGCGGCTGGATTAGGCCGCATTTCACGTACTTCGGATTCCGATATGTGAAGGTTACGGGCTGGGTAGGAAATCTGAACATCGAAGACTTTACAGGCTGCGTGCTCCATTCCGAAATGGAAATAACCGGCAACATCGAAACGAGCAATCCCCTGGTGAATCGGTTGTTCCTGAATGCCTTGTGGGGGCAAAAGGGGAATTTTCTGGACGTTCCCACGGATTGTCCACAACGGGATGAGCGCATGGGCTGGACCGGAGACGCGCAGGTTTTCGCAGGGACAGCTACGTTTAATATGGACACCTATGCCTTCTTCAGTAAGTACAACTATGATCTCTGGCAGGAGCAAGCTGCACAAGACGGTTCGGTGCCCCATTTTGTGCCACAGACGACTTCCGCTACGGGGAACGGTTCCAGTGCATGGGGGGATGCCGCGACAATCATCCCTTGGACCCTCTATCTTCATACAGGGGATAAAGCGATTCTGGAGCAGCAGTTGGACAGTATGAAGGCATGGGTGGATTATATCAAACGACAGGATGACGCCTCCGGAGGCAAAAGACTGTGGACGACGGGCTTCCATTTCGGGGACTGGCTTGCCTTGGACGGCGACGATCCTTCACAGGCTGAAGGGGGGACTGAGACAGCCTTTATCGCTTCCGCCTATTATTGCTATTCTTCCATCTTGGTCGCCAAAGCCGCCAAGGTACTGGGTAAAATGGAATTGGCACAGCAATATGACGAGCTTTCAAACGAAGTAAAGGCTGCGATTCAGAAGGAATATTTCACCCTTACCGGTCGTTTTGCCTTGCATACCCAAACCTCTATGGTTCTGACACTCTTTATGGATCTTGCGCCAGAGAAGGACAAAGCTCGGGTCATCGACGAGTTGAGGGAACGTCTCAAAAAAGATAATGACCACCTGAAAACAGGGTTCGTAGGAACCCCATATCTATGCAGGACGCTATCGGAATCCGGCTTGAATGAAGCGGCGTATACGCTTCTCTTGAATAAGGATTATCCGAGTTGGTTGTATGCGGTCACCATGGGGGCTACGACGATATGGGAGCGATGGAATTCGGTGCTGCCTGACGGCAAGATTAGCGGTACGGACATGAACTCCTTAAATCATTATGCCTATGGCTCCATTGTGGAATGGATGTACAGATATATGGCAGGCATTAATCCGGTTGAAGACAAACCTGGTTTCAGGCATGTGTTGTTGGCACCGAAGCCGGATGCCCGATTGAGATACGCTAAGGCATCCCTGGAGTCGGCAGCCGGTCTGTATGAGAGTGGATGGATTGTGAATGAAGACGGGGAGTTGAATTTCCGGTTCGTCATTCCATTCCATGCAACGGCTACGATTGAATTGCCTGATGCGAAGCTGGAGAACGTTCTCTTGAATGGGAAGCCGCTGAAGGATCAAGGAATCGAGTCGGAACCATTCATGAATGGGGTCCGTCTCCAACTAGTCAGCGGAATCTGGGAATTCGCTTATATGCCGGAGGCTGACTATATCTATCGCTACAGCACGTATTTTCCAGTAGAGCAGCTGCTGTTAAACGATGAGGCCAAACAGGCTGTGAGCGAGGTGTTTCCACAGATCGGGGCTATCCCGACAAGTATGCTGTCTAAAGGTCAGTCCTTACGATATCTTAGCCAACATGTTCTATCTCAGATTCAAGCGGAAGTATTGGATGCATTGGACCTTAAGTTAAAGAACATTAAATATCAATAAGGGGGTGATTTCAATGCAGAATAACAAGGATATTCAAATCAGAGATCCATTTATCTTTACGAATAAGAGGGATGGAAAATATTACATGTATGGCAGTACGGATAAAAATATATGGAGCGAAGGTACGGGGTTTGATGTTTATGTTGGAGAAGACCTGAATCATTGGGAAGGGCCTTATACGGTTTTTAAACCGAATGAGGATTTTTATTCGGAACAACAATTTTGGGCTCCAGAGGTCCATGAGTATAACGGAAATTATTATATGTTTGCTACCTTCTTTAGAAAAGACAATAACCATAGGGGAACGGCCATACTTCGCTCCGATCGTTTACTCGGACCATTCGAACCGCATAGCGAAGGCCCAGTAACACCTGCAGAATGGCACTCTTTGGACGGAACCTTCTACAGGGACGAAGATGGACAACCCTGGATGGTATTCTGCCATGAGTGGATGCAAGTTGGAGACGGGGAAATATGTGCGATGAGACTGTCAGAAGACTTGAAGGAAGCTGTTGGCAAACCCATCGTTTTATTTCGAGCTTCAGAAGCTCCTTGGCCCACTCCACTCGAATTACCGCCTAATTTTCCAAATCCTGAGTTAAAGTCAAGAGAAAACTTTATTACAGATGGAACATTTATGTATAAGGCTTCTAATGGTGAATTATTAATGCTCTGGGCTAGTTTTGTTAATAATGTATATGCACAAGGTATTTCAAGGTCCACGAGTGGAGTCATAACAGGACCTTGGGTGCATGATGCTGCCCCCATCTATAATAACGATGGCGGGCATGCGATGATTTTTCGTACATTTGAAGAAAACCTAATGCTAACGTTACATTCTCCAAATATTACGCCAGAGGAACGTCCCATCATTATTCCCATGGTTGAAGAGGACGGTAACATAACCCTTGAGCAAGTTAGCGCTGTCGTTCGACAAGATGATGAACGTGACGAATCGGAAGAGCTTACGATGACCTTTGACGAGAATAGCAGGCTTGGCGATTTATTGACTAACGAAGCGGCTGCCGCCGTACTGGAAAAACATTTGCCCGGGATTTCGATGAATCCGACGGCAAATATGGGAAAAGCCTTCACGCTTAAGCAATTGGTCCGTATTCCGCAAGCCAATTTGACCGATGAGAAGATTATGGAAATTGCAGCTGATCTAGCTGGAATCGAGCGTTAACTTCGGAAGAGAATGAGGGGCTGTCACTGCAGTTATAAGTGGACAGCCACTTTTTCATTCTTGGGGTCATCAGGGTAAGTAATGGAACTGGTAAGCAGTCGATTGATGTCGTCAAACCGCTATTGAAGAAGTCGTCATACTGCTATTTAGGCACACTTGTATCTCCTATAATGTGATTAAGACACATAATAAGGACAAGGAAGGGATCGAAATATGGAACAAGCCACATCGGCAGCCGTCCCGCTGGACGTACTGAAAGGAAAGAAAAGGAAGAACAAATACCGAAAATATTGGCCGCTTATGACCATGATGATTCCCGGTCTGCTTTACCTGCTATTCAATAACTATCTCCCCATGGCGGGAATCGTCATCGCCTTTAAGGATGTGAATTTCGCCAAAGGCATTCTTCAAAGCGACTGGACCGGATTCGACAATTTCGAGTACCTCTTCAAGACCTCGGACGCGTATATCATTACACGAAATACGATTCTGTATAATGTCGTGTTCCTTGTTCTTGGAACCGTGTTGTCACTGGCCTGCGCGATCTTGCTGAATGAAATCAAGAACAAGTTGCTGCTGAAGGCCTACCAAAGCCTTATTACGCTACCCCATCTGATCTCGATGGTAATCGTCAGTTACCTGGTGTACGCCTTTTTGAGTCCGGAGGTTGGATTCATGAATAAAACGATTCTTCCATGGCTGGGCATCGAAGATGAGGTTTTGTGGTATTTCGAATCGAAGTATTGGCCGGTGATTCTGACGCTCGTGCATTTCTGGAAGGGAATCGGTTTCTCCAGCATCGTCTTCTTCGCCGCTTTACTTGGGATCGACGAGGAATATTATGAGGCGGCAAGGCTCGATGGGGCAAGTCGCTGGAAGCAGATTCGTCACATTACCTTGCCGATCATCACTCCAATCATTATTCTGATGACCCTGCTCAGCGTCGGACGGATCTTCTATTCCGACTTCGGTTTGTTCTATCAGGTTCCATTAAATTCAGGAGCGCTATTCGAAACGACGGCCACGATTGATACCTATGTATTCAATGGATTAATGGGATCGGGCGATCTAGGCATGTCTGCCGCAGCAGGCTTATATCAGTCCATCGTCGGATTTATCCTCGTTGTGCTGGCGAACTACTCAGTACGGCTTTACAGCAAAGACAACGCGTTATTTTAAGGAGGTGTACCACTTGAAAAATGAAAGCATAGGTTTAACATGGTTCAGTCATATCGTGATGTTTCTATTCGCTGCAATTTGTATTATCCCGTTCATTCTGCTCATTTCGGCATCGCTTACGGATCAGAGTGCCATTATAGCGAACGGTTACTCTTTCTTTCCCAAGGAAATCAGTTTTGATTCATATTCCTATTTGTACGAAAGAGGAACGGACATTGCACGAGCATACGGTGTTACGATCTTCGTAACGGTTGTAGGTACAATAATGGGAATGGCCATGACGACGCTCTTAGCCTACCCGCTCTCCAGAAATGAAACACCTAACCGAAATCCAATAATGTTTATTATCTTCTTCAGTTTGTTGTTTAATGGTGGACTTATTCCTTCTTACCTTGTTTATACGCAGATTTTCGATCTGAAGAACTCCATTTGGGCGCTGATCGTTCCGGGCTTGCTTATGAACGGGTTTTACATCTTGCTGATGCGAAGTTTTTTTCAATCGTCTGTCCCGCCGGCTCTGATCGAATCTGCACAGTTGGATGGCGCCGGGGAGTACCGTACATTATGGTCCGTGGTTCTTCCGCTATCCACGCCTATCCTTGCTACAATAGGTTTATTCTCAACTATAATGTATTGGAATGACTGGCAGAACGGTATGGTTTATATCACCCAACCCGAGTATTTCAGCATTCAAAATTTGTTGAATCGCATTATGCAGGACGTTCAGTACATCAGAGACAATATGGGCAGCAATTCAAGTGAAGCCTTAAAGGATATGCCGTCCGACACGATCAAAATGGCCATTGCGGTAATTGGGGTTCTTCCCATTCTGATAGCCTATCCATTCTTTCAAAAGTATTTCATCAAAGGGATTATGCTTGGCGCCGTGAAGGGCTGATTCATAACCTCGTATACATCCGAGGCCATAACTGGAAAAAATCCGGTTGTGGCTTTTGGGCTTTCTTTGCATGTATGATGGAAATAGAAACGTGCAATAAGGAGCTGAATGATATGAATATCCGTAAGTGGCATTGGTCAACATCCTCGTTGCAAACCAAATTGGCCTTAAGCGTATTGATCATGACACTGCCGCTTGTAGGCTTGCTATTCTATAACAACTTCTATGCGATTCATGTCGTTCGCGGACAAGTCGCTGATTCTTACACAGATACCTTTACTCTCTATATGAATCAAATTGATGAAGGCTTGAACGATGTGGATGCATACATGAATACTTTAGCTTTCGGTAATGACTTGTTAGCGATTGGTCAAGCGGTGACGGATGACGACTATTATACGGCGAAATTCTATTTGTACAACAAACTTTCTCAAGAGATGGCATGGTATCCTTCATTGAGTTCGTTTTTTGTGTATGAAGAGAAAAGGCAAGAATACATGGATATTTCCAGTGGATACACTGAAAGGGAGAGCATTAAAAATTATGTCATCGATTTGATACATCGCAAGAAAGAGATGCAAGGAGACATCACGAAAAGATGGCAGTATCATCAGATCGGTGATGAACATTACCTCATCGATATCGTCAAAGCGGGAGATGCTTATCTAGGCGCTTGGGTTAGAACGAAACAATTAATCGCACCTCTGCGAACATTGAAACTAGGTAAGGAAGGCGAGATCCTATTCGCGAACGATCAGGGTAAACCGATCACGGTTACAAACCTCATATTGGACAAGGGGATCGAGCTCCGTCAAGACATGACGAATTATTACTTATCCGGTTCGGATCGTAAGTACCTGGTAGTTGGCGAGCATTCCAGCAGGGGGAATTTCAGCCTATTCGCCCTTATACCGGATAAGAACATACTGGACAAACTTCCTTACTTGCAACGGGTTATATGGATTATCACATTTGGGGCTATGGTATTCATTCCAGTCGGTCTTTATTTGATGAGACGGTCTTTCTTGATTCCTTTAAACCGGGTACTGCTTGCTATGAAGAAAGTACGCGGCGGAGACTGGGGCGTTCAGGTGAATATGCATAAGACATCCGAGGAATTCTTGATCTTGGGCAATTCTTTCAACTCCATGATGACCGAGATCCAGATGCTTCGGGTCAATGTTTTCGAAGAACAATTAAATAAGCAAAGAGAAGAGCTGCAGCGATTGCAACTGCAGGTTAACCCCCATTTCTTCCTGAATGCTTTGAACATCGTTTATAACCTGGCCAAGGTCAAAAACTTCGAACTGATCCTAGAAATGACGATGTCCTTGATTCAATATTTTCGTTATTTGTTCCGTAGCAATACTTCTTTCGTGAAGCTGGAGGATGAGCTCGAGCATACCCGTTATTACCTGAATATCCAGAGCCTGCGATTCCCTGGACAGCTCACTTGGACGATTGATGCCCCTGTTTATTTAACGGAAACTCCGGTACCTCCTCTCATCGTACAATCATTCGTCGAGAATTCGATCAAACATGCCGTTACGTTGGACGAGCCCATCGACATCGCGGTACAGATTGACTTCTTGGAAGAAGAGAAGGGGATGAAAATAATCATTAAAGATACTGGTAGAGGATTTGCGGATGACGTGCTTAAAGAATTGCAAGCAGGAAGAAGCGTCCAGAACGATCGGGGCGAGCATACAGGAATTTGGAACATCGGGCGCCGGTTAAGGCTGTTGTATAACGATACGGTAACGATTCGATACTTTAACGATACGGTAACCGGGGGTGCGGTCGTGGAAATTATGCTTTCAACTGAACCGGAATTGGAGGAAATGCTATGACTTATCAAATGATCATTGTCGACGACGAAATACATGCCGTGGAAGGCGTCAAGTCTGATCTTGATCTAAACAAACTTGGGATCACTGGATTATTCACGGCTTATAATATCAGGCAGGCGAAAGACATCTTTGAGAATGAAGTCATCGACATTATGCTCTGCGATATCGAAATGCCGCAAGGCAGCGGAATGGAGCTGTTAACATGGGTCCGGGAGCATCATCCAAACACGGCAACGATATTTCTGACAAGTCATGCCGATTTTAAATATGCTAAGGAAGCGTTGGAGCTTGGATGTCTTGATTATTTACTGAAGCCGGTTCTCGCTATCGATTTAGAGAAAGCGATTCGCAAAGCGCAGAGTGTAATCGATCGAAATATGGAAATTAGCAGAAATAGCAAGTCCCATCAATTATGGTTAAAACATCATTCTCTTATCATTGAACGTTTCTGGCTTGACCTCATTAATCATTCGATGCCAAGCGACCCGGTTGCGATCCGCGAGCAGATCGAGTGTCATCATATCCCGATTACGGAAGATTCGATTTTTCTTCCTATCTTAATAGGCGTTCAAAGATGGAATAAAACGTTGAAGCACAGGGATGAGAAGATTCTGGAGTACGCACTTAAGAATACCGCCGAAGAAGTCATCATTGGTAACAAGGAGAACGGCATATGCTTTCACCTGGATCAGGGCAAACTGCTCGTGATCGTAACAGCCGACAGCGGGGCAGATTGGGGCTATAATCAGGTGCAAGACGCTTGCCGTCAGTACATTGATGCTTGCAATCGGTATTTTTATAGCGATCTATCTTGTTATCTCGGCCAAACCGTCGAAGCATATGAGATGGCAAGCATGGTCGCGGACTTGAAAGCGCGTGATCGTAATAACGTGGCTTTTGTAAACAAAGTTCATCCTTACCGAGACCTCCAACAGATCGATCAGCCGATTATGCTTCCTTACTTTAGCTTATTGTCCTCCTTGTTGAAGACGGGATCGAAAGAATACGTGATAAAAGAAATTGAAGCGTATCTTGACGAACTCGCTAGGAACCAAGGATTGGATGCCAAAATTCTTCATCAATTTAACCAGGTCTTTATGCAAGTAGTATATTCCTATCTGTACAGCACAGAAATCCAAGCCGATAAATTGTTTGGCGATGAGGATTCGAGGCAACTCCTCCAGACTGCAGATCGTTCCGTCACCGATATGCTCACATTGGTGCGTCATGTCGTGAATAAGGCAATGGATCATGCGGAAGCTATTAAAGAATCAATCACAGTCGTCCAGACTGTTAAACGCTATATTGCCTTGAATATCGACCAAGATTTGTCTCGGGAATTAATTGCTGAACAAGTGTTTCTAAATCCAGATCATCTGACAAGACTGCTCAAAAAAGAAACGGGTTATTCCATATCTGATTATGTCATTATGGAACGAATCAAACTAGCTAAGGAATTATTAACCCAAACGAACATACCTATCAGTTTGATCGCAACATCTGTTGGCTACACGCATTTCTCCCATTTCACTAAAATATTCAAGAAATATGCTGAAATGGGTCCGACGGAGTACAGAGCCCAGTTTAGAACAATAACATGAAAATCATGTCGTGAAAACGCTACCGATTATGTCGTCAAAGTGCTAGTTGGTATTCCCGTATAGAGTTATGCTGAAGAAGTATTTAAACCACATTTACCAGGGGGAGTACCATGAGAAGGAAAACGAAATATTTTAGTTTGTTGCTTGCTGCTGCTGTATTCATTAGTTTGCTTGCCGCCTGTTCGTCAAATACCGGCAATAATGAAGGCAATAATTCAACCGCTCCAACTACCAACGAGGAAAATGGGGGACAAGCAACCACTAGTGGGGACGAAGCAACCAAAGATCCATACGAAATCACGCTTGCCATGCCGGTCTTCGGATCAATCCCGAAGGATATAGAAGTCGTTCAGGCCGAGATTAACAAAATCTCGCAAGCCAAAATCAATGCGACAGTTAAAATTCTTCCGATTAGCATAGGCGCTTGGCAACAACAGATGAATCTGATGATGTCCGGCGGCGAAAAGTTGGACTTAGCGTTTACATTCGGACAAAGTTACCCAAGTCAAGTTGCGATGGGACAAATTGAACCGATTGATGAGCTTCTGTCGGCATACGGCGAAGGGATTAAGCAAGCCATTGGAACCGAATACCTGAAGAGCGCCGAGGTTAGCGGCAAACACTATGGCGTGCCTACGCTTCATGACTATGCAGGACAAAGCGGAATTATTATGAGGAAAGATCTGCTCGACAAGTATAAGATCAATATTGATTCCATTAAGACATTAGATGATTTGGATAGCGTGTTCAAGACGATTAAGGAAAATGAACCTGGCATGGCTCCGCTTGCGATCGGAACTGGAGGTCCATTAGACTCTTATGTAACGTATGATAGACTCGGTGACCGATTTGGCGTCTTACCAGGCTTTGACAACGGGTTGAAGATCGAGAACTATTATGAATCAACCGAATATGCCGACCTGTTAAATCGGATGCACCAATGGTTCAAGGCAGGTTACATTAACAAGGATGCGGCAACGACCCAGATACCTGAGATTGACATGGTGAAGGAAGATAAAGCATTTTCCTATTTCGCCAGAAATAAACCGGGATATGTCTCAGAACAAGAGCGTGGTATCGGTAAAGAAATGGTATTTGTGAATCTACTGCCAGAAGCTTATTCGGCGACTTCGGATGTGATGGTTGGTATGTGGACAATATCCCAGAATTCTGAAAATCAGCAACGCGCTATGATGTTCCTCAATCTCATGTATACGGATAAAGATATCGCGAATCTGATGCTGTGGGGAGTCGAGGGGAAGCATTATATGAAAGTAACGGAAACTTCCATCGACCTTCCAGAGACGACTGTCGACTATGCAACCCAAAGCTGGCTCATGGCCAATCCATTCCTAACCTACACACACGTAGACACGGAACCGGATGTGTGGACTAAAATGAAGGCATTTAATGAAGAAGCCGTTAAATCGAAAGCCCTCGGGTTCTCCTTCAACGCGGAGCCGGTCAAGAACGAAATTACGGCACTCAACAATGTAGTGCAACAATATAGAAAGATACTGGAGACAGGAACCATTGATCCAACCAAGAGGTTGCCGGAGTTCATCGCCAAACTGAAAGCTGCAGGAATTGATAAAGTGATCGTTGAGAAACAAAAACAGCTGGACGCTTGGGCGGCTGCAAAACAATGATTATTCGAAAGCCGGATCTCATTGAAGATCCGGCTTTCGTTTGAGTTTGGCTTAAAAAAATCGTAAAAGCGTTAGTCAAATAGTCGCTATAACGATAGATGCTCTGTGCGAAATGCAATAGGATCAAGAAAAACGAACTTTAGGAGGAAATGATATGGCAAAGAATCGATTATTTGGGATTGGCGAACCGCTTACGGCCAGAGAAGGAACGGAAGGGGTTTCGGCAGAAAAAATGCTGGAGTTAGTGGATGCGGTCGGGTTTGGCGCCTGGCGCGCCTGGATGCATATTCCGGATCTGCTGGAGAACCCTTCTACCCCCAACCAGTCGAAAATCGAACGATACACGAAGCTATTGGAGAAGGCCGCACAGCTTGATATTGAAGTGACAGGGATGAGCCATGAGTGGTTTCTGCCTGAAGGCTGTAAACAGACGAAGGGATGGGCTGTTCCTACGCGGGATTTAACACCTGGCAGCCTTTATATGCAAATGCTTCACATGCTGGAAGAGTCATGGCATACCTTGGTTTCCTGTTTCCCGCAAGTGACCATGTGGCAAGTAGGGAATGAATGGAATAGTAACGACTTTCTACATCCTGATGGATTCCTTCAAAGTGATAGGAAGAATCCTCTTACGCTCGAGGAAAAAATGGATATTGCAGTCGACCTGATGTATTTCTCTGCAAAGGGCATAAGGAGCGCCAACCCGCAAGCGAAGGTGGTTTCATTCTCACCTTGCCCTCTATTTCGTACATTGGGAGGGGATTTGCCATACTATTTGCCTATTCAATATGCGATCGCACAAGCATTAGAGGGGGTTTATAGCCGCATCGTTTCCGGCAAGTTTTGGTCGGACAAGACGGACGATTATTTTGATATGCTCTCGTGGCATCCTTACATGTTTTGCCTTGAACTCGATAAGATCAAGAGCGTTGACGAGGTTAACACACTGTTCGATGAACCGGGGGACTTGTGGAAAGATTGGTCGGATGCGGCTTATCGCGTCATGAGAAGATATGGCGACGGGCATAAGAAAGTGCTTCTGACTGAATTCGGGTTTCAGGACTGCGGGAAACCTGAGATCGAAGCCAAGCAAGCCGAATATTATCGAAATGTGTTTGAGCTTTGCAAGCGCATGCCGTACATTCACACTGTTCACGCGTTTCGGTTGCTTGAAGATACCCTGAATCGGGGCGGTGAGAATCAAGAGCCGGCAGACCACTATGGCTTTTTCAAAGAAGCAAAACATGGATTCGCTCCACGTAAGAAAGCGATCGTCCTGCAAGAGCTTGCGGGGGGTACAGAAGATCTTCATAGCGTCGGGAGAAGAATCATCGGTTAATGCGAGAAATGATGATCATGATGAGTCATTCGGATCAAAACTTGTAACACCCAGTACACCTTGTACCGATAAGAGTGTGAAATTGATTAATTAGCTGAGACTTTAGGAGGAAATGATATGGCAAAGAATCGATTATTTGGGTTTGGCGAACCGCTTACGGCCAGAGAAGCAGCGGAAGGGGTTGCGGCAGAAAAACTACTGGAGTTAGCGGATGCGGTTGGGTTTGGCGCATGGCGCGCTTGGATGCATATTCCGGATCTACTAGAGAATCCTACTACACCTAAGCATTCGCAAATCGAACGATACACGAAGCTATTGGAGAAGGCCTCACAGCTTGATATTGAGGTGATGGGGATGAGCCATGATTGGTTTCTGCCTGAAGGCTGTAAGCAATCTCAGGGCTGCGCTGTTCCAACTCGGGATTTAACACCGGGCAGCCTTTATATGCAAATGCTTCACATGCTGGAAGAATCATGGCTTACTTTGGTTACCTGTTTCCCGCAAGTGACCATGTGGCAAGTGGGGAATGAATGGAATAGTCATACCTTCCTGCATCCTGATGGATTCCTCCAAAGTGATATGAAGGATCCATTTACGATTGATGAAAAAATGGATATTGCAGTGGATATGATGTATTTCTCAGCAAAGGGCATAAGGCGTGCCAACCCTCAAGCAAAGGTGGTTTCTTTTTCGCCATGCCCTCTCTTTCCTACAATGGGAGGCGATTTGCCATACTACATGCCTATGCAATATGCGATCGCACAATCATTGGACAGGGTTTATAGCCGCATTGTTTCTGGAAAGTTTTGGTCGGAGAAAACGGACGATTATTTTGACATGCTCTCATGGCATCCTTACATGTTTTGCATGGAACTCGATAAGATCCAGAGCTATGACGAGGTTTCCTACAAGTTCGATGAACCGGGGGACTTATGGAAAGATTATTCGGATGCCGCATATCGCGTCATGAGAAAATATGGTGACGGGCATAAGAAAGTGCTACTGACTGAATTTGGATTTACGGACTGCGGGAAACCCGAGGTCGAAGCCAGACAAGCCGAATATTATCGGAAAGTATTTGAGCTTTGCAAGAAAATGCCGTACATTCACACTGTTCATGTGTTTCGGTTACTTGAAGATACCGCTATGCTGGATCGGGGCGGCGATCATCAGATCGGCGGGTTGTCGGAAGTCTACTTTGGCATGTTTAAAGAATCAAAACATGAATTCGCACCACGTAAGAAAGCGATCGTACTGCAAGAGCTTGCTGGGGGTACAGAAGATCTTTTTAGCGTCGGGAGAAGAATCATCGGTTAATGCGAGAAAGGATGATCATGATGAGTAATTCGGATCAGAACTTACCGGAGAAAGCATTAAACATATTTAGCGGTGCCAGCGGTGAAAATCCATTCCCGATATTCGCACAGATGCGTGCAATGGGGTCTGTTATTCAAATTCCATTCCCTATGGCGGGAGAAGGTGGTCAAGCTTGGCTCGTCACGCGCATGGAAGAGGCGATGCAGGTGCTCAAAGATCATCACCGCTTTACTGTAGACCTTAGTTCCATCAATGGCGACAGTAACGGTCGGGAATCTCTCGCCGATCATGCCGAATCCGGACCACCTACCTTCTTTACTGGAAAATCGATGCTCTTTGTCGATGAACCCGATCATCGACGGTTACGTGGGTTGGTTTCGAAAGCATTTACACCTAGATATATGGAAAGCTTACGTCCTCGGGTGCAAAAGATCGCTGACGAATTACTCGACCGGGTGCAAGCTCAAGGTGAGATGGACATCGTTAAGGACTATGCCTATCCATTGCCAATCAACGTCATTTCTGAGATGCTCGGCGTACCACAGTCAGACCAGGAACAGATACATGTTTGGTCTGGTGCGATCGCACATGGTCTGGGCTTGGGAAGGCAAGAACCGAGGGTTGCAGAGCACTTGCGTGCCTTCGGCGAGTACACCTCGCAGCTTGTGGCCGACAAACGCAAATATCCTGGAGATGACTTGATCAGCCAGTTGATTGCCATCGAAGAGGAAGGGGATCGACTGAACGAAGCAGAACTGATTTCCATGATCACGCTTTTGATTTTTGCCGGCCATGAGACAACCTCAAACTTGATCGCCACAGGCAGCTTAATGTTGCTGGATCATCCCGAGCAGTTGGACAAGCTCAAAGCGGACCTCCATTTGGTTCCTTCGGCGGTCGAAGAACTGCTGCGCTTCAATGGACCCGCTACAATCGCCGGACCGCGCTTTGCGATTGAAGATACCGAGCTCGCCGGAAAGCAGATCAAGAAAGGGGACATGGTCTTTCCCTTATTGAAATCGGCGAATCGGGACGAGGCACAGTTTACACAGCCGGAGGAGCTGGATGTTACGCGCAAAATTAACCGTCATCTCGCCTTTGGACATGGCATCCATATGTGTTTAGGAGCGCCGCTAGCCCGTGTGGAAGCTGATATTGCGTTTACCACGCTGCTGAGACGTATGCCAAATCTGCGGCTCAGCGTCCCTCGGGAGAATGTCACCTGGCACTTCACGCTTTCCTCGCAGGGGTTAGCCTCCCTGCCCGTCGCTTTTTAGCGAGGTGAAAGATACTGTACCGCAAGATCACAGGCGGTTGAGGCCGCGACGGAGCGAAAAATGAAGGATTTTACGGCATTCCTAATTTCATACGTGGTCGAATAGAAAACATTGCAAATGACAGATTGTTTTAGCCATCCCCATAGCCCTTCCACAATGTTGAGTTCAGGGCTATATGGGGAAGGAACAGCAATTCCAATTTCTCGGCGTTTTGATCAATAAAGGACTGGAGTAATTTGGCGTGATGGATTCTTGCATTATCCAAAACCATGATGGTCTTGCCCTCAGGATATTTACTGATAACATTCAGTAAAAACGATAGGAACACCTGCGCATCGTATTGCTCATGTTCTTCCCAATAAATATCACCTGTCTCATAATCAAGTGTAGCCAGTAACTTGGCACCGCGGTGCTTTCCGTAGGTAGGTTTGCTTACCTTTGGGAAACCAGGTGCTCATTAACGCCTGATAATCCCGAATCATGCTCTCATCTTCAAACAAAATCGATCAATCTCGCGGTTTTATTCGACTTGAAATTCGTTCTTGATCCACTTTCGGATATTTCCCGATGTCCAGTTCATTTTTGCAGGAAACTCAACGTCAACCGGAGTTTTATCAACCAAGGTACGATACAGCGATTTGGACTCACAGTGTGGACAGTTTTTTATTTCTGGTTTGAAGTAAATCCTTGAAGCCGCACCAAGGCGATTTTTCGATAGCATAAGGGTTATCTCCTACAAAATTCATCTCCCTTATTTATTCGACATTTAATGGGAAAATCCTGATAGATGATTGTGCCGTCGTAGTTTTTTTGCTTAAAGGAATGCACGGTGTTGGAAAAAGTCGTAAAAGTGCTAGCCAAGTAGTCGTCAAACTGTTAGTTGCCTAATAAGCGTTGTAATAAGATTAAGTCGTTAAGAAGTTTTGCAAGCGCATACAATGAAATCGCAATGAAACTGGTTTTAGGGCGTAAAAGCCTTGAAATAAACGGTTTAGGCCGAGAGCTTTACACATTAAAAGGAGGGTTCATATGAAAGGCGTATCTAAAGTAGCAGTATCGTTAATGGTGGTTTTTAGTTTGATGTTGTATATGGCGGCATTTGCAAGTGCAGCTTCTACAACAGGATTGAAGGATGGCGTTTATGGTGCGGAGACACAACCCACTAAATCGAGTAATAGCATATTTAAATTGATTGTAGCTGTTGCAGATGGTAAGGTTTCTACCGTTGATTTTGGAATGTATAATGGTCCAGCGAAACTGAATGCTTCAATCGCGGAATTTGTACCTGAGGACCAACGGGAAAACTTTAAGGCAATGATGGCTGAAATCGCCGATTACCAGGAACAACTGAATAGCAAACTCGATGGAGCGAAAGTTGTTAAGTCTACCAAATCGGCTAAAGGCGCAGGAATATACGAAACTCTCCAACAATTATGGAAAGACGTTGCGAAAGACGCAGGCGGTACTATAGAAGGAGATGCACCAGCCAAAGCAAGCAACGCTGACTCTGCTTCCAGCACAGCAAGCAACGCTGACTCTGCTTCCAGCACAGCAAGCAGCTCCAACAATCCGAAAACAGGCGACAGCAGCATGGTATTGTATTATGTCCTAGCAGGTGCTGCGCTAGTGGGTATGGTTGCATTGGGTAGAAAAAAACATATTGTTTAGAGATTTCTGAAGAACTATTCCGGCAAGAGCTGCTCTATTCTGAGCGGCTCTAGTTACATGAGGGGGCTATTCGGATTTGAAGAAATCTATCCGTATTTTATTGTTCATCCTGTCATCCTGTTTGTTTGCATACTCGCTTTTTACGATAGTGGGAAAGGCCTACTCGTATTATAAGGAAAATAAACAGTATGAACAGTTACGCGGACAAGTCGAAATAACCTATTCTACCGAAATTGCTTCTGAGGTTGCTTCTGAGGTTCCTTCTGAGGTTCCTTCAAAGGTCCCCTCCCAGGTTCCTTCCCAGGTTCCTTCCGAGGCTCCGGTCGTCGAAGTAAAGCCTATTCGTAAGATGCCTTATACGATCCTTAACGTAAATCCTGATTATTTGGACGAGAAAGACGTATTGAAAGAATACTCGAATTTATACAAACAAAATAGCGATCTGGTTGGATGGATCCAAATGCCGGGCTTTAAGGTTCCAATAGACTATCCGGTAATGCAGGCAGATGATAATGAATATTACCTAAAAAGGGATTTCAAAAAGAAATCTTCATTTGCAGGATCAATATTCATGGATTATATAAACAATCCCCAAATGGATATGAATATTGTTATTTACGGGCATGCCATGAACGATCACTCTATGTTTGGGAACTTGATGAATTATTATGCGCGTGCTGATAAATATACCAAACACACAAAGATTTTTTTGAACCTTATGAATACACAATTTGAATATGAAGTATTTTCCACATATGCAGCAAACCGAGATTACAATTATAGACAGACGAATTTTTCAAGCGATGATGAGTATTTAGATTTTCTTCAAAGAATACGTGACAAGTCCATTTACAACTATAACGTTGAGTTAACTTCAGATGATAAATTAATTACACTTTCTACATGTAACAATGAATTTGGGGATGAATACCGGTCAGTTATCCATGCAAAGCTCATTAAGCAAATCATCTACACAGATAATGCGTAAAAATATCAGCCGCTTGAAGCTGAATCTGAAAATGGATTCAGCTTATTTGGCATTGCGCGCCTAGCCAAGCTGGGCACAACTAGCCGGTGAGAGTCCGGTCGAGGTAAGAGCCAAGTCGCCTCGTAGCTGAAGGGCAACTGGTGGAGAGAACCTAAGGTTGAAGCCCCGTGACAAAGTAACCCCGAGAGGGGAGCGAGCAAAACAACAGGCCGTAACATCAAGTGAATCCTGCCGCATCGTCAAAAATATGTCCAACAGCTATTTGCTTCAGTTGCCGAACTACGAAGAATAAGTAATCTTTGCTACAGCTGATGTGTGATTTACAAATGTAACTTTAGGCATGCGAAGGAAGTCTTTCGCATGTCTTTTTGTAATCGCTAATCTTAACGCTATAGAAGATTCCTTTATGACTTATTGGCTTATTAGCAATCCTGAACCACAAGACAGATCGCTCGTTTATCAACTATTCCTGCTGATGTTCTTAATCTTATGTATCTTTTCTTATTAATGTTGGGAGAAGTTTAAAATCGCCTGCAGATTGCAAACTTTAAAATTGCCCGAAGGTACATGATCTTGTTTCCCATTCGGACGATGTTGCATCTTTGCATTAATCATACAATAGACACACAAACAAATAAGTTCTGATAGGAGAGGATATTTATATGGCAAAATATTTATATCGACTTGGTTTATGGTCGGTTAAGAACCGGATCAAAGTTATGCTTGGAGGTTTGCTCGTTGTACTAATTGCAGCAGGTATGGCATTATCGATTGGTCCTGCATTTAATGAAGCTTCATCAATCCCTGGGCTCAAATCACAAGAGGCGTTGGAGCTTCTTGGAAAAGAGTTTCCGTCGCCGCAAGAATACGGCGGCCAAATTCAAATGGTCTTCAAAGCACCTGATCAAGAGAAATTATCTTCAGAATTAGCACAACAGTTCATAAGTAATAATCTGAAAGAAGTTGCTAAAGATAAACAAGTAAAATCGATTGCAAATCCGTATGAAAATAACTCTTTAAGTCCCGACGGGAAAATTGGGTATGCTACGATCACCTACAACGTCTCAGCTGATGAGGTATCTGATGAGTCAAAGGATATTGTGAATCATGTTGTAGAATCGATGCGTGATGCAGGCTGGAAGGCCGAGTTAACAGGGTCAGGCTATGTACCGAAGGTAACCGGCGGTTCAACTGAGGGTATTGGCATTATAATCGCCTTTATTATTTTGTCTATTACGTTTGCTTCTTTTCTAACTGGAATTTTGCCTATCGTAACCGCAATTATAGGTTTGGTTGTAGGTTTGATGAGTGTCTTACTCGGGTCCAATGTGATGGATATGGGCTCAAGTTCATTATCGATGGCAGCCATGCTCGGTTTGGCAGTAGGAATCGATTATGCTCTCTTTATTGTCTCCAGATATCGCCAAGAACTTGCTCGAGGATACGCTGTTAACGAAGCTGCTGCCATCGCGAATGCAACAGCTGGAAGCTCTGTTGTGTTCGCTGGGGTGACCGTAATTATCGGCCTTGCAGGACTCGCAGTAGCGCAGCTTCCATTCCTAACTGGCATGGGCATTGCAGGTGCCATATGTGTACTCACAGCTGTACTAACTGCGATTACGATCATGCCCGCACTGCTTGGACTATTAGGAGAACGAGTAGGTCCCAAAAGACAAAATCGCTTGTTCAAGGTTTTTAGCCGCAAATCCAAATCTGAAGGCAACGATAGCCTTTGGGGAAGATTTGTAACCGGACGTCCATGGGCTATTGTCATTGTTGGAGTTGTCATGCTTAGTGTTCTTGCAATACCGTTCTTTCATATCAATCTTGGGATGCCGGATGACGCTCAGAAATCGACTGAAAAAACGGAACGCCGTGCCTATGACTTGCTTTCTGAAGGATACGGCGAAGGGTACCATAGTCCGCTTGTTATTTTAGCGACGACGGATGGTGGGAATGAATCTGCTGAAAATTTGGCAAAAGTATATGAATGGTTGAATACATTACCTAACATAGGTACGGTTGCTCCTGCCATACCTGGTCCGTCAGGAAAAGTAGCTTTGATTAGCGTCGTTCCATCTACCGGGGCACATGATATCAAGACGAAAGAATTAGTTCAAATGATTCGTGACCAGGCCCCTGACATTCAGAAACAGAATGACGTTGAAGTTTTGGTAACAGGCAGTACAGCGGTTGGCATTGATATTTCACAAAAATTGAATGATGCACTGCCGAAATTCGCCATTGTTATTGTCGGACTGGCTCTTCTGTTACTCATGGTGGTATTCCGTTCACTGCTGGTTCCGATCAAAGCGGTTTTAGGTTTTGTCCTTTCTCTGGCTGCAACACTTGGTTTTATTGTATATGTCGTGCAAGACGGACATATGGGCAATCTTTTCGGATTCCATGCTCCTGGTCCGATTCTAAACTTCCTTCCTATTATTGTAGTAGGCATTTTGTTCGGACTAGCTATGGACTATGAGGTATTCCTTCTTAGTCGAATGCGTGAAGAGTACAAGCATACTGGGAATGCCCGTCGTGCAGTTCTAGCTGGGATTAAACACAGTGGTGGCGTCGTTACCGCAGCAGGCTTGATTATGGTTTCTGTATTTTTGGGATTTATGTTATCTGAGGAAGCCATAGTGAAGTCTATAGGCTTCGCGCTTGCCTTCGGAATTTTGTTCGATACCTTTGTTGTTCGGATGATGATTGTGCCGGCATTCATGACCATTTTGGGGAAATCCGCATGGTATTTACCTAAATGGCTTGATCGCATTCTCCCTAATCTGGACATTGAAGGGGAGTCCGTAATGGAGGAATTGGAAAACAAAAAAAAAGCGGTTCGTCCAATGCTCAGAGCAGTAGCTGATGAAAGGACGACGGGACTTTAATCTATAAATTGTTACAAAGATCGTATTCTTCTTATACGCGTAACTTGCTTGTTAGTTTGCGACATATGTCCGTGCTTAGCGCAAGCTCAATGAATCGCTGTCGTAGTACCATTTCAAAAAGAAGCCTCCGTTAAGCGGCATAGCTGCGTAACGGAGGTTTCTTTGTTTGATTCACACAGTTCATGTGGGTTAAGGAGGCTTACTAAGCTGATATTAATTCATCTTACAGCCTGCCAAGGCTCACTTGCGGAATATCTATTTTATAAGTGATGTTAAATATAAGGTAGGTTTACGCTTTTTGTTGATCATAATGAAATCCTTTATATTTTTTTCAGTTATAGAGCACTGCACGGATTTCAGATTGAAGTTACGGTCGGACATTCGCTCGTTTTACTAGTTAGTGTAGTCTATAAAGCCTCAGGCAAGGATGTAACTCATGAATAAAAAGGATAACATGATTTATCTTACAGAATCGATGGGGATGCAAGCTGATAGGTGGATCTAACAGGATCAGGCTAAGAACAGATGGTAGAAGGTAGTTCATGTGAGGGCATTGGCATTTTAATTGCTTTTATTATCTTGTCCATTTGTTGTTTTTTCTGACAGTCGATCTTGCAGGCCATGCTTGGGCTGCTAGGATAATGGATTGGTCCCAAATGACAAAATCATTAGTGTAAGATTTTTAGAGGGAAATCAGAATCTAATAACAAGGATAATCAGTTTAGCTATTGAGGCAGAGTTGTAACCGATCGTCCATGGGCTATCGTTCTAATTTTTGTTGTCATGCTTGGTTGATGTTCTCGCAATACCAGTCTTACACATTGATTTTGGTGTGTCGGATGACACTCAGTAATCGAACGAAAAAACGGAACAACGCACATATGGCTTGTGGTTGTGTTCCGTTCACTGTTTGTTAAAACGTATCAAGAGTTAAATATGCAAAATTCCCCGTTCCAAGGCTGTAAAGACCGCCAGTGATCTCGAATCAACTCCCAATTTATTGTAAATATTCGTTAGGTGAGCTTTTACCGTCCGTTCGGAAATCCCAACGTCAATTGCGATCTCTTTACTTTTGAATCCTCGGGCAACACACTGTAGAATATAAACTTCCTTCTCGGTCAGCAGTGGTTCCTCAGGCTGGCTCTCACGAGCGGAGAGTACCCTTGCCATAACATCGGTTGATAGTAGGGTTTCTCCTCTTACTGCTGATTCGATGTGTCGAAACAAGTTGTCTCGACTTGTATCTTTTAATAAATAGCCTTTTGCTCCAGAAGCCAAGCCGGTGATCATCATTTCGTCTTCGTTATAGGTTGTCAAAATGATAACCGGAATAGGACAGTTCTTGCTTTTTAAAATTTTTATTGCCTCTAAACCGCTCATGACGGGCATGTTCAAATCCATAAGAATAACATCAGGAAGAACTTCATCGATGAGGTTTATGGCCTCTTGTCCATTTTGTGCTTCGCCCACAATTTGAAATTTTTCACTGGTTTCCAGGATCAACTTCAAGCCTTCCCGGACAACAAAATGATCATCAACAATAAGTACTTTATACGGGGTCATCTCTAGTCTCCTTCAATGAGAGCTGTCTCAACTTTAATGCTAGTACCTTCCGAATCGCTGTGAATCTTCATTTCTCCCCCAATTAACCTTATTCGTTCCTGGATGCCTAGCAAGCCATAATGTCCAACTTTTGTCCCAAGAGCATCAGTGTTGAATCCGATTCCATTGTCTCTAACTTCCATTAATAGCTTACCGTGTTGGTCCGATAGGCTTACCCATACCTTGTCAGCTTTGGCGTGTTTGGCAATATTAGTGAGGCATTCCTTAACAATGTGTTGGCTGTGCTCCATTAATGTTCTGGAAAGTCGTTTTTTGAGTGTAAGATGAATGAATACTATTATTCCCGTAGCGTCTTTGAAATGTTGAACTTCATTTTGAATGGCTTCCTTGAAATTAATCTCGGATGACGATTTAGCTCGTAGATTATCAATCGCGAATCGGGCTTCTGCCAAAGTAATACGAGCCTGAACCATGGACTGCTTGATAATTTCATGAACACGACTTGTTTGACCCTGAACCATGTAAGCATCTGCGGCCTCTAAACGCATGATTAATCCTGCTACACCTTGTGCCAGAGTATCGTGAAGGTCTCGAGCCATTCGTTGACGTTCATTTGAAAGTGTTAATTCTTCGACTTTGTTATGTGCTTCTTTAAGATCACGCAAGAAACTTTGGATTCTAAGACGTTCATGAACTTGCTGAAAAAATAAAATTGCATATGCTAAAACAATAATCAGCATGAGAACAAATATAGGTAGGAAGAGAATAAGATCTTCCATTGTTCCTAAAGTAAGAGCAGAGTCGAAAAACAAAATAATACTGATAAGAAAGACAAAGCTGACTCTTAGTATGTTGTATGAGAAACCTAGACTCTGTGCAATCAGAACCGGAAGGAGTCCGATTAGAACTGCTTGATAACCGTCTGGCATTAAAATTGAGCACAAATATATTAATGCTCCTTGTGCAGAAAAATAGTACCAAAAGTATTTATTTGTAAATCGGTATGAGTTCCAATGCAACCAGCCATGTACCACAAAAAGGCCAGTAAAGCCTAAACTCGAAAGTATTAGAGGTTCCCTGTAAAATTGCAAAACTATAACGGATACATAAACAAGTGATCCCCAAATTATTATCGCTAGTCTGGATGCTAATAATTCGTTGATGATATGCTGTTCTTCTCTCTTATTCTTCACTTGGCTAAACCACCTCAACCACCATTATAAAGATTATTCTTCAATTTGGTAATGTACTTTCGTACATGTACTTTCATTCAAAGTGCACTATAGTTCAATTGGACTTTATCTTCTTTACTCCTATCTATACTTTTGTACTCTTTTTGAGTGTAAGCCACTGTCGAGGTAGCTTTTTTTGCTCCTCTGAGACTGCCCGAATCGATGGACATTAAGAAGCCTCTTTAATAAACCCTATATGGTCTCGTCTTAGATAATAAGTAATTGTTTTGAATGGTTGGAATGGCGTATCTGGTAAATTTGATGATACGTCATGGATCTCGAAGCATTGAAACAAGCCATGAGCGAACAAGACGTTGTCTGTGCGAATCTGGCCTGAGAGGGGAAGGGACATGCGCGCCAACCGGAATCAGTTAGTCATCCTTTCGATGACGCTATCGTTGCCCGTTAGCGTAACAAAAGGGGTGGAGCTTGGTTTTGCTTGCCTTGGCCCAGCTCATCTACTCCGCGGTGAGATTGCGGTGAATATTTACCCTCACGCATATTACCCTTTATTCCAAAAGAAAGAATGATCTGTCTTTATACTCCTGACAAAGAAATAGAAAGGCTATATTTCTCTGAAGCTCGGTTTGGGTTTGAGTTCGAAGAATATCCTGATCTATAAATACCACAAAAGGATAAGCCTGAGGTCACTGTGACGGCTCCAGGTTCTCGAGGATCGTTGCTTCTAAGGGTTTGTTGCCGTATTTGGCCCTCCACTCATCAACAACTTTATTGAAAGTCATTTTTTCTGGTGCTATATATTCTCCTGCTTCCACTTCGACTTGAAACTTTGCTAATTCTTTTTCAGCTTCTCAAATACCTGAAGCTTTTATCGTCTTTGATCGTTTGATTCGTTTTCCATCAGTGCCGTAACCTGCCTCTATGATTAACCTGTATGAGTTTTTACTCCTCTTTTTAATACTAGCCATGTTATTCCTCCTATAAGCGAAAGCTAACTTATATAAAAGTATTTCCAAATCTACTCAAGTGAATACTTTTTGAAAAGTAGGATAACATAAATAGGTTCTAGAGCTGATTTTTCTACCGTCACTAAATTTGACTTACTCCCGATTATCATATAAACGTCAAATGACCTATATTGTAACAAAATATGGTAATATTGAAAGAGCGTAGTAGTTGGGGGAGATTTGCTTCAGCTATGAAACAATTGAGAGGGGCAGGCTAATGGAGGCGCTAAATAAACGGGTTGCTGAGCTTCAAGAGGAAATGCAGTTCTGGAGTAACATAGAATTGCTTGTGGAGTTCGAGAGATTAGTTCCGTACGAGGGTAAAAATTTAAGAGGAAATCTGATGGAAACCTTCTGCGAATACAAGGCAGTTCGTGCGGAATTACATAGGCGACTCGATGCGTATGACGCATTGAAAAAATAAATTCTATAGCTCGTTAGAATATTTAATGATGTCTAATTTGATTTCAGAATTAACGAACAGAAAAGAATGAATCATTTGAATGCTAATCCGTTGATACGCAGGAGACGACGGATCCATCTCAAGTCCCGCTAGCTGGCGATAGAGCCAATCCCCGGTGGAAACGTATGTTTTGGTTTTGCTACCGTAACTGGGGTAGGTCTATACACTAATGCCTCCATGATCAAACATGGCTGGTTTAAAATGGCATGTGTCAAAGGTAGCTGGGAAATACCTAGACTATTCAGCGAGATCGAGATAGAGACACGTATCCCTGCCAACACGAATGCGGAAATCCTGCTCCCGGGAGCTCGAGTGGACTAAGCGACGGTAAACGGGAATGCGCTTGTCGCAGGCGAGGGTATTCAGAGCATCATGGAAGCGAAGGAAGGCATAACGCTCAAGGTTAGATCCGGTTCGTATACGTTGAAGTATAGAAATGAAGAGTTATTCAGGGTGGTCTATACGGACAACAGTCTTGTGAGGGAAATCCTGGCCTTTAAGGAGGACAAGGAGCTGCTTGAAAAAGCCCTGTGATCGGACGTCCGCCGCTTACATTCTTCGCGAAGAACTTGAGCCTGAAGTAGCTGGCAGAGGAAGGAAACGGCGACGACATCACACCGGAGCGGGTCCGATTGTTGTTGAACGATCTTAATCGTATTGTTTACTAGGGGAACATCATATGGCAGGACAGTACCCAGCCGTATTCCTGTGGGGAACGGCCACTTCCGCTCATCAAAGTGGAAGACGAATCGAAGAAGGGAAGTTCATATGATGTTTAGCATCGGCTTATGCCGAACGGAAACGAAGCTTCACTCTTTAATCGTAGAACAAACTATATAGTATTCAATAATTCAACATCACGTAGCTGCCGCAGTTGAAAAGAAAGGCAGCTTTGATGCTAGCATGGAAAGTGGACACCTCATTGGAAGCACTAGATAATAAACAATAAGGAACAGAAGAGGTGTCCGACATGAGTGAGAACAGACAA
>NZ_QPJD01000014.1 GCF_003337375.1 Paenibacillus prosopidis
ACCAAGCTGTGTATCCGGTATTAGCATTCGTTTCCGAATGTTATCCCAGTCTTACGGGCAGGTTACCTACGTGTTACTCACCCGTCCGCCGCTAATCTTATCCCGAAGGATAAGATCCGCTCGACTTGCATGTATTAGGCACGCCGCCAGCGTTCGTCCTGAGCCAGGATCAAACTCTCCAAATTGGTGTTTGATTGCTCAATACTTTTTATCGCTTTTTCCGCTCATCCGTTAGGATTTGCGGGGCAGTTTCACTCGTTGTTCAGTTTTCAAAGAACAATCTTTTCTTTCGCATCAACCGTGTGTGTTTCAGCGGCGACTTAGATAATATATCACGTTCGCCTATATGAATGCAAGTACTTTTTTTATTCTTTTTTTCAAAAACTTATTTTATACGCCATTTAATAAAAAAACAGTGAGATCAATCTAATTTCGCTTTAGGCTCATTACAGCCTCAAAGCGATCCAGATTTACCTCACCGTTTCGTAACACATCAAGTGCAGCAGATTTCACTTTTATTTCAGTACTTCTTTAATGTGAAGATGTCGCTCAACTGTCAGGTTGACGATCGTTCCATTGATCGATACCCAAGGTCTGGTGAGATGAGTACGATCAGTAAAAACAATTTCTCCAATACGTTCATCGCTAAGTCTTACTACGATTCCATTATGGAACTGGGTTGCCTTCTCGACAAAGGTGCTTACATAGGCTGGATCCAGCTTGCCGAAAGCATCGCTCTGAATCTGCTCCAGTACCAAATAAGGAGATGCCGCTTTGCGATACGCCTTGTTCAAGGTCATTGCATGAAATATATCGGCAATAGCTACGATTTTGGCGTAAGGATGTATTTTCGTTGCGTC
Organism: Paenibacillus prosopidis; assembly: GCF_003337375.1. Taxonomy (GTDB): domain Bacteria; phylum Bacillota; class Bacilli; order Paenibacillales; family Paenibacillaceae; genus Pristimantibacillus; species Pristimantibacillus prosopidis. The sequence goes on from NZ_QPJD01000014.1 coordinate 861, forward strand.
TATGCCAAGTGGATAGCCTGTTCCATCGACCTTCTCATGATGCTGGAGTGCGGCCATTTTGACCCCATCATTTAAAGCAGCTACATTTTTCAGTAATTGATACCCTAGAACGGTATGACGTTTCATTTCTTCTTTCTCTTCTGCAGATAACGCGTTCGGCTTCGATAAAATGGCCTTGTCGATCCTTACGTTTCCTATATCGTGCAGTAAACCGGCAAATGCAAGCTGCATCCAATCCTTTTGAGGGAAACCTGTCCACTGTGCAATAAGATATGAAGTTAATGCTGATGTGATACCGTTATGAAGCAAATAATCGCGCTCCGTAAACCGACGGGGTATAAACGTCAGTACATTGTAGCTCTTAACATGCTCAAGCAGCTTCTCCAGCTGCTTCCGAATATCCATAACTGGCATGCCTTGTCCTGCAACGAATGAGTTGAATACTTGCCGCAATACCTCAAGCATCTTGTCATATTCCTTATGAAGATCAGAATCGACAACCAGAGGGGCCGTCTCCTGTACCGGCTCTTCGACGGTATCCTCATTCGATTTATTCGATGCGCTGCTTGCTTCAACAATAACGTTTTGAACAAGAAATGCTTGTAAAATTTCTATTTCCTTCGGAGTAATGATCTTACCCTTCTGAAATAATATACCGCCAAGCGGGGTGAGGACATCTTCACCAATTTTATCGCCTAGCTTAAGATGTGATAACGTTACCGCTGCCACGTGTGTCCTCTCCCCTATGCCTGATTTTTTTTAGCTGACGGAGCATTATATAAATACCTTGTTTATATTTCACTGCGAAACGTAAACTGCGCCGCCAAAGGGCGGCGTCAGTTGTTAACGCTTTGTGTTATTCTACTGGTGTTTCGCCGCTGTCTGACTCTTCATTATCTTCCAATGCCTCATTGTCTTCGCTGCGCGCCACCCGAGTGACAGTTGCTACCGTGTCGTCCTCACGTGTATTAATGAGTCTCACGCCTTGCGTATTGCGGCCCATCGTCGATATGCCTTCCATACTAGTACGAATCATCGTACCGGAAGCTGTCATAATCATTAAATCCTCATCATTCTCAACAACCTTGAGGGAAACGATTGGACCGTTCTTATCGGTTACGTTAAGCGTCTTAATACCTTTACCGCCGCGATTTTGAATACGGTAATCAGCCACTGGGGTCCGCTTTCCATATCCTTTCGACGTTACGATAAGAATATCTTTGTCCGGTACGATAACGTCCATATCGATAACCGTGTCATCATCATCAAGCTGAATGCCCTTCACCCCGGTAGCCGAACGTCCCATTGAACGAACATCCTGCTCGGAGTAGCGGATCGACATCCCTTGCGCCGTTCCCATGATGATTTCTTGGTTGCCGTCTGTCAGCTTCACGCCGATTAAATCATCATCCTCGCGCAGCGAGATGGCGATTAATCCGACTTTACGAATGTTGACATAGTCGTCAAGCGGCGTCTTCTTCACAACCCCTTGTCTTGTAGCAAAGAACAAGAAGTGCTCAGAATCGAAATCTTTTACCGGAATAACCGCATTAATCGTCTCACCCTGTTCGATCTGAATCAGGTTAATGATCGGCGTTCCGCGTGCGGTACGGCTAAGATCCGGAATTTCATAGGCCTTGAGCTTATACACCTTACCTTTGTTCGTAAAGAACAATAGATAATGATGCGTATTGGATACAAACAGATGCTCGACAAAATCATCTTCTTTTGTACCCATGCCGACTACGCCTTTACCGCCCCGCTTCTGGCTGCGATAGGTTGTAACTGGCAGACGCTTAATGTAGCCAGAATGTGTAATCGAGATGATGACGTCCTCACGAGGAATCAAATCCTCGTCCAAAATCTCTTCATCACTCGCCATAAGCTCTGTGCGGCGCTCATCGCCGAATCTTTCCTGTACCTCAGCAAGCTCGGTGCTAATAATATCAAGCACAAGCTGCTCATCGGCAAGAATGGCCTTATATTCAGCAATTTTCCGCATAAGCTCTGCGTATTCGGCTTCTATTTTGTCTCGTTCCAGTCCAGTCAGACGCTGCAAACGCATATCCAAAATCGCTTGCGCCTGTTCATGGCTGAGAGAGAATCTTGCGATTAATCCTTCACGCGCCTCATCTGTTGTCTGGGAAGCACGAATTAAAGCAATAACTTCATCCAAATGGTCAAGCGCAATTCGCAGACCTTCCAAAATATGCGCCCGCGCTTCTGCCTTCTTCAGATCGTATTCGGTACGGCGTCGAATAACCTCGATTTGATGCTGCAAATAATGGTAAAGCATGTCACGTAGGTTAAGCGTCTTAGGCTCGCCATTTACGAGTGCCAGCATGTTAATACCAAAGTTTGATTGCAATTGTGTATGCTTGTATAAATTGTTCAGCACGACACTCGGAGTTACGTCCCGTCGCAGTTCTATAACAACACGCATGCCGTTGCGGTCGGATTCGTCACGCAAATCGGTAATGCCCTCAATCTTTTTCTCACGTACAAGCTCGGCGATCTTCTCAACAAGACGTGCTTTAATGACCTGATATGGAAGCTCATGCACAATAATGCGCGCTTTGCCGCCGTTCTCTTCGATTGTCGCACGAGCTCGCATCGTTACCGAGCCACGGCCTGTCAAATAGGCTTGACGAATGCCTTGGCGGCCCATAACAAAACCTGCTGTTGGGAAATCGGGACCTTTTATATAATCCATAAGCTCTAAAGGCGTAATATCCGGGTTGCGAATTAACGCTTGGACACCATCAATTACTTCGTTAAGGTTATGCGGCGGAATATTTGTTGCCATACCGACGGCAATACCTGTAACACCGTTTACGAGCAGGTTAGGATACCGTGCCGGCAACACAACAGGCTCTGACTCTTCGCCATCGTAGTTCGGCGCGAAATCTATCGTTTCTTTGTTGATATCACGCAGTAATTCCATTGCAATTTTCGAAAGACGCGCTTCCGTATACCGCATGGCTGCTGCAAAGTCTCCATCGACCGAACCGAAGTTCCCATGTCCATCAACGAGCATATAACGCATGGAGAAATCTTGTGCCATCCTAACCATCGATTCATATACAGCCGAATCACCGTGGGGATGGTACTTACCGATTACCTCTCCTACGATTCTCGCCGATTTCTTATGCGGCTTGTCCGGTGACATGCCAAGCTCCGACATCGCAAATAAAATACGCCGATGCACCGGCTTCAAACCGTCCCTAACATCGGGTAGAGCACGGCTTACAATGATACTCATTGCGTATTCCATAAATGAATCTCGCATCTCTGTACCAATATCCCGATCTCTTATAGATATACGTTGTTCATCCGCCATGTTTTACCTCCTTGAAGCCATCTATCGCTACTCTTAATCAGTATAACCATTATATTACTTTCACAAAAAACAGGCATATAAACCTTCTCTGCTCATGCTTTTGCAATTCTCGTGAATATCTCATCATGAATCACCAAAAATAGGTGAATCACCGCTCTCCATACACGAAAAAATGCCATAAAATAAACAGACCCAACTTTCATTATACCACTCAATCCCAAGTCTGTCTCCTGCATCATTTGAAACCATTATAGTCTAAACAACGACTGCGAGAGGAGAAACAACGTTGAGCATTCAACGCGTTAGTAGCAAGTGGGCGAAAACGAATGTCATATTAGAATCGGATAATTTGCGCCAACATATGCCTAAAACGAAGCTGTTCAGCCGCAGTAGCATTAAATCGATGCTGAATGAATACGGGATGGTCTATGTGAAGCCTATTAGCGGCACAGCCGGCAATGGTGTTATTCGTGTGGAACGGACAACTGTTCCTTCACTCGGATACCGCTATCAACTAGAAAAGTCAATCCGGTTCTATTCGACCTTTGAGAAGCTCTACCAAAAGCTTGTTCGTCAAATAAAGAAACGGCGCTACCTCGTCCAGAAAGGGATTCATCTGCTTCGCCATCAGAAACGCCGCTTCGATATACGCGTGATGGTTCAAAAAAACTTAAGCAATGAATGGGAAGTTACCGGCATTATCGGGAGACTGGCCCACCCTGAAAAAATCGTTACGAATTACCATAGCGGAGGGACACCGATGGCCGTCGAACGGCTCATGACCGATCATGTATCCTCTTCTGATCTCGCCGTATTCAAAAACAAGTTAAGGAAGCTTAGCATTTCGATAGCTCTTCAATTGCAAACCGCTTATCCGAACCTCAAGGAACTCGGCGTTGATATTGCGATAGATACGAAGCTTCATCCGTGGATTCTTGAAGTAAACACATCCCCTGATCCATTCATCTTCCGCAAGCTTTCTGACCAAAGCGTTTTCCAAAAAATCTATCGATATGCCAGAGCATACGGCAGGTACAAAAAAAGAAGCAGCCGTCCATAATGGACGGCTGTTTAACGTTATCGAGCATGCCTTTAAAAATCCAGGTTCGTTACATATCTCGCATACTTTTGAATGAAATCACGGCGCGGTTCAACATTATCGCCCATTAGCGTATCAAACACGACATCCGCTTCAATCGCATCCTCAATCGTTACCTGCAGCATCGTACGGCTTTCAGGATCCATAGTCGTTTCCCACAGCTGAGTAGCGTTCATCTCGCCCAATCCTTTATAACGTTGGACGTTTACCTTCACGCCCTCGCCAAACTCAGCAATAATTCTATCGCGTTCCTTCTCTGTTTGCGCGTAGCGAATAACCTTATTACGTTCAATTTTGAAGAGCGGCGGCTGTGCAATGTAAATATATCCCGCATCAATAATTTGGCGCATGTAGCGGTAGAAGAAAGTGAGCATCAACGTACGAATATGTGCGCCGTCGACGTCAGCATCCGTCATAATAATGATTTTATGGTAGCGTGCTTTGGACAAATCGAAATCATCGCTAATACCGGTACCAAGCGCCGTAATAATCGCCCGGATTTCCGCATTGCCCAAAATTCGGTCTAACCTTGCTTTCTCTACGTTTAAAATTTTACCGCGCAGCGGCAAAATGGCCTGGAAGTGACGGTCGCGCCCTTGCTTTGCAGAGCCGCCGGCCGAGTCACCCTCAACGATATACAGCTCACTGATGGATGCATCTTTGGACGAGCAGTCGGCAAGCTTACCCGGTAAAGAACCGACCTCGAGAGCACTTTTACGGCGGGTCAGCTCACGCGCTTTGCGGGCTGCTTCGCGGGCTCTTGCTGCTTGTAAGCCTTTCTCTACGATTTTCCGGGACACCGATGGGTTCTCATCCAGAAATTCGGTTAGTTTCTCAGCAAAAAATGACTCAACAATCCCCCGTACTTCACTGTTGCCGAGCTTAGTCTTCGTCTGACCTTCGAATTGCGGCTCTGGTATTTTCACGGAAATAATCGCCGTCAATCCTTCGCGCACATCGTCACCAGAGAAGTTCGAATCGTTATCCTTAATCAAGTTCATCTTACGGGCATAATCGTTAATGATACGCGTCAGTGCGCTCTTGAAGCCTGATTCGTGCGTACCGCCTTCATGCGTATTAATGTTGTTGGCAAACGAGTAAATGTTTTCACTGTAGCTGTCATTGTATTGCAGAGCGACCTCTACATGGATATGATCCTTAGCTCCCTCTACATAAATCGGCATTTCATGAAGCGCTTCGCGGTTACGATTCAAATATTTAACGAATTCGTTAATCCCGCCCTCATATTTGAACGAATTGGACACACCGGTCCGCTCGTCGGAGAGCACAATTTCAATGCCTTTATTTAAAAACGCCAGCTCGCGGATACGCGATTGCAGCGTCTCATAATCGTAAACAGTCGTTTCCGTAAAAATTTCAGGATCTGGCGTAAACGTAACCTGCGTTCCCGTCTCATCCGTGTCGCCGATAACTTTGATATCATATTGCGGAGCGCCTTTACGGTATTCTTGCTGAAAAATATGGCCTTCGCGCTTAACCTGGACAATGACGAGCTCGGACAGCGCGTTCACGACCGATACGCCAACTCCGTGCAAGCCGCCGGATACTTTATAGCCCTCGCCGCCGAACTTGCCTCCCGCATGCAATACAGTCATAACGACTTCTAACGTGGATTTTTTCAGTTTCGCATTCTCGCCTACCGGAATACCGCGTCCGTTATCGATAACGGTAACGCTGTTATTCTCATGGACGATAACTTGGATTTTCGAGCAATAACCGGCCAAAGCCTCGTCAATACTGTTATCGACTACCTCCCAAACGAGATGGTGAAGACCTTTGCCACTAGTGGAGCCAATATACATCCCCGGACGTTTGCGTACCGCTTCTAATCCTTCCAGGACCTGTATCTGACTCTCGTCATACGTATGCTGTTCCAAAGACATGCAAGTTCACTGCTCCTCTCAACTGCTCTTCCTGATCGCCTTCACTCTATCCATTCGCCGCAAAATGATGTGCTCGTTTCTTTAACGTAGAGGATGATATTGGCGAATAATATATTTTTTGCTTCGTCACAACGATTGATTTAGGCTCTTCCTCGCCTATCGTTTCGACGTCCTTACGCTTGCGTGCCCCAGCAACGAATTGCTTGGATAGTTTAGAGGATTGCTCGATTGAAATATCAAAAATGGCCACCAGCTCCGCAGCCCGAATAATTTTCTCGCCGCCCAAATGGATGTACATGTCCTCCGCTTCACCTCTCCTATTCGCACCTTAACGTGTCACCCGGCCGTCTTGCACATGGTAGATACCGGCATCCTGAAGCTTGCCCACGTTCACGCTTTCAAGGCCGGTTGTTGTAATAAATGTTTGTACTTTGCTTTGAAATGTCTCAATTAGCTGCGTTTGACGATTCTGGTCGAGTTCCGACAGCACATCGTCAAGCAGCAAAAGCGGATATTCTCCGATTTCTTCGTTAATGAGCTCTATTTCTGCTAATTTTAAAGATAAGGCCGTCGTTCGCTGCTGTCCCTGTGAGCCGAATATTTGCGCTTCCTTGCCGTTAATAAAAAACGCCAAATCGTCGCGATGAGGTCCCACGAGTGTTATGCCTCTGCGAATCTCCTGATCTTTCACCTGTGTTAACTTTATCATAAATTGATTAAATAAAACAGATTCATCTTGCTGAGCGTCCGTATCGAACGAAGGACGGTACTCAATAGTCAGCTTCTCGGCGCCGTTCGTTATACCCGCATGAATTTGTTCCGCATACGTTTGTAATTTATGAATAAAGTGTTGCCTTTTTTTCATAATTTTAACACCATGCTCGGCTAGCTGCATATTCCACACATCTAACATTGTTTGATTCGCCCCGCCAGGACTAGCAGCCTTTAAGAAGTTATTCCGCTGCTGAAGCACTTTGCCGTACTGCTGCAGAGTATACAAATAGCCGGGCTGCACTTGTCCGATTTCCATATCGAGAAATCGTCTTCGTACGCCCGGCGTTCCTTTTACAATTTCGAGATCTTCCGGCGCGAACATCACGACATTGACGGATCCGATAAAATCGCTTAGTTTGCGCTGCTCGAGTCCGTTAATCCTGGCTTTCTTGCCTTGAGCGGAAAAATGTAAATCGAGCTTGATCGATCCGTATTTCTTATCAACCTCGCCTGCAATACGAGCCGACTCGTTCTGCCAGCCAATCAGCTCTTTATCCTTCGATGTACGATGCGATTTAGAAAGCGCAAGCACGAATATCGCTTCCAGCAAATTCGTTTTTCCTTGGGCATTCGGACCTAGAAATACGTTTACTTTATTGGGCGTTTGCAGCTGAAGCTCACTGTAATTACGATAATTTTGAAGCTGTATGCTCGTTAGAAACACGTTTTGACCTCCCGGTCTGTTTGTGCGTTACGCTTTACCAACCGTAAAGACGCCGCAGCCCTCAACTTCTACTTTATCGCCGGAATAAAGCTTCCTGCCTCTGCGATTATCCGGTTCTCCGTTAATGAGTACCTTACTTTCCTGGAGAAAAAATTTAGCATGCCCCCCAGTGGAAATGCAGTCGGACAGCTTCAAAAACTGACCGAGCGTTATATATTCCGTTTGAATGGCGATTTCCTTCATCGGAACGTCTCATTCCTTTCTTCGCTTAAGTTCTGTTTAGCCGGTAGTCCGGTAAGGCAGGATGACATACATGCTGTACGCATGATCCATCGGACGAATAATAATCGGGCTCATAGCGCCTGTAAAGCCGATAAACAATTGCTCGCTGTCGATTACTTTAAGCACATCAAGCATGTATTTCGAGTTAAATGCGATGCGAAGCGGTTCACCGTTAAATTCCTGTGCTTCAAGCTGCTCGGTAACGCGGCCAAGCTCGGTTGAGCTCGATGATATTTCAATAGATCCGTCTTCCAGCGTCATGAGGCGGACGATGTTCGTTTTTTCTTCGCGCGACATCAAATAAGCACGGTCTATTGCGTCCATCACATTTTTTGTATCAAGAACAAGTTCTGTTTTGAACGTCTGCGGAATAATTTTAGAAGTATCGGGATAAGTCCCGTCCAGTATACGCGTGTAGAACAGAACATTTCCGAGCTTAAACAGGACTTGATTGTCCGCAACTACGATATCCACAAGCGAATTATTCTCAGGCACAAGCTTAGACAACTCGATAAGCGTCTTCGCTGATATGACGACGTTGCTAAATTTATATTGAGCGTCGGTATCTACTTGCGAAGTACGGCTGGCAAGACGATGACGGTCTGTTGCTACAAACTTGAGCTCGCCCTCGAGCAAATTCCATAGCACACCTGTTAAAATCGGCGTTTGTTCGCTAACCGAAGCTGCTAGCACGGTTTGCCTGATCATCGCTTTTAATAAATCGCCGGGCATTTGCAGCACTTCGTTTTGTTCAATAGAAGGGAGCACAGGGAATTCTTCCGGATCGAGGCCGACCATTTGAATTTCAGTGGAACCGGATCGGATGATCGTTTGATACGAGCTGCTTACTTCTATAACAACTTGATCAGATGGAAGCTTTTTTACGATTTCGACAAAAAATTTAGCGGGCAGCACGACGCTTCCCGGTTTATCCACATGTGCAATAACGAATTGGTCGCGTTCGACAGGAATGAAGCTTTGAATCGATATATCGGTATCGCTTGCTGTAAGTGTAACGCCTAAATGGGTTACTTCGATCTTGATACCTCCGAGAATCGGTATGGCTGGTCTGGATGAAGCTGCTTTCGCTACTTGTTGAATGGCATCGTTTAATTCATTTTTTGAGATCGATAATTTCATGGTTTCACTCCTAGCGTTCATATAGGTTCATCCACATAGCTGATCATGCAGAATGATGTTTGGCCTTTTAAAAAAGGCGTCAGCCGTTTTCACTTATTTGATGATGTTTTTTAATAATTTTTAGTAGTCGTAGTAGTAGGGGCACTGAATATGTGGATAACCCAGTGGAATACCGATAAAGCAAGCCTATCCACATGTGCATAGCGTGTGTATAGGCTTGCTTAGTTGTTCACATATGATTTTTGATCTTTTCAGTCAGGTTTTGAATGATTTTGTACAGGTCCTGATCAATCTTGAGCTGCTGCGTAATTTTCTCATGTGCATGGATGACCGTTGTATGATCGCGCCCGCCGAAAGCTTCGCCGATTTTCGGAAGAGAGAAGTCGGTTAGCTCACGGGATAAGTACATCGCTATTTGTCTCGGATAAGCGACAGCCTTCGTGCGTTTTCTTGCTTTGAATTCCTCTAACCGCAGCCCATAGAACTCACCGACCTTGGCTTGAATATCCTGCATCGTAATCATTCTCGGCCGGCTGGAAGGGATAATATCTTTAAGCGCTTCGGCAGCCAAATGTGACGTAATGTCGGCATTTATTAAGGAGGAATAGGCGACTACTCTTATAAGTGCACCTTCTAATTCTCGAATGTTCGTATCGATTTGGTTAGCGATATAGATCATCGCTTCGTTCGGAATATCAAGGTTTTCTGCTCTCGCCTTCTTACGTAGGATCGCAATTCGCGTCTCCAGGTCCGGAGGCTGGATATCGGTAATGAGTCCCCATTCAAAGCGAGACCGCAGCCGTTCTTCGAGCGTTGGAATTTCTTTAGGAGGCCGGTCACTCGAGATGACAATTTGCTTCCTTTCCTCGTGCAGCGCGTTAAAGGTATGGAAAAACTCTTCCTGCGTCTGCTCCTTGCCGGCAAGAAATTGAATATCATCTATAAGAAGGACGTCAATATTACGATATTTCGTTCGGAAGCTTTCGCCGCGGTTGTCGCGGATTGCGTTAATGAATTCGTTAGTAAACTTCTCGGATGAAATATAAAGAACCTTCGTATTCGGGTTGTGATCCATGATGTAATGGCCGATCGCGTGCATTAAGTGCGTTTTTCCAAGCCCTACGCCACCATATAAAAACAGTGGATTATAAGCTTTGGCCGGCGCTTCAGCGACAGCGAGCGATGCCGCATGCGCAAAGCGGTTGTTTGCCCCGATAACGAATGTATCAAACGTATACTTCGGGTTAAGCATATGAGTATGCGTTTCTTCATTGGCGGCCGGTGAGTGAATCACTTTTGGCGGAAACATAATTGCCGGCTCCGCGCTTTTATGTTCTTCAATTGAGAAGCGAACGTCGACCTGTCTGCCTAAAAACTCGAACAGTGTCGTACGAATCAGCTTCGTATAGCGGCCCTCCAGCCATTCAGCCGCAAATGTTGTCGGCGCGGTTACTTCAAGCATGGAATCATCGACAAAAGAAGCCTTCGTCGCTTTGAACCAGGTGTCAAAGCTCGGTTTGCTCAATTTAGTCTGGATGATCGACAACACTTGCTGCCATAAATCATAGGTATGGCTGTCCACAGACTGTCACTCCTTATCCAAATCGCCACTAAGGGCGCAGTTACGCTGAATATTGTCGAAAACCAGGGTATTATAACGAAAGCATCCACATTATGACGCAGAATAAGCGAATGAGTTATAAATAGGGGATGAGTTTGTTCACAATGTTATCCACAGGCTGTTGATAAAACTGAGGCGATAACGATGTAATCCACAATGAAAACATAATTATCATAGCAAAAGACGCCTTATATTTCAACGAATTCGCATAATTTATCCACATTCTCAACTGCTTGTGCATAAAAGTTATCTACACCACTACATATTGTTTATATCTTGTTAAGATTTCGACAAAGTTCGTTAGTTGCTCTACTAAATTGTGCACATGTTATTAGTTTTTTAAAAACGGGACTGTTTCATGCGTTTATCCACAGCTCTGGTGAGAGAACATTTACCAACAAGCGGCCCTGGCAGCCAGCCATTGACTTTTGATGACAGGCGTGGTTTAATGTAAAAAGCGTTTTTTAATTGGAAACACGCAGTATAGGAGGTGCAGAACGATGAGACCTACATTTAAACCGAATGTAAGCAAACGCGCGAAAGTGCATGGATTCCGCAAACGGATGAGCACAAAGAATGGACGTAAAGTTTTGGCAGCGCGTCGTCAAAGAGGAAGAAAAGTACTGAGCGCATAAGCAGAAGACCACGTCCGGTGGTCTTTTTTTTTTGCTCAAACAGATAAAGGGTAAAGACGCAGGCTGCTTAGCTGCGTAATTATTGGCGATACTAGATAGATGAATAAGAGAACGGTGGCCATCAGTCGTGCATAGAAAATTGCGTCTTCGTAACCGTGAGGATTTTAGCCGAATATACCGGGGCGGCAAATCGTTTGCGAACGGTCAATTCGTCGTCTATTGGTCGAAGCAGCCAACCGCGGATCCGTTCCGCCTTGGTGTATCTGCAAGCAAAAAAATAGGAAATGCGGTTGTGCGCAATCGCATGCGAAGAATGATTAAGGAAATCGTTCGCCATCAGGCGAATCGGATTGCTCCCAAAACCGACTTCATACTTATCGTAAGAAAGCCTGCAACGAAGATGAAGATGAAGGAGATGGAGAAGAGCGTTCTTCATGTGCTGAAGAAAGCCGGTTTGCTGAAGAACATTAGTCATTCAAACGAAAAGCAAGCAGATTAAGCTATTCTGCATGCTTTATTCGTGTGCTTGAATTAGGGTAAACGTCGGATTAAAGAAAGCGGATGCAGGGACAGGCTCGTTGTTTCTTTGTCCCATAAATTATGGTATAGTCTAGATTGAATGCAATGGCTCTCAGAGAGGAGTTTTAATGTTGTTTCGGATTACAAAAAAGAAATGGCTTTTAGTGCTTGGTCTTGTTCTGTTGATAGGTTTGCTTGCGGGCTGTGCCGCTCCTACAAACCAGACGACAGAAACCGCTGATTTATTGAAGGGTAATTTCTGGGAGAAAAATGTCGTCTACTATTTTGCAATTACGCTCGATACGTTTGCCAATTGGTTTGGTAACTCGTACGGACTTGCTATATTGCTTTTGACGATCATCGTAAGAACGTTAATTTTACCATTAACGCTGAAGCAGTACCGCAGCTCGAAGGCAATGCAGGCGCTGCAGCCGCAAATGGCTGAAATCAAGAAGAAGTACAAGGATAATCCGCAGAAGCAGCAAGAGGAAACAATGAAGCTGTTTCAAACGCATCAAGTAAATCCGATGGCGGGATGTTTGCCGCTTGTTGTTCAAATGCCGATTTTTATCGCGCTCTACAATTCGATTTACATGAACCCGGATATCCGAGAGCATACGTTCCTGTGGCTTCAGCTCGGTGAGAAGGATCCGTATTATATTCTTCCAATCCTTGCAGCAGCAACGACATTTATTCAATCGAAAATGATGCAGAAGCAACAAACGCAAACGATGCCTGGTATGGGTATGATGCTGGCGATATTCCCGGTGCTTATTTTTGTCATGGCAATTTCTTTCCCTGCAGCGCTTCCGCTGTATTGGGTATACAGCAACATCTACACGATTGTTCAAAACTACTTCCTGTACGTTCGTTCATCTGACAAGGGTAAGGAGGCCCCTGCGAAATGAAGAAAATCGTTGCATCAGGGAAGACGGTAGACGATGCTGTACGTAATGGATTAACACAATTGCAAGTTACTGTAGATCGCGTTAGAACGGTTGTGCTGGAGCAGCCCTCCAAAGGTTTTTTTGGACTGTTTGGCGCAAAGGAAGCGAAAGTCGAGCTTGAGCTTATTCCCGATCCAATCATGGAGGCGGAGCAATTTCTCCGTGAAGTGGCTGGTACAATGGGGCTGCAAGTGAACATCGATCGAAAGCAAACGAGGGAAGGAATCCATTTGGCCGTTTCGGGGAGCGGAGACCTTGGTATGCTGATTGGACGTCGCGGACAAACGCTGGATGCACTACAGTACTTAGTCAACATTGTGGCAAATCGTTACTCAGACAGTCATTTGCGAATCGTGCTTGATGCAGAAGATTTTCGGGAGCGCCGCCGCAAGACGTTAGAAGATTTATCAGAACGTTTGGCGGGCCGGGTCATTCGCACCAGGAAAGAGGTTGTCCTGGAGCCGATGTCGCCGCATGAGCGCAAAGTCATTCATTCGCAGTTGCAGAACCACCCTAAAGTGAAGACGTTCAGTAAAGGCGACGAGCCGAACAGGCGTGTCGTCATTGCGCTTAAGCAATAAGCTCTTGCGCAATAATATATATGAATCGACATGCTATACGCAGCAATGGCTCTTAATGGTCATTGCTGTTTTTCCATTTGAGAGGTGCTGACAGCCAATGGTACACGATACGATTGCAGCCATTTCGACAGCAGTCGGAGAAGGCGGAATAGCGATTATACGAGTTAGCGGACCTGATGCGATTGAAGGGATCGCCCGTATTTTTCGTTCGAAAATAAATTTGAAGGATGCGGATACGCACACTATCCATTATGGCCATATCGTTGATCCTTCAACTGGTGAACAGGTGGAAGAGGTGCTTGTTACGCTGATGCGCGGGCCGCGCTCCTTCACCGCTGAAGATGTCGTTGAGATAAATGCGCATGGCGGCGTGATTGCCGTGAAGAAGGTTCTTGATGTTGTATTGCAGCTTGACGGATATCGAACGGCTGAGCCAGGCGAATTTACGAAGCGTGCTTTCCTTAATGGCCGAATTGATCTTATGCAAGCAGAAGCGGTTATTGATTTGATTCGGTCAAAATCTGACAGGGCTTTCTCTGTAGCCCGTAAGCAGGCGGAGGGTGTTTTGTCGAAAAGGATCAAAGTGCTTAGACAAACAGTCATTGAACTGCTTGCTCATATAGAAGTAAATATTGATTATCCTGAGCATGACGTAGAGGAAATGACGAGCGCTTATATTCGTGACCAATGCGGCTTAGCCATTTATGAAATAGAGCGTTTGCTAAAAACGGCGAATGAAGGCAAAATACTACGAGAGGGCATTGTGACAGCAATTGTCGGAAGGCCTAATGTAGGTAAGTCTTCGCTGATGAACGTGCTTACGCAAGAAAATAAAGCGATCGTTACCGATATACCGGGAACGACGCGTGACGTTATTGAACAGTTCGTGGCTTTAAACGGAATTCCGCTTCGATTGCTCGATACCGCTGGGATTCGGGAAACGAGCGATGTAGTTGAGCGAATCGGCGTGGAACGTTCGCGGAATGCGCTTGAAGAAGCGGATCTCATCTTATTCGTGCTTAACAATAATGAACCGCTGCAAGTAGAGGACAGGGAGCTGCTCGAGCAGTTGAAGGACAGACCCGTTATTGTTATCGTAAATAAGACTGACTTGCCGCGTCAATTAGAAATAGAAGTGGTGGAGGAAGCTTTTCCTCCACAATCGATAGTACGAATGTCGGTGGTTGAGGAAGAAGGGCTTGATCGGTTAGAACGGACAATAAGCGAAATGTTTTTTGAGGGGCAGCTTGAATCGGGCGATTTGACATATGTAAGCAATGTTCGGCATATTTCTTTGCTGAAAAGGGCAAAGCAGTCACTTGAAGATGCTATTGAAGCATCGAATATGGGGATACCTATTGATGTCATTCAAATCGATGCCCGTACAGCTTGGGAATCGCTTGGTGAAATACTCGGTGACGAAGCAGGCGATTCGTTGATTGACCAAATTTTTTCTCAATTTTGTTTAGGGAAATAAATCTATGATAATTTGGTTTGCTGCGCAAATCCTAGCATATGCTGTCGAAGTAAGTTGCTGTACAAATCTTAGTAAATGCTGTCGAATTAGGATTGCTTGCGAGCCCTAGCTAATGTTTGAAGTTGAAGTTTGCTGCGCAAACCAAAACAAATGCTTGCGATTGCAGGTTTGTTGCACAAACCCTAAAGGAGGGAATAGAACAATGGGATATATTGCTGGTGAATATGATGTTATTGTCATTGGAGCAGGACATGCGGGTTGTGAGGCTGCACTTGCTGCGGCACGTATGGGTTGTGAGACGCTACTTCTCACAATAAATCTGGATATGGTTGCGTTTATGCCATGCAACCCGTCAATAGGCGGACCGGCCAAAGGTCACGTTGTACGTGAGATTGATGCCCTCGGTGGCGAAATGGGACGTAATATCGATAAAACGTTTATTCAAATGAGGATGCTGAATACGGGAAAAGGACCGGCTGTGCATGCATTGCGCGCGCAAGCAGATAAGTTCTCGTATCAGCATTTGATGAAAAAGACGATTGAGGAGACCCCTCACTTAACTTTACGTCAAGGTATGGCTGAAGAGCTGATTGTCGAGGATGGCAAGTGCGTAGGTATTGTAACGAAATCGGGTGCGGAATATCGTTCACGTACAACCGTAGTGACGACAGGAACGTATTTGCGCGGCAAAATCATTATGGGCGAGCTGATGTACGAAAGTGGCCCGAACAATCAACAGCCTTCTGTAAGACTTTCGGCAAGCTTGAAGGAGCATGGCCTTGAGCTGGTACGCTTTAAGACTGGCACACCGCCTCGTGTGCATAAGGATACCATTGATTTTTCGAAGACCGAAATTCAACCAGGTGATGAGAAACCGAAATTTTTCTCCCATGAGACAGAGTCTTCCGACAATGAACAGCTGCCTTGCTGGTTAACGTATACTTCTGAAGAAACGCATAAAATTATAAATGATAATTTGCATCGTGCTCCTATGTTCTCGGGTGCTATCGAAGGAACAGGTCCACGTTATTGCCCGTCCATTGAGGATAAAATCGTACGATTCGCTGATAAGCCAAAGCATCAGATTTTCTTAGAGCCGGAAGGCAAAAATACGGCCGAATATTATGTACAAGGACTCTCAACAAGTATGCCGGAGGATGTGCAATTAGGCATTTTGCGTTCTATTCCAGGTTTGGAAAAAGTTGAGATGATGCGTACCGGATATGCTATTGAATACGATGCGGTTGTCCCCACGCAGCTGTGGCCATCATTGGAGACAAAGGTGATTGACAGTTTATTTACAGCTGGACAAATTAACGGAACATCAGGTTATGAAGAAGCAGCAGGACAGGGCGTTATGGCCGGTATTAATGCTGCCCGAAAGGTACAAGGGAAAGAACCGATTATCATTGGCCGATCAGAAGGATATATTGGCGTCATGATCGATGATTTAGTTACGAAAGGAACAAATGACCCGTACCGATTGCTTACATCACGTGCGGAATATCGTTTGTTGCTTCGACATGATAATGCCGATTTGCGATTAACGCCTACCGGTTATGAGATTGGTCTTATTTCAGAAGAACGTTACAATAAATTTTTGCGCAAAAAAGAACTGGTTGAAATTGACATTGAACGTTTACGTGCAACAAAGGTGAAACCTGATGAAGTGAATGAGATGCTAACATCAGCTGGTACGGCGCCAATGACAAACGGCACGGATGCTTTGTCATTACTGCGTCGACCTGAAGTAACTTATGCGATGCTCGAAACGGTAGTCCCTTCCGTACCGGAAATGTCGGAGGAAATGAAGGAACAGGTAGAAATTCAAATTAAGTATGCCGGTTATATCGAGAAGCAGCTCATACAGGTAGAACGATTGAACAAAATGGAAAAGAAGCGAATTCCAGATGATATTGATTATAGTGATGTTCGCGGATTAGCTTCGGAAGCAAAGCAAAAGCTGGCTTTGATCAGACCTTTATCGATCGGGCAGGCTTCTCGTATAGCTGGCGTAACGCCGGCAGATATTTCAATTTTGCTTGTATACTTGGAGCATTATAATCGTGTAACAGCAGCGAGAGGTTAAAGCATATGGATGAGACGCTACAGTGGTTTATAAAACGAATGGAGGAGGGCGGGATTCCGCTCTCTTCCGGTCAACTCGAACAGTTTGACACTTATTTTCGTTTGCTTGTTGAATGGAATGAGAAGATGAATTTAACAGGAATCACGGAAAGAGATGCTGTATATGAAAAGCATTTTTTCGATTCCGTTTCTCTTTCTTTTTTCACAAATATGAGTAACGTGCGAAAACTTGCGGATATTGGTTCAGGTGCAGGATTCCCAAGTATTCCTCTGAAAATTTGCTTTCCACATTTGCAAGTCATGATTGTTGATTCATTAAACAAAAGAATTCAATTTCTTACTCATCTGAAGGAGCAGCTCGGTCTAGATGAAGTCGTTTGCGTACATGGCCGTGCTGAAGACATTGCTCAATTGCCTGCTCATCGAGACAGCTATGACCTAGTAACGGCACGTGCTGTTGCTCGTCTGAATGTCTTGAATGAGTTTTGTCTGCCATTCGTAAGGAAGGGTGGTCTATTTGCTGCGATGAAAGGCTCACAATCTGATGAAGAGGTTCGAGAAGCTTCATTCAGCTTGCGAGAGCTAAAAGGTAAAATTAAATCACTACATCAGTTAACGCTTCCTAATGAGCAATCTCAACGTCATATCGTAATAATAGAAAAAACAGATGCTACGCCTCGTAAATATCCGAGAAAAGCGGGAACTCCTCTTAAACAACCGCTTTTATAAATGGCTTTGAATAATGTTCCACGTGAAACATCTACAACTTATTTGTGAGCAAGATGATTGATGACGCAACAATAATATGTAACAATTATGTGATCTCAGCAGGTGTCAAGCAGGAGATCGTTTAGCATAAGTCGAATTTAATGGGTAAGTGAAGAAAATGGTCGATGCCATTGTGTAAATGAAGCCACTTCAGTTATTACCAAACAACTTTTCTCACAGATATTCGCTCAGAAGCATTGGCTTGCATTTTTTACAGTTCTATCAAATAAGCATAGTCATGGACACTAACCAACCTTGCTGCTGAAGCGAGTTTATTGCACAAACCTTGCAGCTGCCTTTTGCGAAATATGACCATTTATAAGTTTTACATTTGTAGATTGGTTATTTTAAACAGCGATAAGTTGCTTTTTGATTATAGTCATTAAAGCTGTTGCGCTTAGGTTAGCTAATTTCAAGGTTTATCTCATGATCGGGTGGTAATTATCGATATGAAAGAACAATTTTCTCGTTTGTTCGGTTTGGCTGAACAGCGCATAGCTCAAGAAGAAGTTCGGCAAATACCGATTCATGAAATTGATCCGAGTCCCTTTCAGCCTCGAACGATCTTTGATGACGAACGGATAGATGAATTATGCCAAACGATCAAGACGCATGGTGTCATTCAGCCTATCGTTGTTCGCATGCGCAATGGAAGGTATGAAATCATTGCAGGAGAACGCCGTTGGCGTGCGGTAACAAAGCTAGGTTACGAGACTATACCTGGTATTATTCGTGAGTTTAATGACTCACAGACCGCTTCAATTGCTTTAATTGAAAACCTTCAAAGAGAAGGGTTGTCTGCTATAGAAGAAGCGATAGCCTATCAGAAGTTAATTGAGCTTCATCAACTTACACAAGAAAGCTTAGCTCAACGTTTAGGCAAAAGCCAATCAACGATTGCCAACAAATTGCGATTGTTAGTGCTTAGTGATACGATTAAAATTGCCTTAATGGAGCGCAAAATTACAGAACGGCATGCTCGTGCATTACTATCGCTTGATAGTGAAGAACTGCAGCATAGAGTACTGGAAGAAATTATTGCAAAGGATTTAAACGTTAAGCAAACCGAAGTGAGGATTGCATTTTTGAAAGAATCTACGAAATTGAAGAAAGCAAAACGGATTTCTTTTACTAAAGATGTACGTTTGGCACTTAATACAATTCGACAATCTATCGAAATGGTCTCTGGCTCGGGATTGCAGATTAAAACGAATGAAAAGGATCATGATGACCATTATGAAATTGTTATCCAGATCCCGAAAAGATAAAATGAGAGTGCACAATTAGATATATTAAGTAGCGTAATTATCGAAAAATCGCTCCAATTATACTTATTAAGTGCCGTCCTCGTTGAGGGCGGCGATGCCATTTATAGCTAAAGTTCATTAATTTCATAACATCATGTAAACAGCATAATAAAGTTGTACTACACATAGAGGTGAGCCGGTTTTGTCGAAAATTATTGCAATTGCGAATCAGAAGGGCGGTGTCGGAAAGACGACAACGTCTGTTAATTTAGCTGCTTGTCTAGCATCGCTAGGCAAGAAAGTATTACTAGTTGATATTGATCCACAAGGGAACACAACAAGTGGACTCGGTGTCAACAAAGGGGATGTAAGCAATTGTATTTATGATGTGCTTATAAACGAAGTCCATCCCAAAGATGCCATGTTAGATACGAATGTTTCTGGATTGAAAATCATCCCAGCTACGATCCAGCTTGCCGGAGCGGAAATTGAGTTAGTTCCAACTATATCTCGTGAGCTTCGTTTGAAGAAATCTTTGCATATGGTTAAAGATCAGTTTGATTATATTTTAATTGATTGCCCGCCATCACTCGGTATATTAACGATCAATTCATTAACTGCGGCTGATTCTGTTCTTATTCCCATTCAATGCGAATATTATGCGCTTGAAGGCTTGAGTCAACTATTGAACACGGTTCGACTCGTTCAGAAGCATTTGAATACATCGCTACAGATTGAAGGCGTTCTACTGACGATGCTTGATGCAAGAACGAATCTTGGCATTCAAGTTATTGAAGAGGTCAAAAAATATTTTCAACAGAAAGTGTATCAAACTATTATTCCGCGTAACGTTCGACTGAGTGAAGCGCCATCGCACGGACAAGCAATTATCACTTACGATCCTCGATCTAAAGGTGCAGAAGTTTATCTTGAACTCGCGAAGGAAGTGATCATGTATGAGCAAGCGGCTAGGTAGAGGGCTGGATGCGCTTATTCCATCGCTTTCTGTAAATGACGATGATAAAGTCATTGAGATATCATTATCTCAATTGAGACCGAATCCATATCAGCCACGGAAAACATTTGATGAAGATTCCATAAAAGAATTAGCAGAGTCGATTAAACAACACGGCGTTATTCAACCTATTATCGTACGTACTGTTTTAAAGGGTTATGAAATTATAGCAGGGGAGAGACGTTTCCGTGCATCGCAATACTGCGGGAATTCAACGGTACCTGCTGTAGTTAGATCGTTTACAGATCAGCAAGTGATGGAAATCGCTTTGATCGAAAACCTGCAGCGTGAGGACCTTAATGCGATAGAAGTGGCAATTGCTTATCAAGCGCTTATCGATAAATTTAAGCTGACACAAGAAGAATTGTCGATGAAGGTTGGTAAATCCCGATCTCATATTGCAAACTTTGTTCGGCTGCTTAGTTTACCAGCTGAAATAAAAGATAATGTTTCACGTGGAACAATTTCCATGGGACATGCAAGAGCATTAGTTGGTGTTAAAGATGAAAGTGTTCAGAAGGAATTGGCAGATCTAATTGTTTCTTTGGAGTGGAGCGTACGGGAGCTGGAAGAGGCTATTCAGAAGCTCGATACAAAGCAACCGGAGGATAAAACAAAGCCGAAGCAGAAGAAACGTGATCCTTATATTGATCATTTAGAGGAATCATTGCGGGAACGATTTAAAACAACGGTAAAGATTAAACAGCAAAAAGATAAAGGTAAAATTGAACTTCAATACTATAGTAAACAAGATTTAGAACGACTGCTAGAATTGCTCCAATACATGGCATAAGCAGTACCTAAATATGGCATACCTAAGTTGTAATCTTCCTTTTGAAAGATTAAACTAGGTATGCCATTGTTGTGAGCAATTTGATGCGGAAGGTGTGAAAAACTTGGTAAATAGTGAACAATCGGTAATTTATTTAGACCATGCGGCAACCTCATGGCCGAAGCCGCCAGCCGTTACGGAGGCAGTTGTACAAGCCATGTTAAACGATGCAGCCAATCCAGGTCGAGGCAGTCATACCATGGC
The DNA here is from genome assembly GCF_003337375.1 of Paenibacillus prosopidis. Lineage (GTDB taxonomy): Bacteria > Bacillota > Bacilli > Paenibacillales > Paenibacillaceae > Pristimantibacillus > Pristimantibacillus prosopidis. The sequence continues at coordinate 21,998 of NZ_QPJD01000014.1, forward strand.
AGTCCGGGCAAGTCGTGTATTGTTTGATACAAGAAAACAATTAAGCAAGCTTTTTAATATAAAAAACCCAAATGATATCGCGTTTACTTCAAATACGACAATGGCGTTAAATATGGCGATAAAAGGGTGGCTCAAGCCAGGAGATCATGTTATTGCCACATCAGTTGAGCATAATTCAGTTAGACGTCCATTATATTATTTAGAGCAAACCATTGGTGTCGAAGTGACCTATATTGAAGCTGATGATCGTGGAAATATTCAACTGGATGATGTAGCGAAAGCGATTCGGCCGAATACGACTTTAGCTGTCGTTAATCATAGCTCTAACCTGTTAGGAACGATATTGCCAATTGCAGAAATAGCAGAACTTACAAGTAAACACAATATAAAGCTGCTCGTTGATGCAGCACAAAGCGCGGGTATCCTTCCAATTGACGTTCGCGCGATGGGGATTCATATGCTTGCTTTTCCAGGGCATAAGGGTTTGCTTGGTCCACAAGGCACAGGAGGACTATATATCGATCCTGAGCTTGACCTGGAACCGTTGCTGCATGGCGGGACTGGAAGTCAATCAGAGGCGCGTGAGCAGCCTCACGTAAGACCTGACAGATATGAGGCAGGGACACAAAATACACCAGGATTGGCAGGCCTCAAAATGGGTGTGCAGCATGTCCTGAATGAGACGGTGCAGAACATCCATACTAAGGAATGGACGCTGGCCCAAAGGCTCATGCAAGGACTTCTGCCGCTGCGGGGCGTAAGGCTTCTTGGCCCTGAACTTGGGAAACAACGAACAGGAATAGTCGCGTTTAATGTAGATGGAATTGATCCTTCCGAGCTGTCGTTTATTTTGGACCAGCATTATCGAATAGCAGTCCGCGCAGGCTTTCACTGTACGCCGCTCGCACATGCTTGTGCAGGAACTTCAATGACAGGCGCGATCCGAGCTAGTGTAGGCATATATACAACAGAAGCAGAGGTAGATGCATTAACGGAAGCCATCAAAGAAATATCACAGCAATATGGGGCATAGTCACAAACTGGGGGCGGAAGAAGAACGATGGAAGATTGGACATCAAATCCGATGAATGCAGTGACGGTGGTCTTAGTGTTATTAGTCATTGTTTTGTTCATTTGGATTGCAGTCATCGGAGGACGGCTAAAAAAACTAAGAAAACAATATACAGCGGTAATGGGGAACACAGGTGTTACTGATTTTGAAAAAGTTATTATTGAGTTGAGGGAAGGACTTGCAGGGCAACAGCAAGAAGCAATGCAATTGAAAGCACAGCTTAAAGACATGCAGATTGCGTTACCGCAGCAAAAAGGTAAAATAGGCATTCATCGCTACAATGCATTCTCCGATCGGGGAAGCGACCTGAGCTTCTCCATTGCAATCATAAATGAAGCGAAAGATGGAGCTGTTTTTTCAGGTCTTCATAGCAGAGATAATACTTACGTCTATGCTAAGCCGATTGATAAAGGGGAGTCCCCTTATCCATTAACGCCGGAAGAACGGAAAGCAATTCTGGATGCCAAATAAATAAGAATTTTAAAAAAGTCTCAAGAGTTGTCGGCAGCAGCCGTTTGTTCTCTTGCGCCAGTTATTAAATGAGCATGGTTAGCAATAGCAGTAAACAAGCTTAATGAAATAATATCTGCCATTTTCATAACCAGGTGGAGTCGAGTATTTTGCAATACAAAATACTCCATGAAGCCGCCTACGTTCACAATACCGGTAATATGGATATCACCGACAGGCGGCAAATCTTTGTTAACTCCAGCGCCAGGACGAACAGGGCCAACTCCAACTTGTATGCAGCCTACGCTTGATACTTGACCAAGGCATGCGTCTATACCGATAACGAACGGTTTATGGAAGCGCCGATTGATTTCTAATAAAGTGTCATCCAAATTCATTGCATGAACGGGATCCTCTAGTGTGCCGAATAGCTCAAAATGAGGGCTTCTGTATTTGGATAAAGAAGTTCCGATAAGCGGCCCTAACGAATCGCCGGTCGAACGATCCGTACCGACGCACACGACGACGATAGGGCGGTTATCGGCCAAATCCTCCAGCATGGATGACAACCGGTTAACCAGCATTCCGATAACATTAGCCGTTGTGTATGGCACTTTCAAAGGCGTATCCTTAATAAATGGAAGCTTCATAGAATCCCTCCGATATTGCTAATATGTTACTAGTATATGGATGGGACAACCTTTTTATACTTCAGATAGTTTGATATTTAGATTATGCTTATGAAATAAAAGCAAACTTTCCAGGAGGGTGCTCATGTTAATTGCATTTGATTCTACTCAGCAGGCTTTGCGGGCAGAAATGTTACTCGAATACGCCGATATAGAAATCGATATTTGTCCGACACCGAAGGAAATAACGGCAGGGTGTGCGCTTTCGATACATTTTCCTGAAGATGATCTGGTAATGGTGAAGAATGTTATTGTGCAGGAGCAGGTGGAAATTAGGGGTATATTTAAACCGATACAAGCAGGATATAAGCAAATAGAGATATAGGACAGGAATGAGCCTGGAGAGAAGGAGGGAAAATCATGCCAATCAAAAAAGGATATGAAGAAGCTGTTAGCTGGTTGACTAACGATAAGCTGTGGCAAGGATTTGGACACGCTGCACTGCGGGTATTGCTTATCTTGTTAATTGGACGGATTCTTTTGTGGGTCATACATAAAACCATTGATCGGGTAGTGCTTGAGCGTGAGAGCAAGCGGATGTCTACCTATGGAAGACGAATGACGACTGTAGCGAAGCTTATGAAAAACGTAGTATCGTATGTCATTTATTTTATTACGGCCATGCTAATTTTGTCCGAGTTCGGAATTGATTTGGGCCCGTTACTGGCTGGAGCAGGAGTGCTGGGGCTGGCGATTGGATTTGGCGCCCAGAGCTTGGTTAAAGATATCATTACAGGTTTTTTTATTGTATTGGAGGATCAGTTCGCGGTAGGAGACGTTATTCAAACCGGTCAGTTTAAAGGGACAGTTGAAATGATCGGACTCCGCACAACCAGAATTCAAAGCTGGACAGGTGAATTGCATATCATCCCCAACGGGATGATCAATGAGGTAACGAACTTTTCTATCAACAATTCATTGGCTATTGTCGATATATCCATTGCATTTGAAGAAGAGGTGGACCGCGCATTAGAGGTCATTCGGTCTACGATGATTAGCATGAAGGACGAAAATCTCGTTAACGCGCCGGAAGTGCTCGGGATACAAGCGATTGCTCCTACAGGAGTAACGATTCGGGTTATTGCCGAATGCCTTCCGAACTCCCATCCAATCATTTCGCGTAAAATGAATATGGAGATTAAAAAAGCATTAGATGCAAGCGGTATTGAAATTCCGTATCCGAGAGTGGTTACGTATCACCGCAACGAAAAGGGAGGCGTGAAAGATGGAGCGTAAGCAGTTTGAGCTTGGAGACGTCGTTCAAATGAAAAAACAGCATCCATGCGGTTCAAACGAGATGGAAATCATCCGGATGGGAATGGATATCCGCATTAAATGCGTAGGCTGTAAGCATAGTGTCCTTATTCCTAGAGCAAAATTTGAGAAAAATATGAAGAAGGTGCTGCGCTCTAAATCGTCAGAAACAAGCGGGTCAGAGATGTAACAATAGTGCAGCAAAAATCCAAAAAATATTTTTGTAAAACACTTGCTTGAGGACAAGCTATGTGTTAAAATAATTTTTACATGCGGAGAGGTACCCAAGAGGCCCAAGGGGGCTGACTCGAAATCAGCTAGGCGTGTCAAAGCGTGCGTGGGTTCGAATCCCACCTTCTCCGCCATACATAAACAGTCAAACGATTCGGTTGTCGAATCGTTTTTTTTATTTCTATAGCGAGAATAGGATGATCAATAATGGGTACGCCAAAGCTGCCGTTAACGGATGGCGAACGAAAGCGTCTTAGAGAAGCAAAGATTAAGCTTGCTGAAGTCACTAATTACTCACCGGCTCAACTGAGCGTTAGCTTGAATGTCCCTGAAAATCGGGCTAACACATTAATTGCGCTCGTACAGTTTCAAAACGTGCCGTCTATCGGTCCGAAGCTTGCCTATAATTTGGTTGAGTTAGGGTTTTACTCACTTGAGCAGATTAAGAGTGGGGGAGAGAGCGGAGCACAGCTTGTAGAACGCCTGGAGAGACTTCATGGCGTTTGGATGGACCCATGTGTGGAAGATGTTATGCGGCTTGCTGTACATCATGCCAGCCATCCAGGCAGCGACAAGCAATGGTGGGACTTTACGACGGAGCGCAAGGCTTACCGTGAACAGTATGGATATCCGGCCGACCGTCCGAGCAAGGCATGGCATGAATTACGCAAATAGCAAGCGTAAACGGCTTCGCCGTCCTTGAAGCTCGTTTCGCGGTGAAATATAAGCAACGTATAAGATTCAAATTTAACTTTCTTAATCTTTTTAAAAAGAGAGCTCTTTCGAGCTCTCCTCTTGACGGTGGTTGATGGTTTGAGTCTATCAAATCTCACTACAAGCATGCGAAACCTTGGAAGTCGCTTCAATAAATCCTTTTTAACTCGAATGCACGCGTGTTACAGACCGTAGTCTTTGGCACAACCCTCCGCTTCTATCCTGCGTGGACGAAATCCTCTTGAGGTCCTTTCACCAAACGGTTCAACGGAACCACACCTCTCTTACACCGTCGATAAATAGCATGACCAGAGCAAACTTGAGCTATACACGCTGCTTTACAAAAAATTAATGACCCATCCGTTTCCATTTCCGTTCGTGATTTGTTGTCTGAGGAAAACGCTCGCCCGCGTTCAGCGTTACTTTTTTTGGATTTTCAATGCCCATATGAAAAGAGTTGACACCCTCTTCAATATATGTGCCATCATTAGGGGCTTTATCACCGGGTGAGAACAACGTCCATTCGCCCATACCTTTCACCTCCGCTTATTTAAAGAGCGGACAACGATTCCATTGTCCGGACCGTTAGTATTTGCAGGGCAGCTAAATTACATAAGTAGAAGAAAACGGCTAAAAGCTTTACTTGTCATTGGCCCATCAATTTGATATAGTATTCAAGTATGCGAGCAGAAGCTCGCTCCTTGCTCCATTTATGGGGCCGTTAGTCCAAAAGGAGGTGAAACAATATGCGCAAATATGAAGTGATGTACATCATTCGTCCAGAGGTTGAACAAGAAAACGTTCAAGCTATCGTTGATAAATTTAATGGCATCATCTCCAATGGCGGAGAGGTCACAAAGACAGACGTGATCGGTAAACGCCGTCTTGCGTATGAGATCAACAAGCTTCGTGATGGTTACTTTGTACTGGTACATTTCAACGCAACAACTGAAGTTGTGAATGAACTTGACCGCATCATGAAGATTACGGATGAAGTTATTCGTTCGTTGATCGTCAGAGACGTTGCTTAGTCCACGCAGGATTGTTTGATTGGGAGGTCGGAAACGATGTTGAACCGTGTTATACTTATTGGCAGATTGACGAGAGACCCAGAACTTCGCTATACACCTGCAGGTGTTGCGGTTACGCAGTTCACGATTGCGGTAGATCGCCCGTTTACGAGTGGTCAAGGTGAGCGTGAGGCTGATTTTATTCCGGTTGTAACTTGGCGGCAGCTAGCCGAAACTTGTGCCAACTATTTGCGCAAAGGCCGTTTAACAGCGGTTGAAGGACGTATTCAAGTGCGGAATTATGAGAACAACGAAGGTAAGCGCGTCTATGTGACGGAAGTTATTGCCGATAACGTACGGTTCTTAGAGTCCAATCGTGAAGGCGGAGCGCGTGAAGAAGGCGGAAGCAACTACAGCGGTGCCGGCGCAAGCAGCGGCGGAGGATCTTTCGGAGGCAACGCTTCCCAAAGCGGCGGTAACCGGCCATCTGGTAATAACTCACGTAACGACAGCCGTGATCCGTTCCAGGATGACGGACGCCCGATTGATATATCAGAGGATGATTTGCCGTTTTGATACTTTAGTAGAAGCTTCTACGAGTATCAATAATTTTCAACGATAAGGAGGATATCTATCATGGCTTTCAAGCAAAGAGATAATGGCGGCGACGAGCGTCCAGAGCGTAAGTTCAGCGGACGTAAAGGCGGACGCAACAAACGTCGTAAAGTGTGTTTCTTCACTGTAAACAAAATCACTAAAATTGACTATAAAGATACAGATTTGCTGAAAAAGTTTATCAGCGAGCGCGGCAAAATTTTGCCACGTCGTGTGACTGGTACAAGCGCGAAATACCAACGCTTGCTTACAATCGCAGTTAAACGTTCACGTCAAATCGCATTGCTTCCTTACACGACTGAATAGGTCGATAAGTGAATAGGCAATAAAATGATAAAAACCGACGATACCTATCGTCGGTTTTTATCATTATTAGGAAGATGCAGAACAGGTGTAGGTTTCGTTATAATAGAGTCAGCAGGACAATGAATAGAGGAGGAAGCAGGTTGCAGCAACTTATCTATTATTGCGAAGAGAAGCAGGGTGCGCAGCGTGATTACCCGTTTGGGCCTGAGCCGCTCGTCATGAAGGTCGCGGGCAAAATGTTCGCGCTTATTTCATCCGACTCCATCTCATTGAAGTGTAATCCGGAAATTGCTCAGAATTTGCGCGAGCAGCACACGGTCGTTAAGCCTGGGTATCATCTGAACAAAATGCATTGGAATACCGTAACCGTTGACGGCACCTTGTCCGAACTTGAGCTGCAAGCGATGATTGACCATTCGTATGAGCTGGTTGTTGCAAGCTTAACGAAGCTGGCTCGAGCGGAACTTACACAAGCTTAAAACTTATTAGCTTGCTGCTCCGACCAGTCTCCGATGATAGGAAGTTTGCCTAGTTTGCCCTGCAGGGTAAGCAGCATAAGCGCAATCCATAAAATAAAGGCGACAGGTGCGAGCAGCAAACCGAGAATCCATCCGATAATAGGTATGAAGCCGAACAAAATATTAAGTACGATGAGTACGACAGAGACAACGATAGACTGAACGGCATGCAATTTGACGAAGCGGCTTTGTTTCTCCAGAACAAGGAAAATAATACCGGTGATGAAGCCTCCTAAATAACAAAGTAAGCCTGCTACTTTTGGATCTAAGCCTGTCGACGAGTTGTCTGGATGCATAACGAGCTTTCACCCTTTCTATTATTCATATTCTTGCAATGATTGTATTCGTCCAAAGTCGGCAATAGACCTATTTTCAAACAGATAATATATCCATATTTGGTGCTATTACATTGTAAAAGTTTTGTAACCTGTTTCGTCAAAATAACATCTATAATGAGGGTGAAACCGGTCTGCCTCTTTCATCGAAGTATAATGGAATGAGCAAACGGAATGGAGTTGTTGGGGAAATGAATATCGCGTTTTTTTTGCTGCCGAAGCAGGAGGTCGTATGCTTGACGCAGGATGCGACGCTAAGGCAGACGCTTGAAAAAATGGAATACCATCGCTATAGTGCGGTGCCTATTATTAATGATGACGGTGGTTATGCCGGTACGGTCACAGAAGGTGATCTGTTATGGTATATTAAAAATCATGCGGATCTGACGCTTGAGCAAACGAATAAAGTAAAGCTGAGCGATCTGCCTCTGCGGATGAACAACAAGACCGTGCGGATAGACGCGAACATGGATGATTTGATTTCATTAGCGAAGGCGCAAAACTTTGTGCCAGTCGTAGATGATATGAACCGTTTTATCGGGATTGTGCGCAGAAGCGAGATTATTGATTATTGTCAAAAGATTATTATGGAGCAGCATAACGTACTGCAGGACCGATAATGAACGGCAAAGAGTGATTGACACGGCCGCGCAGGGGTACTATTTTCAAACCGGTATGGACAAAATAAAATGAAATAAGACGGAGTGAGAACGATGTTCCGTCTTTTTGCTTTGCTTATGCTATAATGAGATGTAAAAGTTTCGTAAGAAACCAGATTAAATACGCAAGAGGTGAACGGTTTGAAAACCGGCTTGAAACCAGTGCTGTGGAGCTGTGCGGCACTCCTTTTATTATTGTCCATTCATTTACCGCTGTTAAACATCCTTACTCTGCTGCTCTTGATGGTGCCTTATGTTGTGCTGTATACCACCTTGCCGCCAAAATCGTTTGTGCTGCATCTGATTACTGTGTGGCTGCTTGCATTTTTCATTGGAGGGCCGGCAACGCTCATAATTGGTTTTTTCTTTCTCATACCGGCAATCGTGATGGGTCACTTGTATATGAAGCAAGAGCCCGCCTCAAAGGTCATTCGGACGGTTGGAGTTGTATTTCTAGCCGGGCTGCTGCTTGAATTGTTTATTTTCGAGGTCATATTGAAAATTTCGCTCATTCAGAAAATGAGTTCATTAGTAAGAACAACGGTTGATGATCTGGTTGTACAAGGGCTGCTTCCGAAAGAGTGGAATTCTGAATTAACGGAAATGATGGTTCGTACGATGGTGGGCTCGATACCGGTTACGTTTATTTTGATTGCCTTTGGATACACGATTATTACGCAATATTTGGCGCGCAGAGCGGTAAAATGGAGCGGTGGGCCGGAAGTTCCAAGGTTTACGCGGGCGAAAGATTGGCGTCTGTCTCGTATGCTTGTCATTATTTATTTAATTGCTTATTCCATTGAACTTTTCTCGACTAAGACTAGCGAGTCTTTTTTCGCGATAGCGCTAATGAATTTAGTGCCTCTGCTTAGTTATGTTTTTGCGATACAGGCTGTCGGATTTTTCTTCTTCCTCGCTCACCAGCGGGGGTGGAACAAAGCGGTGCCGATTCTTATTGCGATTCCGGTGCTTATCTTCCCGCCGCTTAGCTTGATTGGCGTGCTGGATACCGCTTTTCCAATCCGGAAGTCGTTTACGAAACCATAGCACAGGAGCGGATCGGAAATGCCGAAGTTTTTAATTACGCGATGGCACGGAATGCATCAAATATGGGCTTTCATATTAATGGCGCTCATGACGGTTGCGCTTGCTTGGTTTGAATGGCTGCTCGGGCTGCTCGGGCTGCTATTGACGGGCGGGGTGGGGGTCTATACGGTTCTGGCTGAACGAGCGTTCCGCAAAGATTTAAAATCCTATTTAGGAACGCTTTCTTATCGTGTGAAGAAGGCTGGCAACGATGTGGTCAGCGAGCTCCCATTCGGAATTATTTTATATAATGAAGAACGTACGGTGGAATGGCATAATCCCTACATCGCAGCCATTCTGGAGCGGGAATCTGTCGTTGGTGCTCCGCTTACGGAGCTGTTTCCTACACTCCAGCAAGTAAAGGAACGCGAGGGTACCATTGAAGCGACTGTCGGCTCACATGTGTATCAGCTTATATTCAAACAGAAGGAACGGATACTGTACGTCAAAAACATAACCGATCTGTGGCAGCTTGGCCGAAAATATGAGGATGAAAAGCTCGTTCTCGGCGTCGTTATGATCGATAACCTCGAAGAGGTCTCGCAAGGCCTCGACGATCACCAGCGGAGCGCGATGCTCTCGAAAGTGACTGCAGAAATTACGGAATGGGCGCAGAAATTCCATATCTATTTGAAGAGACTGACGTCAGACCGGTTCCTGCTCCTGACCGACCAGAAGACTCTCAAGCTGCTGGAGCAGTCACGTTTTATCGTGCTGGATGAAGTAAGAGAAATAACCGGCGACCACAAAATCCCGGTTACGCTCAGCATTGGCTTCGCGGCTGGCGCCGATCACATTATTGAGCTTGGTCAATGGGCGCATACGAGCCTTGATATTGCGCTTGGCCGCGGCGGTGATCAAGCATCGGTTAAGGTGGGCAGCCGCCAGTCGTTCTATGGAGGCAAGTCCAATGCGGTAGAGAAGCGGACGCGCGTCAGAGCGCGGGTCGTCGCACATGCGCTGCGCGACTTGATTCGCGAGAGCCATAATGTCGTCATTATGGGACACAAGATGCCTGACATGGATGCGATCGGTGCGGCTATTGGCGTGATGAAGGCGGCGCAATTGTTCGGCAAAGAGGCTTATATCGTGCTAGAGGGTATCAATCCGGCTATCCAGAAAATGATGGAACTGATCAAGGAAGACGAGCGGCTGTCCAAACGGTTTGTGTCGCCGGAGCAGGCATTGGCGCTTATAACGCCGCAGACGCTTGCTGTCGTCGTTGATACGCACAAAGTATCGATGGTCAAGGAACCAAAGCTGCTGACGCTAACGGAACGTATTGTCGTTGTCGATCATCACCGTCGCAGCGAAGAGTTTATTGCGAATGCGATTTTGGTATATATGGAGCCTTACGCTTCTTCGACCTGCGAGCTTGTAACGGAGCTGCTGCAGTACATTCATGATCGTGTCGTGCTTGATGTGAGAGAATCGACGGCGTTGCTTGCAGGAATAACGGTTGATACGAAGAGCTTCTCGCTGCGCACAGGCGCGCGAACGTTTGAGGCGGCCTCGTTCCTGCGCCGCAACGGCGCGGATTCGATGATGATTCAGCGGATGCTGAAGGAAGATCTCGAGGAGTATGTGCGCAAGGCAGAGATTATTAAGCACGCCGAGGTGCTATACGAGCACGTGGCTATTGCCGTAACGGAAAGTGGCCGTAAATATTCGCAGCTTCTCATCGCACAATCGGCGGATACGCTGCTGAATATGACGGATATATTGGCTTCGTTCGTTATCGGGGAGCGGGCAGACGGACTAATCGGCATTAGCGCCCGTTCTCTCGGCCATATGAACGTACAGGTTGTTATGGAACGAATGGGCGGAGGCGGACATTTAACGAATGCAGCCGCTCAGCTTGAAGGGACTGTGACAGAAGTCGCTGAGCTTCTGAAGCAGGTTTTAGACGAAATTGAATCGGAAGAGGGGTTATTTGAATGAAAGTAATCTTTTTGCAGGATGTTAAAGGACAAGGAAAGAAAGGGCAAGTGAAGGATCTTTCCGAAGGCTATGTACGCAATTTTCTATTGCCGCAAGGACTGGCGAAGCTGGCATCTGACGGTAACTTGAAGACACTTGAGTTACAGAATGCTTCGGAGCAGAAACGCAAGGAGAAGGAAAAGGAAGACGCTCAGGCGTTAGGCAAACGTTTGGATGAGCTTACGGTCGTTATTAAGACAAAGGCAGGCGAAGGCGGAAGGCTGTTCGGTGCGATAACGAGCAAACAAATTGCTGAAGCGCTGGCTGCGCAAGGCATTAAGATCGATAAACGGAAAATTGAGCTGGAAGATCCCATCCGTACCCTTGGCGTAACGCAGGTGTCTGTGAAGCTTCATCCTGAAGTGAAGGCGAAGCTAAGCGTTCAAGCAGCCGAGGAGTAACAGGTAAGCTATAATTAGGAGGAACCCATGAGTACAGAGCTGATGTTTGACCGTGTTCCGCCGCAAAACCTGGAAGCCGAACAGGCTGTCATCGGTGCGATTTTGCTGCAGCCGGAAGCGCTCATTACAGCGATGGAGCGGGTGCGCAGCGAAGATTTTTACAGCGGATCTCATAGACAGATATATGAAGCCATGGTCGAGATAGCGGAGAACAACCAGCCGGTTGACCTCGTAACCTTGACCGCTCATTTGCAGGATCAGCATCTGCTTGAGGAAATTGGCGGCGTCAGTTATTTGGCAAAGCTGGCAAATTCGGTACCGACGGCGGCAAACGTTGATTATTACGCGCAAATTGTAGAAGAAAAATCGATGCTGCGGCGTCTTATCCGTACAGCAACAAACATCGTATCCGATGGATACGCTAACTCGGACGATGTTGGCGTATTGCTCGGCGACGCAGAGAAAAAAATACTCGAGATATCCAACCGCCGCTCAGGCAGCGGCTTTATCTCTATTCGAGACGTACTGATGGAAGTGTTTGAAAAGGTCGAATTGCTGTATTCGAATAAAGGAAATACGACAGGAATTCCATCGGGCTTTACCGATTTGGATAGAATGACGGCAGGTTTCCAGCGAAGCGATTTAATTATCGTTGCGGCTCGTCCATCGGTAGGTAAAACGGCGTTTGCGCTCAATATAGCCCAGAATGTCGGCATACGCGCACGCGAGACAGTCGCCATCTTCAGTCTGGAGATGTCCGCTGCTCAGCTTGTACAGCGGATGGTTTGTGCGGAAGGCAATGTCGATGCGCAGCGGATGCGGACGGGGCATCTTGAGGGCGAGGATTGGGAGAAATTGACGATGGCCATCGGAGCCTTGTCGGAGTCCGAGGTTTATATCGATGATACACCGGGAATAACAGTTGCTGAGATTCGCTCGAAATGCCGGCGTTTGAAAAAGGAACGCGGACTCGGTATGATTCTAATCGATTACCTGCAGCTTATTTCTGGCCGCGGCAAAGCCGGCGAGAACAGGCAGCAGGAGGTTTCGGAAATTTCACGTACATTGAAGCACATTGCGCGTGAGCTTGAAGTTCCGGTTATCGCGCTGTCACAGCTCAGCCGGGGTGTCGAGCAGCGGCAGGACAAGCGTCCGATGATGTCCGACCTCAGGGAGTCGGGATCGATCGAGCAAGATGCCGATATCGTAGCGTTCCTATACCGGGACGACTACTACGATAAAGAGTCGGAGAAGAAAAATATTATCGAAATCATTATCGCCAAGCAGCGTAACGGGCCGGTAGGCACGGTGGAGCTGGCGTTTCTCAAACAATTCAATAAATTCGTAAGTATTGACCGTACGCACCAGGATCCGCACGCATCATGAATATCCGAACAATTGCAGAGGCAGTAGTGCAATTGTTCGTTTTTTGTTTGACTTCTCGCAGTTGGACTGCTACACTATTAATGCTGTCTTTTGACTCTTATCACGCAAGTCTTCGATTGAAGGCGAAAGGGTGTTATGATTTCAGGACGGTAATTTTCGGTGTTCATAAACACCGGACGGGGGTATGATTATGTCTACGGTAGTTGTTGTTGGAACGCAGTGGGGAGACGAAGGTAAAGGCAAAATCACTGATTTCTTGGCAGAAGGAGCCGACGTCGTCGCTCGTTACCAAGGAGGTAACAATGCCGGACACACGATCCTCATTGATAACAAAAAATATAAATTGACGATGATTCCATCGGGTATTTTCAATCATAATAAAACTTGCGTCATCGGTAACGGCATGGTTATTAATCCAGAAGCGCTGATTGACGAAATTAACTATATTCATGATAACGGTTTTTCGACGGAAAACTTGAAAATTAGCGATCGTGCACATGTAATCATGCCTTACCACCTTGTATTGGACGGGCTTGAGGAAGATCGTAAGGGTGTAAACAAAATCGGTACGACCCGTAAAGGTATTGGCCCTTGCTATATGGACAAGGCTGCTCGTAATGGTATCCGGATCGCCGATCTGATGGATGCGGAAGAATTCGAAACGCGTGTGCGCAGCATAATCGTAGAGAAAAACCAGCTAATCGAGCAAGTATACGGCAGCGAGCCGCTTGACGCCGACAAAATCGTTAGCGAATACCTCGGTTTTGCAGAAGTACTTCGTCCTTATGTAACGGATACTTCAGTTGTTCTTAACGATGCCATTGATGCGGGACAGAAGGTTTTATTCGAAGGTGCTCAAGGCGTTATGCTGGATATCGACCAAGGTACGTATCCATTCGTTACGTCCTCCAACCCTTCGGCTGGCGGCGTATGTATCGGTTCCGGCGTTGGTCCATCTAAGATTCAACAGGTTATAGGAGTTGCCAAAGCGTACACAACCCGTGTAGGTGATGGCCCGTTCCCAACCGAGCAGGATAACGAAATCGGCCAATTGATCCGTGACAAAGGCCATGAGTACGGTACGGTTACAGGTCGTCCGCGCCGCGTCGGCTGGTTCGATACGGTTGTTGTCCGCCATGCGCGCCGCGTAAGCGGGATTACGGGCTTGTCGCTTAACTCGCTTGACGTATTAACGGGTCTGGAAACGGTGAAAATTTGTACAGGTTACAAATTGCGCGGTGAAGTTATCGAGACTTATCCTGCAAGCCTCAAATTAGTATCCGAATGCGAAGCGATCTACGAGGAGCTTCCAGGCTGGTCGGAGGACATCTCCGGTGCGAAGACGCTTGAAGACCTGCCAGTTAACACGCGCAACTACGTAAACCGCGTATCTGAGCTGACAGGCATACCAATTGCGATTTTCTCTGTAGGCCGTAACCGTGAACAAACGAATCCGGTTCGTCAGATTTACGAATAGAAGGAATTTGCTAAATAAATAATGAAAAGGAAGGATAGCCCAGGCTATCCTTTTTTTATTGATTAGGAAAGTAATATTTTAGTTGCCATGCAGCAAAGGTGCCTGAAAATGCTCTGAAAAATGGAGATATTATCATTTAAGAGAAAAAAGAGAATGTTCTCCCTTTTTGTTGACCATAATGGTATGTAGTAGATTATGGAAACAATCGCCAAATAACATAAGGTGCAGCGGTTGTTTGTCGAAGGGAATGAGATAGCATGCTTAAAAAAATCGGATGGCTTTCAAAACTAGTCGCAGCTGGGCTCATATTGAGCTTTCTATCGATATGGACAACCGGGTATATTGTAACCAGTTATGTAGAAACGCTGCTAAAGCAGTACAATATGCCGCTTGAGGTGCCGCCAATGGCCATGTCTGGCGTATGGGGCAAGCTATGGGGTGCAGATCCGCTCATGGCAACAGATACGGCAGCAAAGGAGGATACTCAAGCATCTACTGAAGCTTCTATTGATGCAACAAGCGAGCCTGATGAAGCAGCGGGTAATGATCACGGAGAAGCGCCGGTAGCGGTCGATGCATTCGGGGAAGCGACCGAGCCGCCTTTGACAGACATAGGTATCGGTGGTGGAACACAGGCAAATGGGGGAGCTGCTCCTGATGTAGGAGAAGTTCAGGAAGGAACCGCTGGGATAGACGGCAAGGAAACGGCAGTCACGACCGAGGATTTGACTGAAGTGAAAGAGCAAATGAGCGATGAGGATAAGGAAAAATTGTTCGGATTATTAATGAGCAAATTACCGCAGGAATCGTGGCAAACCATATCACAATATGTCGAAAATGGTCTAACGGAGCAAGAATTAACGACTATTCAACAAATTATGGCACAGCATCTCGACAAAACCGAGTATGGGGAAATGATGGAGATTCTGAAAAAATATTAATACTTTGAACGTTGTGTAAAGGTTGCCCCAATTGTTGGGGTTATGTTAAAGTATTAGGCGAGTGATCCGACAGGATAATTCGCCTTTTTTCATGTCGGAAACCGGAAAAATAGTTGCATAAGCGCGAAAAGGAGACAATCATGACCTTTTTCAGGGACAAGGGTCGGATTAAGAAGGTATGGGATCAGACGATTAAGTACTTTCGGACTAGCCGATCGCAAGACTTGAATGGCAAGACAAAGCAACAATCCGTAAGCGGCAAGGCCAGCACGCCTTTATGGCGGAAGAAGCGGGTACAGCTGACGGGCGGGGCGCTCGTACTCCTCACAGTAGCCGGATTTAGCGGCATCCAATATGTCCAAGCAAACACAGTTGAATTTTATAATGTATATATGAACGGAAAACCGGTAGGAACGGTAAGCAATCCAGACGCAGTCGAACAGCTTGTTCTACAAGAAACCGAGGAAGCCCAGCAAGCCAATCCTAATGTCAGCATGGTACTCGAAACAGGGAAGATTACATATGAAATCGATAATGCTTTTAAAGCAGCCCCTGAAACGGACGCGACCTTAAAAAAGTTAGAAGGTATGTTTACCTCTCATGCGGTAGGCGTCGAAGTTAAGGTTGACGGTAAGGTAATCGGCATAGTGAAAGACCAGCAGACGGCAGATGCTATTTTACTTCGGGTGCAGAGCAAATTTGCGCCTGAGCTGGCGGCAGCGAAGAAGAAAGCGAAAGAGGTTACGGCGCTATCGTTCGATGCGGGCGAAGAAGCGGAACCTGCAGCAAAATCTGCAGCGAAGACACCTGGCCTCGAAGTGACGGATGTCGGTTTCGTGGAGGCCGTGCAGACGGATCCCGTCGATACGGATCCAACCCAAATTATGGCGGCCGAAGATATTTATAAGAAGCTAGTCCAAGGCAGCATCCAGCCAACGAAGTATACGGTGCAAGAAGGCGATTGTGTCGGATGTATCGCAGAGAAATTTGACATTTCTCCACAGGTTATTTATGAGAACAACAGGTGGATTGAAGACGATAAGCTCACAATCGGCGATGTGCTTGATTTAACGGTGCTCCAGCCGGAGATAACGGTGAAGACGGTTGAGAGCCTGGTTGAGGTCGAAACGATTGAACCGCCGGTAGAAGTGAAGAAGAACGATGATATGCGTGTCGGTGAATCAAAAACCATTTCACAAGGGGTGGAAGGCTCAAAACGGCTGACGTACCGGATTGTAAAGCAGAACGGTTATGTCGTTACCGAGGAGCTGGTTAGCAAGGAAGTCCTTAAGGAAGCGATTCCGACCGTTGTCATGAGGGGTACTAAGGTAATTTTAGGCGAAGGTTCCGGCCGCTTCGCGATGCCGGTTTCCGGAAGCAACTTGACCAGCAAATTCGGCCCGCGCTGGGGACGGATGCATACAGGTATTGACTTGACTGGCAGTAAAAGCATTCTTGCCTCGGATACCGGCGTTGTCGAGTTTGTTGGCAATAGGACCGGAACGGGCAAAACCATTATAATTAATCATAAAAATGGATACAAAACGTTATACGGTCATCTGAATTCCTATAATGTAAGTGAGGGTGACATTGTAGAAAAAGGTGACAAAATCGGTATTATGGGTAACACTGGTCATTCTACAGGCGTTCATTTACATTTTGAAATTCTTAAAAACGGCGTCGCTCTAAATCCACTGAAATATTTATAAATTATACCTATACGCGAACAAGGAGTACCGCTCTCGCATCGGCTGAGACGGTGCTCCTTTTCTATTTGCATCAGCGCCGCCAAGCGCAGGAAAATCCTTGCAATCATGAGGGAAGTTTCATTGTGAAGTAACCATTAACGTGTGATAGAATAGAAGCATTACTAAGGACTAGCGACGGGCGGGTGTAGCGATGCACGGTAAAATATTAGTGGTCGATGACGAACAGCCGATAGCAGATATACTCAAGTTTAATTTGGAGAAGGAAGGGCATCGGGTCATTTGCGCCTTCGACGGCGGCGAAGCGGTTCGCCTTGCTTTCGAAGAGCAGCCTGATCTGATTTTGCTTGATTTGATGCTGCCGGTGAAGGACGGTATGGACGTATGCCGAGAGGTGCGTTCGAAGCTGCATATGCCGATTATTATGCTCACGGCCAAGGACACGGAAATTGACAAGGTGCTTGGGCTTGAGCTTGGCGCGGATGATTATGTCACGAAACCATTCAGCACGCGGGAATTGCTGGCGCGTGTGAAAGCTCATTTGCGCAGGCAGCAGAAGCCTTCAGCTGCAATTGCGGGACATAGCGGCGTTAATGGCGCTGCCGCCTTGGAAAGTCCTGCGGAGCAGGAGCAGCAGGGCTTCAAGCTGTTTAATTTGTTTATTGATACAGATATGTATGTCGTCTACAAAAACGGCGAGCCGCTTGATCTGACCCACCGTGAGTATGAGCTTGTCTATTACATGGCGCGCAACAGCGGCAAGGTGATGACGCGGGAGCATTTGCTGCAAGCGGTATGGGGCTTTGAATATTTCGGTGACGTGCGGACGGTCGATGTGACGATTCGGCGGCTGCGCGAGAAAATCGAGGATGATCCGAGCCGTCCCGATTATATTATGACCCGGCGGGGGCTCGGATATATGATGCGTAATTCCAAATCCGGAGGCTTCGGTTGAGGATGAAAGGCAAAAGCTTCTTCCGCACGATCCAAGTCAAGCTCGTTATCATCTACTTGCTGCTCATATTGGTAGCGATGCAGCTGATCGGCGTTTATTTTATCAGTACGGTCAAAAACTCGTTAATCGACAGCTTCACGAACAACTTAAAGGAGCAGGCCGATATTTTGTCTAAATTCGCTGCTCCAAGCTTAGCAGCGAAGCCGGATATAGAAGGCGATTCCATAGAGAGCACGACAGAGGATTTGAGCCTGGTCGTACGCAATTTGTTCAGTATTAGCGGAGCCGAGGTTCAGGTGCTGGACTCGAACGGCAAAGTGGTGGCAACCTCGCTGCAGGGAGATCAGTCGTATATCGGTAAGAAGAATAAATCGCTTGCCGTCAGCAGGGCGCTTCAAAACATACGGGATAATGAAGAAGAAATCATAGATGAAGATAATATCCGTAAAAAAATGATAGCGCAGCCTGTAACGCTGGGCGACAAAGTCGTAGGTGCAGTATATGTAGTGGCGTCCATGAATGATTTGTATGAGACGGTTAACCGGGTCAATCAAATCTTTTTCTCGGGTACGTTAATTGCGCTTGGTCTGACGGGCGTGCTCGGCATATTGCTGGCGCATACGATTACGAGTCCGATCCAGGGGCTTACAAAGCAAGCGGAGGCGGTTGCCGAAGGGAAATTCGATCTGAAGGTACCGGTGCTGGGCGATGATGAGATCGGCAGACTCAGTATGGCCTTCAATGATATGACCATACGCTTGAAGGAAGCTCTCTCGGTTAATGAGGAAGAGAACGAGAAGCTCGCTTCGGTTCTATCTAATATGAGTGACGGCGTTGTTGCGGCGGACGAGCATGGCAAGGTCATTGTCTGGAACCGCAGGGCGCTTGAGCTGCTCGATGTGAGAACCTGCGAAGGCTGCGAATTATCGGACCTGTTCGACCTGCCTCAGCAGAAGCTGCTTGAGCTGCAGCAGGGCCGCGGTCAAACGCTGCTTGTTTCCCGCGACGATACAGACGAGCAGGAGGCAAGCGGCAGCAGCGAAGGTATCCTTAAGGTAACGTTTACGCCGATTCACAGGCGCGACAAAGGAATTACCGGTACCATTGCGCTGCTCCAGGATGTAACGGAGCAAGAAAAGCTGGAGCAGTCGCGGCGCCAGTTCGTAGCGAACGTATCGCATGAGCTCCGGACGCCGCTTACGACGATTAAGAGCTACGCTGAAGCGCTCAATGACGGTGCGCTAGAGGAGCGGGAGCTATCCGAACGGTTCGTTGGCGTGATCAGCAATGAAACCGAGCGGATGATCAGGCTAGTAACCGATCTGCTGCACTTGTCGCGGCTCGATTCGAATCAAGCGCCGCTTAGACGGCGGCAGACTAACGTGCATGACATGCTGGACGAGGTTGCTGACCGGTTTTCGTTCCAGCTCAGACAGAAGTCCATCAAAGCAGCGGTGCGGGTAGAACACGGGCTGCAGTCTGCTTGGCTTGACCGTGACCAGATTGATCAGGTGCTCGATAATTTATTGTCCAATGCTATTAAATACACGCTGGACGGTGGAACGATTGAATTAACGGCGAAGAAGCCGGCCGATTCGGCATTGCTCGCGATTAGCGTCAAGGATACCGGTATCGGTATTCCTAAAAAGGATTTGAACCGGATTTTCGACCGTTTCTACCGTGTGGACAAGGCCCGCTCGCGCAATATGGGGGGAACGGGGCTCGGACTTTCGATTGCCCGGGAAATTGTAAAGGCGCATGGCGGCACGATCTCGCTCCATTCTGAACTGAATGAGGGAACGACGGTTACGTTCACCCTCCCGCTGCTGCAGGAAGGGAGTGAGCCGGCATGATGGAGAAGTTGAAGACGACAACGCTCATTGTACTTGTGGCGCTAAGCTTTCTGCAAAGCTACTTGCTCGCGTACAGTATGCCAGGGCTCGGAGCAACGGTAAGAAGCGATCAGGATTATGTAAATACAGAGCCCATGGGACCCGCAACGAGCGTGGAGAGCGTTATTTTCCCGGAGGAGCTAATCATTCATCTTGGCGGCAACCAGCATACGGTGATTTATCCGGGTACGCAGTTTTACGAGATGATCCTCAACCAGCGTATTCAAGGCAGGGAGTTCAAAGGATTTCAACGCAGTCCGTCCAACGTACTCAATTGGGAAGAAATTCGGAAAAATGATATCGGGATTGAGCTGCGGTTCGAAAATGGCATTCTGGTGGAGCTTCTGCAGAAGCTGCTTAAGCTGGAGGGCGATCTGTTGTTCTTGAATGAGACGATCGACCGCATCTGGATTTTCAAGACGTCGGGCACCGAGGAGATTCGGACGTTCTTCTTCAGCGCGGACGGTCAAATGGTGTATGAGTCGGTGCGAGCCGATCTGACCGTACGCGATGTGCAGGATTACGTAGGTTTTGGACAGTTTCAGCCGAAATATACGATGACGGCAGACGGGCTGTACATTCCTGTCGCGCCGATTCAGTCGACGGATATGGTGTTTCCGTATGAGATCTATCCGCCGGACTTGATGCAGCGCTTGTTCTTCGACCCGAGTACAACGAGGGCTTTCGAGGATCGAAGCGGCTCGCAAATATTTACGGATGGCAAGCGGGGACTGCAGGTGGAGCAGAACGGCATGTGGATTAGTTATACCGATCCGGCTGCGCCGCAAAGTATGGAAAACCTGCTAAGTGATAACGTGTACGCATCGGTCGATTTTATCAATCAGCATGGCGGATGGGACGGCGTTCACCGGTTCGTGAACCCTCAGCCTGGAGGCGAAGGCAAATACGTAAGATTCAAGCAGTATATGGAGCAGTATCCCGTCATCGAAACGCCGCCATTCCGATATGGCTACATGCGGCTGACGCTGCAGCAAGGCGAAGTAACGGAGTATTCGAGGTCGATGATTACGCTTGCGCCGCAATCAGAATCGCGCACGGTCAGATGGCTGCCTGGCGGCGAAGTGCTGGAGGAGCGGTTGAAAAAGCATGCGAGACGAGGTGAGGTGACTGCCTTGTTCCCGGCACTGCAGGCGTCGCCAATTGATGGGAAAAAGCTAAGGTTCATACCCGTATGGGCCGTGCGGTACAGCGACGGTACGGAAGAAGTGCTGATTGAAGCTTATCCTAAAGGCTACGAGCCTCCCAAGCAGCTTGAGCAAGACGTTACTTCAGGGGAAGGCGCGGCAAACGGAGTTTCGGCCGGGGCGGAGTCGTCCGTTGTCGGCGCCGTGCAGGGTGAAGTCAGTACGCTGGCTGCTGGCGGAGCGAGTGGGCTGCGATCTAATAAAGAGAGTTTTGTACAATAGAGTAAGAAGCTGCGGATGGGGGTAAAGGCGTTGGATTGGGGACGAGCGAAGAACGTGCTTATTATATCGTTTTTGCTCCTGAATATTTTGCTGGGCTATCAGCTATGGCTCGATATAAAGGTGCAGCTAAACGTGAATGTGAATACGGCTGAGCTGCCGCAGGACACGGTACTGCTGATGCAGCAGAAGCGCATTTCGCTGGAGGCCAATCTGCCGCTGGAAACGCCGAAGCTCGGGGATTTAACTTATTTGCTTCAATCGGATAGCCGCAAGAAAGCGGAGCCTGTTATACTGAATACACCGGCCGATAGTACGATCATTTTCACAAAATCGGAATTGGTGAAGACGCTCGGCAATTTTATACCGGAGCTTGATCAATATCAATTTGATTCGCTAAATAGCAGAGATGGCGTGTTCGTCCTGCATCGTGTGGTCGATGGCCTTCCGATGTTCGATGTGAAGCTTGAGCTGTATTACAGCAGTCAAAAAATAACAGCGTTTCAGCAGGACCGGGTCGAGCTGCTCGGAACGGGTGATGCCAGGCAGGTGCTGCCGGCAGCGAAAGTAGTAGCCAGCTTAATTGAAACATATCTGCCGGACGGCGCTGTCATTACCGATATCCAGCTTGGTTATCACGGTCAAATCTTTGACTCGGAGAAGCAGGTTTCGGCGCCGTCATGGCGTGTATTATTAGAGAATGGAAGTCCGTTTTATGTGCATGCGATTAGCGGGGAAGTTGCAACGGACGAAGAGCAAGGGGAAGCGGCAGCGAACGGTTTACGTTAACGGGAGCGGGAGAAGGGACAGGAAAGAGCAATATGGGACTGCGGTTTACGGTACTGGGAAGCGGGTCGACAGGCAATGCCACTATCGTGCAAGGAAACGAGAAGACAGTGCTTGTGGATGCGGGAATGAGCATGAAGAAGCTCGATGAGCTTATGCGTGAACGGGGCATAGCAGGCCATGAATTGGACGCGCTGTTCGTCACGCATGAGCATTCCGATCATATCAAAGGCTTGGGTGCTTTCGCCCGCAAGTATGAATTGCCGATTTATGCGAATGAGGCAACATGGGGCGCAATGGAGAGGCATGTAGGAACAATTGCCCCGGAGAAACGGGTATATATTGAAACAGGCGAAGAAGTGTCGTTCGGGTCGATGGTCGTACAATCGTATCCAATCTCCCACGATGCGGCGGAGCCGGTAGGTTACTGCTTTGTAGAGCAAGGCGAGAAGCTGAGTCTCGCGACCGATCTCGGGTATGTCAGCGAGAAGGTCAAACGTCAAATTATTGATTCGGATGTGCTCGTGCTGGAATCGAATCACGATACGGAAATGCTGCGCATGGGCAGATATCCGTGGAATACTAAGCGCCGCATACTCAGCGATGTTGGTCATTTATCGAACGTGGCAGCGGGCGAAGCGCTGCTCGAGCTCATGACGGACCGAACGAAACGAGTCTATTTGGCTCATTTGAGCCTTGATCATAACATGATGGATATAGCCATGATGACCGTGAATAATATATTGGAAGATCACGGAATATTTTATAAGAAAGAAGAGCATCCGCTGCGGGCAACGTACCACGACAAGCCTACGCCATGGGATGAAGTGAAGCGGAAATAAGTGATTCCAGCTGTGCATCCAGCGCATCGGCCTTGGCGCTCAGTTCTTCCCTTGTAATCAACCCTTTGTCTATGAACAACTCTAGCATTGCGCTCAGGGTTAAAACGGTACGGTAGTGGTCATCCTTCAAATCTGCGAGTTTTGCAGCGAGCTGCACATGCTCCCAAGCGGCGGGCGTTTTGGCTTTCATTACAGCATCTCTCCTTTGTCGTCTGGACGATAAACCGAGGCTCAAGCGTAAACGGCTGTCGCCGACCTTTGGAGGCGCAGCTTACGTTTCGCGGTGAAATATAAGCTTATTTATAAGTGTGAAACTTATAAGTTCTTATATTTTGAAAATAAATGTTCTTCATCGTCCGAATCTATTATTATTTTAGTCATTTATTCCGAAAACATTCCTAGAATGAAAAAATAGTCTTGATGTCCGGGGCATCGAGAGGAGAGATAGTAATGAGCTTATTCGACGATGATTTTTATTCGACCAAAGTTTCCAGGCGTGCAGCTCGCGAGAGCAAGAGAGAGGACTTTGTTTTTCCATATAGAAGCGGAGGACGCAAGTGGTCCAATGTTCGTATAGCCTTTGTGTCTTCCTTCACTAGCGCAATTGCCGCAGCCTTGCTGTTTGGCGTGTTTTTCGGCGGAGGGGACAGCACGAACAGCGTGGGAAGCGCAGTGACTGCATCAGGCGTCATTCAGACGGATGATCCGCTCGAGCGCCCGGTTCAAGCATCGGCGAAAGTTAGGCCTGCCGTTGTTAGCATCATTAATGAGCAGATGTTTCCGTTTGAAATAGGTAGCGGCGGGGCTTCTGAGGATAATGCGGAAGGGGAAGGCGCACTGCAGGAAGCGGGTGTCGGCTCAGGCGTTATTATCGACAAAAAAGACGGAAAAGCCATTATTGTGACGAATTATCATGTCATCGATAACGCGCAAGCGGTGAAGGCTGTACTGATGAATGGCGAGAAGCGGGAAGCCCGTATCGTTGGTAAAGATCAAATCACTGACCTCGCGGTGCTCGAGATTGATGCGAAGGGCATAGATGTCGTTGCGGAAATCGGAGATTCTTCGACTTTGAGGGCAGCAGAATATGTCATTGCAATCGGCAATCCGCTTGGTCTTGGCGAGTCGGTGTCCTCGGGTATCATTAGCAAGACGCGGCAAATTGTGCCGGTTTCACTGAATCAGGACGGCGTGTATGACTGGGAGCAGGAGGTCATTCAGATCGATGCCTCGATTAACCAAGGAAACAGCGGCGGACCTCTGATTGATTTGAACGGCCGCGTGATCGGCATTAACAGTATGAAAATAGCGGATTTGGGTGTAGAAGGCATCGGCTTCGCGATTCCGATTAACAATGCGATGCCGATCGTGGAAAGCTTGATCAAGCTCGGATACGTTTCTCGTCCCTATCTTGGCGTATATACGATGGACTTGGAGCAGTACTGGGAGCAGCAGGGCATGGAAGACGCGCAGCCTGAAGGCGCCGCTCCGGATGAAAAGGGTGCAGACGCGGACGGTAACGCTTCGAAGGATGATACCGATGCTGTGGAGGATGGGGCTGCCGAGCTTAATCTGCCGGATGAAGTGTATGATGGCGTAATTGTGCTTGAGGCTGTTGGTCCTGCTATGGATGCAGGTCTTGCTTTCAACGATGTCATCGTCAAGCTGGATCGTCAAATTATTGGCAGCACGATGGAGCTGCGCAAATATTTGTACGGCAAGAAGAAGATCGGTGACGAGATTGAGGTTACCTTTTACCGCGATGGGGAAATGAAGGTAACGAAGTTCAAGCTTGGCGAGAAGGAGAACGAGGAATAGCTTGTTTCGTCGATAGCGCCGCAGTGTGCGAATGGGAAACCGTTTGTGTGCTGCGGTGTTTTTTTGTGGGATGAAGTCGGTCGGTCAGTGAAGCGGTATGGGGCAGGGAGCTTTTTTTTGGAAAAAGGAGCATTCTAGGGTATTTTGTTCCTTTGGTCCACTATCCCTTTAGCTCAGGAGCAATCAGCAGTATTGCGTTCTTCACATGAGGCGGCGTTTTCTGATATGCTGTGTATAGACAGGTTGTACGATAATCAACTAGGGATAGGAAGCGTGTAGACAATGTATTGTGTGTGTAAAGAGCATATTGAGCGAGCATTGGATCGATTTGTGGACGAGTATGAGGATGCGCCGGATGTGGTGGATTTGAAGGAGACGCAATTTGCGGATTGGGATCCGCCGCGCAAGTGCGATTTGTGCGATGAGGCTGCTGCGTTTTTGGTGGTGTAGCTTGAAAAGCTGAGATTATAGAGGGATGTAGAGCGCGTGCATATGAATATCCGAGATTATAGAGGGAAGTGCAGCACATGCATATACAGATAGCTGCCGTAGGGAAGCTGAAGGAAAAGTATTTGGTTATGGGCATAGCGGAGTATGCCAAGCGGTTAGGGCCTTACGTGAAGCTTACGCTCACGGAAGTGCCCGATGAGAAAGCACCGGAGACGATGAGTCCGGCGGAGGAAGCGATTGTGCGTGAGCGAGAGGGCGAGAGGCTTCTGGCGCAGCTGAAGCCGGATGCGCACGTTGTCGCGCTCGCGCTGGAAGGCGAGCTCTGGTCAAGCGAGGATCTCGCGGACCAGCTCGATAAATTAGCCACGTATGGGCGGAGCCACGTGGCTTTTGTTATTGGCGGGAGCACGGGTCTGGCTCCCGCTGTTTTGAAGCGCGCCCAGCAGAAGCTGAGCTTTGGGCGCATGACCTTGCCGCACCAGCTGATGCGGCTGGTGCTGGTGGAGCAGGTTTATCGGGCTGTGAAGATAAACCGGGGGGAACCATACCACAAGTAACGGGAACTTTTTTTAGGGACTGTGTAAAGTTAGTTAAAGCTATTCATTGCCTATATTCCACACAAATCCAGTGATATCCTTACCCTATATCAGATGCGCACCTGATGAATCTTAGTTTGAGAATGGAAAAGGAGATAAAAAGATGGGTAAGGACAATGTCATTAGATCAATGCTTTCCGAAAAGGTAAATATGACGCCGAATGGTTTTGTTGCCGATCAATTAAACCCCGAAAAGTTTTCTGATTGTCACGAATTGTTTTTTGACAGGATCCTTGACATTCATTCTTCCGATATAACGGGAGTAGAGGGCTATGGACAGTTTAATGAGGATTGTAAAACGGAATATGGGACTTGCGGGGAATTTTTGATCGATACATTCGCAGAAGATAAAGAGGGGTACTGGTATAATTGGAGGGAAATGTTCGAGACAACGGTTCTCGAGCGAGAATTCTTCGAGAAGTACTTGAAGGAAATGAAGGACAGAATTCCTTATTGTGAAGGACAACGCTATCTGGTTTACAACAATACGTTTTTCGAAAATATGATCACGGACGGGAAGACGACGGTAGGGTTTCCTGACTGGAGCAGATCCGGCATCTGCGATTTCCTTCTTGATTTTGCAATTATGGACCTGAATAAGCCGTACTTGCACATCCCGGAATTGTTGTTCGATTATTGCAAGAAAAGAGACATCATCATACCGGATTTTCAAGAGAGATTCTTATGTATGGCTTATTATAAAGGGATCGATGTCTTGCGGTGGCATGCATCGATTGATGACACGGAGTCCTGCACGTCGATCATGAAATCCATAAGCGAACTGAAAGATCGAATTTACGCCTTATAGATGGTGATGGGATGAAATATGAAAATGCCAGCGATATAATCCCCGAGGAATTATTGAAAGAAATCCAGAAATACGCGGCAGGAAAACTTCTTTATATTCCTTCAGGGGAGGAAAAAAGGGCTTGGGGCGAAACGTCCGGCTACCGGGAACAATTGCGAAGGCGCAATCGAATGATTCGCAATAAGTACGCCCATGGGCTCACGGTTTCGGAACTTGCGGACAAATACTTCTTATCCTTGGATTCCATTAAGAAAATCATCTACTCGAAGAAAAATGATAAAATGTTAACGTATTCTCCGTCCGTAGAATCGGCTGTGAAATATGCGAATGCCGGGTTGATCGAAGAATGGATTCAATGCTATTTGCTGTTTACCCGGAAAGCTGCTCCCATTGTAGATGATCTCATGAAGGGAGATCCTCTCTATTTCGGAGTCGTTAAGTTTCCATTGCGTCTCATTCAGCGCGAAGGATACGATACCGGGGAGAACCTTTCAGGCGAAAGTGATGAAGATGTATCTACTCCCCCACCGCTTCTTATTCAATATGACGAAGGAAAGTTTTATTGCACCGTTCAGCAGGAGTTGTTGGCATCATTGAGACAATGCAAAGTAAATGCTTATCCGACCATCATCGTTTTGAAAGGAAATTCCGAGTATAAAAGATTCATGAAATACTATGGAAACATATTTATTTATGTTGATAAAGTATGATTTGTTAATGAAAGAAGAAACACGTGGGATAACCCAAGAAAGAGCCATCCTGCAAAGGTAGCTCTAAAACTTGCCGTTACAGATAGCGCGGTGAACCGTATCACAAATAGGGCGAAGTTTAGGATCGAAGAGGAGAGGGAGCCTTTGTTTTTGCGGGAGTGTCGATACAAGGAACATTTTGATGAATGTGTTCGATTGTTCATAGAACTGAAAGAGGATTTCGGCGAGAATGCCGTTGATGAGGAAATTATTAAGCATGCAATGAGCCTTGCATTTGAGAAGGGCAAAGTTTATATGGCGGAAAAGGCGCCGGGAGTGCCTGTCGGACTAGTCGGCTATACATTCGGCGATCCGGATGAGCAATATAAGGATCCGACGGTTGCTTTTGTATTGTTTACCATGATGATGCCAAATTACAGGAAATCGATGGCTTTTATCCAGGGGTTCGCCATCATTGCACAATTCCTTCAGGAAAGCGGTATTCGGGAGATGAGACTCAAGGCTTTGAAGAGCAATTTGTACACGAACAGGCTTTATTCGAAGTTCGCAGAACGCAAGGCGGAGGTTCTTAATATGAAAGGATTACCGTGTATCTTATATGCCGCGGACGTTTCAGAACTACAAGAACGGCTTCCGTCTTTGGGGAGAAAACGGTTGATTCGTTGTTGAGCATCTTGGAGCAATTTACTATTCCTCTCCAAGGAATTGGCAGATTCGACAGAACCTTTTCAAAGTACCTGAGCTGTAGCCTCAGGTTTTTCTTATAGTATGGGTTATGGACGGGCATAATGGGTACATTACTTGCAATTGGGAGGAGCCTAAGATGACAAAGAGTATTGTTGACCCTTTTGTGATCTTACCCGAAGAAGCAGCCCCACTGGGTGTGCAGCATTGTGAACGTTGTGAACTATCAAACCAGAGGGATCGAGTTATCTGGGGTGAAGGAAACCCTGAAGCTCCTATCCTGATGATTTTGGATAATCCGGGAGCACGGGAGGATCGACAAGGAAATTCGTTTCTGTGCGGTACTCGCGAAACGCTTCAATGCGGCATGAGGGAAGCTGGATTAGATACAGACTCGGTTTATGTTACTTATTTGCTCAAATGTAGACCGATCCGGTCCTATAATAAGCCGGAGGCCAGAGAAGCGTGTTCTCCGAATTTACAGATACAATTACAAGAAAAGAAGCCGCTTGTATTGTTGGGATTCGGGAATGTCGTGGCGGGAGCTTTATTCCCTCGGAACGAGAATGTCAGTGTAAAGGAATTAAGAGGGAGATGGCATGAGTATCAGGGGATTCCCATTGGGTTTACCTATCACCCGCTAGCAGTAAGAAGACGTCCGAATTTAATGAAGTTTTTCGTACATGATCTAATAGCTCTTAAGGAGAGGTGGAGAGAGTCCAACTAAATGGGGTGACGAATCCCATCTACTATAATGACTTCCTAAGTGGGAGTCATTTTTGTTTGAAAATTTTTCGTTTCAGATAGTGCGGTGAACCCTACCAAAAATGACGGTTAATTTTAGAAGGAACTGAACAACCAAGTTGAATGACTACTTATCATATAAGTAAAGTTGGTTGATTTCATTGGATTTTGAACAACGAAAGGCTTGGAATGAGAAACATAAGTTGTTAACAGAAATATTATTAAAACCCGATGAACATTCTCGAGCGGTTCAATTATTTCTTTCTCAACATGCCTTGCTGCACTCTTCAGAGGTTGGAGATGTGGGCAAACCAACATTGGAAGGCGAATTGCTAAATAATTTAGATGATATAACATTTAGAAAGTACTATGGAATAAGTTCTACTCAACGAAAGGATCCATATGGCAAAATTCTGGGCTGTAGATATTACGGTCTTCAGCTACTCATTGCTGCTGTACCATAAGTAGCGGCAAGTTTTTGTCGGTTCAGCTTGAAGGCATACGAAAAAAATTGAATTCCATCGACAACTTTTTACGTATACCTATTGTCGGGCAAGTGAACATTATCTACATATGACTTTGTTGGCTGCCTATACTTACTATGGTTATAGAAGGGAGAAATTCAAGTTGGAGTCATTTTGGTTAGAGTACGCGTGGGCTTTACTCATTCTTATCGGTTTGGAAGGATTGCTGTCGGCTGACAATGCGCTCGTGTTGGCAGTCATAGCGAAGCATTTACCGGACGAACAGAAGAAACGAGCGATCAACTATGGAATCATTATGGCCTTTGTCTTTCGTTTTGCTGCCCTCTTTGGGATATCCTTTATCGCGAATGTATGGCAGGTGCAGGCTATTGGTGCAGCCTATCTTCTATACCTAGGGTTAAAGCACATTATCCAAGCGCGTTTCGGTAAGAAGAATGAGAATATTCACAAAGACTTGAAGCAAGAAGCCGCAGGGAAAGGCTTTTGGCCTACTGTTGGAAAAATTGCGCTGGCAGACCTCGCATTTGCGATTGATTCCATTCTAGCTGCGGTAGCGATTGCGCTTGGACTACCAGACTCGCCGCTTGGAGGTTTCGGCGGTATGGACGGTGGACAATTTATTGTAGTGGTGCTTGGCGGAATCGCCGGCTTAGTCTTAATCAAATATGCAGCTACCTGGTTTGTGAAGCTGCTTGGCCAACGCCCGGCGCTTGAGACAACGGCTTACGCAATCGTTGCCTGGGTTGGGGTAAAGCTTGCCGTCATTACACTTGCCCATGAGGATATTGGGGTATTGGATCATCATTTTCCCCACAGTACGGGTTGGACTTCCGTCTTCTATGTTGTATTGGTAGCGATAGCCCTTCTTGGGTGGTTTGCACCCAGCAACAAACCTTCTAAGTCAGGCAATGTAACGGAAGATGCCGTGTAAAACTTATGTTGATCTGAATTGGGATTATAGAACGAAAGGATTCTAAAGCGGTTTTTTAACCTTTCAAAGAAAAGGCCATCCGGCAATGGATGGCCTTAAAACTTTTCGTTATAATAGCGCGGTGAACCGTACCACAAGTAACGGCAAGTTCTGAGGTATGAACTTTCTTAGTTTAAGTTGAGTTTCCCGTGTTTTTGCTCGATGAGATCTAATGTGATGTGAAGCAGTTTTTCTGATTGATTATTGTTTACGATAGATTGGGGAATATCCAATTTTTTGTATAGTTTGTAAGCAGTAAGAGAAGTTTCAGCCGGGAAGTCTATGATATTAATAATGGGTTCTACCGCTTTCTCAACGGGTTGTCCGATTATTCTATAGATGAACTTGACCAATATTTTCATCATCTTTTGATCGAATGCTTCCATAGCGCCTTTTGTTTGCACAGCTCCGGGATTGTACAATACATATTTGATATTCGTATACCCATTGGATTGAGCAAATGCCGCTCCGAGCATATCATTGAGCCTGCTTCCATGCATAATTGCTTTTATGCTATTAAAAGGCCTCTGCGTTTGTAACTGCAAATCATTCCATTTGATTTCCCCCTTTACACCTGGAGCGCAGACGTTAACAATGAGGGGGGCTGTACTGGCTATTAGTAAATTCCGGAATTGATAACTCAAAATAAACCGGCTCAAATAGTAGAGTGCAAAGTGGAATTCGATTCCGTCTTCCGTCTCACGAAATATTTTGCTGAACTTTTGAGATTGGGCGCAGAAAATGATAAGATCGATGTGCTTTACTCTTTTGCTCACTTCTTCTACAACCCGAATATTTTCAGAGATCATGCTTAAATCAGCTTGTAGAAAGATGAATCTTTCTTCGGATACCAGTTTTACGGCCTCTTTCTGTAAACCCTTACCCTTTTCGGAACTGCGCCCGATCACAAAGACACGTTCTCCATTACGTAAATAATGTAAAGCTAATTGTCTTCCAATCCCATCGGTTCCTCCCGTTATTACAATAGTACGCATAATACATATATCTCCTATCATTCGTCTCGATCAGGTGCAGCAATACAAAAAA
Organism: Paenibacillus prosopidis; assembly: GCF_003337375.1. GTDB lineage: Bacteria > Bacillota > Bacilli > Paenibacillales > Paenibacillaceae > Pristimantibacillus > Pristimantibacillus prosopidis. The sequence goes on from NZ_QPJD01000014.1 coordinate 53,039, forward strand.
CTAACCGTTACAGTCAGTGATTATCACAAATAGGTAATACGGAGTTGAACTTGTATTTGAAAAATCATGCTGCGAATTAAGTTAACCCCCTATCCCGAATAATCCACGAATAGGGGGTAAGAGGTCAGCCTTTTACGGCACCAGCGGTAAGACCGCTGACAATATATTTCTGGGCAAATAAATATAGAATAAGTACAGGCAGAGAGGTGAGGACAAGATCGGCGAAGATTAAATTCCAGTCTCGACTGTATTTTCCGTAGAAATTGTAAACCGAAAGCGGCATTGTCCAGTTTGAGCTGTCGGTCAGAAAGTAAAGCGGAATTGTAATATCGTTCCAGACAGACATGAAAACCATGATGGCTACCGTGGCGTTAACGGGAACGATCAGTGGAGTAACAATACGGAAAAACACGTCGAACATATTGGCCCCTTCCAGGAAGGCCACCTCATCCAGAGCTTTCGGAATCGATTTAATAAAACCGCTATATAAAAACACGCTGAACGCAGTATTTAATGCCGAATAAATGAGTATGACGCTTGTAATGCTGCCGTAGATGCCCATCCATTGCAGGACCCGAATCGTCGTAATCATAGACATGGGAGCGATAAGCCCCATAAAGAAGTACAGATACAGCATGCTCGACCATTTTGTCTCTCTTCGCACAAGTATGAAGGAAGCTGCGGAAGAGGTAATAATATTGACGATTGAAGACACGCCAGTGATTAATAGGCCGTTCAGAAATGCTCTGCCAAGACCACCCTCCTTGAACACCTGCGTGTAGTTCGAGAACATCCATTTCTCAGGAAGCTTTAGAGTGAAACGAAGCACCTCGGAACTTGTCATGAAGGAACCGAAGATCATCATTAATAAAGGTAGAATAATCGTAAGCGAGGCAAGGATCAGCAAGCCCTCGACCAGGTAGTTGCGAAACGCCAGTTTGCGTGAGAAGCCCATTATTCTGTAACCTCCTTGCGCCGCATGAAAATAAGCAGTGGAATTGAAATGATGGTAACAATCACAAAAAGAAGTGTGTTGACGGCTGTCCCTAGTCCCCAGCTTCCTTCCCCGAATGCCCGAAGAATGATGGTTCCCACGACCTGGGAAGCGTTACCCGGCCCGCCGCCTGTTAGAACGAACACCTCCGAAAACACTTTTAGTCCGCCTATGAGCGTCAGCATCAGATTAATGTTAATGGCAGGCAGCAGGAGTGGCAGAGTAATCTTAGAGAAGCTCATCCAGGCTCCAGCCCCATCGATGGTCGCCGCTTCGTAATATTCCTTGGAGATGGACTGAAGTCCGGCCAAATAAATGGCCATTTGAAACCCGGTATGCTGCCAGATGGAGACGGCGGCTATGGTCCAGATGACAATCGAGGGATTGGTCAGCCATGCCTGACTGAACGAGTGCAGTCCCACTGCCTCGAATAAACTATTGATTGTACCTTCCGAACGCAGCAGCGGCGTAAATACAATGCTTATGACCAAGACGCTTAATATGGAGGGGGAGTAGAAAATAGCCCGGAGTAAGTTTTTGGACTTCAGCCGCATATTTAACCCGATGGCCAATGCTATGCCCAATACATTCTTGCCAATAACCGTGACAATCGCGAATATAAACGTGTTCTTGATCGCCAAAACGAGCGTTTTATCTGTAAAGATTCGATTAAAGTTGTCCCAACCAATAAAGTGAATGGCTTCCCGGTCGAGCCGCCAATCTGTAAAAGAATAAAATAAGCCCACGATAGCCGGAAGAACAAAAAACAAAGAATAAATGAATAACGCAGGGAGGATTAAATAGTAAGAGTACAGGCTTTTTGAGATCTTCATTTTTTCACGCTCCATAACAGCTTGGGGCAGAATAAAGCCCGGGGGCTCTATTCTGCCTGGTGTTCCGTTCATTAGAAACCGGCAATGCCTTTATCCTTCATCAGCTGGTTGAACTTGTCGTTCCAATCTGCCAACACTTCCTCAGGCGTTTTGCCTCCTGCAAACTGATCCTGCAAGCTTCTGTACAGCTCACTTCGGTCAACTAACATGTAAGCATCCGTTGTCAGTACTGTTTTTTGTGGAGTAATGTACTGGTCAACGATCTCCTGCTTATAATCCGGCAGCTTAGGTGTCGTAACATCATTGAAGTTGGATACATAGCCTTGCTGGTCAACGATCTTCTGAGCCACTTCCTTCGAGGCTACAAAATCCAGGAACTGCTTTGCTTCGGTCATGTGCTTGGCTTTCTTCGGAATGAACAACTGACCGCCGAGAGGGCTCGCGCCAAGGCTGGCTCCTTCTGAAGAAGGAATTGCAAATAGTCCCAGGTGAATGCTTGGATCTTTCTCGGCAACATTCTCGATGAGCCAATCGCCCATGAACATCATAGCTACTTCTTTGTTCAGGAATTTGCCTACGGCCATATCGTAGCTGTCGCTTAGAATATCTGTATTTGTGTAACCCTTCGCATACACATCGTATTGTTGCTGGAGAAATGTTGCGAATTCCGGAATGTCGGTCCACTTCTTACGATTCGCGTTCAGGTCATCAAACAATGTAGGATCGTTTTTTGCTGCATAATCAGCGAATGCTGCCGCCGGCCAAATGTTTGCAGCCCAGTTATCCTTGAAGGGCATAAAGACTGGCGTGATTCCGCTTGCTTTGATCTTCTCGCATACCGCTAGAAATTCTTCAAAATTTTGCGGGATCGACAGGCCCAGCTCCTTGAACATATCCTTGTTGTAGACAACGCCTTGCATCCCTGTATCCTGGCTTACATGGAAGCTGTAAACATGCCCGCTGGCAGAAAGTACATCTTTGTTCAGCAGCCGGCTTACCCATGGCTCGTTGTCGAGAATTTCAAAGTTCCGCTCGAGATTCAGGTCGGTTGTAGCGCTGGCTAGATTGTACTGGATAATATCAGGCGTCTCGTTCACCGCCAGCTTCGTCTGAAGCACGGTAGCCGTTTGTTCGGCGGGAAGTAGTTGAAGATTAACATGGATATTCGTTTTTGCTTCAAATTCATCAAGCAGATCCTGGGCGACGAAAGCGGAATCCTGCGAGCTTTTGGAAATAGCCAATTCAATTGTTACTTTGCCACCATTATCATTGCTTGAAGAATCTTCGGACTTAGAGTTACCCGAGCCGCAAGCGGACAGTGAAACCGATATCAACCCGGCAATCATAGTGATTGCCATTCTCTTCATTTTGTAGTTCAAAGCTAATTCCCCCTGTGTTGAAATGTGAACGAATTATTCTTAAGTGGTTACAGGTTCGATTATAGACGCTCTTCCCCTCGGGGTACATGTTTGACATTTACCATTGTTGTGTAATATTCTGAACCGGATTAGAATCTAAGTGCGCAAGGAGGAGAACGTTGGCTATTTTGAAAAAGAGACTCGGGAATGGCAGGTATCAAGCCAGCCTTCAAACGAAGTTCATATTGACGTTTATTTTCCTGCTTTTGATTGTGCTCGCCTGTTTTTTGGTTTATGTAAACTGGCAGGTTATCAAGCCTCTTAAAGAGAAGACCGAGAATGAAAAATTAATGATGGCCGCGAAAGTAAGCGACCAGTTAGACATTTATATCAACAGTCAGAATCAGCTTTCACAACGTATTTTATCCAACAAGGAGATTTTCACTTCCTTATCGGGTGGAATCCAAACCTCTCAACCCTTAGAGGGGTTGGCCCGAAACCGAAAGCTCAAGGACATTATGTTTCAGGCTCTTGGCCCGAGCATGAACATTCGGGATATGATCATTTACGATATTCAGGGTACGGAAATCGCAGCTTTTATCGGTTACAATGACAATCCTCATTCCCTCAAATCTTTCCTGGAGGATGGTTCGGCTATAGGAAAGTGGAGCGAAAATAGTTATATCTTATCCCGCCAGCAATCAGGTCTCGTGTCGTTTATCCGCGCGATTATGAACCAGAATGGGGAGGTCTTTGGCTATTTATTGATTCAGCTGGATCAGGCTTTTTTGCAGATGTCCGCGGACGGTGTTGCGGTCGGAGACGTTATCATACTCGATCAAGAAGGCCAGAAAATCTCGAGCTCGCGTAATGCGGAAGCGGATAAAATGGTGCCCGGCCTCTTAAAGCCAACCGTGACCAGCGGGATGTATATGGACAGCCTCCAAAACTATATCACCTATTACAAGTCACCAGTCACGGGATGGACAACCTATGTTGTGACGCCGAAGCAGTCCGTACTTGGACCCGTTAATTCGGTCAAATACCTCTCCATATTGCTTATTACATCATTAATGCTGTTCTCTTCCGTTTACATTTATTTTTTCACCAGAAATCTGCTCCTGCCGATTCGTAAGCTTCGCAGTCAGATTCTGCGCATCAATTACAGCAATATGAATGTAAAGGTAGACAGCCGTTCTCATAATAATGAACTTTTATTGCTTAACGTAGCTTTCCAGGAGCTTCTCGAACGGCTGCAGCAGTCCATTGAGAGAGAAAAGCTGGCTTTGCATGAAGAAGTAATGGCCAGAAACTCAGCGCTGCAGGCGCAAATTGCTCCCCATTTTATTCACAATGTGCTTTATCTGATCAGTATCGCCGCACAGGAGGGCAAGAACAATGTGGTGTCGGACATGTGTAAGCACTTGTCGGACAGTCTGCGCTATATTGTGTCGTCTCCTTACCATCACGTCACAATGGCCGATGAATTAGAGCATACGAGACATTATTTGTCTTTGGTTCAACAAAACTATGAGGATGATTTGCAGTGGGAGATCATTGCGGATGAAACGGCGGCGTTTATTCAGCTGCCCCGGCTGGTCATTCAGCCGTTTGTGGAAAACTGCATCGAACATGCTTTCAAAAACACGGACACGCCTTGGCATATTTTGATTAGGGTTAAGTTATATAACGGGGTATGGGTTATCGAAATCAGCGATAATGGAGACGGGTTTGAAGCGGATAAAATCAAGGAGATATTGGCCAATATTCAAGAATCCGATTCAGGAGTACAAGAATTTCATACGTACACCTCAGGAATTGGAAACATGGGTATCATCAACACGGTAAACCGGCTTAAGCTGATGTACAAAAACCGATTGTTTTTCAATCTATACAACAATTCGGGTGCAGGTGGAGGCGCCACTATTCAGATTATCGCATCGCTGACGAAGGATTTCTACTGATTGGGAGGAAGAACCATGTATACCGCATTGATCACTGAGGACAGCAAGCCGATCCTGCGCAACATTAAAGCGCTTCTTCAATCAACGGATTTGCCGATCTCTATCGCAGCAACCGCCTCCAACGGTGAAGAAGCTCTCGAATATATGAGGCAGCATCCTGTGGATATATTATTGACCGACATTCGAATGCCGAAGATGGACGGTCTTGCTCTTATCGAACAGGCTAAGCACATCTATCCTCAATTGAAAGTTGTACTTATCAGCGGATATAACGATTTCGAGTATACACGCAAAGCACTGAATTTACAGGTTTTCGATTACTTGCTCAAGCCTGTCGAGCGTCATCAGCTTCTGGAGGTAATGGAACGAATTATTGTCCAATTAAACGAGGGGCAGGTTAGCGACACTGAAATATTCAAGGAAATTCTTGATCCTCATTTCCGGCTGGAGCTGAAGTTAGGGCCGGATTTTCACAATCTGGCTAAGATTCCGTTCATACTCTGCAAGCAGCCGTTTACTCCAGGATTGGTCAAGTGGGAGCGGGAGTTCTTGCAAGCACGCTTAAGCGAAGCTTTCGCTCCGTATGACTGTTGGGTGTTACCGTAGAAAATGCATCAGCAGTTTTTTGTTCTGATCAATGCCTCAATTATGAAAAATTATCCTTCGGTCATTGAATGTATGGATTCAATCCGTCGGCATCTGCTTGCTCACGGCGTTCATGCATCAATTGGCGGCCAATTTCAGACGGTAGCGCATGACCAGCTATCAGAGTCCTACCAGATGATGTCCCGGTTATTAAATAGGCAGCTATCCATTGTACCCCCCCTGCTTTTGGATGCCAGCTATCAGGCTTCTCAAGGAACGGCTGGAAATGGTGATGTAGAGAAGCATGCGGAATCCTTCGCGGAGATGATCCGCCAGCGTCAGAAGGAGCGGTTCACGTTGAAGCTTTCAGAGCAGTTGAAGAAATGGCAAAGCGAGAATGTCCGAATATCCGAGCTGGAAAGGTTCATATCGGTGATGACCGATACTTTCGGCACCTTATTGTCGGAGCGAAATCCTTGGAGCAGGCTGGAGCTGGAAGAGAAATCAAAGCAACTGTTTATGAAGGATAGTTACGCCGAATTCTGCGATGAACTGCTTATCTGGACTGAAAAATGCTACGAAATGCTGCAAGCGCAAAATAGAAAGAGCGGGTATGAATTGTTCCAGCAAATCGACGGATTCGTACAGATGAATATGTTTTCGCACGTGTCCATAACCGATTTGGCGCTTAAGTTTCATGTGAGCCCTTCTTATATCAGCCGGATCATTAAAAGATATTCACAAAATACCTTTGTGCACTACTATATGAACCTGAAAATCAAAGAGGCTTGCAGGCTTTTGGAAGACAAACCCGATATGAAAATCAAGGAGCTGTCGGAAGCGTTATCGTTCAGTGATCAGCACTACTTCTCCAAAGTATTCAAGGAATATACAGGCTGCAGCCCTACAGAGTACAAGGACAAGATGAAGGGCGGGGGAGATTCATCGAGCTTGTTATGATTTGCCTGAATAAAACAATTTGGTGTGGAGCACATCCAAGGCGCGTTCGATTTCTTCCAGTTCTTCTTGGGATGCATCTTTTAACCGATGCATAAAACGGGCTTCGATTCGGGTAAAAGCGTCGTTCATCATGGCTTCCCCTTCCGTGGAAAGTCGGACATATTGCTTGCGGCGATCTTCAGCAACGGCAAATTTTTCGCACAGATTTTTTTCGCTTAATTTCTTTATTTCACGGCTTGTATTCGGCATCGACATATGCTGACAATCGCTAATTTGGCTAAGGGTAACGGGCTGGCTAACCGCTATATATTCAAGAATGCTGTATTGCACAGGGGTTAGGTCATCGGACTTAACATCCTTAGTCACTTCATGGGTTACTTGATGTACAGCTGTTAAAAAGGCTACAAATTTATGAAAAAAATCTTTATTGTCCACAGGGATCACCTCTTATTGACACGATAACAAAATATTTATCATAAAACAATTATCATTTGACAACTAAAAATGAGATATGTTACGATTTGCTTATCAAATGATAAGTAAAGAGGTGGCAAGGTGAAAACGCTTGTTATTTATACACATCCTAATCATCAGAGTCTAAGTTATGCATTTTTGCAAAAGGTCATCCAAGGAAGCGGCGAGAACCCCAATATAACGGAGATAAAGGTGCTGGATTTATATGAGGAGGGGTTTAATCCGGTCCTGATTTTCAATGAGAACAAACGCAGAAGGGATATGCACGCCGATCCCGGGCTGGCAAAGTATCGGGAGCAAATGATATGGGCCGATAAAATCGTTTTCGTATATCCGATCTGGTGGGGGCGGCCTCCCGCTATGCTCATGGGGTATATAGACCAAATGTTTGCTTCAGGTTTTGCCTACAAGGATAAGGGCGGACTTCTGCCAGAAGGACTATTGAAAGGGAAGTCGGTTGTTTGTGTTTCAACGATGAAGGGACCGGCGCATTATCCTTTATTATGGTTGAATAATGCGCACAAAGTATTAATGAAGAGAGCCTTGTTTAATTATGTCGGTATTAAAAAAGTGAAGTTTTTTGAATTTGGGAATATGGAAAGTCCAAAGGGAAGGCAAGAAGAAAAATTAAATAAAATATATCGATATTTCAAGACACTCGACCGCTAAGAGCCTTTGGAAAGTCTAAGAGATATTTTCCATTCTTCATGAATGAATCGTGCTTTTTTCCATAATTCGTCCCGTTCATGGCTGCTATAGTTAACCAGGCGCTCGCCAAATACATCTCCTAGGACTTCGAGCCATCGTGATTTTGTGGTAAGCTCTGTCCTCTCAACGCCGCTATTCTCTCGTTTGCTCCATATACAACCTTTGAGTTCATTGCTTCCGGCAGCATGCCTTTGCCTGACCAGAAACATGTTTATCCAAGGTGAATCTGCAGATCGGCTGTAGTGGTCATGCTTCGGTTTAAACTCTTCAAGATCATCTACAACAGCAGGGTCAAAATCCACTCCAGTAAATGATCCCAGAGGATCATGCTCTAAGCGCCAACCATTCCTAACTACAGAAGACTCTGTAACTTTATAAATAAAAGGACCCTGATTATAAATACCGTATTGAAGGGGAAGCGGCTCATACGGCATATCGCCTAGTCCAACATCAATAATCCATTTTTCTTCCTCTAGTTGTTGATTTACTAAATGGACAGTGAGTCCAAGGTGAAAAGAATTAACTCTTGGCTCGGCTCCAGGCGGTTGAACTCCAGCACGATGCAAAGAAACCTTGTAACCTAATGAGCGGAGAAGCACGCTAAATGCTCCATTCAAATGAAAACAATAACCGCTTCTATCGTTTAAAATCAGTTTAACGGATTCACTAAAATCGATAGAGGCGGGTTTTCCAGCAAATATGTCAACCGTTTCCCAGGGAATGCTTTTTACGTGAGCTTTATGCAGTTCAAACAAATATGATTTTGTAGGAGCCTCAATATCCGTAATGCCTATTCGGTTTAAATATGCTTTAACTTGTTCTTTCGTTATCATATACTCGTTATCACTCCTACTCGATTCGTTTTTCTATTCGACAATTGTATTTTGATGGAAGCTATAATAAACTTTAAAACAGAACTGACCCTTAATAAATGGTCAGTTTTTTGGTTTTTAAAAAGGCAATGGCGCGAGGTGTTTTTATGTTCGATATCCTAATTACAGAACAAACAGATCGACCGCTGTACATGCAGCTATATATGCAAATTCGCAATCATATTCGAAGCGGAGTCATTTCGGACGGTATGCGTCTGCCTTCCGTCAGATCGTTACAACAGCATTTGAACATAAGCAAAACGCCCATTGAGACGGCATACCAGATGTTGTCGGCTGAGGGGTATGTGGTCAGTAAACCGCGTTCCGGGATTTTCGCGATAAATCCGCATGAGATAAGATCCTCTTTACGGAAAAACGATGTTTCCGATCATCCTCCAGCAGACCTGCAGCAATCCGTCCGGACTGACGTACCTCAGAACTATCTCATTGATTTCCATACCACTAATGTAGACAAAGATATGTTTCCTGTTCGGACCTGGAGAAAAATACTTCATACTGTCCTTGAAAATAATTCAGAAAGCATTGGTCAGCGTGGAGACCCACAGGGGGAATATGGTTTACGGAGTGTTTTGACCGATTACTTAAGAAATGCAAGAGGCGTTGTCTGTTCACCCGAACAAATCGTGATGGGTTCTGGCATTCTATACAGCATTGGCATTCTTACAAAACTCCTGAAAGGCATTCAACATGTTGCATTTGAGGAGCCGGGTTTTGCACCGGTACGGGAACTGTTCATAGAGCACGGCTATCAATTGATTCCGGTTTCCGTTCATGATAAAGGGATTTCACTGGAAGAATTGGAGAACAGTAAAGCTCAAATCGTCTATGTCACCGCCTCTCATCAATTTCCTACCGGCAGCATTCTACCCTATGCCGAGCGAGAGTATTTGCTTAGCTGGGCGAATTTAAGAAATGCTTACATCATAGAAGATGACTATGACGGAGAATTTCGTTATTTCGGCAAACCGATCCCCTCTTTGCAAAGTCTTGACCGTCAGGGTAGGGTCATCTATATTGGTACATTCTCGAAGGCATTTACACCTGCAATGCGCATGAATTATATGGTTTTACCCATGGAATTGTTAATTAAGATGAAGAGCATACAGCATCTGCTATCCGGTCCCTCGCGTATAGAACAATGGGCCATGCAATCATTTATCGAACAAGGGCATTGGTACCGTCACATTCGCAAAATGCGCAAAAAATATCGGGAGAAACATCGCCGATTGATAGAATTGATACATACCTATTTTGCGAAAAGTGTTGATATTAAAGGGCATAGTGCAGGGCTCCACATTCAAATGAGCGTAAAAACGGACCGAACTGCAGAAGAATTAGTAACATTGGCTGCGAATGAGGGCGTTCGGGTATATGATCTTAACAGTATGTGGTTAAATCGAAGTCAATCCGGGTATCCCCAAATCTATTTGGGTTTTGGCGGAGTTAGTGAAGCCGAGATGGAAACCGGCATCATCTTATTAAGAAAGGCTTGGTCCTGCATTCTTGATGAGTAGCTTGTATCAACATGAATGCAGGGAAACTGCTTTTTAAGGTTTATCTTGACTGTAAATGGTAGTTATACATATAATTACTCCAAATACGAAAACGTTTGCGTAAACGTTTAAATCAAAGGGAGTGTAAGGTATGCTAGTTAATCGCTACCTAGGGATTATTTTAGTATCAACCTTTTTCCTGCAGCTTGGGATATGGGTGCGAAATATTGCTATATTACTATATGTGGTGGAACAAACGAATGGGGACGGGTTTGCGGTTTCTATGATTTCTGTTGCAGAATTCTTGCCGATCTTCGTGTTTTCTTTTATTGGAGGAGCTTTCGCAGATCGATGGAACCCGAAAAAGACCATGATATGGTGTGATCTATTAAGTTCCATTTCGATCTTGTTCGTGCTGCTTGCATTTATGTTCGGAACATGGAAAGCGATATTCTTCGCAACGCTGGTATCTTCGATTCTGTCACAGTTTTCTCAACCATCGGGGATGAAGTTATTTAAGCTTCATGTTAGTGCAGATAATATTCAAGCGGGCATGTCTATGTTTCAAACCGTATTAGCTATTTTTATGTTACTGGGACCTATATTAGGGACTTTTGTTTATCAGCAGTTTGGAATTCAGGTCTGTATCGGGCTTATGGGATTATCGTTTTTGCTTTCGGCTTTCGTGTTAATCTTTATTCCTTCAGGGCATAAGATTGAGGAAGTCAGGGGATCGAATTTGCTGAAAGAAATGAAAGCGGGCCTTACTTATTTGTTTTCAAATAGACTGTTAACTTATCTTGGAATTTCCTTTTTAATTGCAGGTTTAGCAGTTGGACTAGTGGTACCGCTAGGGATATTCGTTATTACTGATCGTCTGCATCTATCAGAAGAATATTACCAATGGATTGCCGCCTCAAAAGGAATTGGTATGATACTTGGAGGTGCTGTATCACTGGGATTAAGCAAGCGTGTTTCCCCTCTTTATTTGTTGACCACAGGGTTTGCAGTTAATGCCCTATGCTTAATGGCAGCAGGGATGTCTACCTATTTTTGGTTAACATTCTCTGCTGAGTTTTTTATTGGCTTTGTTACTCCGGCTTTTCAAGTAGCTATTCAAACCTTAATTTTAAAAAATACGGAAGAATCTTTTATTGGACGTGTTAATGGCATACTTACCCCACTCTTCATGGGGGCTATGGTCTTGACCATGAGCTTCGCAGGATGGTTGAAGGATGCTTTGTCTGTGCTTGTGATGTACGAAATAGCAGGTGTACTGTTCTTGATCAGTGCATTAATAACTATTCCAATGTTTCGAATGCATGTGAAGCAAGCTTCGTATGAAAAGGCTGAAACACAAGCGGGTATATCATAAATAAGCCATTTATTGGATTTCTTGATACTGGGATTATGACGAAAATCAGCGATTGTTCTCCCAGCACGGATTTTTCTTTCACATTCGACCTTACATTCATCGTCCTAGCTGCGAAAACAGGTAGTCTTATACTGAAATTTGTGATAATATGTAGACCGATGAGTAATACGTGAACGTGGATAAGCCCATTCCGTTCGTGCCAGTATAACTGCAGCTTATGATCGCAATTTTAAACTGCAGGTTAATTGGGTATGATTGAAAGGTCGAGTCATTAAATTGCAATTATTTTGAAGGAGGATTTAACATGGCATTAGTTTCAATGAAAGAAATGTTGAACAAAGGTTTAAAAGAAGGTTACGCAGTTGGTCAATTCAACATCAATAACCTGGAGTGGACACAAGCAATCCTCGGCGCTGCTCAAGAAGAACAATCACCTGTCATTCTTGGCGTTTCTGAAGGTGCTGCTCGTTACATGGGAGGCTTTACAGTTGTAACTTCGATCGTAAAATCTCTTATTGAAGAAATGAAAATCACGGTTCCGGTTGCTATTCATTTGGACCATGGTTCAAGCTTTGAAAAATGTAAAGCGGCTATCGATGCAGGCTTTACTTCCGTTATGATAGATGCTTCCCACTCACCATTCGAAGAAAACGTGAAAACAACACAACAGGTTGTTGCATACGCGCATGAGCGCGGCGTTTCCGTTGAAGCTGAGCTTGGTACAGTTGGCGGACAAGAGGACGATGTAGTCGCTGACGGCGTTATCTATGCAGATCCTCAAGAATGCAAAGAGCTGGTTGAGCGTACAGGAATCGACTGCCTTGCTCCTGCTCTTGGCTCCGTACACGGTCCTTACAAAGGCGAACCAAACCTAGGCTTCAAAGAGATGGAAGAAATTTGCCAAACAATCAAGCTTCCACTGGTATTGCATGGCGGTACAGGTATCCCAACTGCTGATATTAAGAAATCAATCTCGCTGGGAACTGCAAAAATCAACGTAAACACAGAAAACCAAATCGCTTTTACAAAAGTTGCCCGTGAAATCTTGACTTCGGATTCCGAAGTATACGATCCACGTAAATTTTTGGCTCCTGGCCGTGAAGCAATTAAACAAACGGTTCAAGGTAAAATGCGCGAGTTTGGTTCTTCTAATAAAGCGTAATAAACAAAAAGCGAAAATGGTTGGGCCGAATGCATATTGCATCCGGTCCAACCATTTTTTTTGATTTGGCTTACCTTGACTTTTAATGTAAGGAGGATATATTATAAGGTAAACGTTTACGTAAAAGTTTCCACTGTCTGTCGAGTGATTCTATTTTGAATATTCTAAGTGGGGATGATCCTGTTGAACATGAAAGTTGAAGAAATTATTCACGAAGTACCAGAGCTAAACCATGAATTCTTAAGTTTTGAAAACCTTAGTGGAGGGCTGTGTAACCAAACCTATAAGGTGCAAACCAAACAGAGTACATACGTTCTTCGCATCAATAGCAGGCAAAATGAGTATTTGAACCTGACACGCCGCTCTGAAGTAGAAGTGATGAAGAAGGCAAACCGCGAGGGATTTGCTCCTAGAGTGATTTCCAGTAATTATCCGGAACAATTTATAGTCACGGAATTTATTGAAGGTCGAATGCTTGAGAAAGATGATCTGAAAGACGATAGTATCAAAGGAATGATTATGGATCGCCTCAAACGAATACATCGTATGGAAGGTCAAAGCAGAACATGTGCTCCTTACGATTTGATTCATGGATATTTGAAAGGCGCAGATCAGTTTCAAGTTAAGCATCCTGATGGATTAAACCAAATTTTGCATCGAGTAGAGAAAATCGCGCATAAGCGCAGTAGTGACAAAGAATATAACAACAAGTTCTGTCACAATGATTCCTTTTTATGCAATATGATTTACACAGGGCAAGAGTTGCAATTTATTGATTGGGAGTTGTCTGGAGTCGGAGATGTGTTTTTCGAATTGACGCTCATTCCGTTTACAAACCAGTTCAGTGAAAACGATGAGCGTGAATGGTTGAAATTATACTTCGGATATTTCGAGGAGGAAACATTCCACATTTTTCAGGACATGAAATTCGTTTCGATGGTTCGAGAGGTTGCATGGGGAATGTTTTACAGCGGACTTACGAAGGAGGAAAGTCACCATGACTTTGATTACTACAAGTTTGCCGAATCTTGTATCCAGCGAATAGAACAAGGGGTTTATCAATTATAATGGTGTAGCGGCATGTAGATGATAGGGTGGTCAAAAACCGCCTCTATCGGCTTGATTATCAGCCGTTGCATCAGAAGGCCGTGAACTACTGCTGTGCCGCTGCCGATCACTCCGGCCATCGTTAAGGCAATACTATTCCAGTCCATTTCCATACACCTCCAGTGATTATTAATACGATTTCGTAGTAATGACTGGAGATCAATTTAACATTGAGTATGAAATGCTGTCAATAATGAATTTTACCCGCTAGCCTAAATGCCCCATCACGTGCGGTGTCACTTTTCATGGGACACAATAGAGTTCAAGAAAGAACACGATTCGTTATTGATTTTATTACGAAATCGTATTAAAATAAACGCAGACCTATTATTGCGAAATCGTACTAAAAGGAGTGACCGGTATTCAGCACCTATACGACCTCTTCCTCAAGACCGGTCTGCGTCCCTTTGCTTTCATGACTGATACACAGCAACTAGAACAAAATGTGACCCGTTCAGATCTGTCAACGCTGCTTATTCTGCAATTCCGTGGAGATTTGACGATGTCGGAGTTGGCGGCCGAGATGGGGGCACCTCTGAGTTCTATGACAAGCATTGCTAAGCGGCTTGAACGTAAGGGCTTTATCGCCCGGGCTACATCTGCGCAAGACCAACGCGTTAAGCTCGTCACGCTGACACAGGAAGGTCTGCAGCTAGCGAAAGAATGGAAGCAGATCATGATGGCGATGCTAGGCAGGTTGGAGGCGGCCTTTACGCCGGAGGAAATGGAGCAATTCACGACACTCCTGTTCAAGGCAGCTAGAGTCCTCCAGGATGGGGGGCCTGTAAAGCATCAAGAGATAAAGAATCATCCAATAAAGATTAAGATCGAGGAATAACCGGTTCAAACCGGATTTTTTTGAATATTTACTACGAAATCGTACTAAAAGGAGCGGTGGATATGAGGATCATCATCTACACGGGCAAAGGCGGCGTGGGAAAGACGAGCATAGCGGCGGCGACGGCAGTGAAATTGGCGAAACAAGGCAAACGAACCCTTATTCTCAGCACTGATGCGGCACATAGTCTTGGGGATTCGCTGGCGGTACCGATCGGTCCAGATCCGGTCTGGATAAGCGAAAACTTATGGGGGCAGGAGGTGAACGCCATCCGCGAGACGGAGCGCAATTGGGGAAACGTCCAGGGCTGGCTGACGAAATTACTCGACAAAGCGCAGCTTAAAGATATCACTACGGAAGAAATGCTCGTGTTCCCAGGCATGGAGGAGCTCTTCAGTTTACTGCAAATTAAGGAACACGCTCAAAGCGGACTATATGACGTATTGGTGGTGGATTGCGCACCGACCGGAGAGACTCTTAGGCTGCTCAGCTACCCGAACGTATTGAATTGGTGGTTGGAGAAAATATTCCCGCACGAACGCAAACTGATCAAGCTCGTTCGACCGGTCGCCAAGCTCGTGAGCGATATAGAGCTTCCTTCGGATAACGTGCTGGACAGTATAGAGCGTTTTGCACGCGCCTTGGAGGAAATGCATAGGATCGTTCTGGATCCGGAGATTACGTCGGTCAGGATTGTATTGAATCCCGAAAAGATGGTGCTTGCAGAAGCGAAGCGCTCGTTCACGTATTTGAATTTGTTCGGGTTCAATACGGATGCGGTAATCGTTAACCGGGTGCTGCCGGATGAGGCAGGAGATGGATTTTTCGCGCATTGGCGGGATATTCAAAAGAAATACGAGGAAGAAATCGTATTGAACTTCCGGCCGCTTCCGATTCTGAAAGCGCCTATGATGAAAAAGGAAGTTATCGGACTCCCCATTCTTGAAGAATTAGCGGATATCGTTTATGGAGATCAGGCCCCTTCTGCAATGTTTTACCGTGGCATAACGGAGACGATCCGGGAGGAGGACGGAGAAATGCTGTTGGAGCTTATGATTCCCTTTGTCGACAAGGCTGATTTAGATTTAACGCAGACAGGCGACGAATTGACGGTAGATGCTGGCGCCTACAAACGCAAGGTCATTTTACCAAGACCGTTGATGGGCCGCCAAGTCGTAGGCGCGAGGTATGCGGAGGACCGGCTTATCATCCGTTTTGGTAAACGGGAAATGACTGCGCATGGAAAGGTTGAGGATCAATGAGAAGCCCCGGGCTTAGGAGGGAACGAGTGATGGAGAATCTGATTCGATTGGAGCGTTTGTTAGAAAACCTGGAGCGCCATCAAGCAAAGCGGCATGTAAGAAACGCCTTCAAGGAATGGCTGCTTGCTTCGCGAACAGTGATCGACAGTGTCATCGATACGATGGAGAAGGAAAAAGACACCCCTGTTGCCCGTAAAATCAATATTTCGAAAGAGTAGGGACTATTCGTTTAGTTGAAGCAGCTTGGCAGCGGGTATTATGGTCAGCTATTGGGCAACCTTTAAGAAAAATAAAGGAGTGATCTTAATGGCTAGGAGAAGAAGATACGTTGTGCCTGGAGCGGAACAGGGAATGCAAGCATTCAAAGCAGATGTAATGAAACGCGAAGGTTATGACGTTAACCCGAATAGACCGGACGATGTGAAATACGAGGTAGCCAAGGAGCTCGGTATCCCGCTAAAGCCTGGCGACAATGGCGAATTGACGACAGAATCGGCTGGCCATATTGGCGGCAAGATCGGTGGTTCGATGGTCCGGGAGATGATTCGTCTTGCACAGGATCGTCTGTCAAACCAAGAATAGGTTTATGAGATAAAGCAAAGCAGTCTCCAGTCTTTGAGGACTGGAGATTGCTTTGTTCTTGATCCGCGCGGTTAAGGAAGCACATTGCCTGCTGCACGAAAGATTTCATACCATTCTTGACGTGTCAGATGAACGTCGCTTGCCTTACAGCAATCCTTTAGCCGATTGATATTCATCGTACCGGTGACCGGCTGCATGTGTGCGGGATGACGCAAAAGCCACGCGATGGCGATAGTTGTGTTGCTAACTTCATATTTGTCCGCAATTTCATCGATCTTCTTATTCAATTCTGGGAACTTGTCGTTTCCGAGGAATACGCCCTCAAAGAAGCCGTATTGGAAAGGCGACCAAGGCTGAATAGTGATATCGTTCAGTCTGCAATAATCAAGTACGTTTCCGTCCCGGTTCACAGCGGAGTCATTTTCCATATTCACATTAAATCCATTGGAGATCATGTTGGCGTTTGTAATGCTTAATTGCAATTGGTTTGCAACGATCGGCTGCTTCACCGATTTCTTAAGCAGCTGGATCTGCATAGGAGTCTGATTGGAAACACCGAAATGACGTACTTTCCCCGAACGTTCAAGAAGATCGAAAGCTTCCGCCACTTCTTCTGGTTCTACCAAAGTATCCGGACGGTGCAGAAGCAGAATATCCAGATAATCGGTTCTCAGCCGATTCAGGATGCCGTCTACCGACTCTAAAATATGCTCTTTGGAGAAGTCGAACATTCCCTTCCGAATGCCGCACTTGGATTGCAGAATGATCTTTTCACGAATATCATCATTCATATGAATGGCGTCTGCGAATATTTCCTCGCAGGCTCCGCCGCCGTAAATATCAGCATGGTCGAAGAAGTTCGCGCCTACTTCCAGCGCCGTTTGGACAAATTGCTCAGCCTCTGTCTTATCCAGCGAATTAATACGCATGCAGCCGACTGCTACAACCGGCACCTCTAATGTGCTGTTTCCTAGTTTTATAGTCCTCATGATTCATGCCTCCTTAGTGAATAGGCTTATATCGTGCTATTCCTTAAAAAGTATAGCTGAATTAATAGTCTTGCGTAAGAGCTGAAATATTATATAGTAGGGGAAAGAAAAGTAACTATGTAATGATTACATAGCAATCCCAAAATGAAGGGGAGGATAATTGTGAATAACAAAATCCAAAAGATAACACCAAACTTGTGGTTCGATAAACAAGCTGAAGAGGCGGCTAAGTTCTACATTTCAATCTTTAGAAATTCCAAGATCGGAAGAGTCACGCGTTATGGAAAAGACAGGCATGAAATTCACGGGATATCAGAGGGAGCAGTAATGACCGTGGAATTCCAACTGGAAGGACAAAAATTCGTAGCATTAAATGGCGGTCCGCAATTCAAATTCACAGAGGCAATATCATTTATCGTCAATTGTGAGGACCAAGAGGAATTGGACTATTATTGGGAGAAACTCTCTGAGGGCGGGGACAAAAAGGCGCAAGTGTGCGGTTGGTTAAAGGATAAGTATGGTGTGTCATGGCAAATAGTTCCCACCACTCTATCCGAGATGGTAAGCGACCCCGATTCAGAGAAATCAGAAAGAGTTATGAAAGCATTGCTGCAAACGAAAAATAAAATTGACATAAAAACTCTATTGCAGGCTTATGAGGGATAGATGTATATATACGAGTACAAAATGGGCAGCCCCTTCGGCTGTCTTTTTTTGGACTTTTATACGCTCACATCTTCAACCCAATAATCATAGATTACATATCACATCATTCTGAGGGCGGGATAGGAATTGAAAAATAAAAAACGGGTCATTACGATGAGGACTCTGGGAACGAAAGGGCATGGCCGCTTTGGCAACCAAGTTTTACAATATGGTTTCTTAAAAATCTATGCTTCGCGTTACTCTTTAAAAGTAAAAACTCATCCATGGATAGGCCAGTATTTATTCGGTCACCAGGATCCGCCGGTAACTCGCAAATACCCGATTCTAACATCTAGTGACATTTCAAAAATAAAGACAAATAAACTTTTGGGGAGCAAAAATCCGCCGTTTGTTAATGTAGACCTCCAGGGACAGTTTATGATGCATGCCAATCGTTACAAACCCTATAAAAAGCTGTTTCGCTCTTTATTCCAGCCAACTCCGGGAATATACGATCAAGTGAATAAGGGGATGCTCGAACTTCGAAAGAGGGGGAAAACGGTCGTCGGCCTTCATGTAAGAAGAGGAGATTTCTTAAATTATAAAAATCATCCGCGAAATTTCCCCGTTCCAACCAGCTGGTATATAAAATGGCTGAAACAAATATGGCCTACGCTGGAAAATCCGGTTTTATTTATTGCAAGTGATGATCTTGATAGTGTACTGTCTAAGTTTAAGCGCTACCGGCCTGTTACTTCCTCTGATGTTATTGAGAACTTTCCCAAAAAACCTAAATACCATCGCTTAAACCCTTCATTCTACCCTGATTTTTATATTTTGACCCAGTGCGACCATTTAGCTATTTCCAATAGTACATTTTCCTTTGCTGCCAGTTTATTAAATAAAAGATGCAAATCGTTCATGAGGCCCCATATGAAACGAAAGCTCGTTCCCTTTCAGCCGTGGAATAGCAAAAGAAGATTGAACTTACTGCGAAGCAGGTGAAAAATATGATCTATATGGTTAATTATGCAACCCGCCGATTTTATAAATCCCAGGAGAAATTAAAACGGTCCGCTCTTCGATTCGGAGTAGATAAAGTAATGTCCTTCAGGGAAAAAGATCTGATAAGAACAGCCTTTTTTAACAAAAACAAAAAATTATTGCGGCAGCCCCGAGGCGGCGGATACTGGATTTGGAAACCGTATTTTATTTTAAAAGTGATGTCAAAAATCAAAGAAAACGATATTGTCATTTATTGTGATTCCGGGATGGAAGTGATCAAGCGGTTAGATCCTTTGTTTAAGATTTGCAAGCGAAAAGGTGGGATTATGCTTTTCAGAACCCACTCTCTGCTGAATAAAGCTTGGACAAAAAGAGATTGCTTCGTCTTGATGAAATGTGATTCCCCGAAGTACTGGAATGAGGAACAATTGATGGGTTCGTTCTCCGTTTTCGTTAATAATGTGAAAAACAGAAAATTTGTTAAGGAATGGCTTGCCTATTGCTGCAATAAAAACATTATAAGCGATGCTCCAAACCGATCCGGTTTAAAAAATTTCCGGGAATTTAAAGATCATCGTCACGATCAGTCCGTACTGTCGTTATTAGCTGTAAAGCATAATATCGAAGTATACAGAGCGCCTTGTCAGCACGGGGATAGGTATAAAATGAAAAAATTCCGCCATTCCGGAGAATGTACGAAATATTCCTCTAAGCCTTATAACAACTCCCCCTATGACACGTTATTAAATCATCACAGAAATAGGGATTCCCGCTAGGAGATTTTCTGTCTTATGTAGAATTAATGGTTAGAAAGCATAGAGGTGCTGCTCTTTCGCGGGCACTATACAATTAAGGGGATGCAATTTATATGGACAATCAAGAAAACATGGAACCGTATATTTTTTGGGGAAAATTCGTTGAAGTTGCTTTGAAATGTATGCGCAAAATCCTGTCTCTCCTGAGACCCCTCCTAATTTCCCATCTGGTTGGGAGCGGGTTGCCACAATCTTTACAGAAGCATGACGATTGAATATGAAGATTCCGGCAAACCTTCCGAGTCGATAATCTCAGGGCTCGATAAACTTCCTGCTGGAACTAAGCTCGTTGTTACGGGTCATAGTTTAGGAAGCTCGCTCGCTACCTTACATGCTTTTGTTGCAGGAAGCAAACAGATCGACGTCGAGTTGGTGACATTTGCGTCGCCACGAGTAGGTGATCGTAAATTTGTTGAAGCTTTCCAGCAGATGAATATTAAGAATACCCGTATTTTCAACCACCCGGATATCGTTCCTGATGTGCCCGCGAAAATAGCCGGTTACCGGCATATCGAGCCAGGAATAGAAATTAACTCCGCACTGTTTCCGATCAAGCACTCCATTGCATGCTATCATGCATTAAGTACTTATTTGTATGTTATGGGATACGATAACGCAGATATAAGCAAATGCAAATCGAGTACATAAGCAAAGGCCATAAGCGCCCACTCATTTCGACTTAGCGATAATAGGGCCAAACCATACCACAAGGGAGGATTCCGGATTGATGCCGGATTCCTTTTTTGTTATGTCGTAACTTCAAACATACCCAAATACAAATGGTTTACAATCTATACATTATAAATTGATAACCTCTTAACAGACAAAATGTAGTATGGGTAGAGCAAGAAAATAAAAATAAAGCATGTAGGGGAGAGCACCTAATCATGAAAAAAGGTATCGTGTTGATGAGCTTAACAGGATTGCTGATTTTTAGCGGGTGTGGTGCGGCAACGCCAACCGATTCAGTACAAGAGCCGGAATCGACAAACACAGCAACAACAGCGGCGCCCATCGAAGTAGCTGGAAAACTATCGTTTTATACTTCCCAACCCGAAGAGGACGCTATGAAGCTCGTTTCTGCATTTAACAAGTCATATCCGGATGTAAAGGTAGAAACATTCCGTTCAGGTACAGAAGAAGTTGTTGCCAAGATTCAAGCGGAAAATCAAGCGGGTAAAATACAGGCAGATGTTCTTCTGGTAGCTGACTCCGTTACGTTTGAAGGATTGAAAAAGCAGGACTTGCTGCTTCCTTATAAATCACCTGAATTAAATAAAATTTCAGAATCGCTAGTCGACCCTGATGGCATGTATTCCGGAACCAAGGTCATAGCGACTGCGATGGCCATTAATACGGAGAAGGTTAAAAATGTTCCGACAAGCTGGAAATCTTTATCTTCTTCCGAAACGAAAGACAGCAGCATAATGCCAAGTCCTATTTATTCCGGAGCGGCTGCTTATAATGTAGGCGTCCTAACACGTACCGATGGTTTTGGATGGGATTATTTCAAAGGGTTAAAGGCAAATAACATGTCAGTAGTTAAAGGGAACGGAGCGGTGCTGAAGGCTGTTGCCAGCGGTGAGAAATCATATGCAATGGTTGTTGATTTTTTGGTTGCACGTGAGAAAGCCAAAGGCTCCCCCGTCGAGCTGATTTACCCTGAAGAAGGTGTTCTGGTCATCACGGAGCCAATTGGTATTATGAAAAATACAACAAATGAAGCGGCGGCTAAAGCGTTTGTTGACTTCGTGTTGTCAGAAGAAGGGCAAATGGTTGCTTCCGAAATCGGGTATACACCAATTCGAGAAGGAGTCAAAGCGCCGGAAGGATTAAAAATGGTCTCGGAGTTAAACATATTGTCCTATGATATTTCAAAACTGACTGAAGCTCGCGATGCTGACAAAAAGGAATTTCTTCAGCTGTTCGGAGAGTAGAAGTGGAGCGAAACACAATGAATGATCCTAGTTTGCAAAAGAGCGGGGATAAAAGGGACGGGCAAGAGGTTTATCCCAACCTCCTGTCCGTTTCTTTTTTAATCGGCAAAAAGCTTGTCATCTTACTGAGTATTGCGCTTCTTATTTTTTTCTTTCTTGTGCCTATCGGGAAATTAATTTATTTAAGCTTAATGACCAAAACAGGAATCAGCTTTGGTTATTATACGGAAATCATCCAGCAAACCCGTACCTGGAGAACTCTAAAGGATACTTTTGTTATTGTGATGGGGTCTACTCTTTTGTCCGTTTTCTTAGGCATCATTACTGCTTGGTTGATGGCCTATTCAGACCTTAAGCATAAAAGAGCATTACATTTGGGACTGCTTCTCTCCTTTATTCTTCCATCCTATGTATTAACTCTTTCATGGTCTTCTTTTATGGGCTCCCAAGGCTTGATGGCTGACTTGCTCCAACAATTCAATTCAGATGCCAAGCCTTGGAGCATGTACAGTTACGGTGGCATTATTTTTGTGATGGGCATTCATCATTTCCCTCTTGTCTATATGTTGACTGTTGATGTATTGAAGAAAATACCGCGTGATATGGAGTGGGCTTCTAGAGCGAGTGGGGCTGGAAAGGTAAAGTGTTTTTTCTTAATTACCCTTCCTATGGCTTTACCGGGCGTAGCAGCGGGGGGGTTACTCGCTTTCCTGGCAGGTTTAGATAATTTTGGAATACCCGCTTTTTTAGGAATACCCGTAAACATTTCTGTACTAAGTACGCTAATATACGAAGAAATTATTGGGTTCGGTCCGTCTGCTTTTGCAAAAGGTGCCTCTCTATCTGTCATGCTGGGTATTTTTGCTGTAATCGGTATAATCCTTCAGTGGATTGCTGTTCATAAAAACAAAAATTCAGATACCGTACTTATGGATGAAAATCCACGCTATGAGCTGGGGAAGCATCGCATATGGATTGGGGCATTATTGTGGTCTTTTTTAATGCTGATAACGGTTGTACCTGTATTTTCCATGATCCTGACCTCACTTAAAAAAGCATACGGTCTACCCTTTAAGCTAAGCAATTTAACGTTTTCACATTATAACTATATCTTATTTGAGAACCCAAAGGTTTGGCAGTCCATTCAAAATAGTCTAATTCTGTCCGTTACGACACTGATGATTTGCTTAATACTAGGCACGGCGCTTGCGTATTTTCGGGTCCGTCATCCTTCATGGTATACCAGGACGGCTGAAATCGTAATCGGCATTCCCTTTGCGCTTCCCGGGATTGTTTTCGGCTTAGCCATGATATTAACTTGGATGGAACCTATACCCGGCTGGAATCCTGATATTTATGGTACGGTTCGTATTTTATTTATCGCATATGTCTGTCGTTTCCTCATTCTACAGGTTCGGGCCAGCATTACTGCCTTTATGCAAATTGATGTCTCGATGGAGGAAGCAGCCCATATTTCTGGTGCGAATGGGTGGGGAAAATGGATATTTGTCCTGCTGCCGCTTCTGCTCCCGGGGCTATTAAGCGGAGCGTTCCTCGTTTTTCTGACAGCACTTACGGAGCTTACTGTATCAGCGCTTCTTTGGTCTTCAGGATCACAGACGATAGGGGTCACCATATTTAACTATGAGCAGGCTGGGAATACCGTATATTCAACTGCTTTATCCAGTTTAATTTTAGCTTTAATTATGCTAGGAATGGCAGTACTGCTTGTCTTACAAAAAGCTCAAAAACAAAAAGGAGTTCAATCATGAGCATTGAATTGAGACAAGTAAGTAAAAAATTCGGTGAATATTGCGCATTGAATTCGGTAGATCTAACGATAGCAGATGGTGAATTTGTAGCGGTGTTGGGTCCTTCCGGCTGCGGAAAAACGACCTTGCTGAGATTGCTGGCAGGCTTTGAGCAGCCTACAACGGGCGAAATTTATATGGATCAGGTGCAAGTCGCCAAAAAAGGCTTTGCAATACCACCGGAGAAGCGAAAAATCGGGATGGTATTTCAGGCCTTTGCTCTATGGCCTCATATGAATGTAATGGAGCATATCCGTTTTCCTATACGTCATCATAAAGAAACTCCAGGCCATATACGTAAAAACGAGAAAGATCATATTTCCAAGATACTAAGTATGGTAGGACTATCCAAATTCGAAAAACGTATGCCTCATGAATTGTCAGGCGGCCAAAAACAACGGGTTGCGCTTGCTAGAGCTATCGCCGCCGAACCGGCTCTTTTATTAATGGACGAACCGTTAAGCAGTCTGGATGCTATGCTGCGTATGGAAATGCGCCGAGAAATTCAGACCCTTCACAGGCAAACAGGAACCTCGGTCGTCTATGTGACACATGATCAAGGAGAAGCTCTAGCTATGGCTGACCGTATCGTTGTAATGAAGAATGGAAGCATTGAACAAGTCGGTTCACCTGAGGAAATATACAGAACGCCGCACACAGAGTTTGTTGCAAAATTTGTTTCAAGGGCCAACCTTGCCCATGGGAAATGGAAGGATGATGTATTCGTTCCTAATGGATGTGAAGATACCTTGCAATGGCAGGGTAAACATGTGGCAAGCTATTTTAAATCCTCCGGCATGTTTCCGGTAAGGCCTGATCAAATTCAATTGGCCCCGGCACATAAACCGGGTATTCAAGGCGAAGTCGTTAATGTTCAATTTCAGGGAAAAGATTTTCACTATCATATTCAATCTCATGATGGTCAGTGGGAAATCTATTCACCCTTATCCTTTCGTCTGAAGGAAAAAGTGACATTAAATTTAATCGAAACCCAATAATTCCTTGTAAAGTCCATGTACAACTAATACAATATTTTTGGAGATACATGGAAAAGGAAATTTTGATTCGTGTCACCTTACAAACCCGCCGGAGGGATTATCCAATGAGTCGGTTAAAAGGAAAAATAGCTATTGTTACTGGAGCAAGCCGTCGAAAAGGTATTGGTACCGCCATTTGTAAAGCTTTGGCTAGTGAAGGTGCAGACATATTTTTTACCCACTTTTCGAGTTATGATAAGAATGTAATTCAATACGATGATGTTGAAGATGATTGGTCTGAACAATTCTCTGAAGAATTACGCAATTTTGATATACGGGTAGAAAATATGGAGTTAGATTTATCAAGTCTAGATTCCCCTTCGAGACTCTTGGATGAAGTGGAAGCAAGAATTGGTACTCCGTCGATTCTGGTAAACAATGCTACATATAGCGTGGATGTAGGGTTTCGACAATTAAATAATGATATTTTAGATGCCCATTATGCAGTAAATGTTAGAGGAACGTGTATGTTATCCGTAGAGTTTGCCCGACGTTTAGACAGGTCACTGGTGAATAAGAATCCGCCAATAGCTTGAAAGGGTGATTAAGGTGATTATAAAAGAATGCCTTTTCAATGACATACAACATCTCGTTCAAGAATATATCCATACGCTATCCTCGCCTTTTGATTCTTTCTTGGAAGAGCATATTCTCAAATCAACTTTTTACGTTATCCTTGATAATTCAGGGGAAGCCGGTTATTACGCGGTTAACAATAATCATCAACTTACCCAATTTTTCATCCGTCCATTCTATCAGAAGCACGCTCAAGAGCTCTTCAGCCAAGTCATTGAAAATCATTCCGTTGAGTCTCTTTTCGTTCCAACCTGTGATGAACTATTTATCAGTTTAGCTTTAGACAAAGAATTTACTATCACAAAGCAAGCCTATTTCTTTAAAGATAGTCAAGTGAATATACCAGTGAGTGATTCATTAAAAAGCGACATTTTTGGCCTCGCGGTGTTGGATGATCTGCTGCGGATTCAGCAGCTATGCGGAGATTTTCTCGATCGCTATGAAGCAAGGATTGAGAAAGGAGAACTCTTCACGTACTATAGAGGTCCTATGCTGCTTGGAATTGGAGTACTTGAAAAAAGCAGAATGCTTAGTGGAATCGCAAGTATAGGCATGTTTACGAATGAAGGATATAGAAAGCAAAGAATTGGGCGAAATATCATTCTCAAATTGAAAAACTGGTGTTATAACCACGATTTAACGCCGATTAGCGGATGTTGGTATTATAATGAGTCTTCGAAGAGAACTTTAGAGAGTGCGGGTATGGTAACAAGAACCAGGCTTTTAAGCATAAAAATAAATCAACAGGGTCAATAACTCGCTCAAAGGAGAAGATGATATGACATATCATGCCAATTCAAGATCCCCCAGCTAATCATTAGAATTAAATCGCTCACGTGCTCCTCCATATTTTGGTTGGAAATCATTCAACCATAAAGCAGAGGGGCAGATTTACAATGAGTTATATGCCAAATGTTTGGAAACTGTACGCTATCCGTTTCTTTTACAATTTGATCCCCGCGTATGTCATCGAGAGATTGTTTTGGGAAGAGAGAGGCATGACCATCCAAATGGTCGTCTACGCGGAGATTATTTTTGCAATTACGGTTGTATTACTCGAGGTTCCCACAGGAATCATTGCCGATAAGTGGGGCCGGAAGCACATGATCGTATTGTCCGCCCTATTAGGCTGCTGTGAATTTCTAATCTTGGTGTATGCAACGGAGTTTTGGCACTTCGCGCTTGTTGTATTTCTGGCAGCTATTGGCAGTTCCGCAAGCAGCGGGGCGGAGAAT
This sequence comes from Paenibacillus prosopidis, assembly GCF_003337375.1. Taxonomy (GTDB): domain Bacteria; phylum Bacillota; class Bacilli; order Paenibacillales; family Paenibacillaceae; genus Pristimantibacillus; species Pristimantibacillus prosopidis. The sequence continues at coordinate 79,677 of NZ_QPJD01000014.1, forward strand.
GCTCTGCTCTACGATTCTTTATTGTCTGCTCGGAAGGAGCAGTCTTTCGAGAAATACCTTGGCCGCTTGAATGCGCTCGACATTTCCTCCATCATGCTTGCTGCTTTGTGCGGTAGTTTATTGGCAGATCGCTTTGGGTATACGTTCAATTATTGGATTTCCTTGGTAAGTATGCTTGTTTCCCTTTGTATAACCCTTATGCTGGTTGAGCCTGCCGGGAGTAGACATGGGGAAAATGATCAGCAGATGCCGGTTCACGTGTATATTACAGCGTCCCTTCGCCTTTTTAGAGATAATAAAGGAGTGCTTCTCGTTGTTCTATCGGGAATGGTGACAGGTGCGGCTATAAATTTCATTGATGAATTCTGGCAGAGTTACTTGGACAGATTGGGAATTCCGGTTATCTATTTCGGCTTGTTCTCGGCAGCGATGTTTCTGATCAGGCTTCCGGGCAATATAATGGCCTATATGCTGCTGAGCCGATTCAGCTACCGTTTATTGTTATCGGGAGTAACCGCAGTTTTAGCTCTGTGCTTCATTTATCTCTCGATAATAAAAGACTACAGCGGATTGGCAGCCATGTTCTTTATCTGTTTGTTCGCCGGGATGATCGAACCGCTCGCAGCAGGTTATCTCCATCACCGAATTGATTCCTCCATGAGAGCGACAATGGGATCATTTCAGTCTTTAGGCGAGAATGCGGTACTAATTCTTACAGGATTAGGCTTCGGATACTTCTCGTCAAAATATGATATTTTTGGCGGATACGGTTTTATTGGGATCATTTGTAGTGTATTTTTCATTTATTTTATATTTGCATCCAAAAAGATGCATATCGAGAGTTGATTGAATCGATTTACGCACATACAAACAGGCTGCTGGAGAGAATCCGGCAGCCTGTACTATTTTAAACTTTTTGTTCATATGTACTTAATAAATTTATTAATTACTTTAAGTGTTACAATTATAACATGTCTATATTGAAGATTTATATCACTTATAGTATTATTAATATGTTGATAAATACATTAACAATATCGTAATTTGTAAGCGCTCTATAAGCAGTGAGTAAATCGTTAAATAGAGGAGGCGATGATCAGACTTACATGCATCGGAAAAGTGCAGGACAATCTTCGACAAAATGGATGCGCTTTCATTAAAGCTAGAATTGAGAGGAGAACACTAGAATGAATAAAAGTTTGGTACGAAGAGTAACACTTCTTTTCTTAATGATTGTATTGCTAATACCCAATCTTGTTCTTGGTGAGGGTTCAAACAAACCAGTTAGTCAGCCTAGCGAACATAGTAATATGCCTTATCTTGATTACCAAGGTGCAGCTCCCGAATTTCAAAATGTGTCTGTTCACGACCCTTCGATCATAAAAGATGGTGATACGTATTACGTGTTCGGATCTCATATTGATGCAGCTAAGTCAACGGATTTGATAAATTGGACTCGATTTACAAATGGATACACGACGCCCGGCAATGTATTATATGGAGACTTATCAGAGAATCTGGCAGGCTCTTTTGCTTGGGCAGGAGAGAATGATTCTGATAGCAAGGGCGGGTATTCCGTATGGGCTCCTGATGTTTTCTGGAATAAAGACTATAGAAATGAGGATGGAACAACCGGTGCTTATATGATGTATTATAGCGCATCCTCCACTTATATACGTTCCGCGATCGGTTTTGCGGTATCTCAAAATATAGAAGGACCATATAAGTATGGAGATACGGTTGTATATTCTGGTTTTACCAGAGATGACGCCTATGATAACAATAGTGTGATCAATAAGAAATGGACGAATACGAATATTAAAAAGCTTATGGATAACGGTACGTTAACAGGAGCAAGATCCGAATGGTTTAATGCAAATGGATCTTATGCGAATCATATTTATCCAAATGCGATAGATTCTACTTTGTTCTATGACGAGAATGGGAAACTGTGGATGACGTACGGATCTTGGTCCGGCGGAATTTTTATGCTTGAAATCGATAAGGCCACAGGTAAAGCCATATATCCAGGCCAAGATGGAACGACGGCGGATGGCAGACTTATCGATCGGTATTTCGGAACAAAGATTGCAGGCGGATATTTCAAATCAGGCGAAGGTCCTTATATTGTGTATGATAAGAATACTGACTACTACTACTTATATGTAACCTATGGGTGGTTAGGCGCAGACGGCGGCTATAATATGAGACAGTTCAGGTCGAAGACGCCTGATGGTCCTTATGTAGATGCAAAAGGACAAAATGCAGTTTTACCAGGAAATACAGATAATGCTCCTTATGGCAACAAACTTATGGGCAACTTCTTATTTGAGAGAAAAGTTGGAGATCCGGGAACAGGAATCGGCACCGGGTATGTTTCTCCAGGACATAATTCTGTTTATTATGATGCTGAAACAGGTCAGCAGTTCTTGATTTTCCATTCACGATTCCCGCAAACAGGTGAGATGCACGAGGTTCGGGTTCACCAAATGTTTATGAATAAAGATGGCTGGCCAGTGGTGGCACCATACCGCTATACAGGTGAAACGCTTGGCAAGGTGAACGAACAGGATTTGATTGGTGAATACAAATTCATTACGCATGTAAAAGATAATTCCGCAACGATTAGAAACTCTGTATTCATTCGTTTAAACGATGATTATACCATTTCCGGTGACGTTAATGGCGTTTGGAAAAAGACTGGCCATAACCAAGCGGAAATTTCCGTGGATGGAGTCACCTATAACGGAATATTCGTGCGTCTTTGGGATCCGACTTCAGAACGTTATGTGATGACATTTACAGCGATGTCCGGGGAAGGAGTGTCCGTCTGGGGAAGTAAACTGCAAAGTAAAACAGATGAGGAAATTGTAGCTGCTGTTTTGAATGATCTGGATCTTGGTGATACAACGAACGTCATTTCCAATTTGGCACTCCCTACAGAAGGTACCAGGCATACCGGAATTACTTGGGAGACTTCAGATTCCGGCGTTGTCACGGAGACAGGAGTCATCAATCGGCCGGAGGCAGGCTCTGACTCTGTGACGGCTACACTTACTGCAACTATTTCAAAGGGTAACGTAAATGCAACTAAAAGCTTTACAATTACTGTACTGCCATACAAAGCTGCCGGTTTAGCGGCTCATTATGCCTTTGAAGATAACCTGAGTGAGACTACCGGTAAGTTTAGCACAGGAACTGTAACTGGTAATCGAATTGATAATACAGGCGGCACAATTTCTTATGTTGACGGTAAGAATGGTCAAGCTTCCGTGTTTAATGGAGCCTCCGGTGTACGTTTACCGAACGGGCTAATCTCAAGCAACTCATACTCTGTATCGTTGTGGTTAAAGCCTGAGGAATTAACGACTTTTACAACGACTTTCTTCGGTGCCAGAGACAGCAATAACTGGGTGAGCCTCGTTCCGAATGGACCGGTAGGCGGAAACACCATGGTCTGGTCCGGCAGTAATTGGTATGATGCTGTCACTGGTATGACAATCAATAAAGGGGAATGGTCGCATTTAGCATTCTCCGTTGATAACGGTAGTATTAATGTTTATGTTAACGGTGTAAAGAAGTTTACAGGAACGAACTTCCCTAATCTATTTACGACTACCGATGCCAGCTTCAGCTTAGGTGTTAACTGGTGGGATACTCCGTACAAGGGCTTGATTGATGAATTGCGCATCTATGAAGGAGCTCTTTCACCAACAGAAATCTCGAACTTAGCACAATAAATGAGTAACCGCTTATAAAAGCGGGAAATCGAAAAAAAATCGTACGGTTATCCGTACGATTTTTTTGTGTTGTATGCTTCTAAGCTCTTTGTTCATACAGCTTAACGATTTCAATGATAGTATTTACAGCCTGCACCATGTTGTCTGCCGAAACATACTCAAACCGGCCATGATAATTTTCCCCGCCTGTAAATATATTCGGTGTCGGCAATCCCATGTAGGATAACTGAGAGCCGTCCGTACCGCCCCGGATCGGTTGAATGATCGGACGGATGCCGAGATTCTCCATCGCTTGCTCGGCGATGTCCACGACTTCTTTTACGGGCTCGATTTTCTCCCCCATATTGAAGTATTGGTCTTTGATTTCGAGCTCAATACGCTCATCCCCGTACTTCGCCCTCAGCTTTTCTACGATATCAGCCAGCAAGGATTTCCTCTCGTTAAACCGGTTACGTTCGTGATCGCGTATGAGATAACGGAGCTGCGTCTGCTCGACGTCGCCCTGAATGGAGGACAGGTGGTAGAAGCCTTCGTAGCCCTCGGTCCGCTCAGGCGTTTCATCCGCAGGCAGCATTCCGTGAAGCTCCATAGCGATTTTGGCGGCGTTGACCATTTTACCTTTGGCTGTTCCGGGGTGAACGTTCTTGCCCTTGCACGTTATATGGGCAGCCGCCGCGTTAAAGCTCTCGTACTGTAGCTCGCCGAGCGGACCGCCGTCCATCGTATAGGCATATACAGCGTCAAAGGCGGCCACATCAAACCTATGCGGACCTCTGCCGATTTCTTCATCCGGGGTGAAGGCGACTCTTACTCTGCCGTGCTTCAGCTCCGGATGCTGAATTAGATAGGCCATGGCAGTCATGATCTCTGCAATGCCGGCTTTATCGTCGGCGCCAAGCAGGGTGGTGCCGTCTGTTGTAATCAACGTATGGCCTTTATAGCCCGCTAGCTCCGGGAAATCACGCGGCGACAGAACGATATGGAGCGCTTCGTTCAAGATGATATCCTGCCCGTCATATTGTTCAATTATTTGGGGCTTCACGCCAGCGCCGGTAAAATCGGTGGCCGTATCCATATGGGCAAGGAAACCGATTGTCGGGATCTCTTTGTCCGTATTGGCCGGAAGAGTAGCCATGACATAGCCGTTGGAATCCATCGTAATCTCCTGCATGCCAATTGCTTTCAATTCATCCACGAGCATACGGGCTAGCGTCAGCTGACCTGGAGTGGAGGGGCAGGTGTCGCTGCTTTCATTCGACTGCGTTTCAACTTGTGCATAAGAGATGAATCTGGACATAATCTCGTTTTTCATTGACATTGTCATTCTCAGCTCCAATACAATTTGTCATATAGCAAAGTATAATACAAAAGAGGCTTGCCTAAAAATCGGCTTAGCTTGTTTACAGACTAATCGGGCTTTTTGCGTTAACGAATATTTATTTCACTTTTCGCCGAAACTATCAAATAATACATATTGTAAAAAGGAGGTAGTCAATGAGACTCATCCTTATAATGTTGGTTGCGACGATCTTCTCATCTCCCATAAATTCGTCAGCTGCTGCTGAGGATTTAACCGGTGCTGCAAAAAGGGTGCTGCAAAAGCTGAAGAGAGAAAGCGGGGATACATTCACAATCCAGTGGAATAAAAATACGAACACGCCATCCTTACTTGAAGGCCATTTCTCAAAACCGTCAAAGCATACACCTCAGTGGATTGCTTTTGAGTTTTTGGATAAAACAAAAGCGCTATACGGTTTAAAGAACCCTAGAAGAGATATGCAAGTAACGGAGGTTAGCCGAAGCTCCGACAACATGATACAAGTAAGACTTCAACGTTTTCTGTATAACACGCCTGTATGGAAAGATGAGCTGGTTATTCAAATCAATAAACAGGGAATCGTCCGCCGCGTCATGGGCAGAGTGCACCCTAATTTAGAGAATAAGACTTTTAACCGTTCAATGCACGCCGCATTCTCTAAAGAGAAAGCCATTTCAATTGCCTTATCTTTCGCGAAAGTGGATAGAGCGCAACTCGAAGAGCCAGTAGTAGAAGTGTATTATCTCCCCTCGCGCGCGGGTACTCCTTTGATTTATGTGGTGAATTTGAAAAGCCGGGAATCCGATAATGAATATCAAAAAGTTTTTATCCACTCCCTAACGGGGCGGGTCATAGAACAACAATAAAAAAGAGGGAAAGCCGATGAAACCGGCTCTCCCTCTTTACGTGTCCATGCTGATGCCAACATCTACTCAGACCATTTTACACTCTGCAACAGGCGCTGCTTCATTAATTCGAGGATAAAATCTTCGTAGTAATCCCTACGGACAATAACCCGATATTCATGACTAGCGTAGATGTAAAACAAAACATCTGTATACACGTCGTTTTCTTCAAATTCCTTTTGTACCTTCTTTATCCCGTCAAGGTAAGGCTCTTCCTGAAGAATATGAATACGAAATTCCACGTCATTTCCATTCTCAATCTCATTCACTTGAATTACATTGTGGTCATATTCGTATTTCAGCATTTTGCCGCCATCCTTTCTAAAGCTATATTAAGTAACGAAGGTATACGTAAATGCTTGATAAAACGATTGAGAGCAGCATCAATGGAAAGCCGTATTTCAAAAATTGGACGAATTTAATCGGATAACCTTCTTTTCCAGCCATGCCTGCTACAATGAGGTTGGCACTCGCGCCTATAAGCGTACCATTGCCCCCTAAGCACGCTCCAAGCGCGAGACTCCACCATAACGGCTCCAAATTGCTGACACCCATATTGCCCATTTCTTGAATCATTGGAATCATCGTCGCTACAAACGGGATATTGTCTAAAAAGGCGGAAGCGATAGCGCTTAGCCACAATATAAGCATGGAAGTCGCGACCGGCTCCCCTCCAGTCAGTTCGATAGCTTGCGCAGCCAGCTGGGCGATCACACCTGTTTCAATGAGGCCGGACACCAATACAAACAACCCGACGAAGAAAAATATCGTAGTCCATTCAACCTTGGAGAAAGCCTCTTCCATCATGTGCTCTCCGGTAAGCAGCAGAAGTAGAAAGGCGCCGGCTAATGCGACTGTTGCCGATTCCAGATGCAATAGCTGATGGGTAAAGAACCCTAAAATCGTCAATCCCAAAACAATCAAGCACTTGCGCAAGAGCGTACGATCCGTAATAAGCTGGCTTTCATCCATCTCCATGATGCCGCGTTTCAAATCATCCGTCGTCTGGATTCCTTTGCGGAACAGAAAAATGAAAATAGGCACATAAATGGCCATCACCAAAACCGCCAGCGGTGCTAAATTGATGATAAAATCCATAAAGGATAATTCTTTAACCGCGCTCCCGATCATGATATTCGGCGGGTCGCCGATCAGTGTTGCGGTACCCCCTACGTTGGAAGCAATGATCTGCGTAATAAGAAAAGGTATAGGATTCACACGTAGCTGCCGCGTAATACTGAAAGTGACAGGTACCATGAGAAGTACAGTGGTAACATTATCCAGAAATGCTGAACCCACTGCTGTAATAAGTGCTAAAGAAATCAGAATCCGGGTAGGCTCTCCCTTAGCTCTCTTGGCTGCAACAATGGCAATGTATTTGAACAGTCCTGTTTCAGCCGTAATGCCTACGATAATCATCATGCCGACAAGTAGTCCAAGCGTATTAAAGTCAATGTGATGCAGCGCCGTCTCTTGGTCTACAATTCCGAGTACAACCATTAATGTCCCGCCGATCATGGCTACGATCGTGCGGTGGATTTTCTCGGCAATAATAAATCCGTAAATGACGAGAAAGATACCGATTGCTAAAATTGCCTGTTGTTCCATGAAGCCCTCCTGAAAGTAAGTATTGTTTTATTAATCCCCAAAACTCGGATTATAATGAAGTTATCCCTTTCGGAGGGCAAAAAAAGCAAAGAGAAGCCCACCGATGGCAGGCTCCTCCGATAATCCGTTTATTTCATTTGAGACCATTATACTTACGTCTCCGACATATGTAAAGTTTCTCCCAAAATTTTAGGGAGAAGGCGTTAGAGTATGTTAGAATAGAGACAAAATAACTTATGGGGTGATCTACTCTTGATAGGTCGAAGCGGCAATCCAACATTGAAAGACAATACGTTCAAACAATCGGGATATTATTCCGGACAAGACGCGATGACAATCGACGGCACTGTGAATAAAGCGTTCATTATGCTTGCATTGCTTCTGGGAGGCGCATTTGCCACCTGGTCGATGTACTTCAAGGGACAGAACGTGCTTCCTTATGCCATAGGCGGTGCGATCGCTGGTTTTATTCTTGCTTTAATCATCAGCTTCAAACCAAAAACCGCGCCTTATCTGGTGCCGATATATGCAATTCTGGAAGGAACTTTCCTTGGGGCGCTCTCTGCGAATTATGAATCCCTTTATAATGGAATCACCCTGCAGGCTGCGCTGCTGACGATGGGTGTATTCGTCGCATTGCTTCTCGCTTACAAGACAAGAATTATAAAGGCGACCGAAAACTTTAAGCTCGGCGTATTTGCTGCTACGGCTGGCATCTTTCTTGTCTACCTGCTGAGCTTTATCCTGGGATTATTCGGCGTCACTGTTCCTTATCTGCATGATAATAGCTTGATCGGGATCGGTATTTCGGTCATCATCGTCATCGTAGCAGCACTGAATCTCGTGCTTGATTTTGATTTTATTGAAACCGGCTCGCAGCAAGGCGCTCCAAAATACATGGAATGGTACGGGGCATTCGGTTTGATGGTCACACTGGTATGGCTGTACATCGAGATGCTCCGCCTGCTCTCCAAGCTGCGGAGCCGGGACTAGTCAAGGATAATATAAAAGGCATGAGACATCCTGGAGAAGGAGTCTCATGCCTTTTTTGTTTAATATTTTTTGTGAGGAGCTGTTAGAACGTGTTGGACACTGTTACCTGATCCAAGGTAAGTCTTGAGGATCCTCTGGCCGGAGTGGCTGCTAAGCCTACGCTGATCAGCATAACAGGTACGTAACGCTCAGGTACATTGAATTCTTTAGCAAAACGAGCGGCGTCATATCCGCCCATCGGGCATGTATCGTAACCAAGAGCCTTCGCGGCGATCATGAGCTGCATAGCAGCTAAAGAAGCGTTGCGGATCGCTTCATCGCGTGGAACCTGCGGATGCTGGTACGCACCTTCGATTTGGCCGGCAAGAGTATCTTTAAGCTCTTTAGGCATATGGCCTGCAGCAACAAGAGGACCAAATACGCTCTCCACATTTTTGTTGGCTTCCAGATCGCCTAGAACAGCGATAACCACGGAACTATCAACGATTTGTTTTTGACCGTATGCGATCGGATGCAGCTTTTCTTTGTAAGCTTGATCCTCGATAACGATGAATTTCCAATGCTGCAAATTCCAAGAGGATGGTGCTTGCGTAGCAGAAAGGAGCAATTGTTCCAGATGTTCTTTAGGCATTTTATGCCCGGCTTGGTATTCTTTGACCGAGTGACGTTCTGCAAGAACTTTCAAAACTTCCGAGTTTACAGCTTGTTGACTCATAATGATTCCCTCCAAATTGTTTTTGTTTAGTATGATTCTTAAGCGGTAAAGCCATTCAGACAGATATGAAGCAAGTCAAGTAATCTATGATGTATGTTGCTAACTGTAAATAAAAACATAACAGTTCAAGTAGATAATAAATGCTGCAGATCCGGATGTCAAGTGTCTACGGAACCGGAAGCCGACCGGATGAGGCGCGATGGTGCATTACGAGAATGCCAGAACGTTTTTTTCCCTTCTCGATATATCAATCATGGAACCGTCGTATATTGACGATGCCATCGAACAGATGAAAATGTTTTTCTCCGAACGGAAAATCATCGACATCCGGTTATCCAGGCTCTACTGACGAAATTGGTTTATGTATGATAACTATTTTAAAATAAATAAATTATAAGTAAAATTATCCATTTAGTAATTTACTCCTAATTTCATGATAGAAAAGAGGTCCAATAGACTATATAAAATTATAAATTGTATTACCGATATTAATATAGTAAAAAATAAATAGATATATTTGGAGGAAAGTTAATGAAAGTTGGGAAGTTGTATAAAATTTCGATTATAGTTCTAAGTCTCGCCCTTGTTCTATCGCTGGTTTTTGTTAGTCCAGCAAGTGCAGCTACCTTTCTGCAAGACGGTTTCGATGATGGAAGGGCCGACAATTGGTCGCCAACCACCGGAAGCTGGTCAGTATTGAATGAGAATGGTAATTATGTTTACTATCAATCCAGCACTAGTGAAGGGCGCAATACAGCTGGCAGCCCGTCTTGGACGGATTATTCGGTGACAGCCGATATGAAAATCGTGAACTTCAATGGATCGACAAGGACCTATGTTACGGGAAGATACAAAGACGGCAACAATTACTATGCGGCATCCTTGTATAATAGCAATGGCGGCACGTTGGAAATTAGAAAAAAGGTTAGCGGATCCTCTACAACCTTGGCAAGCAAGTCCAATTACAGTCTTACCACCAGCAACTGGTATAACGTGAAACTCGAAATGAGCGGAACGTCCATCAATATGTATGTAAACGGCAAGCTAGAGCTCTCCGCTGTTGATTCCAGCTTAACAGCCGGTGCTGCAGGCTTGGTCACTTTTAAATCAATTGCGAAGTTTGATAATGTGATCGTTTCGGAAGCCTTCTCAGAGCCATCACCAACAGTAACACCTGCACCTGCACCAACAGCAACACCGACAGCAACACCGACACCAACACCAACACCAACACCAACACCAACACCAACACCAACACCAACACCAACAGTAACGGATCAAGTGTACGGTAACAATTACAATCTCACCGGATTTGCCGATGGTAATACGGGAGGAGGGGCCATTTCAGAAACGGATTCCCGTTATATGAAAGTGTATGATGCAGCGGACCTTGCCGTTGCACTAAGGATAGGATCAGGATATAAAGTTATTGAAATCATGAATGACCTCGACCTGGGGTGGAACGAACTTCCCGTCTCAGCGAAAGTGTCTCCTTTCAGCGCTCATAACAGCGCTTTAACCCACCCGGTATTAATCGAGACGGGGATCAGCAAAATTACCATTGACAGCTTTAATGGTTTAACGATTTTTTCGGCCAATGGCGCCAAAATTAAACATGCGGCCTTTACATTTAAAAGAAGCTCAAACGTCATTCTACGTAATCTCGAGTTCGATGAACTGTGGGAATGGGATGAAGCGACAAAAGGCAATTACGACAGAAACGACTGGGACTATATAACAGTAGAAACCAGCAGCAAAGTTTGGATCGATCATTGTACGTTCAATAAAGCCTATGACGGACTTGTTGATGTAAAAAAAGGCAGTAAGGGCGTCACCATCTCATGGTCGAAATTTGTAGGTGATGACAGAAGCGCTTACAGCTGGGTAACGCAGCAGATAGATGCAATGGAATCCAATTTACCTGCTTACCCAATGTATGCTTATTTACGAAGCGGAGCAGTAGGTTTAAGCAAGAATGATATCATCGCGGTCGCGTCAAGCCAAAAGAAGGGACATCTGATCGGGGCGACCGAATTCGCAGCGGATAATGCCGAACTTGAAGTGACTCTGCATCACAACTATTATCAAGATGTGCAGGATCGTATGCCCCGCCTTCGCGCAGGAAATGTTCACGCCTATAATATCGTAATGGATAACGCAGGCGCGCGAGAAGCGAAGAGACGGATAACCTACGATATGGAAAAGGAAATTACCTCCAAATGGTACCATTTTGGGATAACGAGCAACGGAGCAATTTCTACAGAAAATGGGGCCGTTTTGCTTGAGAAATCCGTCATTATAGATGTCGTTTATCCGCTGCGTAATAATCAGGCTTTTGTGGACAATGCTGCCTATACAGGTAAAATTTTGGCGCTTGATACGATTCATTCGTTGGATGGAACAACGTATCGAGGGAATAGTGATTCTCCCGATAGCCCGCTCTCACCTGTGCCGGCCGATATCAAGACTTTTGCTTGGAATGGATTCGCATCGTTGCCATACAGTTATACGGCAGACGATCCGGATAGTTTGAAAGCAAGACTTACTGCTGCTGACGGTGCAGGTGCAGGTAAACTTGTATGGTCAAATAAAAAGTGGCTGAATATGAGCTACCCATCTTAAGCCATCCCGCTCGCAGAGCAGGCCAGAACTACACAGAGCCGCTTGATCGGATCATTCCGGTCAGGCGGCTCTGTTTTTTTTAGCTATTATTGATCGTGCCTTCAAAATCATTAGCTCTAAACATTCAGTAAACCTTCAGGTGAAAATAGCTTTTCACATGCTATAATCATGTAAAAATATGTTATTAGAATGAACATAAAGGAAGGAATGTTACCTATGAAAAAACAAAAAGCACTTATTATTGCAATCCTAGCAGGGATGCTAATTATTGGAGGATGTTCAACAAGCAATTCCCCTGAGCCGTCAAATAGCGCTAACACGCCATCCGCTAATGACACGTCTGCCGACAATGCTCCAACAGAAGCTCCCGACGATTCTGCCGAACCGTCAAATAGCAGCAACACACCATCTACTAACGATACATCTACAGAAACCGACACAACAGAAGCAGCCGATGATAGCGGACTTACCCAGCAGGTTACCCAAGGTCCCTATTATGTTACTGGCACTAAGGAGTTGACTGAAGGCAATCTGAACTATGACAGCCTAACGGGCGAAGCAATCAAGGTGCAGGGTTATGTCTATGCGGGTGAAACGGGCACAACACCGGTCGCGGGCGCCAAGGTTGAGATTTGGCATGCAGACGATAGCGGCAATTACCACCCCAATTCCAATGGTGCAGCCAGCGGCTATAGTGAAAGTGAGATATCGCTTCGCGGCTATGTACTGACCGACGAGAACGGTTACTACGAATACACGACCATTTATCCAGGCGAATACAGAGGCCGTACGCGCCATATTCATACCAACACAACGGCAGATGGTTACAAAGGCGTGATTACTCAGCTGATCATTCCAAGTCTGGAAGGTGACGATATGACCGCTGATGAGGATAATATTGCCCAAAGCTTGCCGGCATACAACCAAGTTACCTTCACCACTGTTGACGGCGTGCCTACTACTACCTTTAATTACCGAATCGCAGCTAACTAGTATATGAGAAGACAGATTACCCCGTATACGGTTATCTTTGCGGTTGCAGCTTTCGCCGTGGTTGCTGGCGTCGTTTATAGCTTGTTTCCAAAAAGCGTAACCAGTGAGACAGTCATCTCGGGTAACGGCAAAAATGCCCACGGCCAGCTCGCCAATTATTCAACAAGCGGCACGAGCAGCAGGATTGATATTCCCGAAAAAGTCTCGCAGGTGGTAGCGGGCTTTGACCATTCGCTTGCGCTGACTGAGAATGGTACGGTTTATGCCTGGGGCGATAATACTTACGGACAAGTCGGTATTAACAGCGCCAAGGGTATTGTGAGCGGTCCGCAAAAGATTGCGGGACTTCCCCCAATTACTGCAATTAGCGCAGGCTTTCGACATAGTTTGGCGCTGGATAGTGACGGCAATGTTTGGGTCTGGGGCAATAATATCGCCGGGCAGCTTGGTACGGGCGACCGGGCTGATCTGCGCAAACCAACCCAAATTAGTTTGCCGGGCAAAGTCACCAGCATAACCGCCGGACACCGTTTCTCGCTAGTGACGCTTGCTGATGAAAAAGTTTACGGCTGGGGCGCCAAGTGTGAGAAGGACACCAAACGGACGTTTGCCGAACTCATGCAGCTGATCGGCCAGTCGGCCACTGGTATTAGTTATTATGTTGATGCGAACGCCGACCCGAGCAGCAGCGACACGCAGGAGCTTTGTGAGTTTCAGGGATTTGTGGCCGTAAGCAGCCTGACGCCTATTGAAATTCCTGAATTGGCAGGCAGCACCCAAATTGTGGCGGGCTTTGGCCATGTACTGGCGCTGCAAGCAGACGGCACAGTCAAGTCAAAAGGCTGTAATGCATATGGACAGCTGGGCTATCCGACGGCTGATATTGTACCGGCCGAGACCATTCCGGGGCTGTCAGGTATCGTGGAACTCGCAACCAGCACACGCCACTCTATGGCGCTGGATAGTGACGGGAAGGTGTGGGCGTGGGGTGCCGACAACTCCGGGCAGCTGGGAAAAAACCTTGGCAATCTTGAAGGGGTGTTTGAACCTGAAGTGGTTGCGGGCCTGCCGGTGATTACGAGTATTGCCGCCGGCCATGACTTCTCCCTGGCACTCGACGAAGAGGGGCGTGTATGGGCGTGGGGGGTTAATAAAAACAGTCAAACGCCGGGTATCGAAACAACCGAATATAACTCTACCCCGAAACTCACTAGTATTTCTGATGAAAACAATATTGTAGCAGGGGGAGCCTTTGTACTGGCCTATTAAAAGATGAATATAAACAATAAACGAAAAACCGTCTCCTTTTTATCCCGCAATGTCATTGTTTTGTCGATCGTCAGCTTTTTTACGGATATCGCTACCGAGATGCTTTATCCCATTATGCCGCTCTATCTCAGCGATATCGGTTACGGCATTATTCTAATTGGTTTGATTGAAGGGATTACACAGCTTGTTGCCGGTGTGATTAAGCTGGCAAGCGGCGTCTACTCCGATCATCTGCAGCAGCGTAAAGGGCTGGTGAATATCGGCTATAGCATTTCCGCGCTCGCTAAACCGATGATGGGGCTGTTTCCAACCTATTGGGCGATTTTTGGTTTCCGTCTGTTGGACCGTTTCGGTAAGGGTGTGCGTAATGCACCGCGTGACGCCTTGCTCGCAGATGTCTCCACACCTGTGAATCGCGGCCGGGTATTCGGGTTTCACCGCGCTGCCGATACGCTTGGCGCGACGCTCGGTCCATTGATTACCTTGGCGATTATGTATTTTTACAGTGAAAACATTCCGCTGATTATTGGTCTTACTGTCATTCCAGGTATCTGTGCGGTTGTTGCCGGATGGTTTATTAAGGAATCCAAGAAAAAGACAGATCTGCCTGCAGCTGAAAAGGGCGGTATTAAGGGCTTATACCGTCGCCTAACGACTCATTACAGGGCAGCCTCACCCAATTATAAACGCATTCTGTATCTCATTACGCTCATAACGCTGATTAAAAGCACCGACATTTACCTGCTTCTCCGCGCCCGCGAGCTCGGTCTCAGTGATCTGCTGATTATTAGCGCCTATGTAGCCTACAACCTAACGGGCACACTAATCATCTACTACCTTGGTTCACTGAGCGATCGGATTGGATTTGCTAAAACCTTTGCTATCGGTGCGTTATCGCTTGGCGCAACCTATATGCTGCTAAGCCAAAATGAACTGCCGCTCTTGCTCGTCTTTGCCTCCTTCATTATTTATGCGGTCTTCCAGAGCATTTACGAAGGATTGACGAGTGCCTGGATGTCGCTCCATATTAAGCAGGAAGAACGCGCTTCGGGCCTTGGCGTGATGATGGCCTTTCAGGCTGTCGCTACACTTATAGGTACTCTCGTGATTGGTTTAACATGGACTGGTTTTGGCGCTAAAATTGTCTTTGCGATTACAGGATTACAGGCAGTTGGGCTTGCGGCTTACCTGTTCTTTACTCAGCAGCGCGATTATAATAGCAAGACTGATTTTGGCCGCAAACCGTACGTGGAAGATATCAAAAGGCTGACGATTGAAAACGAAAATTTCCGCACCGCAATCTGGACCGGCCGGCAGCTGCAAGTCACGGTCATGTCTATTCAGGTAGGTGGCGAAGTCGGTCTGGAAGTGCACAAAAATATCGATCAGTTTCTTCGGATTGAGGACGGTGAAGGACTCGTGCAAATGGGACCTCGGGAAGATGACCTCTCTTTCGAACAACAAGCACATACGGATAGTGCAATTATGGTTCCGGCCGGAATGTTTCATAACATCATCAATACTGGCAGCAAACCGCTCAAAATCTACAGCATCTACGCTCCTTCCGAGCATCCCTACGGCACCGTTCATAAGACGGCCGATGATGCGGACCGCGAGGAATTGGCCGAACTATTAGAAGATGATTAAAGGTTTATCGGGGCACCCGAATGGGGGTGCCCTTCAATGTTGTCCAATTGATGTTAAGCTGAACATAGCCTCTCAAGCCGAGCTCTGAAACAGCATTCTATTATTTTCGCACCAAATCTGCCAGTCGGTACGCGGGTTATTGTGCGGGCTTTCCTGCATAGGGGTGGGCGGCTGCATCGTTTTGTAATGCTGCTTCTGTCTCAGCGGCAACGGGGATAACGTTTGTTTCCTAATCATATGGGCTTCGAACGAATAGATTTGGCCAAGAGGTCCTGTTCCTTTATCAGTCTGTTTGACATTGGTTTGTGTGAGTACCTTCATAAGATTCCAGAAAAAGAAGAAAATCGCTTTCATTTTTCCATTCCTCCCAATTAAATAATAGGTTAACCACGTTATACCAACAACAAATTACAGTCAATGCCGTGTTATACGACAATTAAGCGGAACTCTGGAATAACATTCTATTATTCTCGCACCAAATCTGCCATTCTGTACGCGGGTTGCGGAGCGGGCTTTTCTGTATAGGGATGAACGGCTGCAGCGTCTCATTATTCTTTTGCCTGTCCGGCAGGACGGATACCGTTTGTTTCTTAACCATATAAGCTTCAAATGAATAGATTTTGCCAAGGCAAGCCGGTTTACCCATATCGGTCTGTTTTGCAGTCTGTTTTGCGAGATCCCGTTTGACTGTCATTATAAGATTCCAGATGAAGAATAAAATAGCTTCCATTATTCCATTCCCCCCAAACTAGTATTAAGAGTTAACTAGATTATAGCAAGCCTGTAATAGAAGTTGTGTCGAGTTGTGAACCAAGTACAAAAAAATATTTAGACAAAAATCTTTGTCTGTATGTCGGCTCTGGAACAGATCTGTTTCCTTAAAGCAGGGGGAAAAGCAATAGAAGGAAACCGTTGATATTGTTGACTTTTAACGTTCTCACGGGCGATAAAGAATGACGCTCCGGAAGCTGACGGCATGGAATGGTTTAAGGCATTCCAAACAAAAATCGAGTTCCTGATGTAGTAATGTGCTGTAGCTTTATGTTGAAAGAATAAAGTATTGAATTCTCTTTGGTCGTTTAAAATAGAAGAATCATAATGTTCCTGCATCTCTTGCTGTATAGAACGAAGGGAAGATAGGACTCCTCCTTTATGATAGGTTGGGTGTCGCCCCTAGCTTTAATTAAAGGGAAATCCTCCTGTTCATTTGTCTTCAAAAATATGTGGTGTGCCCTTTAAAGGGAAAACCTCCATGTAAATCCTTGGTTTTTCATGATATTGAACGAATCGGATTAAATTAAAGGGATGTTTTCCATTAATATGATTTCGATATTGACCAATTAGATCAATTAGCTGGATGTTTTCCCGTTAATTCCCCTCCCCTTGTTTTAATAAAGAAATTTTGGGACAATAAGATACAGATTATTAGCTTCGGCTGCAGCTTAAGTAAAAGCTTTGAAAAGAGGAAAACGAATGAGTAAAGAATCCATATACGGATTAACATTAGATCAATTGACAGCGTGGCTTATGGAGCGCGGACATAAGAAATTTCGGGCATTGCAGGTGTGGGATTGGCTTTACCGGAAGCGGGTAACGGAATTCTCCGACATGATTGATGTCAAAGAGGAGTGCATTCAATTATTAGCGGATCATTTTGCCATCCAAACGCTAACTGAGCACTCGAAGCAGGAGTCAGTGGACGGGACGAATAAGTTTTTGTTCAAGCTGAAGGATGGCAATTTAATTGAAACCGTATTGATGCGGCATAAATTTGGCTTATCGGTTTGCGTCACAACGCAAGTAGGCTGCAACATCGGCTGCAGCTTCTGTGCGAGCGGATTACTAGCTAAAAGCCGAGATTTATCCAGCGGTGAAATTGTGGAGCAAATCATGAAGGTCCAGCTTCATTTGGATAAAGCGCAGCAAGGTGAAAAAGTTAGTCACATCGTGGTGATGGGGATTGGCGAGCCTTTCGATAATTTTAAAAACATGGTCGACTTCTTGAATGTAGTCAAAGACCATAAAGGATTAGCCATTGGCGCAAGGCATATTACCGTATCGACCAGCGGCCTTGCCGATAAGATCGTTGAGTTCACCGATTCGAATTTGCAGGTAAACCTGGCGGTCTCCTTGCATGCGCCAAATAATGAGCTTCGGACGCGGATTATGAAAATAAACCGTGCGATTCCAATCGAGAAATTAATGCAATCCATCGATTACTATCTGAAGAAGACGAAGCGCAGAATTACGATCGAATATATTCTGCTGAAAGATGTTAATGACCGCGTGGAGCATGCCCTTGAGCTTGCCGACCTGCTTAGCGGCAGAAGGGATCTCGTCAATGTTAACTTAATCCCCTATAACCCTGTCGATGAGCACAGCCAATATCAAAGAAGCGAGCAGGAGTCCATAACGGCCTTCTATGACGCGCTGAAGAAGCAAAGCATTAGCGTCAGTGTCCGCCTGGAGCACGGGACAGACATTGATGCCGCTTGCGGACAGTTAAGAAGCAAACAGATCATCAAGGAAGCCAAGGAAAACAACCTTGACCTTAATCCAATCATTTAGCATTAGGGTAAAAACTTAGGCATAGAGTAGAAGCGTATCCATTCATGTGGGTACGCTTTTCTTTGTGAAGCTAGAAAAATATCTAAAAAAATGTAGGATCTTATAGTTTTACGTAGTTTATCAGTAGTATTGAAGTTAGGTTTTCTGACATATATCTAACGAAGCAGTTCAATGATGTTGTTGGGGAAGGAGAGGGTCCAATGATCTTATTCCGGCAAGTAGAGAAGCATTACGGTAATTTTCATGTGCTCAAGGATATTAATCTTCAGATTGAGCAGGGGGAAGTGGTTGTCGTAGTAGGACCATCCGGTTCCGGTAAAAGCACGATGCTGCGATGTATTAACCGTTTGGAAACCATCACAAGCGGTGAGCTGACCGTAAACAATATTACGGTCAATGACAAGAAGACGGAGATTAACAAGCTCAGGCGGGATATTGGGATGGTGTTTCAGCATTTCAATTTGTATCCCCATAAGAAAGTAATCGACAATATTACATTAGCCCCTATTAAAGTGCTTGGCCTGACGAAGCAGGAAGCTGAAAAAACCGCCATGTATTATTTGGAGAAGGTCGGAATTGGTGAAAAGGCGGACCAGTATCCTGCTCAGCTGTCGGGAGGACAGCAGCAGCGCGTAGCGATTGCCAGGGGACTGGCGATGAAGCCGCAAGTGATGCTGTTTGATGAACCGACCTCCGCGCTTGATCCGGAGATGGTCGGTGAGGTGCTGGACGTTATGAAGACATTGGCGAATGAGGGCATGACGATGGTCGTTGTGACTCACGAGATGGGTTTCGCCCGGGAAGTAGCCGATCGGGTCGTATTTATGGATAAAGGACATATCATTGAGGAGGCAACGCCAGCTGAATTTTTTTCCAATCCGCGCGAGGAGCGGGCACGCTTGTTTCTAAATCGTGTATTAAATCATTAAGATAAAAGGGGAGATATGAATGATGTTGAAAAAATGGATGACTGCCAGCTTGATGATGATTGTAATGTCGGTATTTATATTAGCGGGGTGCGGGGGCGGCAGTAAAAATACGGCTGAAAGTAATTCCGGCGCTGGCGCTGGTGCTAGCGAAGAGACGGCAGCACCAGCCACGCTGCTTGATGAAATCAAAACCAGAGATAAGCTGGTTATCGGAGTAAAGTTCGACACCAAGCTGTTTGGCCTGAAAAACCCTGCGAACAATGAAGTCGAAGGCTTTGACGTGGACATAGCGAAGGCGCTCTCTAAAGCCATTCTTGGAGATGAGACTAAAGTTGAGCTGAAGGAAGTTACCTCCAAAACCCGTATTCCGATGTTGAATAACAATGAGATTGATTTGATTATCGCGACGATGACGATTACGGAAGAGCGGAAGGAACAAGTCGATTTCTCCGACGTGTATTTTAAAGCAGGACAGTCTTTGCTTGTGAAAAAGGGAAGCGCGATTAAAAGTATCGGCGACATTACGAAGGGAACGAAAGTTTTGGCTGTAAAAGGCTCCACTTCCGTGGATAACATTAAAGAAAAAGCGCCGGATGCGACCGTGCTCGAGTTTGATAACTACCAGGATGCTTTCAGCGCGCTTAAAGCGGGTCAAGGGGATACGTTAACAACGGATAACGCGATCCTGTACGGAATGATGGCGCAAGATCCCGGCTACGAAGTAGTTGGTGAACCGTTTACGGATGAGCCGTACGGCATTGCGATCAAAAAAGGCGAGACTGCGCTAGTGGATGCCGTTAATGAAGCGCTCGCAGCGATGAAATCAAGCGGCGAATACGCTAAGATCTATGAGCAATGGATCGGTGAAGCGCCGACTGAATAAAACAGTCCAAACATAAGGGCGGGTGGCCGAGGCCACCCTTCTTCTATATGTCAGAACTGCAAGGGGGATACTCATGCCGGATTTCTCGATCCTAATCGAATACTTTGACGTGTACATGGAAGGATTTATAAACACGATCTACTCCAGCATTATTGCCTTGATCGGCAGCTTTGTGCTGGGTACGTTAATTGCGATTTTCCGCATTTCTTCCATTAAGCCTTTGCGCTGGGCGGGTACGGTTTATGTTGAATTTATCCGAAACATACCGCTTCTGCTTGTTGTCTTTGTTTTTTTCTACGGACTGCCCTCGCTCGGTATTACATTAAGCGGATTTGTCTGCGGAACGATCGGACTTACGGTGTATACAGCGACCTTTATAGCGGAAGCCATCCGTGCCGGCATTATGTCCGTGCCTAAAGGCCAGACAGAAGCGGCACAATCTTCCGGTTTAACGTATGTGCAAACGATGCGGTATGTCGTTCTTCCGCAAGCGTTAAAAATCGTCATTCCGCCGCTAAGCAACCAGTTCATCAATTTAGTTAAAAATACATCGGTGCTCGGGGTTATCGCCGGATTGGATCTCATGTATTTTGGTGATCAAGTCGCCAGCAAAACGTATGCCACCTTTGATACCTATATTTTTGTTGCTTTATTTTACTTAGTGATGACGCTTCCATTAAGCTACATGGCGCTTCATTTGGAACGGAGACTGGCTAAAAATGGTTAGAAAGGAGGAGGACGATGGACTTTGCCAATGCTTTCTCAATCGATAATCTAAGGTTTATTCTTGAAGGCTTTTATATGACGCTAAAAGTTGCTTTCATCTCGATTATTTTGAGCTTTGTGCTCGGTTGTATTGTCGGAACCATCCGATATACGAAGATTCCGGTTCTATCGCCGGTTCTAGGTATACTCGTCGAAATTCTACGCAATTTGCCGCTGCTCCTTATTATTTTCTTTGCGCGGTTCGCGCTGCCGGATATCGGTATTCAGCTTGGCCCTGTATACGCGGCGATTGTTGCGTTGACCTTATTTGAAGGAGCTATGATATCTGAAATTGTCCGCAGCGGCTTGAATTCCATTGACAAGGGGCAAATCGAAGCGGCGCGTTCTTCAGGATTGAGCTACATAAGCACCCTTTGGCATATTGTGCTGCCGCAGGGGCTTCGGCGTATGGTGCCGCCGCTGGTCAGTCAATTTATCTCTTTATTGAAAGACACTTCGTTGGCCGTTGTGATCTCACTGCCGGAGCTGATGAATCAATCGAAAATTGTCATCGGGCAAAGTTATAATTATGTAATCCCGGTTCTCCTGCTCGCCGCCTTCCTGTATTTCGCGGTCAATTATGCGTTATCCTTAATTGCAAGAAGGCTTGAGACTAAATTCATTTAACTATAAGAGATAAGATAAATACTTAAGGCACCTCTATTGAGGTGCTTATTGTTCGTCCTTTTGTTCTATAAATGTGAAATCTATGTTAGAATATATCTTATTAAGAAGATAGGTTTATGTAAGAGAATTGATGTCTGACTCTCAACGGGGGCGGATCAAAGGATGAATAATCTTATCAAAAATGAAAGACTGCAAATGATCGTTATAGCTTTGGCTACGGCGATTGGGGCGCAATTCAAGATTAACCCCTTCAGCGGCGATTATTTCCGTATCGGTCTGGGTGTCAGTATCTTTTTATTTTTCTTACTATTTATGCGCCACTTGCCTTATTTAACGATCGGGATCCTGACAGGAATATTTAGTATGGTCTTCCAGGCAGCAGATTGGATGATCGCTACGAATGCTTTTTCTATATTGGAAAGCATACAAAATAACTTGGCGGCCGGTATTTATTATGTCGTTTTTGCATTTGGAATGAGCAGGTTTCAAAATAGAATAAACGAGTTTCACCCTCTGCTGTTAGGCGCGGTTGTTTCAGTCATTGATTTTGCCTCTAACGTGACTGAGCTCTTAATACGAGGTGTTTTGCTTGATACACATGCATTTTATTTGGGTGAATGGTTTCAATTATTGGCCATAGCGGTTGTGCGAAGTTATTTTGTGATCGGACTGTACAGCAGCATTTCGATTAGTCAAATGCGTTTCCTTCACGCAGAGCAGCAAAAACGGATGGAGCAAATGATAAATATCGGCGCGGGTTTATATGGAGAAGTCTTTTATTTAAAAAAATCAATGGACACGATTGAGTCGATTACCGTAAATAGCTTTAATCTTTCACGCAAATTAAAGGAAGAGAACTTGAACGGCTACAGTGGACAAGCATTAGGGGTTGCCCAGCAAATCCACGAAGTGAAGAAGGACTCCCAGCGTATTTTGGCAGGCTTGTTGAAATTATATGACACTGAAATCGTGGTTGATCTGAGCCTGTCGGAGATTCTCGATTTTGTTGTAAAAGGAAATCAAAAATACAGCGAGATGCTGGAGAAAAGAATCGTGATCGTAAAAGAAGTAGAAGCAAACTTCTTTACCCCGCATTATATTCCTATATTGACGGTACTAAACAACCTGGTATCCAATGCTGTAGAAGCCATTGAGAAGCATGGTACAATAAGAGTGCAAGTTGTTGAAAAGGAAAAAGAATTTATTTTTGTTGTTTCGGATTCAGGGGAAGGCATTTCCGCAAAAGATATTCCTATTATTTTTGAACCGGGTTTTACGACAAAATTTAATGTAGAGGGAATTGCGGCAACAGGGATCGGCCTTTCTCATGTGCGCGATATTGTTCATACTTTCGGAGGCGAGATCGAAGTGGAGTCATCGGAGAAGTCAGCCGGTGCACGGTTTTTCGTTCATATTCCAATAACCGCTTTACAAAAAGGGGGGGAAGCCGATGTCGATATCTTTCGTTATCGTGGATGACGACGCAGTTAGCAGGCGGATGCTGCAAAACATTATTGAGCATTGCAAGCTTGGTGAGGTTGCAGGTACGGCGGAGGAAGGAATGGAGGGAACCCAAATCATTCTTGAACTGAAGCCGGATATTGTGTTGATTGATTTATTAATGCCTAATCAGGATGGGATCGAGACGATAACGCAATTGAAAGATAGAGGCTATAATGGAAAGTTTATTATGATTTCGCAAATTGAAAATAAAGAATTGGTAGGACAAGCCTATCAAAGAGGGATTGAATTTTTTATCCATAAGCCGATAAACCGTTTGGAAGTGGAAGCTGTTTTGTTGAAAGTCAATGAACGGCGGAAATACGAGCGGCAAATTATTGAAATCAAGCAATCTTTAGCGAAGTTCGATCCCGTAGAATTAACACCGGTTCGTAGAGAACCGACAGCCCGTGAAGTCGTGAAGCCTATTCTGATGGATCTCGGAATAATTGGTGAAATCGGGAGTAAAGATATCATTTCCTTAATGGAATATTTAATTGAACACCGGCAGGCTGCCGACTTTCCGCCGCTAAAAGAATTGTATGAGTCCATAGCCCGAACCTATAAACAAAGCAAGAGCGATATAGAGAAAGAGAGTAAAGCGATTGAGCAGCGGATCAGGCGGACCGTAATGGCTGCGTTAAATCATTTGGCTTCTATCGGTCTAACTGATTATAGTAACCCGAAGTTCGAATATTATGCTCCGCTTTACTTTGATTTTCAAGATATTCGGATGAAAATGAAGGTTATGGACGAAGAGCAGCAGCCTGAAAAAGGGAAGGTAAATATAAAAAAATTTCTGCAGGTCTTTTATATAGAGGTACTGGAAAAAAAGAAAAGCTGAATCATTTTTCGTATTCCATCATTAAAGAATTCGAATGTTCAATCTGTCAGGGTTCAGATTGAACGTTCGAATTCTTTTTTTGTCATGAGGATCAAATTAAGCTTTTGTGTAAGGTTTATTTACATTTCGTGTAATCATTTTTGTAGGATGCTGTAGGTTGCTGTAGCGGAGGAAGTACTATAAGGACGTGATAGAGAACGAATTTACAAAAAAACAAGAAGAGAGAAGAGGGAGTTATATGAAGAAGATCGTTTTACTGTTGATGGGGGCCGTAATCGCGTTAACGCTTAGTGCCTGCGGAAATGAAAAGTCCACTGCAAGCACATCTGGGGGTACGGCAGAGCCTGCAGCAAATAAGGAAGAGGTTAAGAAATATACGTTTGGCACTGATGCGACCTACCCTCCCTTCGAGTTTGAAAAGGATGGCAAGTACATCGGCATTGATATCGATTTGATCAACGCCATTGCCGAGGTAGAGGGCTTTGAGGTTGAACTCAAACCAATGGATTTTAAAGCGATTATCCCGGCTATTACGGCGGGCCAATTGGATGGCGCTATTGCGGGCATTAGCATTACAGAAGAGCGCAAACAGGTTGTCAGCTTATCTGATCCGTATTACGAGGCGGGACTTTCGCTTATCGTTCGGTCCGACAACACGACGATCAATAGTCCGGAAGATTTGGCCGGGAAAACCATTGCGATTAAAAAAGGAACATCAGGCGCTAAGATGGCTGAGGAATTGGCGAAAAAATACGGTGCGGATATCAAATACTTTGACGACAGCCCAACGATGTACCAGGAGGTTGTCAATAAAAACGCCGACGTTACGCTGGAAGATTTCCCGGTTATTTCGTACAAGATTGCAGTTGACCCAAATGCTAATTTGAAGGTTGTCGGAGACCGGTTGAACGGTGATTTTTATGGCATGGCTGTCGGTAAAGATAATGAAGAGCTGCTGAAAAAATTAAACGATGGATTGAAAAAGCTGCAAGAAAACGGGAAATACGATGAAATTGTTAAAACCTATATAGGAACAACGGCAAAATAGATAACCGATTCACAAGAAGAAGGGGGGGATATATTGATGTCCTCGTTGCAAGTTATTTTGGAAGCATTACCGATATTGCTGCAAGGTGTTCTGATAACGCTGAAGCTGGCAGTCATTTCGTTATGTATAGCATTTGTTATAGGCTTAATTGCAGGATTAATGAATACCTCCAATAATAAAATCCTTCGAGGTGCTGCAACGTTTTATGTTGACCTCATTCGGGGCACGCCGCTGCTGGTTCAGATCTTTTTTATTTATTTGGGCTTACCCGCTCTTTTGGACATTAGAATATCGGCAGAGCTTGGGGGAATTGCGGCACTTAGTTTAAATGCAGGCGCATATATTGCGGAAGTTGTTCGAGGCGGTATCATATCCATTGATAAAGGCCAGGTGGAAGCGTCTCGTTCTTTGGGGCTAAGCCGGTTTATGACGATGAGGCTGGTTATATTACCGCAAGCGTTACGTCGAATGATCCCAGCTTTTGTAAACCAATTTATTATCAGCCTTAAAGATACTTCCCTGCTGTCTGTCATTGGAATCCGGGAATTGACACAGAATGGGGAAATTATCATTTCTGCAAATTTTCGCTCTTTTGAAATATGGGGTGTCGTCGGCGTTCTTTACTTCGTGATCATCTATATATTAACCCGTTTATTCCGTCTGCTTGAGAGGAGGTTCAACTAAAATGATTGTTGTACAAAACCTGAGAAAGAAATATGGTTCGTTGGAAGTGCTCAAGGATATATCCACAACGATCCGGGAGAAAGAAGTGGTTTGCGTTATCGGGCCGTCAGGATCGGGTAAAAGCACATTCCTCAGGTGTCTGAACCTTCTCGAGGAGGTAACGTCCGGGAAGGTTATGATCGGTGAAGTGGAAGTCACTTCAACGAAAACGAATATTGATAAATTACGCGAAAATGTAGGGATGGTGTTTCAGAGCTTTAATTTATTTCCCCACTTAACCGTATTAAAAAATATTATGCTTGCCCCCAAATACATTAAAAAAATGGATAAGCAGCTCAATGAGAAAAGAGCGGTAGAGCTGTTGGCAAAAGTGGGCTTGGCGGAGAAAAAAGATGAATCCCCTGACCGTTTATCGGGTGGACAAAAGCAGCGTGTAGCTATTGCTCGAGCCTTAGCAATGAATCCCCGTGTTATGTTGTTCGACGAGCCGACCTCGGCCTTAGATCCCGAAATGGTGGGTGAGGTTTTGCTGGTCATGAAGGAGCTGGCCCGCGAAGGCATCACGATGATTGTCGTCACTCATGAAATGGGCTTCGCCCGTGAAGTGGCAGACCGCGTAATCTTTATGGATGGGGGATATATTGTCGAAGAAGGGACTCCCTCCGAAATATTTGATTTCCCGAAGCATGAACGTACGAAAGCATTCCTTGGAAAACTTTTATGAAAAAAATACTTTTGCTGACTACAGGCGGAACCATCGCATCGGTCTCGGGGGCAAATGGACTGATTCCGGGCATAACGGATGCGGAAATAGTGAGCTATTTACTTGAACAAAATTTCAGGTACAAAATTGAAAGTAAAGCGCTGATGGAAATAGACAGCACAAATATGCAGCCCGAATGCTGGGTGCGTATAGCTGAGGCCGTCTATGAGAATTACGGAGATTATGACGGATTTGTCATCACGCATGGAACGGATACGATGGGATATACAGCTGCAGCCCTTTCCTATATGCTGCAAAATATCGCGAAGCCGGTTGTCATGACTGGCTCTCAGGTTCCTATTCATTATCAAAATACCGATGCCGGTAAAAACATTGTCGACGCTGCACGCTTTGCCTGCGAAGACATCGGAGGCGTATTTATTGTTTTTGACGGCAAGGTGATTAACGGGACTAGAGCTGTAAAAGTGAGAACCCGAAGCTATCATGCCTTTGAAAGTATTAATCATCCATACGCCGCTTTTATTGAAGGGGGCGAAATCAGGTACAATAAACCCGTTTCAAGGGTACGCAGCACGGAGTTGAAATTAGAGGTTTCCTTATGCCCGGATGTTTTTTTGTTGAAACTGCACCCGGGTACAAAGCCGGAGCTTTTTGACTTTCTTAAGTACCATTATAAGGGGGTAATCATCGAAGGCTTCGGACTTGGAGGTGTGCCAAACCAAGGGAGAAGCCTTGTTCTAAAAATCAATGAGCTTCTCCAATCGGGAGTAGCTGTCGTTATGACTACGCAATGTCTTGAAGAGGGCGAAGACCGGACGCTTTATGAGGTAGGGCGAATCACGGCCGGGGAGCTGATGATTTCATCGAAGGATATGAATACAGAGGCGATTGTTCCTAAATTGATGTGGGCGTTAGGCAAGACCAATGATCTCAGAGAGGTCAAAAGAATGATGGAAACGCCAATTGCAGATGATATTACAATTAACTGATTGGCCGATATGGTTAAAAAGGTTCATAAGAAATCCCCTAAAGCTGCAGTGAACACATTTTCACTGTAGCTTTAGGGGATTTATTGTTATAAATAAGCCTTTATCCCCGCAATAATAGTCAATATCACCTATTCTAGTTCTTTATACCTATTCACACTACTAGATTCGACAGCTTATTATAGAGTTAAAGTCTCAGTTAAAAATAACCAAGTGAAAAAGGCAAATCATGAGAAATCATGAGACGCAAAGCCAAGGGCCTGAACCACGCTTTAGTGGAAGGCAGCCGGTTGCCACAAGGAATCATAGGCAGTTTACTATGAACCTTGTCAAAGGTTTATTTTTTTTGCCCTATATCCCGTTTATACAAAGAAAGGTAGGACAAACATGAAAAAACGTCAAGCTGCTAACAAGCTTTCCTTCCTGGTTTCACTGCTTCTTTTGATTCAGGTTTTATCTCCTGCGGCAGGCGTATTTGCGGCAGAGACAAACAACAACATGCTTCCTCCCAGCAATTTGGCTTATCAGTCTTTAACGCCGACTGATATCAAGCTGACATGGAGCGCCGTATTTGGAGCTACCGGTTATAAGGTCTATGAGATTACGGACGGCCAGCTCATCACACGCGGCACATCGACAACAACCACATTTACCATTAACAGTCTGCCGGAAGGGTCGTATACCTATGTGGTATCAACCTTAAGCCCGGATGGCGAGTCCGGTCCATGCGCACCAATCACGGTGGATATCACTTACCCGGATATGACTGCCCCAACCTTGGCCTCTGCCATTCAGAACGGAAACGATATTATGCTAAGCTGGGGAGCTTCCCCTAATGCCCAAAGCTATAATCTTTACCAAGTCCAGGTTGACGGTCAAACGACACTGGTCAAAACGCAGACGGCACGTACATATACGATCACTAATACACCTGCGGGAACATACAAGTATGCGGTTACCGCATCGAATTCCGTTTTTGGTGAATCGCCGCTTTCCGCTCCGGTTGAAGTTGTCATTGTTTATCCGGCTATGAAGGCACCCGGAAATTTCACCTTTACCATTACGAACATCAGCGACGTCAACCTAAAGTGGGATGCCGCCAGTTACGCTACTAATTACAAGGTTTATCAAATTATTGACGGACAAAAGGTTTTAAAAAGTACGGTGACCGGTACAACGGCTGCGTTTACGAAACTGCCGGCCGGCGATTATGTCTACGAGGTATATTCGTACAGCGACCGTTTCGGAGAATCGACGGAAGGCAGCCGGATCACGGTAACCGTTGGGTCTGTTGCTATGGCAGCACCGGCCAATCTGGCGTACAAGCTGCAAAACGTCAATGATATTGTCCTGACTTGGACTGCCGCGACTTATGCAACAAGCTATAAAATCTATCAAGTCATCGACGGCCAAAAAGAGTTGAAAAGCACGGTGACCGGCACAACAGTTACGTTTACGAATCAGCCGGCCGGTAATTATGCCTACGAGGTTCACTCGTTCAGTGACCGTTTCGGTGAATCGCCGGAAGGGAGTAAAGTCACTTTTGCATTAGATGCCGTGATCATGGCGCCTCCGGGCAGCTTAACCTATAAGGTGCAGAACGTTAACGATATCGTCTTAACTTGGGCGACTGCAGCAAACGCAAACAGCTACAAAGTTTATCAAATGATCGATGGGCAAAAAGTGTTGAAAAGCACGGTTACTGGCACCACGGTCACCTACACCAACCAGCCTGCCGGTAATTATGTCTATGAGGTGCATTCCGTCTCGACTCGCTTCGGTGAATCGCCGGAAGGCAGTAAAGTCACCTTTACGCTAGGTGCCGTAACCATGGAGCCTCCGGGCAGCTTAACTTACAAGCTGCAGAACATCAACGATATCGTCTTAACTTGGGCGACTTCAGCAAACGCAAACAGCTACAAAGTTTATCAAATGATCGA
This sequence comes from Paenibacillus prosopidis, assembly GCF_003337375.1. GTDB lineage: Bacteria > Bacillota > Bacilli > Paenibacillales > Paenibacillaceae > Pristimantibacillus > Pristimantibacillus prosopidis. The sequence goes on from NZ_QPJD01000014.1 coordinate 108,985, forward strand.
TGGGCAAAAAGTGTTGAAAAGCACGGTAACCGGCACTACGGTCACCTACACCAACCAGCCGGCCGGTAATTATGTCTATGAGGTGCATTCCGTCTCGACTCGTTTCGGTGAATCGGCGGAAGGCAGTTCTGTCACGTTGACGCTGGAGGCCGTAATCATGGCTGCGCCAGGCAATTTTCAGTATAAACTGTTAAACGGAAACGATATCGTTCTGACCTGGGATGCCGCACCAAACGCGAACAGCTATAAAGTCTATCAAATCACGAACGGTCAAAAAGTGTTGAAAAGCACGAGTGCAGGCACAACAGTCACTTATACGAATCAGCCGCAAGGCAATTACACATATGAAGTTTATTCGTTTTCGACCCGTTTCGGTCAATCGCCGGAAGGAAGCCAAGTTTTGGTCCCGCTGATCTATCCGACGATGGAACCGCCGGCCAATCTCGTGCAAACGATTAAAAACGCGACGGACTTTACCCTGACCTGGGATGCTTCCGCCTATGCGACAAGCTATAAAGTCTACCAGATCGTAAATGGACAAAAGGTGCTTAAAAGCACGGTAGCCGGCCTAAACGTCACATATACCGGCATGTCGCCGGGCGAATATACGTATGAAGTTCATTCGGTTTCAACCCGTTTCGGAGAATCGCCGGAAGGAACTAAGCTGACGATGAAGCTTGACGGACAAGTCATGCAAGCTCCGCTGAATCCGACATACAGTATAACTAATGGAAATGACATTACCTTAAAATGGACGGCCGTATCTTACGCAACCAGCTACAAGATTTATCAAGTGGTAGACGGGCAAAAGATGCTGAAAAGCACGGTAACCGGCACGGCCGTCACCTATACGAACCAACCGGAGGGTCCTTTAAACTATGAGATCCACTCTGTTTCGACCATTTTGGGCGAGTCGCCGGAAGGTGCAAAAATAACGTTTATACTGGATCATCCCGTGGTGGCTGCTCCCAATAATTTTGCCTACAAAATTTTGAACGGAAATGACGTCGTATTGACTTGGGGGGCTGTTACTTATGCGAACTCCTATAAAGTCTATGAGCTCGTTGACGGTCAGAAGCTTCTGAAGAATTCGGTTACAACTTTGACTTCGACGCAATCGAATATAACGGGCGGCGCCCACACCTATATCGTTCATGCCGTCAGCAACCGCTTCGGCGAATCGCCGGAAGGCGGCCAGGTGACTTTTACGCTTAATATTCCAAACATGCAGGCACCGGGTAACTTTACGCAAAGCGTTTCAAACGGTAATGACATCACCTTAAGGTGGAACCCCGTTACCTATGCAACGGCATACAAGCTTTATCTGCTTGTTGACGGGATAGAGGTGTTGGTGAAATCTCAGACCGCAACAAGTATTACGTTGCCGAATCAGCCTGAGGGCGACTACAACTACGTGTTGCGCTCCTACAGTGACCGTTTCGGCGAATCGCCGGAAAGCAGTGACCTCGACTTCACATTAGTCTGGCCAACCATGCAAGCGCCGGGCGTCTTTACTCAAAGCGTTGCGAACGGTAATGACATCACCTTAAGGTGGAACCCCGTAACCTATGCAACGGCATACAAGCTTTATCGGCTTGTTGACGGGAAAGAGGTGTTGGTGAAATCTCAGACGGCAACGAGTATTACGTTGACGAACCAGCCTGAGGGCGACTTTACTTACGTGGTGCGCTCCTTCAGCAGCCGTTTCGGTGATTCGCCGGAAGGCAGCGAACTCAAGTTCACCTTACTCTGGCCGTTGATGTTAGCCCCGGGCAATTTAACGAAGACCATTTCAAACGGAAACGACATCGCATTGAAATGGAATGCGGTAGCTTATGCGACGGCTTACAAGGTGTACCAATTAGTCGATGGGCAAAAAGTGCTGAAAAGCACATTAACCGGCACGACCGTTAATTACGTCAATATGCCTGCTGGCGATTACAGTTACGTGGTGCACTCTTACAGCGACCGCTTCGGTGAATCGCCGATCGGAAGCACCTCCAATTTTGCGCTTGTATGGCCGGTTGTTGTTCCGCCCGTTTTGACAGGGACCGTCTTTAACGCAAACAATATTACGCTGTCTTGGCCTGCTGTTACATGGGCAAACGAATATCGCGTTTATGATTTGACAGGAGGTACCCGGCAATTAATTTATAAGGGTACGGCCTTAAGCTTTAAAGTATATAATCTGTCAGAGGATACCCATCAGTATGAAGTGACTGCTTTCAGCACCCGTTTCGGCGAATCGGCGTCTTCGAACCGTGTGACCGAAACGATCGTGTTCCCGGTCATGCAGCCTCCGGTCGCCACCTTGAAGCTGTTAAGCGGCACGAGCGCCCGGATATCCTGGAGTTTCGTAACCTACGCTAACGGCTATAACGTATATGAGATCATAGACGGAGAACCAGTTTTGCTGACGGAGAAGCTGAACAATCTGTCCTACACGGTAACGGATTTATCTTATAGAAACCATGAGTACTTTGTGACATCGTACAGCAACTCGTTCGGCCTGTCGGAGCCATCAAATACCGTCCTCGCCAAGCTGATTATCGATACGGAAGCGCCGGTAACGAAAGCGGAGGCACTCGCCGGCTGGACGAATCTAAACCAGATTGTCACCTTATCGGCTACAGATAACGAAACGGGAGTCGCGAATACATTCTATTCCCTGAACGGCAGCGAATATACGGCAGGAACTTCTGTTAAGGTGGACAAAGAAGGCGTAAACAAAGTTTCCTTCTACTCGGTGGATAAAGTCGGCAACAAGGAAGCAGCTCAGGCCATCGAAGTGAAAATTGACAGGACGGCCCCAGTGACTGTTACGGAAGCTTCTGCGTTATGGGTGAAAGAAGCGGCAATAAAATTAACTGCAACGGACGCTCATAGCGGCGTTTCGAAGACGTACTATTCGATTAACGGCTCTGATTACCAGGAAGGCACCTCGTTCATAGTAGACGGCGAGGGTGTTAACGAAGTCAGCTTCTATTCGGTTGACGGAGCAGGCAATAAGGAAGACGCTCAAGCCATCATAGTGAAAATCGACCGGACGGCCCCTGTTACTCATTCGGACGCTCCTGCTGATTGGACGAAGGAAGATGTGACCGTTAAATTAACTGCAACAGATACGCATAGCGGTACAGCCCGAATGTTCTACTCGATCGACGGATCGGCATACGCAGAAGGCAGTTCGTTCACCGTGAGTGAAGAAGGTATCCATAAAGTTACATTCTACTCAACCGATATAGCCGGCAACATCGAGACTGCAAATACGGCTGTGGTAAAAATCGACCGGACGGCTCCGGCGACTGTTTCGGAAGCTCCTGCGTTATGGGTAAAAGAAGCGGCCGTACAATTAACCGCAACGGATGCACATAGCGGTATAGCGAAGACGTACTATTCGATAAACGGCTCCGATTATCTGGAAGGCACCTCGTTTAAGGTAGAAAACGAGGGTATCAACAAGGTCAGCTTCTATTCGGTTGACCATGCGGGTATTAAGGAAGCGGCTCACGACATCGAAGTGAAGATTGACCGGACAGCTCCTGTTACTCATTCGGATGCTCCTGCAGATTGGTCGAAAGAAGATGTGACCGTTAAATTAACCGCAATGGATGCGCTAAGCGGCACAGCCAAAACGTTCTACTCGATCGACGGTTCAGTATACGAAGAAGGCAGTTCGTTCACTGTCAGTGATGAAGGTATTCATAAAGTGGCTTTCTACTCGGTTGATTCGGCCGGAAACATCGAGACTGCGAATACGGCTGTGGTGAAAATCGACAAGACCGCACCGGTCATTACAATGAATCTTAAGGAAGAGTATCAGGCAGGGTCGACGCTGCAATTGACGTACTCGGCAGTCGATACGCTTTCGGGTATCGTTGCCAATAGGATAACCGTGACCCGTCCAAACGGAGCAACCGAGGAAGCAGAGCAAAACAGCGGGATTGTATTGGACAAGCCGGGTGTCTATACCGTTACAGTGACCGTTACTAATGCTGCGGGTCTGAGCACTACGTTGAAAAAACAATTTGTTGTATACATCCCGGCCACCATAGCGGTGACTCCTAATATCATTAAAGGCAATAAAGGCGTGTTTACCGTCCGGGTAGATTTGCCGAGTGGCTACAGTTCTGAAGGCTTCAATCTAAATACCGTAACTCTAAATGGCGTGAAGGCTCTTACCAGCAACAATGGCTACTACAATCAGGCGAAGCTTGGACAATTCAAATTCGAACGTTCCGATTTCAATTGGACGGCTGCCGAGGTTACACTGCATTTTAGAGGATATGTCAACGGTATTCTGGTAATCGGTGAAACGACTGTGAAAGTCCAGAAATAGAGCGATAGTAAAGAATGAGAAACAGCTAAGGGCACCCTGCCGGGTGCCCTATCTTTTTGCTTAAGAGATTCTGTCTACTTAGAAATTAACTCCGGATTCTGTTGTAGCCCAAGACTTTTTCCAAGAGCGCGATACTGCGTAGAAAACAAGTGTCATAACTAATACGATTGATCCGATAACAAGGAATCCGGTAACGTGAGTGCCTGTCGTTTCTTTTAATGGACCAAGAATATATTTAGGAAGCAAAAATCCTCCTAAACCGCCTGCGGCTCCGACGATCCCGGTAACAACTCCGATTTCCTTGGAGAAACGCTGCGGAACAATCTGGAACACCGATCCGTTCCCCATGCCGAGGCAAGCCATCATAACACTTGTATATAGAAGCATAACAAGGAATGAACTAGGCATTGTTGCAATCGCAAACGCGCAGATTGTAACTACGCTAAACAATATGGTCAAGAATCTCATTCCGCCAACTTTATCAGCAATCCAACCGCCTACGGGTCTAAAGAAGCTGCCCGCTATGACGGTAAGAGTAACCAGGTAGCCTACCTGTATTTTTGTTAAACCGCCTGGGTTTACGCCATCGCCATACACATCGTAGAAGAAAATGCTGAAGTAGCTCGCAAATCCGACAAAACCGCCAAATGTAACTGAGTAGAATAGGGAGAACCACCAAGTGTCCGCGAACTTAAATACACTGAGGTAATCCTTCAAGGTTTTAGGCGCAGGAGCATTCGGAGCATCCTTGGCTAATATTGCATAAATAATCATGATAGCGATCAAAGGTATAAGTGCCAATCCAAAAACAGTGTGCCATCCGTACGCTGTCGCTAGCTGTGGTCCAAAAAATGTAGCTAGCGCAGTACCGCTGTTGCCTGCTCCGGCAATTCCCATCGCCAGACCTTGATATTGTGGAGGATACCAGCGGCTGGCCAAGGAAAGCGAGACGGCAAAGCTTGCACCCGCGATACCGAGCAAGAACCCGATCGACTGAACTTGAACCAGGCTTGTTCCGCCGAGCCAACCCCAGAGAAGAGGAATAGTGGTAAGCCCCATCCCGATAAGGCCTGCTTTTTTAGCGCCAATACGGTCCGCCAATATCCCCATCGGTATCCGGAAAATGGAACCTCCCAAAATCGGGATTGCTACCATGGTAGCCTTCTGAGTATCCGACAAACCAAAATCTTTGGTAATGAAGAGTGCTAAAGCTCCGCAAAATACCCAAATCATAAAGCTTACATCAAAATAGAGAAAAGATGACAACAAACTTGGAAAGTGGCCAGACTTACGAAAACTTTGTGCTTCCATTTTTCATTCCCCCTATAATTAATAAACCTTGGTTTTCTTTCCGGCTAAATCATAGCTTTGGCCGGAATCATTCATGTTCGTTCGTTGCTGGTGCTGTTTTAACACCTCTCTCTTTAATTCTCGGTATTCCCTCCATTTCTCGGCAGTGATCGGGCAAAAAGAGGCCGACTGACAGAACCGCATAAATGCGAATTCTGTTAATCGGCCCCTTTGCCGTTTGCAGCCACGCCGTCGTGACTGACTTTATTAATAATCGATGTAGAATACAAAGCCTACCCGTCTACAATATTGTATGGATAGACTGCAATGCCGGTACTGGCACATCATTGTGCCGTTGTGCTGTTGAAATCTTATATTGCTACTATAATTCGCTTTTTCATTCATGTCAAGAAACATAACATAAAAATTTCAAATTGATCATCCTCATAATCAATACCGACCTTTTTGCCGTATATCAACATTTTGGTGTCACGTTATATAACATAAATCAAAAAATTGAATTTGAAGAAAAGTTTACAAATCAACTAACGTTAATTAATACGACCATGAAACTCCAAACGTATGATGGGGTAAACATCTTTACAAGGAGTCAATCTATGACATCTAATCAAATTTCACAATTCGAAAAAAAAGTGATCATTCGAAACATCGAACGTGAGGATTTTGATAAGATTATTGAACTGCAAAATAGCTGCTTTCCGAATATGAAGCCATGGAAATTAGATCAGCTGGAAAGTCATATCCGTATTTTTCCTGAAGGGCAAATATGTGTTGAGCTGGATGGAGAGATTATTGGCTCTTGCTCGAGTCTGGTCGTCAATTTTGACGATTATTTGGAGCAGCACACGTATTCGGAAATTACGGATAAGGGTTACATCCGGAATCATAACCCGCGCGGCGAAAGCTTGTACGGGATGGAGGTCATGGTTCATCCGAACTTCCGCCGTATGAAAATTGGCAGACGGTTATATGAAGCGCGAAAGCGTTTGGCGGAAAAGCTGAACCTCAAGAGTATTATAGTCGGAGGGCGTATTCCGGGTTATCATAAATATAGCGACTCCATGTCGCCTAGGGATTATGCTGAGGAAGTATTGCAGCAAAATATTTACGATTCGGTACTGACCTTCCAAATGATGAACGGCTTCACGCTGAAGCGCATCATTACCAATTATTTGCCGGACGATGAAGATTCCATGCACTATGCTGCCTTACTGGAATGGAATAACATTGACTATAAGCCGAACATTAACAAAACCCATTATAAAATGTCATTTCCTGTACGCATCTGCGTTATCCAATATATGATGAAAAAGATTGACTCCTTCGAGGAATTCGCGACGCAATGTGAGCATTATGTCGATGTAGCTTCCGATTATAAATCGGACTTCGCCGTATTTCCGGAAAATGTAACGATGCAGCTGCTTTCATTTCTGGATGAACGCTCCCCGAGTTTAGCCGTCCGAAAATTATGCACATATACTAAAGATTACGTCGAATTGTTTTCTGAATTAGCCGTTAAGTATAACGTGAATATAATTGGGGGCTCTCATTTCGTAGAGCATAATAACCGAATCTATAACGTGGCTCACTTGTTCCGCCGGGATGGAACGATCGCACAGCAGTATAAGCTTCATATTTCCCCGAATGAGCGCAAATGGTGGGGCATCAACGGAGGATCGAAATTGGAAGTGTTTGATACGGATTGCGGAAAAATTTCCATTCAATTGAGCAGTGATATCGAGTACCCGGAAATTTCCCGTATTGTCGCAGAGGAAGGGGCGCAAATCATTTTCGTGCCCTTTTGTGCGGAGGACCGGCAGACCTTTCTTCGTGTCAAGTATTGTGCGCAAGCGCGCGCCATTGAGAATCAAGTGTTTACCGTTACGTCAGGTACAGTAGGTAACCTGACTCATGTGGACAACGTGGATATTCAATACGCTCAGTCGGGCATCTATACACCTGCTGATTTTTCATTCCCTCGCGACGGTATTGCGGGAGAGTGCAGTGAAAATACGGAAACGGTCATCATGGCCGAAGTAGATATGGAGACTTTGCAGCGTTATCGTAAGTCTAAGGATGCGCTGACTTTCCGGGATCGCCGTACGGATATCTATTCGCTTCAAATCCGTTCATAAATTTTCAAAAGACCAAAAACGAGGCTTCGTATAAGCCTCGTTTTTCATTTTATATTAAAATAAATGATGCCGTTTAAATTTATTACCGGTCCGCATAGGCGGATCTGATTGCCAATATATCATCCCAATTCGCAAAAAAGACATCTACCAGGTTCGGATCAAAATGACGGCCCCGCTCCGTACGGAGCAAGTCGATTACGTCCTCGAACGGCCATGCTTTCTTGTAGACACGTTCGCTGCAAAGCGCATCAAACACGTCGGCAATTGCCGTGATTCGTGAAAAGATATGAATCTCGTCCCCTTTGAGCCTGTTCGGATAGCCGGTACCGTCATACTTCTCGTGATGCTGCAGCGCAATAGTCGCAGCGGTCCGTATAATATCCTTTTGCGAATGGTTCAGCATGCTGTAGCCCATCGTCGTATGGGTTTTTATTAGCTCGAACTCTTCGTCTGTCAACTTGCCCGGCTTATTCAATATGGAATCGGGAATACCGACTTTACCTACATCGTGCATCGGGGAAGCGAGCCGCAGCAGTTCGGCTTCCTCTTCCGGCAGCCCAATTTTGAGTGCCAACAGCTTCGAGTATTCTGCAACGCGTTTAACATGATTGCCGGTCTCCTGGGAGCGGGTCTCAACAATTTCCCCCATCGTAAAAATAATTTCCTTCTGCGTATTTTCCATCTCTGTGTTCAAATAAATATTTTCAAACGCGACCGAGACATTTGCGCAGTAGATTTCGATCAAATAACGGTCCCACTCACTCAGACGGTTGTTACCGCGTAAGTAAATAACGTTCTCGGAACCGGTTTTACTTTCAAAAAACACAACGAAATACGAATCGTTAAACGTACTCTGCTTGCTTTCGAAGGCTTGTTCCATTTCCTGCATGACATCAGCGGGAATGGTGCCCTGGGCCCGCTCGTTAACAAGACCCGAATAATCGCCTGTCGCGGCCATGATGATGATATCCTTGCCGCCTTTCGTAGCCGCGAGGCTGCTGATGCTGCCGACATGGATCGCATTTTGATGCAGATTAAGCAAGCTCGTCAGCTGCGTCAGTACCCCGGACGAAAATTTCCCGAGCGACTGCAGCTCGAACAGCCTTGCTGAAGATTTGATGATTTCCTCGAGTCCTAATTTGTTTTTCTCGATGACGGTAATATCGCGATATGCCCGCAATGCAGATACGAACATGGTAAACAGCTTCTGGCTGGTCAGCTCCGTCTTTTCCTTGTAATCATTAATGTCATATTCAAGTATGACCGTTTTCTCGGGCGCTTGTCCCGGTTGGCCGGTGCGGAGCATGATGCGGATGCTGCTGTTTTTTAATTCGCCCCGAATGTATTTAACCAATTGAAGGCCTGAATCGTCTTCTTCCATGACAACATCAAGCAGAATGAATGCAGCGTCCTTGTGCAGCGGCAGTATTTCACGCGCTTCCCTGGCGGAATAAGCGCTAATAAATTCGATCCCTTTGCCGTCAAATTCGAAATCGCTCATGACCAATTTGGTCACTTGATGAATCTCTTTGTCATCATCCACGATAATGACCTTCCACGATTCAGATAGGCTTCCTGATTCGGTCCCGTCCTCGTCGGCAAAAATAAGTTCGTCTTCCTCATGCGGATTGTAGCTCATGATTTTCCTCCTGTCTGATAGGGAATTCGAGTAAAAAGGTTGTACCGCGGCCTGGAAAGCTTGCGCATTGGATTGTTCCGCCTAATTTCTGCGTAACAAGATTGTAGACGATATGCATGCCGAGTCCAGTGCCGCCCCTGCTGCGGTTCGTCGTGAAAAATGGCTCGAAAATCTTTTCCGCCACTTCTTCCGGCATTCCTTTGCCGTCATCCGCGTATTGAATAAGGAGACGGTCCTCATTCCGCTGGATGTTTACGATCATATAGCCCTCAGTATCGGTATCATAAGCATGAATGAGCGAGTTCATCACAAGGTTTGTGACGATTTGGGAGACTGCGCCGGGATAAGTGTTCACTTCCAATTCATGATCGCCGATTACAACCGTCCGCTGCTTTGTCTTCTTGATCGTCGGTTGCAGGCTCCGTAAAGTATCCTCGATATAATCGAGTAACCGGAATGTTCGTTTCTCCTCATTTGATTGGTCCACGGAAACTTGTTTAAAGCTTTTGACCAGTTCGGAAGCGCGGCGCAGATTGGTTTGAACCATATCAACGGTCTCCTGCGACAATTTGACGAAGCTTTCCAAATCCGACTTTTTCATGCGATTTTGACCGTACAGCTCGGAAAATTCTTTCGTTCGCTGCTCCAGATACGAAATAGCCGTTACACCTACACCGATCGGAGTGTTGATTTCATGCGCGACGCCCGCAACCAGTCCGCCAAGCGCCGACATTTTCTCCGCTTGTACGAGCTGCTCCTGCGTCGTCTGAAGCGTCACAAGAGCTTGCTGCAGTTCAATGTAACGCGTGTCCAAGTTTTCGACCATGTCATTAAACGCATCCGCGACCTCTGTAATCTCGGAAGAAGCAGTCATCTTGACCTTATGTCTTCGCCCGCCCATTTGGATTGAAACCGCAGCCTTGCGTAGCTTATACAGCGGTTTGACCAGCACCTTTTGGAGAAAGAACCAGAACAGGACCAGAAAGCACACGCTGCAAAGGATGGCTGTTACAATGTCCGTACGAACTTTTTCCCGGATAAGCGCATCCTCGCCGCTTGAATCCAACATAAGCTCGATCACTCCGACGGTTGCGCCATCCTCGAACAACGGAGCCATTAAGCGGACTGACGAAATGCCGTATTCCTTCGTTTGCTGCTCGACAAAAGCCTTGTTCTCCGTCAGCGACCTTTGCACATAGGAGGGAGAGGCATTGCCGATTTTGGACCGTTCGGTAGATGCGTAAACCTTGCCGTCCGTTTTATGTAAGGTCAAACCCAGCACTTTTCTGTTCCGCAGCTGGATATAATCGAATATTTGCTGCACATCTTCGATAGAACGCGACTCCTCGTATCTGCCGTTTATCGCGGTAGTTATGGCAGTTAGCTGGCTGAAAAAGGTTTGGCGTACGGATTGCTCAAGGCTGAGCGCATGAAAGGTGACGATAATGCCCGTCATCGCAGCCGTAATGAGCGAAACAAACAAAATAAGCTTTAACTGGATGCTGAAGGATCGGAACATGTTCGCACCCCTGTCATTTAATTTCAAAATCTAGCAGCTTGGCAACGTCATAAGGCGTGTGGTCGTTATTGTGCAGCGATACCTTCACCTTGTGCTTGCCCGGCAGCAGATTCTGGATCATGTATTTGTTGTCTTTAACCGAAATTTTCTCCCCGTCGTCCACGTACATATGAATGTGACCTTCACCGTATTGACGCTCCATGCCAACATGTTCTTTCGCTATTTTCATATTGGTTGTCACGTAAATTGTCGCGTTTCGGCCGGATATTTCGATCCGCAAATCGAGATTAGGTTTTTCTACAATCTCCGCTGGTTCGGGCATTTCCAGCTCAGCCATCGTATGTTCACTACAGCCCGTCTGCAATACTAGTAAAATAACAAGAGTAATCGTTATGAATAGCCTTTTCATGCGGTGCCCCCATCATTAAATTCGACATTTTCTTTACAATAAAATTGGATAATTCTGTCGATATATCGCGTTTATTATACCATGGGCGCGGAAATGAAAATAGTTTCCCATTATAACAGGAGGTGTATTTTTTCGGAAATATGCCTTTGTCCCCTGGTATACTATTGAGCTATAATTGGAATCAATTGAATAGAAGCCGAGCTTCGAACCGGCTTAGGAGGAACTTATGGAACAGCAAGCTATTTGGGCGATCGGAATTTTTCTGATCATTTACAGCTTCATCATTGCCGAAAAAATACACCGGACCATTGTTGCGATGCTTGGCGGTGTATTGATGGTCACACTTGGAATCGTTGATCAGGAAACGGCTATTCACCACATCGACTTCAATACGCTCGGACTTCTGATCGGTATGATGATAATCGTGAATGTCACGGCGGAAACCGGGCTCTTTAAGTATATCGCCATATACTCCGCCAAGAAAGCAATGGGTGATCCTGTACGCATCCTCATCACGCTTTTCATGATCACGGCGATTGCTTCGGCATTCCTTGATAACGTAACGACGGTTCTGCTTTTGATTCCTGTAACCTTCAGCATTACACGGCAATTGCAGGTTAACCCGTTTCCGTTTCTTTTCTCACAAATTCTGGCTTCCAATATCGGCGGTACGGCTACACTTATAGGCGACCCGCCGAATATCATGATCGGGAGCGCGGTCAAGGAACTGACGTTTATGGCGTTCATCAACAATCTATCGCCTATTGTGATCGTTATTCTGGCTGTACATATTCCCATATTTATTTTTCTGTTCCGCAAGCAACTCCGGACAACACCGGAACGGAAACAAAGCATCATGCAATTGAACGAAAAAGAGGTCATAACGGATCGAAAGTTGCTCAAGAAGAGCCTCTTCATCCTCGGACTTACAATTCTGGGCTTCTTCCTTCATCAAATGCTGCATTTGGAATCCGCGACGGTAGCATTAGCTGGGGCTTTCCTTCTCCTTCTTCTGACCGGTGAGCATTCCATGGAGAAGGCGATTTCTAGGGTGGAGTGGACGACCATATTTTTCTTTGTAGGCTTGTTCGTGGCTGTCTCGGGACTTGTAGAGACCGGTGTCATATCGAAAATGGCCGAACAAGCCATGGAATGGACCGGAGGGGACCCGGTAGCCACTTCCATGCTGATTATATGGCTCAGCGCTATCGCTTCCGCTTTCATTGACAATATACCGTTTGTCGCCACGATGATCCCGATGATTCAAGAAATGGGGAATTTGGGGATTACGGATTTGGAGCCTCTATGGTGGAGCCTATCGCTCGGAGCTTGCTTGGGTGGTAATGGTACCCTTATCGGGGCTAGCGCGAATCTGATCGTGGCCGGTCTGTCGGAAAAAGAAGGCTACCCGATCCGGTTTTTCCAGTTCATCAAATACGGGTTTCCGCTCATGCTGCTATCCGTACTTCTGTCGAGCGTTTATGTTTATCTTCGTTACTTTTTTTAATCTTTCTCCGCCTTGGCAGATGAGCCTTATCAAAGCAGCCCCAATTCCCTACAAGGAATTGGGGCTATTTCTGTTCCTACGATTGAAATCATCAAGGAGGTCACAATACTCACATTTTATGTAACGAGAACAAAAGACACAGCAAACAGGCTCATGACATACTAAGAGAAAGCTAATCACTCAAAAGGAGGCTGATACTTGATGCAAACGGAGCCGGTAGTACATCCTAGAAACAATCGGAAGCTATGGACCAGGCTGCTCTCTCAAAAAGAACTGCAGCTCATGGTTCTTCCGGGAATTGTGTTTCTTATTATTTTCAAATTTGTTCCCATATATGGCATGCAGCTCGCTTTCAAGGAACTGTCGGTCTCAAAAGGAATATGGCAAAGCCCTTGGGTAGGCTTTCAGCATTTCATCGATTTCTTCGAGTCGCCATTATTTGCAAATGTCATGTATAACACGATTATGATCAGTTTTCTGAAAATCGTACTGTTGACGCCGCTGCCTATTATTTTCGCTCTGCTCATGAATGAAATTCGATCCGGCAGACTGAAGACGGTATTTCAGGGAATATCCTATCTTCCGCATTTTCTTTCCTGGGTTATCGTCGGCGGCTTAATATTAACTGTCCTGGGAAAAGACGATGGAACCTTGAATCAAATTTTAATGATGATGGGGTTCATTCAGGAACCGGTCTTTTTTATGGGAACGGGAGAATACTTTTGGCCTATCCTGCTTATTACGGAGAATTGGAAAGAGATGGGGTGGGGGGCTATTATTTATTTGGCTGCCATTGCAGGGATTGACCCTGAAATCTATGAAGCTTCCAAGATTGACGGTGCGGGCAGATTCAAGCAAATTATCCATATTACGCTGCCTTCCATCATGACGACGATCATCATTCTGTTAATCCTCCGGGTCGGTTATGTGCTTGATGCCGGATTTGATCAGATTCTTGTGCTTCGAAACCCCATTATTCAAGATGTATCCAATATTATCGACATTCACGTGTTGGAGACAGGGCTGCAAGAAGGAAGATACGGATATGCAACGGCAATTGGGATGTTTAAAAGTGTTATTGGGTTTGCAATGGTGTGGGGATGCAATAAAATTGCACGAAAATTCAATATGGGGATTTGGTAGGAGGGCTGCTGTTGAAAAGGTCATTTGGGGAACGATCGTTTGATGTAGTTAATATAACCATTATGGTATTGCTAAGTATTACTACGTTATACCCTTTCATCAATACGTTTGCCATTTCATTCAGTGATGGATTGGATGCGCAGCGCGGGGGCATATTTCTTTGGCCCAGGAAATTTTCTCTGAGCAGCTATGAGGTTGTGTTCTCGGATCCCACAATCATTCAAGCCTATCTCATTACGCTGGCAAGAACGAGTCTCGGACTGATTTTAACTGTATTTTGCACGGGGATATTCGCGTACGGATTGTCTAAGAAAAATTTGATTGGACGAAACGGATATTTGCTCATTTGTGTCTTCTCAATGATTTTTTATGGCGGGTTAATACCGACTTATCTGCTCTATAAAGAGCTGGGGCTAATCAGTAATTTCTTGGTATATGTGATTCCCGGCATGATAAACGTATGGTACATGATCCTGATGAAGACGTTCTTTGAGCAATTGCCCAAAGAATTGGAGGAATCGGCGATCATTGACGGGTGCGGCTACTTCAGTACCTTTTACCGTATTATTATGCCGGTTTCGATGCCGATCGTAGCAACGATCTGTATATTCGTGGGTGTAGATCAATGGAACTCCTGGTTCGACGCTTATATATTCAACAATAAGCAAAGCCTGCAGCCGATTCAAACCTATCTTTTCAAAATTATAGCTTTATCGCAAACCCCTGAAACGAACGCGGTTCAATCGCAGCTCATGAATCGCTTGAAGGTCAATCACATGACGATTAAGGCCGCAGCGGTCATGATTACAGCGATTCCGATTTCACTAATCTACCTCATGTTTCAAAAGTACTTTACGAAAGGCTTAATGGTGGGAGCCGTCAAGGGCTGATAGCGATATTATTGTTTGTTGCTCTCTGAGGACAAACGTTAATATAATTAAAATATGCGGGGTGCTATTCATGATGAGTTTGGTCAAAAAAATGCCAAAGGTACTGGTCATCATTGTTCTGGTTTTTGCTGCGGCAGCATGCTCAAGTTCACCGAACACAGCGACAGAAAATCAGACAGAAACATCAAACCAGTCAACGAACGCGGATCAATCAACCGTTACCGTTCAGGCTTCCTGGATGTACGAATGGTGGAAACCGAAAGAGTGGGGCAACGATCCGGTAACGAAAGTATTGACGGAGAAAACCGGAGTCCAATTCAAATTTAACGGCATATCCGGCGACGGAAACGAAAAAGCAAGCGTTATGCTGCTGGCGAAGGATTATCCTGAAGTGATGTGGATGGATAGAGGGCCGGTGTTGGACAAGTATATAGCTGCCGGCGCCTTATATTCGATTGATGAGCTTGCGGAGAAATATAATTTCCCGGATATAACGAGCAATTACATTCCGGAGAGCGCTATCAACGCGTTGAAGAAGCCTGACGGTCACTTCTACGGCATACCAAACTGGTTTAACGAAGCGGGCGAGTTTGCCGTCGGCGGCGCATTCAACATCAGAGCAGATCTATACAGCCAGCTGGGCTCCCCTGAAATAAAGACGATTGATGATTTGACGAATTTCTTGAGAAAAGTGAAAGAAAGCAATTTGAAGTATGATGGAAAAGCGATGTATCCAATTGGATTCCAAGGCATTACGGGAAATGTTGAGCGCCTCGCCAATCTTTGGGGAAGCCAAAATGCAAGCGGCCGCTATTATGATGCAAATGAAGATACTGTGAAGCATTACCTCAGGAATGAAACGACGTTAAGCGCATTGAAATGGTTAAATATGCTGTATAAGGAAAAATTGCTCGATCCGGAAAACTTTACTTATAAATCCGAGCAATTTGATGAAGCGGCCGCAAAGGGCAAATTCGCCATTATTTTAGCGAATTTCTGGGATTTATGGAAAGCAAGCGAGGTCTTGAAGCTGTCCAATCCTGATTCCTATTACAAGGTCATTCCTCATCCAGCCGGTACTGCCGGTGTGCAGCCTAATGGTGACGGTTACAATACAGCGGGTTGGAACGTAGCTGTTATTACGAAAAATGCGAAAAATCCTGAAAAAATTATGGAATTTTTCAATTATTATTTGAGTCCGGAAGGTCAAATCCTGTCCTTCTACGGCATTGAAGGGGAAACATGGGAGAATGTTGGCGGCAAGCCGATGTTGAAGCCTGGCGTATATGAAGAAATCGTAAAGGATGCGGAAGGCTTCGGCAAGAAAACCGGCGTCCGGTACTTGGATTTGAATCAATACCAAAAATACAACTGGGAGCGCGATGCCGAGTCCGAGGATCGTAAAGCGGACCGGGCAATCATTGAATCGGTTAATTTTGACGCTACGCAATTAAGTATTTTGACGCTGGATGGGGAATCGAAAGAAGGAATCGCCTATGCGAATATTTCTGCGAGCCTTGAAACGGAACTGACTCAGATTATTATGGCAGCAAGTGGGGACGAAGTCGCTGCCAAGTATGATGACCTCATTAAAAGGCTGGACAAACAAGGGCTGAAGTCCATTGAGGATGCCTGGACCGTCCTATACAAAGAGAAAAATAAATAAATCATTGTGAAAACAAGTCTGTCTGGATGAAAGCGCCGGGCAGATTTGTTTACATTTAAATATAAGAATTTATAAGTTTCACATTAATAATTTGGCTTATATTTCACCGCGAAACGAGCTTTTGCCGCCAAAGGTCGGCACAGAACCGAGCTGTTTATTCACACAGCTAGCGGTTCGTGCGTAGCGATAGCCGTTTACGCTTGCCGGGAAGGATGTGCGGCTCTGAGACGAAAATACTCCTTGCAAATGAAGATGGTCACTGCCTTTTCGCTCGTTATCGCACCGCTCATCATTTTTTTGTATTACATAACGCTATACTCCATGGATGTGGTTCGGGTTCAAGTAGCGCAGTCCAATCAAAACCTGTTATCCACCTATGTACAACAAATGGATCAATCGATATCCAATATTACAAGTTACTTATATAAGCAAATTTTGAATGATACGGATCTTAAAACGCTTGGCCTATATGAATTCGGGAGCGGGGCATTCGATCTTTCCCAGGTATCAACCATCAAGAAGATGAATCAGGAGTTGAACAATCATCCTGTGGCTGGCGCTCTTTTTGTATACCATAAGGATTCGGATCATTTTATTGTCAGCTATCGGGATAGAACCGTTTATCAATCCTTGGACGCATTGAAGCAGCATATGAGTTTCAAAGAATTCAACACGCCATGGATTATTATTCCTTATGAATCGAATTATGCATTAACCAAGATCGTATCCTTTGACTCAAAAGTGTTCATTGGCGCATGGATACCGCTTCTTAGCTTAACGGAAATCATTCAGCCGTTTCGCTTTGGTCAAGAGGGGGACATTTTCCTGATCTCAAACGATGGAATACCGCTCACGCGCAGCTCATTGTCTGAAGCCGGATTGAATCGATTGCAGCAGACGCTTCGGGAAAATGTGCAATCCTATAAAGTTTTGAAGGATCCCCATACGGGTGTCAACCGTTTAACCTTGTGGAAGAGGCTCGAAAAAAGCGATTTGCATCTGGTCATATCCATTCCCGAGAAAAATGTGCTTCTCCAGCTTCCATTCTATAAAAAAGTGATCTACATCATTCCGCTCGTCTGTCTGGTTATTCTTTGCCTGTATTTCATCATGATGAGAAATATATTGCTCGTGCCGATGAATCATTTGTTGACCGGGATGAGAAAAATGGTTCGCGGCGATCTCCAGGTGAAATTGCAAGAAAACCATTCCAGTGAGTTTTCATTTCTTATTAAAACGTTTAATCAGATGGTTGCGGATATTCGCGATTTGAAAATTAATATGTATGAGGATCGAATCAAAGTTCAAGAAGCGGAATTCAAGCATTTGCAAGCACAGATTAACCCGCACTTCTATCTTAATACCTTGAATATTATTTATAATTCAGCCGTTCTTAAAGATTTTGAAACCGTCAAAACGATATCTTTGCATTTGGCCGATTATTTTCGTTTCCGTATCCGAACCAATCGGGATGAGGTGTGCCTGGAGGAAGAAATTGCGTTTGTCGAAGGGTACCTGACGATTCAGAAGCTGAGATTTATGGAATTGCTTAGTTACACGATTGATATGGATTCAACATTTTTGGATCATCGCCTGCCGCCGTTAATCGTACAGCCTTTTGTTGAGAACTGCATCATTCACGGGTTCAAGGGGGATATCGAGCATCTCCATATTCATATTGAAGTGAAGCCATCCAGGAGTGATCCGGATCACTATTTCGAAATCGTGGTGACGGATAATGGAATCGGCTTCCCAAGCAATCAATTGGAGTTAATGAATCAAATCACGTATTTTACCGGTTCGACCGATTCACATATCGGTTTGTGGAACGTGTACCACCGATTGCAAATGAAATACAATAACCGGGCATCCATTCGGTTTCAGAACGAAGAGCCTCAAGGCGCTGCCGTTATTGTAAAAATCCCCTTATAAAATCGACCGGAATGGAGTGAGCGACGATGTATACCTTGCTAATCGTTGATGACGAGAGTATTGCAGTAAGAGGAATGAAGCAAGGAATTGTGTGGTCTGACCTCGCGATCACCGAAATATTAGAGGCATACAATGTAAAGCAGGCCAAACAGCTCTTTGCCAATCATCAGATCGATATTATGATCTGCGATATCGAAATGCCGGGCCAGAACGGTATTGAACTGCTGGAATGGACCAGGACTCACTATCCCGACACCGTTTCGCTTTTTTTGACGGCGCATGCCGATTTCACCTATGTTCAGAAAGCGCTGCAGCTTGGAAGCTTTGATTATATTTTAAAACCCGTCAAGCACGAGCAGCTAAAGGACATTACCGGGCAGGCCGTGCTGCAATGGAAAAAGAATGAGGAGAAAAAAACATTCAGTGTGCTGCATAAGCAGTATGTACAGCAATGGGAAGAGCAGCTCCCGCACCTGATCGAACGGTTTTGGCAGGAATTGCTTGGTGAGCGGGTATTGCCGAAATCTAAGCAAATCGCAGCGAAACTGCAGCAGCTTAATATTCCGCTTACTTTAGACGATCAAGTGCTCCCGATTCTAATCAGTATAGAGATGTGGAAAGAAGAGTTCAATGCCAGGGACGAGGAGATTATGGAATACGCACTCCGCAAAACGGCTTCGGAACTCATGCTGGCCTCTTGGCCTGGCACGGTTATTCAGGATCGAAACGGGATAAATCTGCTGTTAATCTATGTGAAGCCAACCGATCCTATCATACGGGATGAAGTCCAAAAAATCTGTGAGGAATATATTCGGTATTGCAACCAATATTTCAAATGCAGCCTTTCCTGCTATATTGGGGAAAGCACGAAAATAACCGAAATACCTGGAATGTACAGCGATTTGCTGGTAATGGAACGAAACAATGTATCGGCATCCAACAAGGTAATCTTAGCCAATGAACAGTTACAGGTTAGGCCGTTTTTTGATTCCTCCGCCACTAGTTTCCCGGTCATGGATTGGATTATGTTGTTTGAGCTTGGACGAAAAGAGGAATTGCTTGAACAAATGACGGAGAGCTGTACTTATATGGAGCAAAAGAGCGGATTTTGCAAGGAGGATTTGGAATCCATGCACACCAGTATTCTCTTCCTGCTGTTCAGCGTGTTTCATAAAAAGGGCTTGTCTGTATACGAGGCCTTTCCGTCGAAGCAGCTCATCGACTCAACTATTAACATCCGGACTCTGGAGCAATTTCGTACGTGGATGTATAAAGTTATTTCGCAAGGAATCGGACATTTTATGCTTCATGCAAAGGAAGAGTCCGAAATCGTCATAAAAACCAAAAAGTATATTTCAGAGCATATTCATCAGGAATTTTCCCGGGAGGATATTGCGTCATACGTTTTTTTGAATCCCTCTTACCTATCCAGACTGTTTAAAAAGGAAACCGGCATTTCGCTTACCGATTATATTTTGAAGGAAAGAATGAATGAAGCGAAGCGATTATTGGTTCAAACGGAGATGAAAATCAGTCAAATCGCTGAATCGTTAGGTTATATGAATTTATCTCACTTTATTACAATGTTCAAGAAGGTCAACGGGGCCACGCCGATGAACTTTCGAAAAAAAATCCAGTAGTAGAAATCAAAATGTCAGTCGATCGATTAGTTGGAATCTTCCGGACTTCTTTGAACAAATTTTTTATAATCCAAAACATGAGGGTATCTGATATTTTCCACGTAGTTTAATAATTCTTTATCGTTAATCACCCATGTGTGGTTTTCGGAATTTTTTCTGCGTACAGCGACAAAGTTGTATTTATCGGTAGAATAAATTTTGTAACCCTTTGCTATGCTGTCCAAACAAAATTGCGTATCCTCCCCAATGCTTTGGTCCGCAAATTGAACCTTGCGAAATATTTTTCGTTTAAAAATGAGAGTAGCGCCGGGGAGTATGGAAACATAGCGGTTCTCGTCTAAATGAAAACGAAGGATCAACATATTCGAACCCCGCAAATACATAAAATGGGCGCGTTTCCCGATAATATCCGCTTTTGATTTATCAAACGCAGGTATGCTGTCTGTGAGGTAGTAGGGTGCGTAGTAGTCATCATCATCAAATTTGGCAACATAGCTGTATTGTGATTTTTTTACAGCGTAATTCAAGCATTCTCCAAGAGACTTTTTCTCCGCCAGCCGGTAAACCTGCACATTTTTATATTGCTTAGCCATATCTTTATAAAGATCTATTTGTATATTGTCGTTGTTTATAACAATGATAAGCTCTTTTATCGGATATCGTTGTCTATGGTAATTTTTAAACAGATTCATGATATAGTCTTGCCGCTTCGTACAGGTAATAATAGAAACGCCCTTCTGCTGATGCGCCAAGTTGAACCGGCCCCCTTATGGAACTCCTAGAGGAGATCTATTGTGACAACCACCTTCCTCCAGCATATGAAGATTCCTGAAAAGAGTAACGGCATATCCTTAAGGCCGGCCAAGCCGCTAAAGTTATTTGTTTGCTTTCCCTCGAATCAGCATAACGATAAAAAGAATAGCTGGAATCATGCCAATGAGTATCGGATTCATCATGAATTTTACTCCTACCAATTTCCCGACCTCCAAATGCGACTGCCAACTTGGCGGGAGAAAGGTAGTGGAATAAACAACGACTCCAACGGGGAGGACAAACCTGCGGTAACCGGTATGAAATAATTGGGCGAGTCCAAGTACGGCGGCTAAATACCATAGGGTTGATCTGATAAAAATCCCGGCGTAGAAAAGCAAAATGACAAGGGCGTCAAAACGTTCGAATACTTCGGCGACCTGAATCAGCTGAACGGATTGAAGCAGCGGAACGGTACTGATGCCCGTGAATTGCGGCCCCAGTACGACAAGGTTAATGGTATTCGTGAGAAGGATGACCATTCCGGAAATGAAAAAGGAGCGAATCGACGTTTTGGTCATTTCTTGTTTCTCGTTTAAATAGCTCCAAAACACAAGAAAAGTGAACATCTGTCCGAATGGAAACCAGAAGTCCGTCATACTTTCCTGCAGGACCGGTTTAATTCCATTTTCTAAAACCGGGAGAAGCCGATCCAAATGTACAATTCCCGAAATAAAGGTCATGATAATCAAAATAAAGTAAAAACCCAGTACGCCTACCACAATAAATTCAGCCACGCGAAAGAAGACTTCAAGTCCTTTGTATATCGCATAGACCGACAAACTCATCAAAATAAGCATAATTAGGGAAATGGGAGAACGGGGAAGAATGGTCATGAGGGTGAGATCCCCAAGGTCCCGCACATTTCGAAAGGCTTCGTAAGTAAAATAAAGGACATAGACCAATACGACGATCTTTCCCGCAAATGTACCGAAGTAATGAACCAATAGCTGGCTCAAGTTTTTCTCCGGTTCCCTGCGTTGGATCGCCAAGAAGAGCAGCAGAAGCAGAAGCCCCATTATCATGCTAACAATGACCACCAGCCAGGCGTCTTGTTTGGCTTTTATCCCTATTTCAAATAATGGAGTGCTTCCGATTTGAAATAAGATGATCATCGCTCCCAATTGATATTTACTTATCCGCTCCATAGGAAGCCTCCATTCTCATTCAGTTTTGCCGGATATCTTGGGAAAGGAGTCATTAATCATTCCGGTCCGCTGGATCGTCACCTTGACCGTAACGTTCATACTGATCTTTGGAAATTCATTTCCCCAGTTTTTGCTCCATTTTTTCCAAGCTTGCGGGTAGGCCTTGTGGAAAGCGTTCCCGAAGCCAAGCGCATCCGCTTTCAGCTTTTTTAAGGCTTGAAACGAATGCTCCACATCTTTTTTTATTTGCTCCTGGATATGCTTCTCCAGTTTATTTAACGTTTCTGGCTTTTTTATATCCAGCTTACATGCCGTTTCAGTCAAATTTCCTTTCGCATGAATATCAACAGTCATCAATAATTTACCGTCCGAAATGGCAGGCTTTAATTTGGTGCGGGACGTTTCAACTAAAAATGAAGATAGCTGATCTTTGCGGTTCTCCCCCTCACAGGGGAAGACAACCGTCGTATTTTTTATGCGATTCGTTATCCAAGGAATGCCAAGGCTTTCATTCCGGGTTAACCAGCCTGCGAATTTATCCTGCTTAAACACCCCGACTCTATCCAATTTCAATACGGCAGGGTTGCGGGTTTCTTTGAGTGCGTCTAATGAGGTTTGTCTTTTCTCATCCCCTGCAATTTTGATTTCCGGCAAGGCGGCGCTCGCGGAAGGTTGCGTTATTGTGAAAATTAATTCATGTACCGTGGATGGAATAAAGGTGGATTGACCATCACCCTGTCCAGATATTAAATTGGAAATAGAGATTCCGGGGTTGTTTTCTAACGGCGTAAGAATCTCCAGCACTTTCTTTGCCTCTCCGCTCGCAATGAGAACATTCGCCGTCTCCCGCGTTTGGTTATCTCTTATATAAGAGTCCAATAATTGGTTAAGACCAAATTCAGCAACACGCTGGCTGATGATAACGACCCGTGAATGAGAAAAAAAAAGACGGCGGGAGGACTCTAATTTACTCTTTTGAACCGCCTCCAATATCGTTTTTCCTTTCGTTGAAAAGACGATAACCGGGGATTGGGAGCCGCCCCCGCCGGATTTGCCTTGGGTTGACTGCGGCTTGATGAGTTGAAAGGTTAGGATCCATTGATTGGTTTCGTCTAAATCAAAGGCCGTTGCGCTGACAATCCCCAATCTGTTCAATTCGGTCTGGTTCCCACAACCGCTTGCAAATAATGAAAGGCCGATGATTAACAGCAGGATTAGCCCTCGTTTCATATCTTATTTCTCCTCTTCTGTATCGGAAGGTTCCGGACGCAAATTGACTTTTTGGCGAATATAATTTTGTTTAGCGAAAAGACGCGGCCTTGTAACCATCATCCACCAAGGTACCCTAACGAAGATATCTTTCATGTTGTTCGGTACAAAGGGCGCTATGGGCGCCAAATAGGGAATGCCGAATGAACGCAGAGCCGCCATATGGATCAAGAGAAAGAAAAGCCCCGACATAATCCCGAACAAGCCCAAGGATGCTGCAAGAAGCATTAATGCAAAACGAAGCAACCGGGCGGAAATCGCGATATTAAACATCGGAACGACGAAGCTGGAAATCGCCGTAAAGGCTACCACGATCACCATGGCGGCTGATACAAGTCCTGCTTCCACGGCAGCCTGCCCCAATACAAGAGCTCCGACGATGGAAATCGCCGAGCCGATAGCTCTAGGCATCCGAACTCCTGCTTCCCTTAATACCTCAAATGTGATTTCCATCAGCAATGCTTCAAAGAATGCAGGAAATGGAATCCCCTCCCTTTGCGCGGCAAGACTGACCAGCAGGGTGGAAGGTATCATTTCTTGATGAAAAGTCGTGATTGCGATATACAAGGAAGGCAGAATCATAGATATCGTAAACGCGCAGAAGCGCAAAATACGCAGAAAGGTGGAAATATCAAATCGCTGATAATAGTCTTCGCTCGCCGTAAAAAATTTGAAGAAGGTGATAGGAAGCACTAGAACAAACGGTGTTCCGTCCACCAAAACGGCAATTTGCCCTTCCAATATGGCGGCCGCAACACTATCGGGACGTTCCGAGTTAATGATGGTGGGAAACGGGGTGAAGGTTTGATCCTGGATAAATTCTTCTATATAGCCGCTATCCAAAATGCTGTCCGTGTCAATACGGTCAAGCCTTTTGAGCACTTCCTTCACCACTGAATCATCAGCTGTCCCCTTTAGGTACAAAACGCTAACGTCGGTTTGGGTTACGAGTCCGATTTTCCGATCTATTTTCCAGAGATTCGGGCTTTTGATCCTGCGCCGGAGCAGCGCGACATTCGTGCTGATATTTTCGGTGAACCCATCTTTGGGACCTCGGACAACGGATTGGGACGAAGGCTCCTCTACGCCTCTCATCTGCCATTTGGATGTGCTTGCAGATATAGCATGGTCCCAGCCCTCTGCGAGAATAACGGTATTTCCGTTGTAGAGAGCAGAAACAAAGTCATTTATTTTGTTTACGGTATTCGTGGCGCCAACGGTAAGGAGCATATCGTTAGTGACCTTGAAAGAATCGGTTAAAGACCCTTGCTCAGCCGTGTCTGCTTCCGTTCCGGATAGGATTGGCTTAATGATGCTGTCGTTAATGACCGCGGTATCGGTTAGATCGTTTATATAAACGATCGCCATAGACAAACCATTTGCCCCTTGAAACATACGAACGATAAAATCCGAGCTGTTGCCCGTAAGCGATTTGATCCTGTCGATATTTTCCTGAAGGCAGCATGAAAGCAATTCAGCTTGTTCGGGTTTGTCACTTGCCGGTTCTCCTTGCTGCGGAATCTCCTGATATTTACGGACAAAAAGCTGAAATAATTTGTTCATGAATAGCATCCACCTCTAGGTATTCCCCATTCTAATTTTTCCCACGATGAGCAGGAGCAATGGCAGACCGATCATATTGATCGGAAGCGCGTACGGTACCCAGTAATTAAGCAAATAATTGGCGGTTGCCTCCGATACGTTTCTCGGGAAATAGGCAAACGCCATCACAACCGGAGCGATAAAAAAAATCATAGTTCTCCAATTTTTGATTTTCAAAAATTGGGCCGTACCATAGCTGGTGATGAATAAATATATGGCCAGCTTAATGAATACGCTGGCTACCCAGATCACGATCGTAAGCGGGTCGAAATTTTCAATGAAACCGAAAAGGGATATTTTTCGGGACATTTCGAAAAATGGATACCACATTTTTGGGGCGAGATTGGTCCCCATCGTAACGGTAGCCATCAGCATGGCGATAAGCACCAAGAAAGTGGCGGCAATGACTCCCCAATAAGCATAAGGCGCTCCTTTGCGGGGCTGATACAAGAACGACGCAAGCATGAGATATTCGACGGAATGCCCCAGATAAGAAGCGGGGGGAAGCGCACCATTTATGACTCCCATCATTCCGCTATCCACGAATACCGGCAGTAGATACTTCCAGTCCGCATTGTTGAGGCTTGCAACCAGAGCAAGAATAACCATCAATATAATAATCGGTCCAAGAACCTCGCTGCAGCGGGCGATGGATACGATCCCTCCCGAATAGGTCGCATATACGATCAATAGGAGCATAATGATCATAACTGCCGCTTTCGGCGTAGCAGGAAGGATCATGGTATGAATCACATCGATAAATTGGCGCAGTACGATCGGAAGGATCGTATACCATTGGACAAGATAGATGACAATGACGACCTTGCCGATCCATTTCCCCAAAACGGTCTGACTAAGTTGGATTAAATTCTGGTCAGGATGGAGAAGGGACGCGTTCGTCACCAAAACAGTGGCCAGCAAGATGATGCACCCGGCAACAAGAATGGAAATCCACACATCTTGTTTAGCGGCCTGCAAGCTTGGCGTGAGCGTCATGATTAACGTCATTCCCAAATCCATGATGAAGATCATCCAGAAAACTTGCATGCCGGTCACTTTCATCTTGAACCCTCCTCCATTCGGTCATTTACTTCTTCTGCTGATGTGCGGGGGCTTGCGTTCGGCCGACCCGTTCGATCCGGAATTCAGTCTTTACCTGAACGGGAACTTTAGGGTAGAGCTCAATCCAATGATCCTTTATCGTTTTCCAGGCATAAGGGTGTTCGATATGAATTTGATTGCCAAAACTGAAAATATCCGATTTGAATTTTTTTTGGGTGTGCGAGATCGTGCTTGCGATTTCTTTCTTTATATCCTCCGAAAATTTCTTTTCAACGAGTGGGATAACCTTGCTCATATCCAAACTCGTATCGTTTGATATGATTCTGCCTGCAGCTTTGAATGAGACCGATACTTCCGGTTTTCCATTCTTTATGCGGGTTCGTATTTTCGGCTTGGCCTTCATTAAATGAATCGTGATAGTTCCATGATATTGATTCTGCGGCGGCTCCATTTGCGTGGTAAGTCTCATACCGTCTATATTTCCTGTCATTAAGCGATATGCTTTTAAATCCGTACCAGATAGAAAGCCGACCAGTTTATTGCGTTGGTATACCGCCGCTTTATCGATTATGAAGGTTTGTTCGCCAGAGCTTTGCTTAATGATCCGAATGGCCCCGCTAACCGGTGATTTACCGAAGGAAGCGAGAGCGTCAACGAATTTGTCCATTTTGACGGATAAGCTAAAGTCTTCATATTGTAATTTGTTGATGCCGATAGCCGGTATGATCTCCATTTGGTACGATGCGTTTAAGATCTTTTTTGCCGTCGTTCCATAAGCGGTCAACATATAGCTGTTATACCGGCTTTCCGGTGAACGCATCAAGGTATCCAGAATCTGATCAAAGCCGTGCCGGGCGTATTTTTCGCCGACCACGACTATCCCCCTGTGACCCAGATTGATTCTCCGGGACAATTGCTGCTGCAGCTTGCCTAATGCATCTAACCCGTCCTTCCCCTTGGCTGAAATAACCAATACGGGTTTTGTCGCTTTCCCCCCGGACTGTAAAGAACTCGGAATTCCGGTTGGAAGAGCAATTTGCAGAGTAGCTTCAATTTGGTTGTCATCCGCAAGATCGAGACCGCTGGCCATGACGAGTGCAAGATCATCCATCTCCTTACGGTCCCAGCAGCCTGTGAGTAAACCAAGGCAGGCGATAAGTGTCAAGCACCCATACAAAATCCGGCTAAGGGTCATTTCTTCTCCAACTCCATTTTTTGTCGAATCTGATGCTGCCGCTTATGAATGATCTTCCATGGGGCTCTGATCAATACGTCCCATAGCCCGGACGGACCCAGCGGTGTAAGCGGCGATAAATAAGGAACGCCGAAGGAAGATAGGTTGGTCAGATGGATCAAGATAGCGAGCATAGCGGCGCTGACCCCGTAAAGGCCGAAAGTTCCGGCGCACAGCACCATCGGAAAACGCAAAATGCTGACTGCCTGGCTCATGCCCGGGTGGGGAATGAGAAAGGAGGCGATTCCCGTCAACGATACGATGATGATGATGGGGGCAGATATGATGCCGGCCTGAACCGCGGCTTGTCCGATGACCAGCGCGCCTACGATACTGATCGTTTGGCCTACCGGACGGGGCAGCCGGACCCCCGCCTCGCGGAGCGCTTCAAAAGTAACCTCCATAATCAAGGTTTCCACCATCGCCGGGAACGGAACGACCTCCCTCGCTGCCGCCAGGCTCAAAGTCAAGCTTGTCGGGATCATTTCCGAGTGAAAGGTCGTAATGGCTACATAGATGGATGGAAGGGCCAGCGCCAAAAAGGCAAACAAAAACCTCAGCCAGCGCAGCAGTGTAGCGAATATGAAATTCATATAGTAGTCTTCAACGGTTTGGAACGCATACCAGAATGTGATGGGCATGACCAGCGCAATCGGCGATCCGTCTATGAGAAGCGCCACTTTCCCTTCAATGAGGGAGGCCGCCACCAAATCGGGTCTTTGGGTCGTCTGCATGACCGGGAAAGGCGTGTAGGGATGGTCGCTGATCAACTCTTCGATATAACCGGACTCGAGGATGCTGTCCATATCGATTTTTGCCAGACGCTGCTTTACCTCCTCTACCACAGTCTGCGGCGCTTTATTCTCAATGTAGACAAGCGTCATGTCCGTCTGGGAAACCGCGCCTACGCTGATCTTCTCCATCTTCAGCAGAGGCGTTCGGATCCTTTGGCGGACCAAGGCCATATTGATATGGAGGTTCTCGATGAACCCGAGCCGCGGACCGCGAATAACGGCTTCCGTGCTCGGTTCATCCAATTGACGGTGCAATTGATCCTTGATACAGAAAGAAAGCGCCTGCTTGGAAGCTTCTACGAATAGGACGACTTCTCCCCTGACGATGCGTTGGATGGTTTCTTTCAGATTTTCGACAACACTGGGCTTTACGGCAGAAGCCAATTTGTACCGCAGCTGCTCGATAAGCTGGGCGGAATTATCGAAATCCACTGCTTCCTGATTCACTAATGGCCTTAACAAACCATCGTCCCACATGGTGTCATCAACCAATACATCGAGATAAACCGCCATGCAGAGGTTTGACCCGAAAACATGTATTTTCCGTACGATAAGATCGCTGCAGTTGGCAAAGGCTTGCCGCAGCTCCAATTCATTGACGGCCAAATTGTCGGAAATGTCTTCATCGATTGTATATTCAAATTCCTTCAGCTTTTGGTCTATTTGTCCTGGAAGGCCTTTTTTTCTATTCATATAGGTTCTCCCTGTGAAGTAGGTTCATGATGAATACGAGGATAAGTTTCCCTTTATTTTTCCGATTTATTCTAGAAAAGGCAAAAGCCCACTGGCAGGAAGCCTTCACAGGCTTGCCTTCCAGTGAGCTTTGAGCCATGCAGAGGAATAGTTTTCCTTCTGACGAGCATGCTACATGCATATCGAATGATAGTAGACAGAGGGAAGTGCGAAGGAATGAAAGGTTTTGGAAAGGCTGTCGCTTTTTTATTTATTGTCGCTTTATCAGGAGCGGTACTTTATTTATCCGTTTCAATGGAGTGACCGAAATACTTATTGGCCAGCTTATCAGCCGTGCGCGTTGCGAGCGCTTGCGTTGTAAGGGTTGGATTAGGCCCGCCGATCCCGTCAAAGTGGACGCTGTTATCGGCGATATAAAGCCGCTTAACTTGAAAGGCTTCGCAGTTCGTATCCGTTACGAACCCCATGCGCATCGTGCTTTCCAGATGGAGAAGGAACCCGGTAGGCAAATCCGACCGGATGATTTTTTTGGCGCCGGCATGCTGCAGGGTCTCACATGCATGCCGGGCCAACCGGTCGCGCCTTTGCAGCGTTTTTTTGCTTGGCGTATAGTAAATGATCGGAATCGGCCCGTTTTCGTCTTTCAGCAGCGGATCGACCTCGACTCTGTTGCTGAAGCGCACTTCATCATCGGTCAGGAGGAGCATGGTCATCGTTCGGGTGTAGTTGTGCATTAATTCTTTCAGCTCCGGACCGACAACCCTGCCTCGAATATTCCAAGGCTCGCCCGGTTCCGGCGGATTAAGGGCGTCATATCCAGCTTCGCTGAAGCCGTAAGTAAGGAAGGCCATTAATCCGGGGCTGAGGCAAGAAACTTGGAATATGCCTGTGCCCGGAATATCGACTCTGGCCCCTGACGTATGTCCGACATACGGATAGACGGACGGCGTTCCCAGTATGCTCATCAAATCCTTCTCGTCAAATACGCCTCCTACCCAATCGAAATAATGATTGGTCAGTCCTCTTCCCACCCACGGGTTGTGAGGCAGTCCTGAATTCAGCCATAGGCGCGGCGATTCGATGCAGCCGGCAGCCATAACGACTGTTTTGGCCGTAAGCTCGCCGATTTCTCCTGTCCATGTATCCCGAAACTGCACGCCGGTTGCGCGAAGTCCTTCTTTCGGATCCTGCTCGGTCAATATTTTGATCGTGAAGGAATTGGGCCGGATCGAGACATTTCCGGTTTTGAGAGCAAGCGGGATATAGCTGACAAGAGTACTTCGTTTGGCGATTTTGTCTAAGGTTGGCCCGGTCGTGCATCCGTTGACGCAATGTCCCCTCAGGGTGCAGCCTTCCATATGGCTCAATTGCTCCATGGAATAATTAGGGTCCATTAGATGTTCGTTCGCTCGAAGAATTGCATTGGGGTTCGGGCGATAGCCCGGAGTAACGACATCAAGCGTCGGGATCAGCGACCATCCGGCCTTTTTGGCGCCGTAGTAAAAAAGCTCTTCCTTGGGAGTCGTCGGTGAAAATTGAACGGGCAATGTGGCTTCGGCTTTCTCGTAATAAGGAACGAGCTCCCGGTAACTGATCGGCCATACATTATCGATAGCCGCAGGAAAGGCTCTTGGCGATTGCGACCAGTAATGCTGTGTCGTGCCTCCGACTCCGGAAACCTGCCAAATATCGCCCTTTTGCCGCATAACCCGGTGCCAAGGCGCGCGCCTGCGATCAGCCGGTCCGAAGCGGAAGGTGCCTGACACTACATCATTCATGTTGTTTTCATACGAATTGTAGATCTTCTTATAAATGCCCACGTCCAAATCGTTGTAACTGGAGCTCCACTCTCCGCCGCGCTCGCTGTTCGGGTTCTGCCACTTTTTGTTTCCATAAAAGGGACCTGCCTCAAGCACCAATACTTTAAGGCCTTTCTCTGCAAGCTCCTTGGCCGCAACAGCGCCGCCGCCGCCGGATCCGATTACGATTACGTCTGCATCATACAATGGTGGATTTCCCTCCTTCGCGTACGATGGTTAATAAAAAACCGCGGTTAGCGCGATAGCCTAAAGAAACGCCAGGGTATCCCGTCTGCTTCCAGCCAATCGGAAAATATTCCAGCCGCCGTTCGGTTGGGGTCGCCAGCCGGGTCGTTCCGTAAGCCGACCACTCCGAGTAGAAGCCGAACATGGTGCCGCGGTTCAAATAATCGACGATAAATACGATCAATCCGCCGTCGTCCTTGTAAGGCGGAGGAAGCAAACCGAGATCTACACAGAGCTCTTCCAGCATGGCGAGAGTCCGTATTCTGTCCGCCGGTGAAAGTGCGGAGAACGGGCTGCTTCCCCAAAGCGCGTGGTTCGGAGCATGCTGCGTCTTTCCCGAGGCGATGAGTTGAACGGCGCCTGCATTGAGCAATTGGGCGGTAGAAGCGGATAAGGGCACAATGGTCAAATGTGTGCCGAGAAAAAGCGCAAGGCTGTGATCCAATTCCCAAATCATATACTCGTGAACGTACAGCTCTACAGCTCCCGCCGCCTGCTCCGCTCCATACACGGCTAGCGCCGGCGAATTCGGGACGATCGCTTCGACAAGCGCCCGGAAAGTTGCAACGGTATGAGCATCAACGGTTGCTGCATATTGTTTTGCCGGATGCATGCTGGGTTCCCCCTTTGTAGACAAAGAAGTCAGAATTTGGATTAATATAACTTGAATCTATTCGGCTGGCTTGTCTATTATTCTGAGGCTGTTTATAGTGTTTTGGTTAAGCATATTTATACTTAAACAAGCATCTAAGCGAAATCGCTCAGATGCTTGTTTTCATGTAAGTGCTTATGAAATTTAACGGGCAAGCGTTATTAACGAAGTTTGAATATGTTCCGCGTACCTTCTTGCCTCTTGAGAGAGATAGGCATCCGTGCCAAAGGAAGCGTTATAGGTGACAAAGATAGGCAGGAAGGTACCGTTGCATCTAACTAGGGTAGCTTGTATGGGTCTTATCAACTCGCTAATCGTGAACCAATTGTCCCCGCCTGAACGGTATCCATTCTCGGGACCACCTGTTGTAATTGCAACCACAAATTCTTTCCCTTTCAAATGTTCGCCTCCGGGCCCAAAAGCCCAACCATACGTTAACACGTCATCAAACCACTTTTTTAAGAGTGGTGGACAGCTATACCAATAAAAAGGGAATTGAAAAACAATCCGGTCATATTCCAGCAACAATTGTTGTTCCTTTTGCACATCGATAGTCCAATTTGGATATTCCTGATAGAGGTCACGCACTAAAGTGTCAGTCTGCCCGTTAAGCGCTTGTGCCAGAGCCTGATTGGCTCGAGACTGCTTAAGATCCGGATGTGCTATTATAACCATAATTTTCATTTTCATCGTCCTCTCCCGCGGTTTGAACAAACATCGTTTACGCCCCTATTATTAATTGAATTTTCATTCTTGAAAAGTACGCTCTTTATTCATACTTAGTCCTCAAAAACAAACCTTAGACGATGCTTGCTTTTCCTTCGCGGTACGTTAAACCGTACTATGTACGGAAAAGTGTAGTACTGTTTAAAGTCGGGATACTTTGATAAAGTATCAGAAAAGGGAATGTAAATAAGATAACCGGGGAGTTGAGGGTATGCGAACAGCTATACATGAATCTCCTGCAACACAGGGGATTTTTACTACACTTCAAGCGATCGGGGGAAAATGGAAGCCGCTTATATTGTTTATTTTGCTGCAAGATGGAACCAAGCGGTTCGGGGAGTTAAGACGTCTGCTTCCCAATATTACACAAGGAATGCTGACCAATCAGCTTCGTGAGTTGGAGCAGGATGGACTCATTGTGCGCAAGGTATATCAGGAGATTCCTCCGAAGGTTGAATATTCGATATCTGAGTACGGCTGCACGTTAGGTTCTATTTTGACCGATATGTGCGGATGGGGTTTCAAACATATGGAGTTTATGAAAAGCTAGACATCTTTGAATAGCCCGATTCCCAGCAATCGTACCGCGATCCATATGACCTTGCCGCTCCGGAGAAGTGTGTAAGAAATAGAAAGAGGTGAGCGGGAAGCCACTCACCTCTTGGATTATAGGAACAGACGACTAAGGGTTTACCTCTACTTGAAGATGGTATTTGTTGAAAACCTCGATCATGGCGGATTTGGCTTCTTCCTCATCGGGACCATGGATTTCAAGCTTATACGCAAGGTTTTTGTATAATGAAATGCTTAGGCCAAGGATGCTTTTGACGTCGACGAATTTCGTATCGCTGATGCGCAGGACGATGCTTGATTTATAATCGGCTGCCGTTTGGTTAATGTCAACAATAGATCGAATTTCAGCTTTCATAAAACAACCTCCGTTCATGACTTGTTACTTCAATTCCATTAAACTCAATCATCTATACTCCCGGGGTATTCTTCGGGCGACTCCCGTCTTCATGGCCGCTTTGATGACGAGATCGCGGATGGCTTTTACGACAGCTTGATTGAAGACGCTCGGAATAATATAATGCCGGCTTCTTTCGTCATCGGAGATGGCGGAGGCAATGGCCTCGGCAGCCGCAAGCTTCATTTCCTCATTAATGGTCGTAGCTCTGCAATCTAAAGCACCGCGGAAAATACCCGGGAAACATAACACATTGTTAATTTGGTTAGGATAATCCGAACGTCCGGTGGCGATTACGCCAACGATATCCTCCACTTCCTCTGGCCTAATCTCCGGTGTCGGATTGGCCATTGCAAAAACGATCGGGTTGTCCGCCATTGCCATCACATCTTCCCGGCGAAGCAGTCCGCCCGCGGAAAGACCGATGAACACATCAGCTCCTTGAATCACTTCCCGTAACGAGCCGTGAACGCGATTCGGATTGGTATGCTCCGCATACCACTGCCACATGCCATTGTCATAAGTGGTTCCGGATACCAGGGCGCCTTGCCGATCCACGCCGATAATGTTTTGAACTCCTGCGGATAATAGGATTTTACTGCAAGCCACACCGGCCGCTCCTATTCCGCAAACAACCACCTTAATCTCATGAATCGATTTATTTACGATTTTCAAGGCATTGATTAAAGCGGCATACAATACGACCGCTGTGCCGTGCTGGTCATCATGGAATACGGGAATATCCAATTCCTCGCGCAGCCTCTGTTCGATTTCAAAGCATCTCGGAGAAGAAATATCCTCAAGATTGATCCCGCCAAAGCCGGGGGCGATGGCTTTGATCGTGGCAATGATTTGCTCGGTATCCTGCGTGTTCAAGCAGATCGGGAAGGAGTCGACGTCTGCCAGCTGTTTGAAAAGCATCGATTTTCCTTCCATAACGGGCATAGCCGCATAAGGTCCAATATTGCCAAGCCCTAAGACGGCGCTTCCGTCCGAAACAACGGCAACGGTGTTTCTCTTGATCGTTAATGTAAATGCTTTTCTTGGCTCTTCGTGAATGGCCATGCATACGCGTGCTACATCGGGCGTATATACGCGTGAGAGATCATCACGGTTCTGAATCGGCGCTTTAAGCTTCGTTTCGATTTTGCCGCCAAGATGCAGCAGAAACGTTCGGTCCGAAATATTCACAAGCCGGACACCGTTTAAGCTCTTAACCATTTCGGTAATAATGCCAATATCGACCGTATCGGTTACGGTAATCGTAATATCCCGCACCGTCACATTTTGACTGGTCTGAATGACGTCGATGGCCACGATATCTCCACCGGCTTCGAATATGGAGGATGCGACCTGGCCGAAATGAACCTCATTCGTATTCATCTCGAGTCTGAGAATAACGCTTTTTCCACCGAGTCTATTGTTATCCATGGCTACCTCCATTTGATAGGTTTATCACAACCTGTTTGCTAACCTTCCTCGTTAACGACAACCTCTTTCCCTCTCTTTTTCAACAAGATGGGAACGATAATCCAAAGTGCCGCGATACTTAAGAAAACGAGCGAAAGCGGTTTTTGCAGGAAAATCATAAAATCGCCGTTGGAAGTCGTTAACGCTCTGCGCATATTATTTTCGATCATCGGCCCCAAAACTAAACCAAGCACGAGAGGTGCTAAAGGGTAATCATTCCGGGCAAGCAGGAAGCCGGCAACCCCGCAGCCAAGCAGCAGCATTAAATCAAAGATTTGCACTTGTACGGCGTAAACGCCAAAAATCGAAATAGCGATAATAATCGGGATCAAGTATTTCGGTGGCGTTTGAATGACTTTAGCAAACACTTTTACAAGGGGCATATTGAGAACAAGCAAAATGAGATTTCCGATTAGCATGCTGGCAATTAGCCCCCATGCCACTTGAGGATGCTCCTCGAATAGCAAAGGACCCGGCTGAATGTTATACATGATTAAGGCGCCCATCAATATAGCTGTAGTACCCGAGCCCGGTATGCCGAGTGTAAGCAAAGGGATCATGGCTCCGCCCGATGCCCCGTTATTAGCGGATTCCGGAGCAGCTACGCCGGCGATATTTCCTTTGCCGAACGATTCAGGATTTTTGCTGAGCTTTTTCTCCAAAATATAGCTGAAGAAAGAAGCCAATGTAGCGCCGGCACCAGGCAGAATGCCGATGAAAAAGCCTAATACCGAGCCGCGGGCAATCGGTCCTGCGCTGTCCTTTAAATCTTGCTTTGTCGGAAGGATCCGTTCGATCTTCGCGGTTTTGCCGGCGGAATAGTCCTTTTCTAATATCGTTTTGAATACTTCACCCAAAGCAAACAGGCCGACGGCAACGGTCAAAAACTCGAGGCCCGAATAGAGCAGCGGAATGCCGAAAGTAAACCTGGCGACACCCGATACCGTATCCATCCCGATGGTAGCAAGAAGCAATCCGAGTACCGTCATTATAAGAGCCTTTGTAATAGATTTTCCGGCCAAGCCGCTGACTGCGCAAAGTCCAAGGAGCATCAAGGAAAAGTAGTCCGCGGGCCCGAACTTAATCGCAACCTCCGATAACGGTTCAGCTAATACAATGAGCGCAATGACGGCAAATAAGCCTGCGGCAAAAGAGCCGATCGCGGAGATCGATAAAGCGGCTCCGGCTCTTCCTTGCTTGGCCATTTGATAGCCGTCCAAGGTCGTCACGACGGAAGAGGATTCACCCGGCGTATTGAGCAGGATGGACGTCGTTGACCCGCCGTACATCGCTCCGTAATATACGCCGGCAAGAAGGATAATGGAGCTTGTTGCCGCCGCTTCCGGCGGCAATCCGCCGGTCATTGAAGCCGTTATAGGAATAAGCAGCGCGACGCCGCTCATGGGACCTATACCAGGAAGTACCCCAACAGCCGTTCCAATTAACACGCCGATAAAAGCGAACAGCAGATTATGCCATTGAAAGGCGGTCGCAAAACCGTCTGCGAGAAATTGTAATGTGTCCATTCATATACCTCCTTTTATTACGACAGCCATACCGGAAAGCCCGGCATCGAACCTTCAAGAATGACGACAAAGATGACATAAACGCCTACTGCAAACAACCCGGAGATTACGATCGACTTCAGCCATTTTCCTCTTTCCAATACTTGAAAGCTGACGAGGAGGAAAAGGAAGGTCCCGATGATATAACCGATCGTTTCCAAGAAGAACGCATATAAAAAGGCTGCAGCGAAGATGATAAGAAACCTTTTGTAATCGAGCTTTTCTTCCTTGCTGCTTTGACCTTTAGATTTCAATACTTCGTAAAACAAACGAATACTTAAAAGTACGAGCAGCGCTCCAAGGCCGAAAGGGGCAATATTAGGACCTACGGTGCTGCCGTATGACGAAGAACTAATGGCCGAGCTCTGCCACATAAAACCGATTCCTAGAAGGAAAAATATAATACTGGCGTAACGATCGAATACTTTGTTCAAAGTCCTGCACCTCCAATGAATAAATAAAGAAAGGGAGAGAGACATGCTCCCTCCCTAGGCCATTTTATTTTTGCATGCCGAGCGCCGTTAACAGCTCTTGAACAACAACTTCTTGTTCAGCCAGGAAGGCTGCGAAATCGGTGGAATTTTTGTACTCGCTCGCCCAATCGTTTGCTTTGAGTTCTGTGTTCCAGGCCTCGTTCTCGGAAAGAGCCTTCAACGTTTTGTCCCAATATGCGATTTGGTCTGCAGTCATGCCCTTCGGGCCCAATACGCCGCGCCAGATCGTGAATTCCGCATCAATGCCCAGCTCTTTTAAAGTAGGAACATCCTTAAAGTCGCCGCCGAGCCGCTCATTTGAAGTAACCGCAAGAATTTTGATCTTGCCTGCTTTCAAATAACTGCCGAGTGAAGAGATGTCGGTTCCGATCGCATCGGCATTTTTGCCCAGCAATGCGGCAATGGCTTCGCCTCCGCCATCATAGGACAGGTATTTGACCGTTTTCGGATCGACGCCCAGCTTGAAGGCCGGCAGTACGCTGATTAAGTGGTCCATGGAACCGGGAGCTGAACCGCCCGCAAGCGTAACCTTGGAAGCGTCTGCCTTAATGTCGTCGATAAGAGCTTGAATGTCATTGTATTTGGAATCGGCAGCAACCGCGATTGCGCCGTAATCCTTCGTTATTTGTGCGAGAGGGGTGACATCCTTGTACCCGTACGGGCTGTTTCCTTCTTTTTTGAGATTGTTAATGAGAATAGGCGGTGAGCTTACAAACAGCTTGTAAGGGTCATCCTTGTCTTTCGCCACGTATTCAGCCAAAAATACGGTGCCGCCGCCGCCGGGTTTGTTTTCTACGGTCATCGTCTGATCGACCAGCTTCGTTTCACCGAGTACCTTCGAGAGAGATCTTGCTGTTTTATCCCATCCGCCGCCGGCTCCTGAAGGAGCCGTGATAACGATAGGCTTCTCCGGATATTTGGCGGCATCAGAGCCGCCTGTATTCGATGCTGTTCCACAAGCTGTAAGACTAACGGCAACAAAAGCTGCGGCCACTATTGTTTTCCAATTATTTGTTTTGAGAACCATTCGATAATTCCCCCTTTAGTATCAATCAAGTAAACGTATGCAAAATGTTGAAAGCGCTTACTCAACTTATTAGCTTCATACTAGCATCGCTTATTTGAGTTGACCAGAATAACGACATAAGTTCAAAAGTAATCATATTGTGAATTTTGTTCATAAAATTTACGGCCATAATCGGCTTCAGGGGCTATGTTCAGGGAAATATGTAGAATACAATAGAGGCAATGCCATTCAGTAAGGTAGGTATTCTCTTTGCAAGGAGGTAATTGAATGCGATTACAAACCAGACTTATTTTGTTGATTGGAACGCTGCTGTTTATTATTATTATTGCGTTAACCTTTAGTTTTGAGAGAATGCTGGTGACTACGCTGCAAAAGAATGTGGGCGCCTCTGCACTTAAAATAGCAAAGACGGTAGCGTTAATGGATGTGATAAAGGATGCTTTTGACGAAGAAAACCCATCGGAAATCATTCAACCGATCGTTGAAAAAATTAGAATGGAAACGGATGCCGAATACATTGTCATTGGAAACCGCGAAGGTATTCGTTATGCCCATCCCTTGCCGGACCGGATCGGGAAAGAAATGATCGGCGGAGACAACGGACCGGTATTAAACGGCGAATCGATCATTTCGGAGGCTGTCGGCTCGATGGGGCCCTCACTGCGGGGGAAAACGCCAATCTACGATGATCATAATCAAATCATTGGTATTGTCTCAGTGGGTATCTTATTAAAAGACATTCATGAATCGGCCGCGACCTACCGGAATGCGATGATTATTTTTGCAGCAATTGCGCTTATGGTTGGATGCACAGGGGCTATCGCGATTGCGAATGGCGTTAAACGGTCCATTCACGGTCTCGAGCCTAAGGAAATCGGCTTGTTATATCAGGAGAAGAGAGCTATTTTGGAAACCATACATGAAGGGATCATCGCTATTAATACAGAGGGAACCATTACACTCGCCAATCATACGGCATTAAAGCTGATCGATCCGCTTGAGCGGATGGAGATTACCGGGAAGCATGTACGGGACGTCATACCGGATTCCCGTTTACTCGAGGTTATCAAATCCGGAAATGCGGAAATGGATCAGGAAATGGTCATTAACGATAGTATGGTTGTGGTCAATCGTCTGCCGATTTTTGACCGTCAGCATCAGGTCGTTGGCGCCGTATCCAGCTTCCGCAACAAATCCGAGCTGCTCCGTTTAACGGAGGAGCTTACGCAAGTGAAACGATATACCGAAGCGCTTCGTTCGCAAACGCATGAGTATTCCAATAAACTGTATACGATATACGGGCTCATCCAGCTGGAATCGTATCAGGAAGCGATGGATATCATTACGCATGAAACAGACGTTCATCAAAACCTCATCCATTTTTTATTGCAGGAAATTCCGGATCCTATTATTGGCGGTATATTAATCGGCAAGTTTAACCGTGCGAATGAACTAAAGGTAAGTTTAGAAATTGATGCGGAGAGTACGTTCAAAGATATTCCGAGCGGCATAAGCAGAAATCATCTCGTAACCATCATCGGTAATTTAATCGATAATGCTCTTGAGGCAGTTCTCGCTACAAGCAATGATAATAAAAAAGTTAAGGTCTATTTGACCGATGCAGGCAAAGCTTTAATGATCGTTATCGAAGACAATGGGGCCGGTATAGCGGATGAAGCGGCCGATCAGCTATTTGAGGTTGGTTTCTCAACGAAGCATGAGGGCAACCGGGGTTATGGGCTTTCCATTGTTAAACAGGCTGTACAGCAGCTGCAGGGGCATATCAGCTTCCATTCCCGTTCCCAGGAAGGCGCCGTATTTACTGTTGTTATTCCAAAAGAAAAGGAGAGAGAGCTATGATACGGGTGGTCATTATTGAGGACGATCTTCGAATTGCGCAGATCAACCGCCGTTTTGTGGAAAAGATTGAGGGATTCGAAGTGGTTGGCATTGCAACGGATGAGCAGCTGGCGCACGAGCACTTGGACATTTTAGCTCCGGATCTCGTACTGCTCGATTTATATTTTCCCGATATGAATGGGCTTGATCTTCTGCATTATATTCAGAAAAAGAACCCGTTAACGGATGTCATCATCATTACGGCGGCTAAGGAATTTGATACGGTACGGGAAGCAATCCGCGGCGGCGTGTATGATTTTATGATCAAACCGGTTGTGTTTGAACGTTTTCAGGAGAAGCTGAAATCTTATCAAAAGTATCATAGCCAAATGGCGCTGCTTGGAGGGGCGAATAAGCAGGTGGATCAGGAGGGTATCGATCAGCTGCTTTGGGGAGCAAGCGACAGAGCGGACAAGGATACCTATCTCCCCAAAGGGATCGATAAAATAACGAGCGAGAAGATCCTCACCTTCATTGATGGCGGTCCGGAGGTGCTGACCGCGGAGGAGCTTGGGAAGAGGGCTGGATTTAGCCGCACGACCGCCCGGCGGTATTTGGAGTATTTTGTGGCAAAGGGTGAATTGGTTGCCGACATCTCCTATGGAACCGTCGGCAGGCCGGAGAGAGTGTATAAGAGAGCGCAGCAGACTTGAACAGTCCAAGGCTTAGGAGTTCGAGTATCCTATGCCGTGCAAGCAACGATCAAATAACAAAGCGGTTGTCCCGGTATAATCTCCGGTACAACCGCTTTTTAGACTGTAAATTATCTTCGTCTAAACTTGGAGCTTTTTCTTTCGATCAAGGAGGGTTCCATCATAATATTTACCAAACTGGAGGGCACCTCTTGATTGATACGGTTCAGGAGTATTTCAAAACTAGTCTTTACCATTTCCCCAATCGGTTGATGAATGCTTGAAATCTCCATGATTTTCGCCAGATACGTATCGTCAAAACCAATGATGCTAACGTCTTCGGGAACACGAATTTGTCTTTTCTCTGCGGCTTTCATGAACTCAAGGGCCATGATGTCATTTTCCGCGAAAAGACATGTAAATTCAAGCTTTTCCGACTCATCCAAATATTTTTCGATATATCTGCGAATCATAAAGCTGTCATTAGAAGATTCAACAAGAAGGAAGTTATTTGGGTCAAACGTAAAGCCGTTTTCTTGTAAAACGCTTTCTAAACCGTAAAATTTTTCGTCGTCTCGTATCGATCCAATGTATCCAAATGTCTTGTGTCCTGAATGAATGAAGCTTTCGCCGGCCAATTTGCCTGCTTGAAGATGATTGATTCCGACACTGTCGAGCATTTTTTTATTGTTGGTTATCACAACGGTGGGGATATCAAGTTTTGAAATCCGCTCAAGGTTAAAATCGCTTGAAGGCACGATGATGATGCCATCCACCTGCCGGGAAACAAAGTTTTGTATATTCTCCCATTCCGTCACCGGATTGTATTTAGAGTTGTGAAACAAAATATTGTACCCGCTCTTCCTCGCTTCAAGCTCTAGCGAATCAATGATATCCACAAAATAAGGATTGTCGATCTCCCTTGTGCTTATGCCAATAATGTTCGTGCTGCTTCTTTTCAACGTTTGAGCCGCTTTATTGGGAACATAACCAACCTCTTCAACCACTTTCATAACGGTATTGACGATTTCTTCGCTGACTCCTTTATGGCCATTAAGGACCCGGGATACGGTCGGTTGAGACACTTTCGCCTTTTTGGCTATTTCCTTCATTGTCATTTTTGCCATCGGGATGAACTCCTTTCAGAGTTACTATATCATAAAACCAAGTGCAATAATATATTCTGAATAAAAATTTTAATATTCAAGAATACCTTTTTAAATTTAGAAATCGTATTCCTGAATTGTGAATAAATCAATCCTGTTAATGCCAGTGATATTTAACTTCAAACCTTTAGATTAGTATTGACAGCTGATAAATCAAAGTGTTATGCTTTCGTTGTAAGTGCTTCCATTGTTGTAATACGTATTCATAAATATTCATGAATGAGAACAGAATTATACTCTAGGGGGCGACAAATGAAATATAAAATAGTTTTATCGGGAGCGTGGCAATACTTTGTGAATTTTGAATGTGGAGGGATTCCCGCTAGTGAGTACTAACTTGAAGAATGAAAATGTGGGGTTAAAGCGGCGCAGGATTAAGAATCCCGATGTAAAGCATTACTTGATCATGCTTGTACCGGCTTTCATTTGGTTGATTTTATTTCAAATCGTTCCGATGTTTGGAATTGTGATCGCATTTCAGGATTTCAACCCGGGGGCCGGGTTTCTGCGTTCGGAATTTGTCGGTCTTGAGCATTTCCAATACATGTTCGAGTTGAGTGATTCTCGAGTTGCCTTGAAGAATACAGTGATCATTGCTATTGGCAAAATCACCGGCAATTTGCTCGTTCCGTTAGTATTCGCGCTGATGTTGAATGAGCTAAGGCAAAAGTACTTGGTCAAGATGATTCAAACGAGCGTATACCTGCCTTATTTCTTGTCCTGGGTTATTTTATCCGGCATTATGCTGCAAATCTTTTCGTTTAATGGCCCGATAAACAAGCTGTTGGAATTTATGGGCCTTGAGCCTCTCCTGTTTTTTCAAAATGCAGATTTATTCAGGGGTTTCATCATCGGATCGGATGTGTGGAAGGGCTTCGGCTTCAACGCGATCATTTATTTGGCCGCATTGGCCGGCATTGACAACACGCTCTATGAGGCGGCAGTGATGGACGGGGCGGGCCGCTGGAGAAAACTGTGGCATGTAACGCTGCCAAGCATTCGCAGCACCATCGCGCTATTAGCCATATTGTCGCTTGGAGGCATCCTGGATGCAGGCTTCGACCAGGTATACAACTTGTACAATCCGCTCGTGTACAGCACCGGAGATATTATTGATACTTTTGTTTATCGCGCAGGGCTGCAGGGGTTGGATTTCAGTTTTGGCACAGCGGTTGGTTTATTGAAATCGGTCGTCAGCTTTATTCTCATTACCTCAGGGTACTGGCTGGCGAAGAAACTTTTGGGCTACCGAATTTTCTGAGTATGGAGGGAACAAAGTGATCGAGAATCGTTCATTGGGATCAAAAGCGTTTGACACATTCAATTCAATCTTTCTCATTACCTTGACACTGCTGTGTTTGTTGCCGTTCTGGTATACCTTGATGATTGCGTTTAGTGAAAAAGAAGCCGTTCAGGCGGGAATTGTATCTTTTTATCCGATTGGCTTCAATTTATATTCGTTTGACGCGATTTTGTCGGATTTCGATTTCTTTAAAGCGTTTTGGGTATCGGTACAACGGGTTGTTCTTGGAGCGGCGTTTACGATGCTGGTCTTGTCGCTCGCTGCGTACCCGCTGTCCAGAACAAGCAAGCAATTTCCGGGACGCAATTTGCTGATGTGGGCATTCATCTTCTGCTTGTTGTTTAACGGCGGTTTGATTCCCTGGTATATCACCATGAGGAACTACGACCTGCTGGACAGCGTCTGGGGCTTGGTGTTAGCCGGCGGAATTCCGATATTCAACATGATTCTGATTACGAACTTCATCAAGAATCTGCCGGAAGAGCTGGAAGAAGCGGCGAAAATCGATGGGGCCGGTCCGTGGAGAGTACTGTTTCAGGTATTGCTGCCGCTCCTGAAACCCGTATTGGCGACCGTGCTATTGTTCACGATGGTTGGGCATTGGAATGAATTCTTTCAAGGGATGGTCCTGTCTACGCAAGCGGAAAATTATCCGTTGCAAACCTATATTCAACAGTTGGTTGCCTCGGCAAACCAAGCAAATATTGGGAACTTGACCCTCGAAGAACTCGAGCGAATTTCCAAGTTGAATAACGAATCCTTGAATGCGGCCAAGATTTTTGTGGCGATGATTCCGGTGCTGCTGATCTATCCGTTCCTGCAGAGATATTTCGTGAAAGGGATTACACTTGGGTCCGTGAAGGGCTAACCCGTGTGTCCACGATGTTGTTGTCCGAGGAGAACATTCTTTGACATAAATAATAAAAAAAAGGGGAATGAACGCATGAGATCAATCATTATTAAAAAAGCGAGCGCAGCAGCCTTGTCATTGGCGCTTGGCGCTTCCTTGCTCGCGGGATGTGCAGGTAATGGCGACAACGAGAAGTCTGCTAACAACCAGACTGCTAACAACCAGACTGCAGCTACAACTGATACGAAAGCGGATCCGTTTGGCAAACAGCCCGAACTGACCGTTATTACGAGGGGAACATGGTCGAATCCGGATGCGAAATACCCTGACGGCCAATCCTTGGAAGACAATGCGTACACAAGGAAGCTTAAGTCAGATTACAACATTGAGATCCAGAACGCATTCGTCGCATCCGATTATCCGAAGCAAGTGGATTTGGCAATCGCAAGCGGGAGTATCCCGGATTTCTTAACGAATCTGACTTATAGCCAGTACAGAGCGATTGTCAAAGCAGGCCTCGCCATGGACATTTCCGAGGTTTGGGAGAAGTACGCAAGCCCGAATGTGAAGAAAGTATACGACTCCAACAAGGAATTGTTCGACAGCATGGTCAAGCAAGACGGCAAGATGTATGGCATTCCTGGCTCCAAACCGCTTGTGGATTTCTTGCCTGTCATGTGGGTTCGTCAAGATTGGCTGGATAAATTGGGGCTTAAGGCGCCTACGAACCTGGACGATCTTGCAACCGTGGCGAAAGCGTTCGTCGAGCAAGATCCGGACGGCAACGGCAAAGCGGATACGGTGGGCCTTGTAGGTCCGAAGAAAGACGGAAAACTGTACCAGGATATGGATGACCAGAACTTCAGCTTGCACTTTGATCCAATCTTCTCAGCCTTCAACGCTTTCCCTGGGTTTTGGACAAATGGAAGCGACGGCAAAGCGGTTTACGGTTCGATTCTGCCCGAAACAAAGGCGGCTCTTGAGAAGTTGGCCGACATGTACAAACAAGGGTTGATTTCCAAAGGCATATTGACGTCTAACACAGAGGAACTGACTTCAAATAACAAAGCGGGGTTGTTCTTCGGTACTTGGTGGAACCCTTTCACTGAGATCGGAAACAGCTGGAGAAACGACAATAACGCCAACTGGCAGGCTTATACTTTTGCTCCCGGATCCGACGGTATTCAACTGGCGAAAGGCGGCAACGCAGCCTCTCAATTTGCGGTCATCAGCAAGGACGCCAAAAACCCGGAAGCCATTATTAAAATGCTGAACATTAAAACAGAAAGCTTGGATAAATTCGTCTCCAAGGAAGACCGGTCGGTTTTGTCGGATTATCCATACCCGTTCTACCTGACGTACTCGCTCGCGGACGGTCCCGCCTTAATCTTGCAGGG
Organism: Paenibacillus prosopidis; assembly: GCF_003337375.1. GTDB lineage: Bacteria > Bacillota > Bacilli > Paenibacillales > Paenibacillaceae > Pristimantibacillus > Pristimantibacillus prosopidis. Next base: position 153,920 of record NZ_QPJD01000014.1, read on the forward strand.
AGCGATTGACTATCAGAATGGCAAGGGTACGCTCGAAGAGCACCACGCTAACTTTGAGAGCTACGATCCTGGCGCGAACCCGATCTTCGACAAGTTGATCGCATTCAAAAAAGAGCCGTACGACAATACGAACATCTCGGCCTGGGATTTCTCCGGGGACAAGGCGAATGATTTCGGATTAGTTTATTCCTTTGGCGAAGGCTTGAGGCCTTATGTGAGTGGAAAGTTCAAATGGGTCAATACGTTGACTTATGTAAAAACCGAAACGATGGATAAACGTTGGGCCAATTTGAAGAAACTCGAGTATGAAACGTTCTCCAAAATCATTGTCGGCGTGCAACCGATCGACACCTTTGATTCATTTGCAGAGCAGTGGAAAAAAGAAGGCGGCGACAAAATCACGAAAGAAATTCAAAGCACGTTAGGTCAGTAAGATCCATATAGGTAACAATGAGTTCTGTCTTTGACGGAACTCATTGTTTGCCTGCCATTCTGGAATGTAGCGTATTATGATCGATAAGGATAGAGAGGGAGAGAAGTTTTTGTCTACTATAAAAGTTGATAAGTACCGTCCCAAGTTTCATTTTTCTCCTGCGTCTGAATGGATGAATGACCCGAATGGGCTGGTATATTTTGATGGGGAATACCATCTCTTCTACCAACACCATCCGTACGGAACGGACTTTGGGGCTATACATTGGGGACATGCGGTAAGCAGGGATCTCATGACATGGGAACACCTCCCTATAGCGCTAGCGCCAGATGAGAAGGGTATGATTTTTTCGGGCAGCGCTGTGGTGGATTGGAATGATACAACGGGTTTTTTCGACGGAAAGCCTGGCCTTGTAGCTATTTTTACTCACCATAATCCCGGGCTGGCACTAAAGGAAAGCCAAAGTATTGCCTATAGCAAAGATAGTGGCAGGACCTGGATCAAATACGAGGGCAATCCGGTTGTCACTTCCGACACCTATCGTGATTTTCGGGATCCGAAGGTTTTCTGGCATAAGGAATCGAAGCGATGGGTGATGGTTCTCGCTTGCGGCCAAACGGTTTGCCTGTACCATTCGCCAGATTTAAAAGAATGGAGCTTTTGCAGCGAATTCGGTAAAGGAATCGGTTCCCATGACGCAGTCTGGGAATGTCCCGATTTGTTCGCGTTACCTGTTGATGGGGATAGAACGAAACGGAAATGGGTCTTGCTTGTAAGCATTGGAGACGAGCCTCACATCAAGGAAGGTTCAAGAACCCAGTACTTCACCGGACATTTCGACGGTCGTGCCTTCGTACCGGATGAAGCTTCCCAAACCGTTCGCTGGCTTGATTATGGCAGGGACAATTATGCGGGCGTAAGTTGGTCGGACATACCGGAAGAAGACGGACGACGAATTTATCTCGGCTGGATGAGTAATTGGAAATATGCGAGATCGACTCCTACCGAAAGCTGGAGGGGCGCCATGACGGTTCCAAGAGAGCTTACACTGGAATCGAGGAATGGTGAAGTGGCATTGATTCAACGTCCTGTGATGGAACTGGAAAAGTTCAGAACTCCACTTGTAGAGGCGGAAGGGGAAGCTGTAAACGAGTTGAACTTGTTGTTGAAGAACCATCAGCTGGAAACGTATGAAATTGTAGCCGAATTTGAGCCTATGGAGGGCATTGACTCCTTTGGGTTTAAATTAAGAACCTCGGAACAGGAAGAAACAGCGGCAGGTTATTCCGTGAAGGATTCGGCCTTATATGTAGACCGCACTCGTTCGGGAACCGTTGATTTTCATGAGCATTTCACTGGCAAACATCAGGCTGTCTTGCTGCCAGATATGCAGTGTCTGCAGCTGCGTATTATTGTAGACCGCGCATCGGTGGAAGTATTTGCGAACGATGGTCTTATCGTGATTACAGATTTAATTTACCCGTCCTCATCCTCATTAGGATTATCATTTTTTTGTAACGGGAAGAACGAGCTACCCTATAAAGTTAGGATATTTAAATTATAGTTGTTCTGGGGGTGATGATATTTTGATCTGGACGTCGCCTCCCGATTTTCATTGACCTGTGGGAGCGTTTTCAATTTCTTTGAGGCTATGATTCATATCCAAACAATCTCTTACTGTTAGGAGAACAAACATGAACAAAACAAAAAAATCTTTTCTTCTACTATTAGTATCTGTCATGTGTATGAGTTTTGTTTTCATACCATCCTATCCAGTCCAGGCTGCAGAAAGCAATTCTGTTCAGGTTTGGCTGACAGACGTATCGAGCAACAAGTGGGTTGAACAACAAAACGATGTGTTATTCCAAACCGTGCAAACGAGTAACCCGCTTACGATCAATGTAGACGCAAGCCGCAAATATCAAGAAGTTCAAGGTTTTGGTGCGGGCATGACCGACTCTTCCGCTTGGCTAATCTGGAACAAGATGTCGGAATCTCAGCGCACGGAGCTGATGAATAATCTCTTTGATCCCTCGTCAGGCATCGGCCTTAGCTTACTCCGCACTCCGATGGGCGCCACGGATTTCAATGCATCCGGGAACTACTCCTATGACGACATGCCGGCGGGAGAAACGGATCCGACGCTGGCGGGCTTCTCTATCGGGCATGATGAGGAGTACATCATTCCGGCATTGAAGGAGGCTCTTTCGCTTAACCCTTCTATGAAAATCATGGCTACTCCGTGGAGCCCGCCAGGTTGGATGAAGACCTCCGATTCTATGATAGGAGGTACTCTTAAGAGCGAATACTATTCTGCGCTCGCCAACTATTTTGTAAAGTACGTACAAGCTTTCGATAATGCCGGTGTGCCAATATCTTATATTACGCCGCAAAATGAACCAATGGGCACTCCTACCTATCCCGGCATGTTCCTCTCCGCTTACCAGGAAACCCAGTTGATTCAGGAGATCGGCCAGGCATTTGAGGATAAGCAAATTTCCACGAAGATTTTAGCTTGGGACCACAACTGGGATGTACCTTCGTATCCCGAGAAGATTTTTAGCGATCCCTCTGCCACCGAGTACACCTATGGAACTGGATGGCACATTTATAGTGGCGACCCCATTTCTCAAACTCTAGTCCACAACGATTATCCAGGTAAACGCAATTTTATCACGGAAGCAACGGGTGGTATTTGGCAAGTAAGCACTCAGGAAGCGTTTTATGATTCACTTAATACTTGGATTATCAATGGTATGCGCAATTGGGCGGACGGGGTGGTTCTATGGAACATTGCACTTGACACCGATGGTGGTCCGCTCAACAGCGACACGGATGGTGAAGCCTGGGTTCGCGGATTGACTACTATTGATCCGGATAGCGGAGAAGTATCCTACAATGTAGACTATTACGCACTCGCTCATGCCAGCAAGTTTGTAAAGCCAGGAGCGTATCGAATTTACTCGAATACCTTTGGGAAAGGCAGCATAGAGAATGTTGCGTTCCAGAACCCGGATGGATCGAAGGTTCTGATTGCGTATAACTCGGGAAGCGACTCGAAGACCTTCAGTGTTGCAGACGGAACACAATCGTTCGACTACACCTTGAACGCCGGCAATGCCGTCACGTTTAAATGGGAGGGACCTCAGCAGAGCGGTACTACCCCTGCAGCGGCCGGTGTCACGGATGCGACCTATGACTTTAGGTTTAAGCCGAAGAAGAAATCCGCATCTGATTCGGCGATTATAACCTACGATCCGGCATTACTGGACTTTCAGAATACCGTCCATACCGGAAATAGCTTGATCACATATTCCCTTCCGATCGGAGCTTCTATCCAGACAGGAGGAACGTTGCTGGACCGTAGCCAGTGGACCGTCACGGCTTCGTCGAATTCGGGTGGGGATGGGACCGGGAATGCGACCGGAGATGCGGCCGTGAACGCTATCGACGGCGATCTCGACACAAGGTGGACCACCGGGCATGGGCTGAAGAACGGCGACTGGTATCAGATCGATTTGGGGAGCCCTGCGAGCTTCGATCAAATCGTCCTTGATAACAGCGTAAACAGTTCCTTCGACTACATTACTAAATATCAGGTATATGTTTCAAATGACGGCGTTAATTGGGGCAGCGCGCTTGCAAGCGGCAACGGCCACATTGGAAAGATAACGATCACACTGCCAACCGCGCAGACGGCACAGTATATTCGCGTTGTCAGTACCGGAACAAGCGGTTTCTGGTGGTCCATCGGTGAAATCAATGTGAACGGGTCTTCGACTGAAACCGGTTCGATCGCAGCTCCGACAAAGGTATCAAAAGGCCTCCAGCTGCAGAAATGGACCAGCACGGAAGGGACGCAGGTTTCCGTAGTATACAATGGAACCGGCAGCAGCCAGAGCTTCCCGATATCCACTGATAGCTCGTTTATCTATACGCTCCCTGACGGAACCTCAGCGATGTTCGCAACTAAGGATTCGTCAAGCTTCCCGACACCGGCCTTCGGCAGTTTGACGCCGAACGAAGGCATAGTGGGCTATAAGGTTACAATCGACGGTACTAACTTCGGTGACTTACAGAGACTGGGTACGGTCAATTTCGGATCGATCCCGGCCAACATAAGCAGTTGGTCAGATTCGAGCATCAGCGCATACGTTCCGGACGGACTTCAATCGGGGTCGGTTGCGGTTTCTGTGTATGGAAGCGATGGATCATATGCAGGCGGATCTTCATTCAACGTCAAAGGTCTACCTGCTGCGCTGTCGAAGACGGGTTGGACCGCAACGGCTACAGACATAAGTCCGTGGGGCGATGGTAATCCCGAAAACATGATTGATGACAATACTAACACTCGGTATAGCTCCGGAACAGGGCAGTACAATGGTCTTTCGTTTACAGTGGACATGGGGCAAACGCAGACTTTCAACAAGATTATGTTGGATTCCGGCAGCAGTACCGGTGACTATTCGCGAAGCTCAGAGGTGTACGTATCTTCGGATGGAACCGATTGGACCAAGGTTTCTTCCATAGTTTCAGACGGTCAACAAGTCCAACTGGCTGCCTTAGAAACGCAGACTGCTCGCTACATCAAGGTCGTCAATACCGGCACTGCGGGTACCTGGTGGTCAATCACAGAGTTTAACGTATACAACACTAGGACGAGTTGGACCGCAACGGCTACGGATGTAAGTCCGTGGGGCGATGTGCCAGGAAACATGCTGGATGGCAATGCTGAAACCCGGTATAGCTCTGGAACAGGGCAGTATGATGGTCTTTCATTTACAGTGGATATGGGGCAATCGGAGACATTCAACAAGCTTGTGATCGATTCCGGCAGCGGTAGCAATGACTATGCGCGAAGCTCAGACGTGTTCGTATCTACTGATGGAACCAACTGGACCAAGGTTTCTTCTGTAACAGGAAGCGGCCCAGTCCAAGAGGTCACCTTCCAGGCGCAGACAGCTCGCTACATCAAGGTCGTCTGCACCGGCAGTGAGGGTTACTGGTGGTCCGTCGCAGAATTTAACGTGTACAACGCAGAGGATACTGATTATCGGGCCGGTTGGACCGCAGCGGCTACGGATGTAAGCCCATGGGGCGATGTGCCAGGAAACATGCTGGATGGCAATGCTTCAACCAGGTATAGCTCTGGAATAGGGCAGTATAATGGGCTTTCTATTACAGTGGATATGGGGCAATCGGAGACTTTCAACAAGATTGTGATCGATTCCGGCAGCGGCAGCAATGACTATGCGCGAAGCTCAGACGTGTACGTATCTACGGATGGAACCAACTGGACCAAGGTTACTTCTGTAACAGGAAGCGGCCCAGTCCAAGAGGTCACATTCCCATCGCAGACAGCTCGCTTCATCAAGGTCGTCTGCACCGGCAGTGAGGGTTACTGGTGGTCCGTCGCAGAGTTTGACGTGTATCACAACTGAAGAGCCGCAGAATATATATCAGGAAGTATATGGTGTTAGTAAGACTGCCTATGAACCGGGGACGTTAGCTCAAAGAGATCAGGCTGCATCGATTATTTACAGATTCCTGGAGGCAATAGAGGAATTGTAGAAGTAACAAAACCATCGCCCAACCCGGGCGATGGTTTTTTGGAAGGAAATAGGGTCAAGTTCTTGTCATTTATGAGAGTTCTTTGTCAACCGATTTCCACTGAAGATCTACATCCATCGAGTAACGGAGGCAAGCCGCCGATCTCCATACCCTTTATGGCAGACAAACCTATTTTGATAATAAAAGGTGAAGTACAATGGCTAAGATACTTGTTGTTGATAATGCGGTACCTGTGAGAGTCTTGATTAAAGTTATCCTTGCCAATGGCGGGCATGAGGTTATTGGAGAGGCATCCAGTGGCAGAGAAGCGGTAGAAAAATACCGTCAATTAAAACCTGATCTGGTTACGATGGATATTAACATGCCGGTTATGGATGGAGTTAAGGCAGCTCTTCAGATCAAACTGGAGGATTCGGAGGCAAAGATCGTGATGTGCTCAACGATGGGCCATTTAGTTGTACAAGCCATGCAGGCGGGCGCCACTGATTTTATCGTAAAACCATTTGATATAGACCGATTTCTTGATGCCGTTAATAGAGTACTGGCCGGATAAAAGGGGAGGACTTTTATGTAGTGAAAGATAGCTAATGGTAGTTGTAAAAATCTATGCTTGAATAAACCGGCCATCAAGGTCATGCTTATGCTTATGCGGAATGGGGACATAGTCCACAAGTACCTCAAAAGAGGGGCGAAACGGATTAATAACGGATTCTATGTCCGCGTACACCTAGCCGCAAAAGCGCGAATTCCTAATCGCGGCAGCCCTTAACACCGGATTTTGTCCGAGTTGTTATTTAAACCGTTCCACCAATGGGAGATTCTAAATTTTCTTAAACTTACGAATAAATTTTCAGAATATTAAGAATAGTATAAAAATTACTTGTATTTTATAAAACGCTTACATATACTATAACTAATCAGACAGAAAAGAAATGGACGGCAGCTTAATCAGGAGGTGACGCCTATGAATAAGGACGGAAGTTTAGTTATCGGGTTATTCTGGGGTACCACATTATCTATTCCTTTATGGGTATCATTGATTGGGTGGGTAGGGTTAATAGTCGATATGATAAATAAAATCTAGTTTTACAACGATACTGAAGTGTACCCCTTAATATAGGAATTGGAAAAATCCTTATGCTCCGAGACGTGAAGCCTTTGTCTACACGTGACGAGAAGTGGACATATCGGAAGGCCATTCTCTGCATGCAAGGGAATAACTTGAGTATTTGACTTTCCTCCATTTGTGTTGTAAAAATGTAGTAATAAAATAAAAAACAATTTTGCGATGATGAAGAGAGTACGCATAGTAAATACTCCAGAGAGCTGATGGTTGGTGCGAATCAGTGTAGAGATTATGCCGAAGTGGGCTTCTGAGCATCCAAACCGAAAAATAAGATTGAGTAGGCTTTGGCGAAAGTCTCGTCGTTACAAGAGACACGTATTCAAACATCATGTATGTTTCGATACGCTAAGTGAGTCCGTTTAATGCGGGCTAATTAAGGTGGTACCACGGGGTTTTCTCGTCCTTTCTAGGATGAGAGCCCCTTTTTTATGTATCATGAGGAGGGAGAACATGAATAAAGAAATCGTACTAACGGGAATTAAGCCCACGGGGAAAGTCCATGTTGGGAATTACATTGCAGCAATAAAACCCGCTCTCCAAATCGCAATAGTCAGTGATTGTACAGCACTTTATTTTATTGCTGATTATCATGGACTAACATTCATTCAGGACAAAGAGGAATATAATCATTTATCATACGGTATTGCTGCGACGTGGCTTGCTATGGGGCTTGACCCAGAGAGGGTGATTTTTTATAGACAATCGGATGTGCCTGAAATATTCGAACTTAATTGGATACTTTCATGCCTGACCCCAAAAGGATTAATGAACCGTGCCCATGCTTATAAAGCAATTCTTGATAAAAATGAACAATTGGGAGTGGATATGGATTCAGGGGTTAATATGGGGTTGTACACATACCCGATTTTGATGGCAGCGGATATATTGTTATTTCAATCCGATAAAGTTCCAGTGGGAAAAGACCAAATTCAGCATGTAGAGATAGCAAGAGATATTGCAGAAGGATTCAACAGAAATTTTGGGGATACCTTCAAGTTGCCGAAATATGTAGTTGATGAATATACCGCTGTAATCCCTGGACTTGACGGTAGAAAAATGAGTAAGAGTTATAATAATACGATTCCGCTTTTTGAATCAACTGAGGATCTTAAAAAGTTAATTAATAAAATGAAAACTGATTCTACACCTCCAAACGAACCGAGAGATCCTGACACATCTAACGTATTCTTATTGTATAAGGAATTCGCGACTCCTGAACAAATCCAAGAGTTAAGGAATAAATATCTAAACGGCATTAGTTGGGGAGAGGCAAAGCAGGAACTGTTTCAGGTCATGAATGATTATTTGGAGGAACCACGCAAAAAATACAATGAATTAATGGGAGAACCAGAACAAATTGATCATATTCTGTTTGAAGGTGCTAAAAAGGCAAGGGCTATGGCTGCACCTATTCTTGAGAAGGTCAAAACTAAGATTGGGCGTTATAGGTAAAATAAAGTAAGAATACATGCGGTAATGGCTTTTGCATTTCGCATGTTTGCAGGTTATAGGTTAAAATGGATGTAACAAAGCAAATAGGAGCTGTATATATGTCGAAAGATGAAGTTATTTTAACCAAAGAGGGCTTGGCTAAATTAGAAGCTGAACTGGATGATCTTAAATATGTGAAGCGCAGAGAATTAGCCGCCCGCATTAAACTGGCTATTAGTTTTGGCGATTTGAAGGAAAATAGCGAGTATCATTCCGCCAAGGAAGATCAGGCCTTCATGGAAACAAGAATTCTTACCATCGAAAGAATGTTAAAGAAGGCGCGTGTCGTCGATTCCGATCAATTAGATGTATCGAAAGTCAACATTGGATCTGTTGTCATACTCAATGACATTGAATTTTCCGAGAAAATCGAATATCAGATTGTCGGGACGGAAGAGGCGGATGTCGCCGAAAATAAAATATCCTATGAAAGTCCTTTGGGCAAGGAGCTTATCGGTAAAAAAGTAGGCAGCATTATCAGTGTTAACGCTCCTATGGGTGTCATTAAATACGAGCTGCTTGAAATAAGAGCCATGTAGACGATATATAAACTTAAAAGGATCTCCGTCGTGTATGAAATGAATTGATTTGTCCAAAATATAACAGATTGGTTATTTCATGCATGAAAAGGAGAATACATTAATGAAAAGCAAGCTTTTCAAGTTAGGTTTGTTGGGTATCGCTCTTACTCTTATAATGAGCTTGGCTCCAATGAGGGCCGTTGCTGCAGAAAATGATCACAATCACACGCATGAGCAATGCTTGAGTCCATCCATGGTACAGTTAAAGGGCGATATGAGAAAGCTCTGGATCGATCATGTGATATGGACGAGAAGTTACATCGTAAGCAATCTTGCAGGCTTGCTGGATCAGGAGCAGGTGCTGGCAAGGCTGTTGAAGAACCAGAAGGATATTGGAAATGCAATAAAGCCGTATTATGGGGAGGCAGCTGGCAATAAGCTGACCGAGCTGTTAACGGACCATATCGTCATTGCCGGGAAAATAGTAAATGCAGCAAAGAGCGGGAACCAGGCGGACTTGGAAAAATTCAATAAAGCATGGTACAAAAACGCCGATGATATTGCTAAATTTCTTAGCAGCGCCAACCCAAACTGGACGCATAAGCAATTAAAGGAACAGTTGGACATCCATTTGCAGTTACTTGCAGACGATGTCGCGGCAAGGCTCGCAAAAAATTGGGAAGCCGATATTATGGTGTTCGATAAAGCGGAGAACCACATTATTATGCTGGCAGACATCCTTACGGATGGAATAGTCAAGCAATTCCCTGACCGGTTTAAATGAATACTGTAGAAGAAAAGAACCTCAAATCCAATTTATGGGTTCACTTTAGAGGTAAAAAATTTAAATTGACATGTAAAATGGCGTGCAAATTGACAACCAATTTGATACGCCATTTTTATTGTTATAAGTTACCTTTTATAATCTGATTATCAGTCAAATCTATGATGTCGTAAAATTCGAGGATTTTATCTTTAAAAAAATGGATATACATTCAATGGAAAATCATGTATTATGATTTTGTTGCAAAAAACTGGAAGAAATGAAATATTGAGAATACCGAGGAAAATATATGGAATAATTCAACTGCTACTAGTTCACTTTGTACTGTCTACTGATAACAACCTTTAGCCTAGCTTCTTTACCATGTAGAGATGTAGTCCATCTATGACTATAACATAGAGAGACTAATAGGCCAATTAGATTGAATCGTCTGGCCAACGTTCAATATATTATAATATGAAAAATAAGAGAGGATGAAGATTAACTTGATCAAAAAATTTTCAATCTTAATTCTGTCACTTGCAATGGTCTTATCTTTTGGATTTTCCACGTCAGCTGCACCTAAAAATCAAAAAGAAAATACGGCAGCTCAGGAAAAAGCTAATAAAGAAGTTGAGGTAAAGAAAGCAGAAATTCAAGAAGTAATGAGACAATTGTCTGAATACAGAACTAGGAAACTTCTGAACGCACGGAAGCAGGATGGAAGTTTGGGGACACAAAATGATATTAGCAGTAATTTAGTCGATGATAGATATGAGATGGAACTTGAAGCTAAGTTGAATGCTCTTGGCGTCAAAAAACTTACACAAAGTGAAGCTGAGGCTATTTACTCTCAGTCAAATAGCGATGAAGTTAGCGCTATGGTTACCGTGCCGAATTCTAATGCTAATGTTAAATGGTATGAGATAAGATATTCGCATTACAAAAATAATCAAAGTTACGACTTGCAGGATTTATATGCACAGGGTATTGGTTATAATACCAACCTATCTGTGGCACGCGACGGGGCAACACTCTATACTAATAAACAAATTGCGATAAATAACTTAAAAGAGGTTGGTAGTATTTACGTAGAAAAATTTGTTGGTGCCGCATTCAGCTTAGTTCCGTTGGTAGGTTGGGCTCCATGGGAATTATTCTTTCAAGACAACACTAATGTCACCAATAATAGCCACGTAATTTCTTACGGTAGTCTATCGACTATTTGCTTTACATATGTAAAGCTAGCTGGTAAAGATGATAGTTGGCAAAAATTATCCTTCGTCTCAAATACTTTCTCCATTGCTGCAGGGCATACTTTACGAGGTATTAAGAATGGTCTACCATTTACTCATTCGAAGGATACCAATAACACGGTATACGCAGAAAATTATTCTAGCGGATATAAAGCTGTGGATTCATACCTTAATACCTCCACCCAGAGAAGTTCATTTGCTCGTTACTTTAGGTTCTATAATCATGATAAAACAGCAAATATAACCGCGTATGTCCTTAACCCGTCAGTCCCTACACAAATTACGATTAATTGAATATACGTCAAGTTCATTTGCAATGTTTCGGAGTTCTCTTCGAAACATTGCTTTCCCATTTCAAGGATCAAAGGAGGTTAATATGAAGAGAAGATTAATAGGGGTATCCATCGTTATTGCAGTTTTGATTGGCGTAGTTGTTTGGTACCAGTTTAATACAAGTATTTCTTCAGTTCTTAAAAGACAAGGGTTCACAGCAAATGATATTATAACTGTTGAGGGTTATTCTTCGGACGCAGAGCATATAACTAAAATAATACTCTTAGCAAACAGAGATAAATTAGGAATTGTTGGCCTTACGAAACAAGGATTCGGTAAATGGATAATTCAGCCTATGACATCAGTCATCGATAACCCTACTAATGGTGAATATTCTACTTCAGCTATGTCCATTATGAAAAACCATGGTGAAAACTTTTATAATGAGAAACATGTGTTTGTCGCAACATATTTAGATAATAAAAGTGAGCCCTTTATTGTTGGCAACTCAGATTTTTATCTAAATGTCGATTATTTTACTGTGAACGGAAAACTATTATTATTTGCTCATGCAATTGCCGGGAAAAGTTTGGAGAGATTTGGAGCAGACGACGTAATTTTTTATTTAAATAAGCAATTTCAGTGATATAGGACACATTGCCATATTTTTGAAAATTACTTGCTTTCATCACTATCTTTTTAAGTTTTCTTCTGATATTAACTACTGAACCATAACGCCTCAATAACTCGGCATCTAATGTAATTCATTATTCGAAAGTACTGAACCCTTGCACAAAGAGTTCTTTCTGCATAGTCATATATCTGCCGTTTTTCAGGAATTTTATTGTATAAATTATAATGAAGAAAACCACAGTCTGTGGTTTTCTTCATTTATCCTAAAATTCGAAAGTGAAGTCTCATAATCGTAAAGGAATTGCTGTAATAAATATAAATTTGACGTAGGGGGCATCGGATATCAATGATTTTAATGAGTGTTATTCTTATAATCGGAGGTTTATTGATGATTTTTAAGACCTCAGTATTTTGGAAAATAACAGAACGTTGGACATCAAAGGACGGTACTGAGCCCTCAGATCTTTATATTTGGAATACACGCTTTGGTGGCATAATGTGTACTCTTGTAGGCTGTGCAAATTTATTTATTTATTTTATTTTGTAATTCGTAAAACATCAGAGAACGTTCTTTGCTAAAGGAAAAATAATGTTGTAATACAAGTCTATTTCTTTTTGGGATATCGACCAGTACGGAATCTCTGAATATTACACAATGAATGTTGAAGAAGGCGCGGGTCGTGATTCGGATCAATTAGATGTATCGCAAAGATTGCAAAAATTGGGGAGCTGATATTATCGCTTTCGATCAAGGGGAGGACCATTATTATGCTAGCCGACACCCTTACGGAAGGAATAGTCAAGCAATTCCAGGACCGGTTTAAATGAATGCGATAGTTGAAAACTAATCATGTCAGGTAAAGGACCTCATATCCAATGAGGTTCTTTTTTTATGTTCGTGAAATTATTAGCTGATTTATTTACAGGGAGATCTTGGTCTGCTAGAATAGCTACAACTAATTGTTAACCTATTAAGAATTATTTTGGTTAACATATCACAAAAAAGACCGGAGGGGGAACTTCGTGACTTTGCGTTCAGAACGACTTGCTGCCATGAACAAAGCGCATGTGTGGCATCCTTTCACGCAGATGAAAGACTATAACAGCTCCGACCCGCTCATCATCGAACGAGGCGAAGGCATCATGCTCTATGACATCCAGGGGCGTGCTTATTATGACGGCTTCTCGTCGGTTTGGCTTAATGTTCATGGGCACAATGTACCGGAGCTTAATCAGGCGATTACAGACCAGTTGACGCGTGTCGCGCACTCCACTCTGCTCGGAATGGCCAACGTGCCGGCCATCGAGCTTGCTGAGAAGCTTGTACGAATTGCTCCTGAAGGATTACATAAGGTATTTTATTCCGATGCCGGGGCAACCGGCGTTGAGATTGCTTTGAAAATGGCTTTTCAATATTGGCATAACCAGGGCGTGCGCGGCAAAACATCGTTCATTACCATGAAACAGGCGTACCACGGTGACACAATTGGAGCTGTTAGCGTAGGCGCGATTCCGCTGTATCATGAGATATTTCGCCCTATGCTGTTTCCCTCGCATGTCATTCCGTATCCTAATGCCTATCGTCAAGGAGGCGCAGCGGTTGCGATGGAAGAAACGCTGTCCGGCTTGCGGCTTCTGCTCGAGACGAGAGCCGATGAGATTGCGGCTCTTATTGTGGAACCGATCGTTCAGGGGGCAAGCGGCATCATGGTCATGCCTCCGGGATGCTTAAGCGAAATGGCTGCGCTGTGCCGCAAGCACGGTGTACTGCTCATCGCTGATGAGGTGGCCACCGGGTTCGGCCGGACGGGCGCTATGTTTGCTTGCGATCATGAAGAGGTTTCACCTGATCTTATGGTCATTGGAAAAGGGCTTACCGGCGGCTACTTGCCTGTGGCTGCGACGCTTGCCACGGATCAGGTATACAACGCCTTTTATGCGGATTATGAGGAGCAGAAAACGTTCTTCCACGGCCATTCCTACACGGGCAATCCTCTTGGCTGCGCCGTTGCTTTGCGCAGTTTGGAGTTGTTTGAAGAGCGAAACATCGTGGAAGGCGTGAAGGTGAAAGCGTCATTTGTAGAACAGAAGCTGAAATCGCTAATAGATAGGCCGCACGTCGGCGATATCCGGCAAAAGGGGCTTATGGTGGGTATCGAGCTTGTACGAGATAAGGTGTCGCGCGAGCCATACGATTGGACGGAACGAATCGGCGTTCGCACGAGCCTGCGGGCGAGAGAGCTTGGCATGCTGACGAGGCCGCTTGGGAACGTTATCGTCTTCATTCCCCCGCTCGTGAGCACGGAGGCTGAGCTTGACGCAATGACCGATATTTTGGCCGATGCCATCATTAGCGTGACCGAGAATGGTTGGGGTGCATGAATAGGATGACAGCCGAAACGGCCTTTCGTGGAATATTCGTTACGGGTACGGATACCGGTGTCGGGAAGACGGTTGTGACCGCTGCAATCGTCGCTGCGCTTCGGGACGAGGGGCAGCATGTCGGTGTCTGGAAGCCGGTGCAATCAGGCGGGTCACTTGGAAGCGGGATGACGGATGCCGAACGTTTGCTGCAGAGTACGGGTATAGAGGAGCAGCCCGAGACGGTAGCATCATTTACATTCACAGAACCGCTTACACCGATGCTCGCCGCCAAGCAGGCTGGTGTGAAGCTGACGTTGGAAGGAATATTAGCGGCAGGCGAACCGCTGATGAAACGTTATGATGCCTTGTTTGTTGAAGGCGCAGGGGGCGTCGCCGTTCCTCTAACCGATGACGCCATGGTGGCGGACTTGATTGCGGAGCTTCGTTTACCAGCTCTAATCGTGGCCAGGTCCGGGCTCGGTACGATTAATCATACTCTATTGACCGTGTCCATGCTTCGGCAACGTAATATACCGATCATAGGCATTGTCATGAACGAGGGTGAGCTGTCAGATCAGCAGGACGACCCGAGCATCGCTACGAACGCGGATTTGATCGAACAATACAGCGGTATTAAAGTGCTTGGCCGTTTCCCGCGCATGCATCAAGCAGCCGATACGGAAACGCTAATCCAAGCCGTACGAGAAACGATTGAATTATGGCCTGTTAGACAGGCGCTTGCCGTACATAACATGGGAGGTTGATTAGGATGATAACGATTGCCGCAAATAAGGATTGGCTGTCTCTAGCCCAAAAAGCGCTGAACGGAGAATGTCTAACGTTAGAGGATGGCCTCGCTGTTCTCGAGGCCGACAACGATGAGGTGCTGCCGCTGCTGCAGGCGGTTTATAGGGTGCGGCAGCATTTTTACGGTAAAAAAGTGAAGCTAAACATGATTATCAACGCCAAAAGCGGCCTTTGTCCGGAGGACTGCGGTTACTGCTCACAATCCATTGTGTCGACTGCGCCGGTCAAGAAATACACGCTGCTCGATAAGGATACGTTATTAGCCGGGGCACGTGAAGCGATGGCGCGCAAAGCAGGTACCTATTGCATCGTAGCGGCCGGAAAAGGTCCAACGGATAAAGAGCTTGATCAAGTTGTCGAAGCGGTCAAAGAAATAGCCGATACGATGCCGCTTAAAATATGCGCATGCCTTGGCATTTTGAAGGATGATCAGGCCAAACGGCTTGCGGAAGCCGGCGTACACCGGTACAACCACAATTTGAACACAAGTAAAGCAAACTATCCATCGATTACAACGACTCATACATACGATCAACGGGTGGAAACGGTAGAAAAAGTGAAAACGTACGGCATGTCCCCCTGCTCCGGCGTCATTATCGGAATGGGCGAGACGAACCAGGAAATCGTTGAAATGGCATTCGCGCTAAGAGAGCTTGATGCGGATTCGATTCCAATCAACTTTCTGAACGCCATACCGGGGACGCCTCTGGAAAATGCGGGCCGCACACCGGCCATGAAAGCGCTGAAGGTATTGGCTTTATTCCGGCTAATTTGTCCGTCCAAAGAAATCCGTGTGGCGGGCGGCCGCGAGGTTAATCTCCGTACGCTGCAGCCTCTGTCTCTGTACGCTGCGAATTCAGTTTTTGTAGGTGATTACTTGACGACTCAAGGCCAAGAAGCATTGGCTGATTATCAGATGATTGAAGATTTGGGCTTTGAGATTGAAATGTGTGCCCTATAAGGCGGCGGTATTACCAATGATGAACTGGATGGAGAAAGAACTTGCGGCATTGGCCGAGCAAGCGCTGGAGCGTTCCTTGACCTCCAGCGCTCCGGTTCCGGGGCGTCCCGGTTATGTGATGAGGGGAGAGCGTATGCTGCTCAACTTATCCTCGAATGATTACCTTGGTCTTGTCGGGCATCCCGTCATTATTGAGGCGATGCGTGAGGCTTTGCTCATCGAGGGAGCCGGCTCGGGCGCATCCCGTCTTGTGACCGGCAACCGGTTGCCGTACCGTCATCTCGAAGAAGCGCTAGCCGCTTGGCAGAAAAGCGAGGCAGCGCTTGTTTTCGCCAACGGCTATGCGGCAAACGTGGGTGTCATTCAGGCGCTCGCGGGCCGGGGAGATGTAGTTTTTAGCGATCAGCTCAACCATGCCAGCATAGTGGATGGCATTACATTGAGCCGCGCAGAGCATGCCCGGTACCGCCATAACGATATGGAGCATTTACGCTTGCTGTTAAACAAGCACCGAGATAAACGGCGCAAGCTGATTATAACGGACACTATCTTCTCCATGGACGGCGATTGCGCGCCATTGCATGAATTGGCTGCGCTTAAACAGGAATACGGAGCGATGCTGATGGTGGATGAGGCACATAGCGGAGGCATTTATGGCCCGCGAGGCGAGGGACTTTGCCATAAGCTCGGGCTGTCAGACGAGGTGGATGTCCACATGGGAACGTTCAGCAAATCGTTTGGAGTCTACGGCGCCTATGTCAGCGGCAGCCATACGCTCATTCGATGGCTAATCAATAAAGCGAGGCCGCTCATCTATTCGACAGCGCTGCCTCCTTCTCTCGTAAGCGGCATTTCACAAGCATTAGCTTTGGTACAAGCCGACCAATGGCGCCGTGAACGACTTATTGCGGCAAGCCGGTTGTTTCGGTCCTTGCTTGGCAAGGCCGGATTTGAAGTCGGTTCCGGCGATTCACCTATTGTACCGGTTATCGTCGGCGATAACGATACGGCTCTGCGTTTCAGCAGTGCTCTTGCTGAGGAAGGCATCGCGGCAGTGGCGATTCGTCCTCCTACTGTGCCTGAAGGTACAGCGCGCATCCGCTTTTCCTTGTCAGCCGTCCACACCGATGAAGAGCTGAGTGATGCGGCAGCTTCTATACGAACAATTGGTGTCAAACTGGGAGTGCTGAAATCATGACGATGCCGGGTACGAGCGGCACCATCTTATGGCTTACGGGATGGAGTATGCCCAATTCAGTTTTTGACAAGCTGCAGGCTTTGCTGCCGGAGTTTCATCATGGTTTTATAAATTACAGTGAAGCCGGTTCAATGGTTGAGATGCTTGCCATTACGGAAACGACTGTAAGGGAAGTCCGGGTATCTGCTGGTTCGGATTTTATGGGGCTGCAACGCCCGTTATTGATCGGTGGTTGGTCGCTAGGTGGATTACTCGCGCTGCGGCTCGCTTCAAAAGGGTTTGTGGATGGCCTTATACTGCTAGCTGCAACCGCCCGTTTCACCAGTCCCAAGGAACAGAACGACCGGGGTTGGCCGGATGTCTATGTTCGCCAGATGATCGCAGCACTTAAAAAGGATCGATATGCCGTAGAAAACAATTTCCGGCAAATGCTGTTTACGGACGCGGAATGGAAATCAGGGCTCGGTGAAGTACTACCTCCAATCGGCAGTTGGACAACATCATCACTAATAGCCGGTCTTCAAGTACTGCGCGAGGAGGAGTGTCTGTCCTACCTGCCGGAAATCCATTGTCCGGTTCTTCTTATCCATGGAGCCGAGGATAAGATTTGTCCTTATGGCGCTGCGGAGGAGCTGCTCGCGCAACTGCCGCAAGGGAGGCTCATAACAATCGGGGAATGCGGGCATGTGCCGTTTCTGGGAAGGGAGGAAGGCATAGCCGGGGAAATAAGGAGATGGTGGTATGGATACCAGGATTAACTCGATCCGACGTCAATTTAATCGAAGCGCAGAGGGCTCGTATGATAGCCATGCACTCGTGCAGCGCAGCATGGCAGGCAGGCTTGCAAAGTCACTTCATGGGTGGATGGATGAAAGTGAAGCGGACGGGGGCACCATACTCGAGATTGGCTGCGGCACTGGTATTTTGACCGAACTTTTGCTGAACGGTTGGCCTTGTTCTTCCATTACGGCTCTTGATATTGCCCCGGAAATGATAGAGGCGGCAGAGCAGCGAGTCAGTTCTTTTGGTCAATCGGCCCGTGTTCGCTTTCTGCCTGCCGATGTAGAAACGTGGGCAGCTGAAGCACCACCTGCCTCGTTCAACCTCATCGTCTCCAACGCCTGCTTTCAATGGCTCCGAAATCCGAAGGAAACGCTAGGGTTCCTGCGACGTCTGCTCCGCCCTGGAGGTATGCTGGCGTTCACGACTTTCGGGCCGGATACGTTCAGCGAGCTGCATGAGTCATTTGCTGAAGCTTACCGTGCCGGCGGGATGGAGCCGCAGCGGCACGGCCTTTCTTTTCAACCGTCAGCCCAGTGGCAAATTATGCTTAGAGAAGCAGGCTTCCGCAGCATACATTTCGATCGTTCTATCGAACAGGAAAGGCATGCTTCTGTAAGGGATTTTCTGCTTTCGGTCAAAGCGGTTGGAGCAAGCACATCGGAGGCAGCATCGCGCGGACTCGGTTCCCGGCGATTGTTTGCCGAGATGTTTAAGAAGTACGAGGATAAGTTCAGTATTCCTGGAGGCGTCGCCGCTTCTTATGAGGTTATATTGATACAAGCAATTAGTGATTAAGAAAAATGATCGGTTCATCCCCTGTCACTATAATTAAAAAAGACAACAAATATTGGCTTCAGAGCTTCCAAAGTAGAGCTAGACATTAGCTCTATTTTAGTTTGTCAATTTTCTTCTCAGCTACATTGAATAATATTCTTACAAATAGAATACCGATAATCATGAAAACAAGAACAACCCCAAAAGTATGCAAAGCCGGATTTGTCGAGGCAGTTTTCCAAAACATTGGTAAAACGCCAATGCTCGCATCACTTCCCAAATAAACAACAACCCAAATTTGATAAATTTTCGCTATTATGTAACCCAAAACCAAACCTATAAGTCCGCCTAAATAATAATAAGGATGGCTCTTTTTTTCCATCATGCACCTTCTTTCTGACTTGTTGAGAAAGTCTATTCCGTATGTACATCTGTGCATGCCAAAAGAAAACGGTTATAAAGTATTTTAACCGCTTAGTAAACTTTTTGAAAGATTCTTACTAGCATATTCCGACATGTTTATGAGAAAACATTAACCCAATTCTGGGTCTGTAGCGGGATGCAGGCTAACACTTCGTATGGCAAAGTAATACTAAGAGTTACATTTTTAATGTGCTTATGCTAACGAAGCAAGTTTTGCACCCCACAAAACTTAAGCATAAGCTTACGAAGCAAGTTTTGAACCCCACAAAACTTTTGAGGAGGAAGGCTATTATGAATTTTCATTTTTTTGTAGGCAACGATAACGGAAACAGTGAACACGACCTGATTATTGACGGTAAATTGATCCAGCAGCCGAATGTCAATTGTACGGTGGACGAGCTCCCATGGAGCGAAGAGCAGTCACCGGAAAGCTTTATCAAAAACCTTCAGGACCAATTGGTCGTAACGATCGATTCGCCGGCAGCAAGGCCAGGCATGTATTATGTCGGCAAATTTGCTCTTGAAAGCGGAGAAATTTTAGATAACCTGCAGATCGGAATCGATTTGAAGAGCGATATGGATTTACCGGTTATAAATACATTGGCTCAAATTGCGGCTATTGCTGTACAGAAGGCATACGAGGAAGAGAAGAAGATACCGGATCACATCGATGTGGAAGTAGATATGGCGACTGCTCTGCCGGTCACGCAGCATACGGACGAAACGTCGGCGAAGTTCGAGAAACGGTTTACAACGGGCTCCCATCATGTGACGGTTCATTTAGGTATTTTGCGTGTGGCAGTGAAAATCGTGTTTCCATATGCAAAAGTGGTGCCGGAAGCGACACCCGTCATTTTCACGCTTCAGAAGGACGGCGACGGTAATTGGAGAGAAGGGGAAATCTTTAAGGAATTCCTTGAGTCCTATGGCATCGAGAAGAAATTCAACGGCAGTTATTTTAAGGAGAAACGAATTCTCCATGTCGATATCGGGGACGGCTCAACTGAGTATCCCATTACGGAAGGCAATAAATTTTTGCGGCAATTTGTGCATGGCAGCCATCATGGAGCGGGATATGCAATCGAGGAAGCACTGGATGAATTTAATCGCCTGATTCACTTGCCTGACAGTCCACGGCAATTTTTCAGCGACGTCATTAAAAATCCTAAGCACAAATATTACGCCCGGGCGCTCAAGACGTTGAAAAGGCCGCTCGAGAGCCAAGTGAGGCAAATTATTCAAAACGTGAAGCGCCAGCTTACAAAAGCCCGCAATGAAATTGACCTGATCTGCGTATACGGAGGAGGAAGTATCCTTATGCGTTCGGTATTATATCCGCAGCTGAAGGAATTATGCGCTGAGCGGGAAATGCAGCTGTTGTATATACCGGCTGACTATGCGGTGCAATTAAATGCGATGGGACTGGATGCCTTTGTGCGCGGCAAAATTTACGAGGCTCTTAAAAATAAAGCGGTACAGCCTGCTTAAGAGAGCATGCTTTCGCGCAATCTAAGGAATTCCGGTAGGTGATTCGAATGAAAAAGACAAAGCAGCCCGGTGATAATATTAGTTTGAAAACGAAAAAAACAGAGGATCCGTTAGTGATGCAATGGCTTAATTCACAAACCAATCTCATGGATTCTCTTCGTTATCTAATCGAAAGAGAGATTGTTCAGAACGGCGTGCGAAATTTGCAGGTGTTTGTCCCGGTCGAAAGGAGCGTATTGCAAGGTTCTGCGGCGATGCCGCAAGAAATCGCATACGTTCCCCACGCTGTAGGGAATCATGAATCGGCGGCAGCTGTGGAGGATACAACGGGAAGTCGGGATGATCAGCAGCCCGGGCGGCAGCCCGAGCTTGAGCCGGAACCGCCCACAGAAGAAGAGATCGACGATGATGATATTGAGGCGTGGATTTAGTGAAGGATCATCTGCATGTTTCGGTAAGACTAAGTAATACTCGGTAATACTTAATAATACAAAACACTACCGAACATCACTTGATGATGCCTGGTGGTGTTTTGTTATATCGAGTGTTGCATAATCATATGGCGGTACTTCGATTAATAGTGACAAGTCATGTATTTCCTTATACCATATAGCTATAACAGACTCCACGAAGAGGTGCATGAGAGATAAACCAGCAGAAGGCTTTTCATTATGAAAGCGCTGTAAATTTTATTGTGGTTATCATTTGTTGGGTGATGATCTTCATCCTATCCGCGGGTTTTATGATTGAATATTTTAAAGGAACCCGTGCCCTCAGCTTCGTACTCCCGATCTTATCGGTTGGTTTTTTTTCTGTTGCGCTGGGAACTGTATTCTTCCTAAAAAATCCGTTAACCCGGTGCGTGAGATACGCAGCCTTTAGCGGCTTCTTTATCATGTACTTGTTTACATTGCTGACGTCAACGACTTCGGTTACATTTACGTTTGTTTTTCCATTGGCAACGCTATTTTGTATGTATCTTGATCGTTGGTTTATGACCATTGTATGTTCTTGCGTATTTACACTGAACGGGGTATACATTGCAGCAAAGCTCAGCTCCGTAGAAAAGCTGGAAATAGGAGAAGCGGCATACAACCAATTTACAACGACCATGTTAATTCATAGCTTTGTTTTACTGCTCTTTATGTCCAGTCTCATAGCCGTCGTATATGTGTTCAACCGTTTGAAGAAAGCGATGGACCATAAAATCCAGGAAGCCATTGATGCCAGATTAACGGAACAAAAGCTGTTTGCTCAAGCGACTATTGACGGGTTAACGGGTGCATACAATCGCAGACACTTCGTGGACAAAGTCCGGGAGCAGCTAAATGATACAAGCGCTGCTACCTCGCTGCTGCTTCTGGATATCGATGATTTTAAGCAGGTTAACGATGAGCACGGTCATTTAGCGGGAGATCAGGTGCTGATTGAATTTTCGAGCATAGTGAAGCAAGTTTATGCTGGTCAAGGAATTGCGGGAAGAGTGGGCGGCGAAGAATTTGCAGTATTTTTATTAGATAAAAGCGAAGAAGAGAGTCAAGCGATTGCCGAACGATTGCGGGAAACGATAGAAAACAGCAAAGTGAGGTTGAATGAGGAGAAGGAAATTACCGTCACAGTAAGCGGTGGAATCGCTTATACGAAGAGCAACGGCATGACGTTTGAAGAGTTGTACCAACAGGCAGATAAGGCTCTATATACATCGAAGAAAAACGGAAAAAACAAAATCACGTTAGCCGAATCTCTCTAAAACGGCAGTGAAAGGAGGAACCGGATGCAGCCGTTTACGCGGAGGGTTATTGATATTATCAAGCAAATACCTGAGGGCTATGTGATGACCTACGGGCAAATTGCAGAGCTGGCTGGAAGCCCGAGAGGGGCGAGGCAGGTCGTGAGGATTTTGCATTCTTTAAGCGGCATTCACAACCTTCCTTGGCACAGAGTGGTGAATGCCAAAGGGGAAATTGCGCTTCAGGACGAGGAATCCCGGTTTATGCAGATACTCTACTTAAACAATGAAGGCATTGAAACGACTAAAGACGGGCGGATCGACCTGGGGAAATACCGATTTCATCCAATGATCCAAGGCGAGGATTTCTTATAAATTTTTAATAAAGCCTTAATTGAAACCCTATATTCGAACCTTTATGATTGTAGAGAACAATCGGAAGGGAGTGTATTAATATGACAACTGAAACATCACCAAGCAGCATACGCAATTTTACCGTATCCACCGAAATATTTTTTAAGCCTGGCTTAGATATTTATTCACAGATGATCTATATAGTGTTAAGCTCATGCACCGCAGATTCTGCTTCTCTAACGCTATCCGAGGTAGCCGGTAAAGGCCGGATGACGCCTAAGCAGGCCGTTAAAGCGATGCAATCGCTAGTGGATCAACAGCTCATCCCTCATAAATTGTTCCGCAAAATGATCGGGGAGTTCCAGGACGACCGCTTATCTTGGGCCGCCAAAGGACTACTCACCTATTGCAAGGAGCATAAGGAGATTACGATTGCCGAGCTGCTTATGCTCTCCGATCAGTCTGGAGAGGACGAGCACAGCATTCGAAAAGCATTATCCGAGCTCTACAGAAACGGTTATTTGGAAGAGTATCCTGAGCTGGGCAAGCTCGCTAATTGAGAAAATATCAGAACAGCGGCAGCTTGGACTTGAAAGTAAAGTCCTGCCGCTGTTTTATTGCTCTCGTTCTTCGTTCCGCTGGTTTTACATTAGGCGGATACGCCGAAAGTAATCCTGCAGAGACCGGGAAAGCGGCGCGGGAAGCGTTAAGCATGCTGGCAAGAAAAGAGATTCATGCTGAGATTCACGGCGTGTATCCTCTGGAAAAAGCGGCAGAAGCTCTTACACTTTTGGAACAAAAAACACTGTCGGCAAACTGGTTTTGCAAGTATAAGCCCGAAGAAAAAAGAGAGCCTCACACTGAGAACTCTCTTCTTTTACTCACGACGGGATTTCTACATTGAATATGAATCAAAATCAAAAAGCGGGAAGGTTATCTAAATTGTTCCCGTCATATCCGTCCGGTTCACTGCGAAGGATATCGCGACCGTATTTGTGGAATACATCCACATGCGCCAATTTTCCACTTTTCGCTTCGTTTAAAGCAGTTACATAATCGAGTTCTCTACCGGATTCCGTTTTAATCGCAATGATGTCGCCGTCTTCATTTTTTCGAACCGCTACAATTTGTTCTTTACCCGGCTCCGTTCTAATTTCTTGAGCTGCTCGTTGTTGACCCTCTTGGCGGTATTGGTTATAAATTTCATCGAAGTTTGAATTATTATTTGAATTGATGTTTGGCATAAGATATACACCTCCGCGCTATATGATTCCCTATTGGCTGAATGTGCATACAAGTTCTCGCTGTTATTCGTTACTCAATCGTTCCAGCAGCGCATCTCCGTCTTCGCTAACTTTTATATAAGCAAAGCGTGCATTACGTTCAACTTCGGTTCCGGTGCCCTCAGGGACAAAGTAGGTCTCAATGCCGTAGTAGATGGAGTTCCAACCGCTTAACTTTCCATTGATGACAATCTCTTTATCGGTTAGTGCTTCTCCGTTCTTGTACAGGCGATCAAAGATGTATACCCCTCTCTGATCCGGACGAAGCACGACCTTAATCTTGCTCAAGCTCCGTCGTGATTCCAACTCATTTGCAATGGAGTCTGGCGGAGTGGAAATACTGTAATTAAGGGTCACATAATCGCCTTGCAATAAGGATCTCGGATCGAGCG
This sequence comes from Paenibacillus prosopidis, assembly GCF_003337375.1. Lineage (GTDB taxonomy): Bacteria > Bacillota > Bacilli > Paenibacillales > Paenibacillaceae > Pristimantibacillus > Pristimantibacillus prosopidis. Next base: position 178,543 of record NZ_QPJD01000014.1, read on the forward strand.
GTTCAATCTCAAGCTTGATCGATGTTCCGTTTGAAAGTAAGGATTCGCTTGCGGCTGCATGATACCCGACATAACCCAGCTGCAGCACGACTACGATTGCAATTAAAAGAGGTCTTTTGCGCATCAGACCATATTGCTTGATCGTTTTGTCAGATTCACTCGCGCCTGTTCGATAGGCATAGACATATGTGACCGCTATAGCAATCATGCCCAGAAGGGCGAGGGTAATCGACTTGTGCAATAGTGTCCACAGCAAATCATAATATTTGAAGGCTATGAAGATGAACCAGAATACTAAGCTAATGGCGGCCTCCAGCGCTTGGTTGCGGCGAACGAACACAAACACCAGAATGGTTACAAAGATAAAGTTGAGCAAGTTAAACGCTTCATAGGAATAAGGGAAAAAATCATCCAAGAACGTTAACCATAACAGGAACAGCAAGGTGAAAAACAGACCGTTTTCCCTTACATACTGTCTCATCAAACTTTCCCGCAGCAGGAAGTGTGAGGCATAGATGACAGCATTCAGCGCCCCCAATATAAATAGAATGAATGACTCGGCATTACGTACCGATTCGAACAGCTGGAACAAAATAATCGCGATGTTCAGATTAAAAAGCGCATACGTAAAAAAATGCTGCGCTCGGCCTTTTAAACGAAACCAACCGGCGACCGTTAAGATCAGGAACAATAGAGACAAGCTAACCATGTCTATCCATACAATAGAGATCATCCCTGCCGCGTATCCGATCGTGAGCACCGTGTAACGAATAACCGCATTTACGCGAGGCAGCAAAATTACGGGAATGACGAACAAGAGCGATAAGGCGTACAGCGTATGCTGGGGCTCGATATCCCCCGAAGCCATGAACACTAAGCCGGTTAAAGAGATGCTTCCGATCAAAACGCCGATTACCGTGACGATGGTGGATACGATTTTGCCCACAATAACGCTCTTCTGTTTGCCTTGGTGCTCATGGGCAGCCTCTTCCTCAGTAGCGGATTCAGTGCCAAGCTTGTTCAGGTAACGAAAGAACAGCACGTTTCCCGTCAGCAATAGAGCAACGAAAACGAGTCCAAATACGAAGAATAAAGTTGAAGCATGCCTTGATGCAAGCTCGATAAACTTAACTACGGCAAAGGCGGATGCGGCAAGCGCATTGAGAGTGAGCATCGTTTTGTTCAGACGTACATGAGTAAAATAATAAAATCCGATGGCAAGGGCGGCAACGATCGGGATATTCATCCAAACGCCGTAGTCCTCATACTCGAATGAGTTTGATAAGACGAGCAAGGCAACATGGAAAATGATAAAGCTTACAATCTTCAGCGGTATCGACATTAAACGATTCGTTTCCGTGAGGAAGAATAGAAGGAGATTAAGTAAAGCGAACATGCCGCCAATGAGCATGATCCGCTCATCGCTATGAGCGAAATACATCGATGATGGAAAGAAGTATAACCATAATGTTAGATGTACTAGTGCATAGGCCAATAGATAGAACGGATTATATCGGGTAATCCAGGCGAGCAGCAGTGCCGGGATTGACCATACGAGAAATAGCTCATAGTTATCCGCGTGCGAGTTATAGGTTTGATTAAGCAGAGCAACCGCGGCGCCAAAGGAGATGCAGCCCCCCACGAGAAAGATGGCAGAAAGAAACGAATGATGGCCGAGCATGATTTTCATTTTGGAAAATGCATAGGACACGCCATAGAATAGAACGACAATTCCTGCGGAAGCGAGAATTTTGTCGGCGCGCCCAAGTCCGTTCCAGTTGGCGGCAAAGAAATAAATAATGGCTGCGAGCAGCAGGGAGACGCCCATCAGAAAGCCGACTCGGGTAACATTTAAACGGAGCATTGCACTCACTTGCCTTTCGTATAGGTATGTCTGTATTATAATAACCCGTACAAAAGGCAACTAGTACTCACTTTTTGTAGTACCGTTCTTGGAGAGTTACAGGACTAGAGGAAAGGAGCGAATACCCTATTTCAACTGTTTCTTGAATCTCCAGCTTAAATATATAGAACGAAGCGTTAAGTCAATGGCATTGGCCAGCCACACGCCCGCGATGCCCATTCCGAGCTTCAGGCCCAGCACATACACAAAAGTGGTGCGGACGAGCCAAATGCCGACGGCCGTGCTGTACATGGGGCTTTTGGTATCCCCTATGCCTTGCAAAGCTCCCGCAAGAACCAGACTGACCGCTAGAAAAGGCTGGGCAAAAGCATCAATCCCAAGAGCCGTCCGGACCATGCCGACGATTGCTTGGTCGTCAGTGAACCAAGTAGCTGCTATAGGAGAGAATATAAAAAATATAATGCCGACGGTAGTCATGAATACGGCAGCAATCCATGCGGTTAACACGCCATACTCATAAGCATCGCGTTTCCGGTTAGCGCCGAAATGCTGGCCGACCAGCGTGGTAGCAGCAACGCCGAGCCCGTAACCGGGAAGATAGGAGAGAGAAATGATATTTCCGCCAATCAGATGGGCGGCATAGACGTCGGTGCCGATTTTAATGATGAGACCCATGTAGAACAATTGTCCAAGCCGCATGATAAGCCGTTCGGCAGCCGCAGGGCTTGAGATTTTGAGCAGCGGGACAACATATTCGCTAGAGGAACGGCCTCTACGCAAGGAAAAAGACAGCTCAGACCTGCTTATGTATCCGAACAATGCGGCAGCTCCTATCATTCTAGAAATAGTGGTTGCCCATGCCGCACCGGCAATTCCCCAGCCGCCCCACTCTCCCGCGCCAAAGATCAGTATGTAATCCAAGCCGATATGGATTACATTGATCCAGATACCGACCATCATTGGTGATCGGCTATCCCCTGCAGAACGCAACACACTCCCGAAAATGGTCATCAGCGAGAGAAACAGGGAAGGAACGGCCGAAATTTGAAAGTAAATAACAGCATCAGCTAAAATATCCGGTTCTGTACCCATGAGAAGCAGCAGCGGCTCGGCAAAAATAAGCGTAATCATTCCGATTAAAAGTCCTGCTGCGGCGGAAACCCAGGTTGATTGCTTGGCAATTGCTTTCGCTTTACCGATTTCACCTGCTCCCACGGATCGGGCTATAAGCGATGAGGTGCCGATGCCGAGAGCGGTGAATACCGCAATATAAACCGCGATGATGGCATTGACCATCCCTACTGCCGTAACCTCGTGCAGCCCGATTTTGGATACGAAGAGAGTGTCTACGAATCCAACCATAGTCAATAAAAAGTTCTCAATCATCGTTGGGACGGCAAGCTTTAAGATAACTTTTATTTTCTCTTTTCTATTCATCATAATGCTTATGATTATATCCCCCTGTGGATAATGTTACAATCTAAGCTGAGGATATCCAATATCAGGTATAATGGTTGGTGTATACGATTAAAGTATCGGGGAAACGTTTATCAATAAATAAACGAATATGACGCAGAAGAGGTTTATAAATGAGTGAAAAGACTTTTAAAGATTATGCATTAAGTGATGAAATCGTAAGAGCATTGGAAAGCCTTGCCTATGAAACGCCAACCGAGGTTCAACGCGAGGTCATACCTGTTGCTCTTGAGAAGAAGGATCTTGTCGTAAAATCGCAAACCGGCAGCGGCAAAACCGCAGCCTATGGTATCCCGTTATGCGAATTGGTGGATTGGAACGAGAATAAGCCGCAAGCGTTAATCCTTACACCGACCAGAGAGCTTGCCGTTCAAGTGAATGAGGACATTACCAATATTGGACGATTCAAAAGGATCAAAGCGACTGCTGTATATGGCAAGCATCCTTTCCACATCCAGAAGGCAGAGCTAAAGCAAAGAACCCATATCGTGGTTGGTACGCCCGGCCGTGTGCTGGATCATATAGAGAAAGGGACGCTGGCTCTGCAGCGTATACAGTTCGTTGTAATCGATGAAGCGGATGAAATGCTCAATATGGGCTTTATTGAGCAAGTGCAGGCGATTATTCAACAGCTTCCGAGCGAGCGAGTGACGATGCTATTTTCCGCTACGTTCCCAGAAGATGTCGCTAACTTATCCCGTAAGTATATGGACGAGCCTGTACATATCGAGATTAAGGCTGCCGGTCTCACGACCGCTGCAATCGAACATTCTCTTATTGAAGTGAAGGAAGCGAATAAGTTTGCTTTGCTTCAGGATGTGACCATCATTGAAAACCCGGATAGCTGCATCATCTTCTGTAGGACGCAGGAGCATGTCGATCAGGTGTTCAGGCAGTTAGCCGAGCTCGAATATCCTTGTGACCGCATTCACGGGGGCATGGAGCAGGATGAGCGGTTTGAAGTGATGAATGCTTTTCGGAGAGGGCAATTCCGCTATCTAGTGGCGACGGATGTAGCCGCTCGAGGCATTGACATTACGAATATAACGCATGTGATCAACTATGATATTCCGTTAGAGAAGGAGAGCTACGTACATCGTACCGGCCGAACGGGCCGGGCTGGCAACGCGGGGAAAGCCATTACGTTCGTAACACCTCATGACGGCAGACGGTTAGCTGATATTGAAGCGTATATCGGGTTCGCGATCCCTAGAGCATCCGCCCCGTCCGCAGAGGATGTTGAAGAACGGAGAGACGAATTTGAGCAAAAGATCAACGTGGGACCGGTCCTCAAAAAAGATAAGCGCGAGCAATTAAATAAACAAATCATGAAGCTGTATTTTAACGGCGGCAAGAAGAAGAAGCTCCGCGCAGTCGATTTTGTCGGGACAATCGCTAAGCTGGAAGGTGTAACCGCGGACGATATCGGCATTATTACGATACAGGATAACGTCTCGTACGTTGAAATTTTGAACGGAAAAGGGCCGCATGTGCTGAACATCATAAAGAATACGACGATTAAGGGCAAGCAGCTGAAGGTTCATAAGGCGAATAGATAGCGGCTACGGAAGCGGGACAATCTGCTTATCCCCATGTGGATATCTTTTTTTGTATTTCGGATAGAAAATCGCATGAATGTTTTGTTATTTTGGGCTGTTTTATACACATATCCATACTGTGGGTGTGGATGGTGCTAGTATAATAAAAATTTTCGAAATTTCTCCAAAAGTTGATGTATAAATATCAAAACATTCCACAAAATAACTTCACATCCAACTAAGGAGTGAACATATATGAGCAGAAGAAGTTTAGTTGTTCCGCAGGCACAGGCAGCACTTGACCAAATGAAATACGAAGTAGCACAACAGTTTGGAATTCAATGGTCTCCAGATGGTTACAATGGGAATATGACTACTCGCGATGCAGGTACTATTGGTGGAAACATCACAAGAACTTTAATTCAAATTGCAGAACAGTCCCTTGGCGCAGGAGCAAGAAGATTCTAATTTTAAATAAGAACAAATAGCCCTCCACAGCCTCTAAAGAGACTGGGAGGGCTATTTTAATCCATGTCGGAGACCGCCGCAATAATGAAAATCGGCAATCACTAATAACAAAGCATTATTAGAGGGAAATCCTCCCGTTTATTTGTCTTCGAAATCATGAGGAATTCTGCTAAATGGAAAACCTCCCTCTAAATCAGCGGTTTTTATAATAATGGACCGAATCTCATTAAATTAACGGGATGTTTTCCATTTATATGGTGATGAAATCGATCAAAATGCACAATTAGCGGGAGGTTTTCCAGTTAGGTCACTATTCGGATATATAGAAAGCCGTAGGGTGATGTTGTCCTAAACGTTGCGTTTACAGCTGCAGCCACCAAACGCCGGCGCATTCGGGCAGATGAATGAGCTTCTGCTCAGCCACTTTGTCTGCCAGATCATCACTGAAGAAAAAACGGGTGAGCTGCTCGCCTTGCTCCACACTGTCGAATTGGTAGTCCGTACGAATCCATTTGTACGAGAAGCCGTATTCCTGCTCCAATGCAGCGTAGTATGGCTTAAGGAAATCAGGCGGTGTCGGCGTTTCAAAGCCTGTACCCATCGTTTCGAAAATAATAACGGTACCGTTAGCGCGAAGCACTCGTTTGATTTCTCTCATGACTTCTTTAATGTTTTGTTCCCAGCCTGGAATATCATCGCTGCCTAAATAACAAATGCTCCAGCCCGAAACGACTAAATCCGCGCTATTATCCTCCAGCGGCAGCTTTCGATGATCCGCCACATGTGTTGTCCAGTTGGTATGACCGGCTTGGCTTAATCTCCTCGCAGTAAGTTGCAGCATGGCATCTGACGCATCGAGCGCAATAACAGATTTTGCTTTTGCTGCAAGTACGGCTGTCAGCCTCCCCGAACCTGCTCCAAGGTCTACAACTTCCAACCCGCTGATTGGCCGCAGCTCATCGATACACTCCATTAGATCCGGCTGCTTCGATATTAATTGATGATAACGATCCGCTTCTTTCTCATAAATGGCGGAATGATCCGGCATGGTTGTTTCCTCCTTATTAGTTTGGAATGAACTTTATCGTAAAGCTTTCCGTTGGGAGAAGGTCAATACTTACAATTATTTAATGCTTGGGCCTCACTCCGTTTGAATACAAGAAATGGATGCTGGATAAAATGAAACGGGCATCGGACCCGAATCATGATGTCGTTTTTTTACAAGATGATCATTGATGCTTTCTGGTAATATGGGCATATGAAACACCGAAGGAGACGATAAATGTGATCAAAAATGTAGCAACTGTCGGAGTATATGTCGAAGACCAGCAAAAGGCGAAGCAGTTCTGGACAAGCAAGGCAGGCTTCGAAGTTGTCGCCGAGCATCCGATGGGGCCTGGCGCTTATTGGCTCGAGGTAGCGCCTCCTCAAGCGCAAACCCGCCTTGTCCTTTATCCGAAATCGATGATGCAGGGACACGAGAGCATGAAAGCCTCCGTAGTGTTTGAATGTGCCGACGTGCTGGCGACGTACGAGCAAATGAAGGCCAACGGCGTTGTTTTTGTCGATGAGCCGAAGCAAATGCAATGGGGCACGTTCGTCCAGTTTAAGGATGAGGACGGCAACGAGTTTTTGATGAAGGGCTAGAGCCTGGCAGCAAAGTGGAGGTGAAATGGGTATGGATATTCAATACTACATGCGGCAAACGCGTAAAATCATCGGTGTCGGTCCGAATTTTAAAGCCTTCCGAGCCGAGAAAGATTACCCATACGGACGATCCTTTCTTATTTTTTAAGTCGCCCGAAAGTTTAACGGCTGAGCGGGATATTTATTTATCGCCGCTTTTGACGGAATTTATTTGCGAGGTGGAGATGGCGGTCATCATCGGTCAAGAAGCCAAAAATGTTTCAGAGCAGGAGGTACCGTCTATCGTTGCCGGATACGCTATTGTCAACGATATTACGGCAAGCGCGCATTTTGACACCGGCCGCTTCAAAATGTTTGATCAGCTGACACCCATTGGTTCTATGACAGATATAGAGGACCCATGCAATGTTGATTTGGAAATGTGGGTGAATGGCTCCCTCATTCAGAAGGATAATACGTCGGAAATGCTTTTTTCGGCACATTGGCTAGTCTCGCATATCTCAAGCATGGCTACGTTACGTAAGGGCGATATTATTTTGACAGGGACTCCAGCTAACCCGTTATCTTGTCAATTCGGTGATGTTATTGAGTTAAGGAGTCCCCAGCTAGGCAATCATAAGCATAGGATTCATCAGGAGCTATGAGCCCATCATAGTTCCTTATTTGTTATTTAGGGAGTGAGCAGTTATACGCAGATTATTGATAATAGCTTCATTAATGGGGATGCTTAGGTTTTTCAGCGCTAATAATACGGAACCTGTAACCGGTGCGAACTGAGGCTTTACAACAGCATAGCGCTTGTTGCTCCCGGCGGCGGTAAGCTGCCCGCTTAATGCCTGGTAGAAATAAGGACTATTGACGACACTGCCGATGAATGTAACCGCGACCTCATCGCTTGTGAAGGAGGAGGCAATAAGCTCAATACCGACCTTCATCTGGTCAATCGCCCGATTACATACCCGCACGGCAACTGAACTTCCATGCTCCGCCGCTTCCGTAAGAAAAGGAGCAAATTCGCCAAATTGTTTATCCCGTTCTCTTCGATCTTCGGTAAATCCCCGTTTGGCTGCTGCGGTAAATTCGTTAATCGATGATACGTTCCAATGCTCCAGCATAAGTCGTATAAGCTTACTGTCCGTTTCGTTTGTATGTCCCGCAAGCGTCTCGTATACGGCATCATACGATATATATCTTGCAGCGCTAGCTGCGTAATGGTGAAAATCATAGTTACGAATATATTGTCCATCCTCTGTGATGCCTGTAATAATAGAGCCGGTTCCCGCAATAACAACGATGCCGGGTTTTGTCATTAATGCACCGGAATGCGCGGATACGGCATCATTCACATGCCATTTCGGACATGTAAGTCCGGGGAGCTCCGTTAAAGGAGCAATCCATTCCAGATCGGAAGGATCGTCGTATCCGGCGATACCAGCTACAAGAGCTTGTGCATGCTCGCATGATCTGTCAGCCATTTGCAGCGCTTCGGCGATCGCTTCATGTACATTTTGAGTAGCCTGCTCATCTTTGTAAATGGAAGCGGAGCCCCGCTCTATGTAAGAGAGCACGTTTCCATCAAGGTCACTGACCATGACGCGCGTATGCGTCCCGCCACCGTCAATTCCGATTACAATCTGTTTCGAATTCACTGGAATCCTCCTTAAAGTTTTTTAGAATGGTCTCGTAAGGCATCCACTCTAACGGCTTCATTTCATTCATTCTACCTCAAAAATCCTAACAATAGTGGTAAATATGGACCTCAGTCAAGAAAGTGGACACTAAATAAGAGCAATTAGCTAATACTTTTTTTGTACAGAGCTTCAAACTGCTCTGGAGATAGGTAACCCA
>NZ_QPJD01000015.1 GCF_003337375.1 Paenibacillus prosopidis
GCCCTATCGTCACCATTTTTTGATTTGAAACATGATTTTCACTACAAGAGTGCTATCTAAGTAATAAGCTTACCTACTTTTGAGACAACCCCTTTAATTTTCTTATATCATTTACTTTTGCGCCGCTGCTGATTTTGTTTAATTTTATCTTCCATCCCCTGCTCCGTGGCGTTGTAAAAAGTCATTCCGCCAAGCGAATCAGGCAAATACTGCTGCATCACATAATGATTCGGATAGTCATGCGGATATTTATAGCCCTCATGACCGAGCTGCTGCGCCCCGCGGTAATGGGTATCGCGCAAATGGAGCGGCACCTCCGCCCCACCTGCCCTCTCGATCGCCGCTTCCGCATTGCCGATAGCGATTGCGGTTGCGTTTGACTTCGGGCTTTCAACCGCAAACAAAATGGCTTGCGAAATGTTATATTTCGCTTCCGGCCATCCGATCTTGTGATAGGCATCCATTGCGGTTACAGCTTGAAGCATCGCTTGCGGGTTAGCCAGCCCGATATCCTCGCTGCACGCTACGATAAGCCGGCGTATAAAGGTCATCGGATCCATACCCAGCTTCTCGACCGCGTACAGGAACCAAAACAAAGCGGCGTCGCTCGAGCCGCGTACGCTCTTGTGAAACGCAGAGAGCACATCATATTGCGTCGACAGATCGGCGCGTATCGTTGGCTTCCTGATCGACTCCTGTGCCACCTCCAGCGTAATCCGTACGGAGCCATCCTGCTCCGAGGGAGTCGTCACAGCGGCAAGTTCCAGCGCGTTTAACGCGCGGCGGATATCGCCTCCTGCCATTGCCGCAATATGCCGAAGAGCATCTTCATCGGCATGCAGATCCATAAAGCCAAGGCCTCGCTCGCGGTCGGCAAGCGCTCTTCTCATTGCTTCGTAAGCATGCTCCTCGCCAAGCGGCTGGAGCTGGAACAGCGTGGAACGGGACAGCAAAGCCCCATTCACATGATGGAACGGATTTTCCGTTGTCGCCCCGATAAAAATAATGATTCCCTGCTCGACAGCCGGCAGCAATGCATCCTGTCTTGCCGTATTGAAGCGATGTACCTCATCCAAGAAAAGAATCGTCTTCTTGCCAAACATCGTTTTGTTCGTTCGGGCTTGATCGATGACTTCCCTTACATCCTTAACCGATGCGTCAACCGCATTCAGCTTCACGAATTCTCCGGCGGTACGCAGCGAGATAATGTGTGCAAGCGTCGTTTTGCCGCAGCCGGGAGGGCCGTATAACAAAACAGATGATACCTGATCACCTTCTATCGCGCGTCTGAGCAGTTTGCCCGCACCAACTATATGTTCTTGTCCAATATATTCATCCAGCGTTTGCGGCCGCATCCGGTCGGCTAACAACCGAGCGCGCGGCGTTTCCGCCTCTTGATAAGAAAACAAATCCATAACGTTCCCCAACCTTCTTCCATCTGTTCCTTCGATCATAGCATACAAGCACATTTGTTCGCCAGATACGATAAATGTCATCTATTTATCACACTTCACACATTCACAACGTTTGGCAAAAAGTGTATAATCATGCTGTCGAACCATCGATTTATGTCATAAAAGTATATTTTTATGTAAAAATTCAGTACCACATGCTGCAAGGGGTTGAATGAATGATGTTTAAGCCTGTGGAAAATCCGATCGAAACAGCGCTGTTTAACGACATTTGGACGACGGTATGGAAAGAAAAAGGGTACGAGATAGAATTCAGTAAAGATGCACTGGCCAGATACGTTGTACTCACTCCCGATGGCAATTACATAGGAACGGCTGAAATTAACCTTTTCAACAAAAGTAGAAGCGCGGTTTCGAATTTGACTAAACTTCAGAAGTACATCCTTGACGCTGCTGAGGAAGGCATGGTCGCCGAAATAGATAAAATCGCCTTAATCAAGCCATTCCGCGGAAGCTACATATCCGACTTGCTCTCCTCGATCATTTATTTTGCAGAGCTGCATCATTACCGCTATTTCTTGTCCCTGCTCGAACCCGTCTTTTATCGGGCGCTTAGGGTCAGCTTTCATATCCCGATGGAGAAGCTGAGCCAAGAAACGTATTACAAAGGCGACTACGTAGTTCCCGTCCTGTTCGATACGCAGCAGATGTATGCAAATTGGCCGATGTTCCATTGGCTCAAGTTACCCAGTTAATTAAAATAGCCGTATCGAGAGTTAAGCATCTTGCGCTCTTTTCCCGAAACGGCTAGTTTATTATAAATTATTTATCAAAAGGAGACTTAAGACCTTTCTCCAGCTTATCGACCGTTGCTGAAACGCGATTAGTACGCGTCTCTTCCCTCTTCGCATCGGTAATCCACTTGACGAAGTCACGCCGCTTCGCGGCTGTCAGGCTGCCGCGGAAAAAATGTTCCGCAGCAGGCGATGCTTGAAGCGCGGCTGCCAAATCCTCCGGCAATGGAGCTTCCTCCGATGCTGGAGCTGATGAACGGCCGCTGGCCACTGCGGCCACAATAGCAGAAGCAGTCCGCTTCGCGCGGGTGCTGCTCTTCGCGGTACCTTCCGGACGGTATCGCATGGACGACCACGTATCATCCATCGAGATCATCGCAACGCCTTCCATATTCTGCTTCAGCATCAGCTTCCAGCCGGTATCCCGGTTAATATCCGTCTTGATCTTGGAGGTCCCTTTCGGATAAGTAATCCATAGCATACCGTCAGGCTTAACCGCGCGAACAGCCCCTGGACCATACTCCTCCAGCTCTGACAACGATAGAACGAACAGCAATACGAAATCATATTGGACCCCGTCCTCGACTATTGTTGATTCAGCAGAAAGTCCAAGCTCTTCTACATAATGATCGGAAGGCGCCTTAAGCACTAAAGCCTTCATACCCGGTGACAATCTCAGTTTTTTGACTAATGTCTCATTCACAGCTCAATCCCGCCTATTTCAAGTAAGTCTTTCACAACGACGCTTACCATAATAAGACCGGCAACCGGAGGAACGAACGCATTGCTTGCCGGCGGCTGCTTCGCCTTGCGGATGGCAGGAGCATTTTCCGGGACAATACGCTCGGTTACATCCTCACGCGGCTTCATCGGAAGCTCAGACGAGAAAACGACCTTCACGCCCTGTTTGATGCCCTCCTTGCGCAGCTTCGTACGCACGACACGCGCTATCGGGTCCGTATGCGTCTTGGAAATATCCACGACCTGGAACTTCGTTGGGTCCATTTTGTTAGCTGCGCCCATGCTTGATATGATCGGAATCTTCCGCTCCAAGCATTGCTTGATCAAATGAATTTTATACGAAATCGTATCCGATGCATCAACTACATAATCGAGCGGATATGCGAACAGCTGCTCATACGTTTCCTCCGTATAGAACATTCGCATAGCGATCACGTCGCAATCCGGATTAATTAATTTAATCCGGTCGCGCATTAAGTCTGCTTTCGGCTGTCCTACTGTCGTCGTAAGCGCATGAACTTGACGGTTGACGTTCGTTATATCGACAACATCCTTATCGATCAGGATAATTCGACCAACGCCAGTGCGCGCTAAAGCTTCAGCGGCAATACCGCCAACGCCGCCGATGCCGAGCACGGCAACCGTGCTCTCCTTCATCAGCTGTAATCCTTCCGGCCCGATGGCCAGCTCCGTACGTGAAAATTGGTGAAGCATCCAGCTGCCGCCTCCTTTGCTTATAACGCTTATTTGTCGTTGCTGTCTGCTGCTGCATTCGCAGCGGCAACAGGCTGCTTAGGCTTCAGCACCGTGCGGATATGCAGCTGCTCGAGCTGTGATAGCTCAACTTCGGAAGGCGCATCGCACAGCAAATCAGTTGCGCTTGCCGTTTTCGGGAATGCAATCGTCTCACGAAGGTTTGTACGGCCTGTCAGAAGCATCACTAGACGGTCGAAGCCAAATGCGATACCACCGTGCGGAGGCGTTCCGAATTCAAATGCGTCAAGCAAGAAGCCGAACTTCTCTTGCGCTTCTTCCATTGTGAAGCCAAGCGCTTTGAACATTTGCTCCTGAACGTCGCGTTTGTATATACGCATCGAGCCGCCGCCTACTTCGTAACCGTTCAGAACGAGATCGTATGCTTGCGCACGAATTTGTCCCGGATCCGTATCGAAGAAATGGAGATCGTCTTCGTTCGGACGCGTGAACGGATGATGCTCAGCTACATAACGCTTCGCATCCTCGTCCCAGCCGAGCAATGGGAAATCAACAACCCATGCAAATTTGAATTTCGAATCGTCGATTAAGCCAAGGTCGCGGCCCAGCTTCGAACGGAGGTTACCGAGTACATCTGCAACAACCTTCTTTTTATCGGCAGAGAATGTAAGAAGGTCTCCTTCTTCTACTTGCAGTCGCTCTGTCAGCGCAGCAATTTCTTCCGGTTTAAGGAATTTAACGATCGGTCCGCGCCATTCGCCATCCTTCACTGTAATCCATGCAAGTCCCTTGCCGCCGTAACGAGCCGCGAACGGCTGCAGGTCGTCAAGCTCCTTGCGGCTCCAGCTTGCACAGCCCTTAGCGTTCAATGCTTTTACTACACCACCGCTTGCTGCTACGCTCGCGAATACTTTTACGTCGCTCCCCGATACGATATCGGTAATATCTTCGATCTCAAGACCGAAACGGAGATCTGGTTTGTCAGAGCCGTATTTGTTCATTGCGTCTGCATACGTAATGCGTTGGAAAGGAAGCTCTAGCTCCACGCCAACCGTTTCGCGAAGAAGCTTCGCCGTTAACTGCTCCATCAAAGCAAGCAATTGATCCTGCGACAGGAATGATGTCTCAATATCGACTTGCGTAAATTCCGGCTGACGGTCTGCGCGGAGATCCTCGTCACGGAAGCAGCGCGCGATTTGATAGTAGCGCTCAATACCGCCGACCATTAACAGCTGCTTGAAAATTTGCGGCGATTGCGGCAGTGCGAAAAACTCGCCCTCATGCACGCGGCTTGGGACCAAATAATCGCGGGCGCCTTCCGGCGTACTCTTCGTCAGGATTGGTGTTTCAACATCGATAAAGCCTTCGCCGTCAAGGAAATCGCGGAACACCTTTGCCGCTTTCGAGCGAAGGAACAGCGTACGCTGCATTTCCGGGCGGCGCAAATCCAGGTAACGGTATTTTAAACGCAGCGACTCATCAACCTCAACGCCGTCTTCAATCGGGAATGGAGGTGTTTTGGCAGCATTCATCACTTCAATGTTCGTTACACGAACTTCAATTTCGCCTGTTGCCAAGTTCGCGTTGTATGTTTCCGTATCGCGTTCTACGACCGTACCTTGAATGGCAAGGACATACTCGTTCCGGGCACGGTCTGCAATGGCTAAAGCATCACCGGAGAAATCAGGGTTAAATACCGTTTGCACAATACCGGAGCGATCGCGGAGATCGATAAATAGTACGCCGCCAAGGTCGCGGCGGCGCTGTACCCAGCCGTTCAGTGTTACGGTTTGACCGACGTCCGCTTTCGTAAGCAGGCCGCAGTGATGAGTTTTTAATAACATAATTTTCATTCTCCTCATTTCGTTATGAATGGTTTATTTGGTTGAGCTTAACCGCTGATTTCGTCTGCAAGCCCGCTTATCGCAACGACGCGCTGCTCGCCTTTGGCCATATCCTTCAACGATATTTCGCCCCGAACGAGCTCATCGTCCCCAAGAATCGCCGTATAACGAGCCTGAAGCCGATCTGCCGCTTTCATTTGCGCCTTCATCTTACGTCCAAGATAATCCCGTTCGGCGCGAATGCCGCGTTGTCTTAACTGATACACAAGCTTCGTCACCTCACGCTCAGCAGCTTCGCCAAGAGCAACAAGATATACATCCACTTGGTTCGAAGCAGGCAGCTCAGTCGCTTGGTGCTGAAGCAGCAGAATTGTTCTTTCCAATCCAAGACCAAGACCTACGCCCGGCTGATCGGGACCGCCGATTTCGGATACGAGCCCGTTATAACGGCCTCCGCCGCCAATCGTGTCGATCGCGCCAATACCCTCCGCTTTATACTCAAACGCGGTATGCGTGTAGTAGTCAAGGCCGCGAACGAGTCTGTGATTGATTTCATATGGAATACCCATATCGCTCAAATACGTTTTTACTTTATCAAAATGATTTTGACATTCCTCGTCCAAGCTGTCCAAAATCGACGGCGCATCTTCAAAATGCTCCTGATCAACCTTGCAGTCGAGAACTCTAAGCGGATTGCGGTCCATCCGCGATTGGCAATCCTTGCAGAGCAGCTCCCGCTTCGGCTCCAAAAATGCAAGCAGCCGTTCGCGGAAAGCAGCGCGTACTGCTGGCGTACCGACCGAATTCACCTCGACACGTACGCCTTTGAGACCGACCTCCGTATAAAACGTATACCCAAGCGCAATTACCTCAGCATCCAAAGCCGGATCTACCGAGCCTAACGCTTCAACGCCAAATTGGTGCAGCTGGCGGTAACGTCCTGCTTGCGGCCGCTCATAACGGAACATCGGACCAATATAATAGAGCTTTGATACGTCCGGTTCACCGTACAGCTTATTTTCCACATAAGACCTTACGACGCCAGCGGTCCCTTCCGGACGCAGCGTCAAGCTGCGATTGCCGCGGTCAGTAAAGGTGTACATCTCCTTCTCGACGATGTCGGTCGTCTCTCCTACCCCGCGCTGGAACAGCTCAGTGGATTCGAAAATTGGCGTCCGAATTTCACGAAAATTGTACCGCTGGCAAATATCTCGGGCCTTCTGCTCCACATACTGCCATCTCTCTACCGCTCCGGGCAGTATATCCTGTGTGCCCGGTAATTTTTGAAAAGCCATCCAAAAAACCTCCTGCCCCCGTATTCATACTAGATATGTCCCGGAAAACGCAAAAAACTCCCGCTCCTAACAGCTTACGCCGTAAGGGACGAGAGTGTAGCTCCCGTGGTACCACCCACATTCCGAGCATGCATGCCATGCAAAAGCTCGCTTCAAGACGGTTAACGTCCGTCATCCGCAGTCCAGCTACTGTGCTTCGGGTACAAGCCACTGCTCGCTCCCTCTGTCTGTTCACCGTCTGTTCTCCGGGAAGTCTGTTCATTCCACCGATATAAGGACGCTTGCAGCCAAATGACGTCCCTCTCTGAATATAACGTGAAGAATTACTTTGTCCCATCAACGAATCCATTTTGATTATACTGAGAACTAATTTTACCTGTCGTAATGGGGAAAGTCAAGGACAACAAAAAGTGGACAGAAAAAGACCCACAAACGAGTTGTAGGTCCAAAAGTAAAATATATTTTTAAAAAGGGGGTCGAGATTTATTATAGGTTAACGATGTTAAAGGAAAGTTAGAGTTTGATTACAGGAATATTACAATTTCGAAAGCGTTTTTACATCGCATGCAGCTGAGTACCGTAGACGCATTGTACTTTCCCTTTGTGCTTGTACATATATAGACGACCGCCCGGTTTATTCACCCGGACGGCGCGCTGCACACAAAGCTATTGGAAAAATCTCTGACCTTTAATGTCCCGGATTGTCTCGGCGCGAATGCTTGGGAAAGCCAGCCCACTCTTCAGCGGCTTCAATATCGTCCTCCAGCTCAGCCATTACCTTTGCTTCTCTGCGATCCGGATGAAGCAGCCTGCGCGAGACACGCTCAATACCCTGTTCCTTGCGTGATTGATGCATTGCGGTTTTCCTCCAATACAGCTTTCAGCATGCACCAGCTTTGTTCATGTCCGGCACAGCTCACTGTATATTGTTTCCCGCATTTGCTTTCTTAAGCACCGCTCTCCAAAATTAACGTCACCGGACCTGAATTAACGAGCTCAACGTCCATCATCGAGCCGAATCGGCCGGTCTCTACGACAAGGCCAAGGGAACGAAGCGCTTCGTTGAACCTATCATAGAGCTGCTCAGCCTGCTCTGGCCTTGCCGCTGCCATAAAATTCGGACGTCTGCCTTTACGACAATCGCCATAGAGCGTAAATTGCGATACCGATAACAGCTGGCCGCCGATATCCGTAACCGAATGATTCATTTTACCCGATTCATCTTCAAAGATGCGCAAGCCTGCTATCTTGTCTGCCATCCAGCGAACGTCCGCTTCCGTATCCTCATGCGTAATGCCAACAAGCAGCACAAGCCCGAACTCGATTGCTCCCACTATGTCGCCATCAATAGCGACCTTCGCTTGCTTGCTGCGCTGTACAACGACCTTCACTGCCTTAAAACCTCCGATATTCGATTCATCGCCTCTTAACAGCTATTGCATAATACGCTGTACCGAATAAATGTCCTGAACCCGTTTTATTTTTTCGACGACCGACGACAAATGTTCAATGTTGCGGATAAGCACCGTCATATGAATCAAAGCCATTTTATTTTTAACCGAACGTCCCGTAACGGCTGAAATGTTCGTCTTGCTTTCTGAAACCGCCTGCAGAACCTCATTGAGAAGTCCTCTGCGATCGTGGCCTGTAATTTCGATATCGACGCTGTAATTCGCTTCGATGGAGTCTTCCCACTCCACCTCAATAACGCGTTCCCCTTCTTCACCCTGATCGCCGAACGGGATGTTCTGACAATCCATGCGGTGAACCGAGACGCCACGGCCCCGCGTGATATAGCCGATAATGGTATCCCCTGGTACGGGATTGCAGCAGCGTGCGAACCGGACAAGGAGATTGTCGATCCCCTTCACCGTTACGCCCTGAGTCGGTCTCGACTTCCGGTTGCCGGGTGATTTAATTTCTTTCACTTCGGCCGTCAACTCAAGCTGATTGGCCAGCTCGGCTTCCTTCCGCATCTTCTCAGTCAGCTTCGTGCAAATTTGCGCAGCAGTTATCCCGCCAAAGCCGATAGCAGACATCATATCTTCAATATCGTTAAAAGCAAACTTCGCCGCTGCGTCCTGCAGCTTTTCATCACCCAGCCAGGCAGAAGGCTCAAGCCCAAGCCGCTTCAGCTCGCGTTCTAGCAGATCGCGGCCCTTCGCGACGTTCTCCTCGCGCTTCTCCTTCTTGAACCACTGCCTGATTTTGCTTCGGGCATGCGATGATTGAGCAATTTTCACCCAATCCTGACTCGGTCCGTAGGAATGTTTGGACGTTAAAATTTCAACGATATCGCCTGTCTTCAGCTTATGATCAAGCGGAACGATTCGGCCATTCACTTTAGCGCCTATCGTGCGGTTACCGACCTCTGTATGAATGCGGTATGCAAAATCAAGCGGCACGGAGCCAGCAGGCAGCTCAATGACTTCGCCGCTCGGCGTAAAGACGAATACCAAGTCGGCAAAAAAGTCCATCTTGAGAGATTCCATAAATTCAGATGCGTCACGCGCTTCATGCTGAAGCTCCAAAATTTCGCGGAACCATGACATTTTATCTTCAAAGTTGCCGCCTGGCACGAGCGAGCCTTCCTTGTACGCCCAGTGCGCCGCAATCCCGTACTCAGACGTACGGTGCATCTCCCATGTTCGGATTTGAACCTCGGTCGGTTCACCGTTCGGTCCGATGACGGTCGTATGCAGCGACTGGTACATGTTTGCCTTCGGCATTGCGATATAATCCTTAAATCGGCCAGGCATCGGCTTCCACAACGTATGAATAATACCGAGCGTTGCATAACAATCTTTAATATTATCCACAATAATCCGAATGGCAAGCAGATCATAAATTTCAGTAAACTGCTTGTTTCGATCGGTCATTTTTTTGTAAATGCTGTACAAATGCTTGGGCCTGCCGGAAATATCTCCTTCGATGCCCATTTCTTCCAGCTTCTCCGTAATTCGTGAGATGACGTCATCAATAAATTGCTCGCGTTCCGCGCGCTTCTTCTTCATGAGATTGGCAATACGGTAGTACTGCTGCGGGTTTAAATAGCGCAGCGCAATGTCTTCCATTTCCCATTTAATGGCCGAAATACCGAGACGATGAGCAATCGGGCAAAAAATTTCGAGCGTTTCGTATGCGATGCGGCGCTGTGCTTCCTCCGATTGGAATTTGAGCGTGCGCATGTTGTGCAGCCGGTCCGCTAATTTAATAAGAATTACGCGAATGTCCTGTGCCATCGCGACAAACATTTTACGGTAATTTTCGTTCTGCTGCTCTTCCTTCGAACGAAATTTAATTTTTTCAAGCTTCGTTAAACCGTCTACCAGCATCGCACACGTTTCGCCAAATTTCGCACGAACGGTGTGCAAATCTACTGTCGTATCTTCTACGACATCGTGAAGCAGTGCTGCGATAATCGACAGCACGTCCATTTGCATATCTACAAGTATATCTGCAACCGCAACGGGGTGTAATATATATGGCTCTCCCGATTTCCGCACTTGTCCGTGATGGGCTTGTTCCGCGAAATCATAGGCTTCCTGGATGCGTATAAGGTCCTGCTCTTTCATATAGGCGGATGCCTTCTCGAGTAAATGCTCAATGCCCATGAAACGTCCCTTTCTGAATACACTCCTGGCGGATCCCATTCATGCGTTTTCCGAGTTTTTATAATATTATGCCTGTTATAGCGGCACCACGTCAACTACCGGAGCCATGCAATAAAAAATTAACCGCCTTCCCTCCACACTGTTTGTGCATGAGGAGACAGGCGGTTTCTTCAGTCGCGGGAGGGACATCCCTTTTTAACAGCTCGAATGGAGATTTCTTACTCGTAAGTCATAAGTGAGAATACATCGATTCCTTCCAGCTTCTCACGGCCTGTCAAATAAGCAAGCTCGATGAGAAAAGCGGCTCCGACAACCTCGCCGCCAAGCTGGCGGATAAGGTTGATTGATGTTGCAATTGTACCGCCCGTTGCAAGCAAATCATCCGCAATAAGCACCCGTTGGCCAGGAGTGATGGCATCTTTATGCATAGCAAGCTGATCTTTGCCATATTCCAAATCGTAGTTGGCCGTAATCGTCTCGCCAGGCAGCTTACCGCTTTTCCGAATCGGAGCGAAGCCTACACCTAATGCTAAAGCAAGCGGAGCACCTACAACGAATCCGCGTGCTTCCGGACCGGCAACAATATCAATGTTCATGTGCTGAACGGCTGCGCGCATCTCTTCGATAACCGCGCGATAAGCTCCGCCGTCCTTCAGAAGCGTTGTAATGTCTTTGAAACGGATACCTGGCTGCGGGAAATCAGGAATTACCCGGATGTAATCTTTAAAATTGTATGGTGTATTGGACACGAACTGTCAACCCTTTCCATTCCATCGTTTAAAATATTTATTTTATTCCAATTGCCGACGTTTGTGACCGTTCAGACTGCTGCTTCGCGATGCGGTACCGCTCCGAAGAGGACAGCTCCCGTTTTTGCGGCGACGAGGCCGCAATCATTCGTCCATCGCGGCGTTCGATAAATTGCAATTCCTCAAATACATCCAGCATAAGCTGAACCGTCTCCGCAGGTAAGCCGCATTGCTTTGACAGCCGCCCGGTTAATCCTTGCAGCGGGGCTTGGCCAAGCAGCCTTAACTGCTGATAAATAAGACCGAAATGTTCGCGCTCAGGAAACGCTGTGTCATTGTAAGGCTCAAAATGGAGATCATGCAGCTGCAGCTGCGGCTTACGCTGACCGTTCCATTCATTTACGGATAATTCTCCAACTGCATCAATGGTATGCCCTGGCTGCAGTTCTTCCGCAAGAATTCCCATGCCGAAGCCGATTCCATCCAGCAAGCGTCGCCCGCTGCCCAGCGACAGCTTTAAATGCTTGGATTCTTTGCCGATCGTACGTCGGTCTGCAAGCTCAGCGCCCTGAAACAGCAGCCGCGGCGAAGGGTTCCCCATGCCGAACGGCTCAAGCAGCGCCAGATCCGTAATCGTATCGAGCGTAGCCTCGCTTACTGTACACACCAGATCAACCGTTGTTTTCGGAATCCAGTCATCAGGGCTAAGCCATTGTTTCGCTAACTCTCCAAGGCGCTCTTCAAACTGCTCTAACAGATCGCGGTGAAGGCTCATTCCGGCAGCCGCCTGATGACCGCCATAATGATCAAGCAGCTCAGAGCAGGCTGTTAAAGCGGCGTGCAGATCATAGCCTTCAATAGAACGCGCAGAACCCTTGCACATGCCAGTCTTCTCATCTATTCCCAATATAATAACCGGTTTATAATTCCGTTCGAGCAGCTTCGATGCAACGATACCGATGACACCGACATTCCAGCTTTCACCTGCAAGTACGATAACGGGCGGTGCTTCTACACCCGCTGCTTCAGCAGCTTCGCACTTTGCTTGCCATTGCTGCTCAGCTTCCTTTACGATGCTCTCGACAATGCGCTGACGTTCCTTATTTAAGCTATCCAGACCCACGGCCGCCAAAATAGCAGTGTCGTAATCATCCGTCGTCAGCAGCTCGACTGCCCGCTTTGCATGATCCAGCCTGCCCGCCGCATTGATACGCGGGGCCATGCTGAACGCGACACCGGTTGAAGTTAATTCGCCTAGCGTTATACCGCCTGCTTCCGCTAATGCACGAAAGCCCGCCCCAGCGCTGCTGCGAAGTCTCTCCAAGCCGTATCGTACGAATATCCGGTTTTCGTCTGTAAGCGGCATTAAATCTGCAATTGTGCCTAAGCTAACGATATCAGCCCATTCAAGCGGGGGTCTGTCAAGCAACGCGTGTGCCAGTTTAAAAGCAACGCCGACGCCTGCCAAACCTTTGAAAGGATAGCCGCAGGCCCCTTGCTTCGGATTAATTACCGCGCATGCGTCCGGAATTTGCTCGGGTGGCTCGTGATGGTCGGTTACAACGACATCAATACCGAGCTGCTTTGCATATTCAATCTCTTCATAAGCGCTTATGCCTGTATCGACCGTAACGATTAAACAAACGCCCTCTTCGGCAGCCAGCTCAATCGCTTTACGGTTTAAGCCATACCCTTCTAACGCGCGATGCGGTATGTAATAGTCATAATGATAATTCAGTGAACGAAACAAATGAACGAGCAGCGATGTGCTTGATACGCCGTCAGCGTCATAATCTCCATAAATCCGAATTTTCTCATTGTTTGCAGCCGCCCGCTTAATGCGTTCAACCGCTTCCTTCATGCCAAGCAGCAAATACGGATCGTGAAAATACTCCTGACCGCCGCGTAAAAAACGTTCTGCCGCTTCCGCTTCACTATACCCCCGCTGCACAAGCAGCCGGGCAACGAGCGGCGGTAAGCTAAGCTTCGCGGCCAGCTGCTTCGCTTTGTCTTCATTTGTATCATCCCACGCTGCTACAGCCCAGCGTGTTTTCCTTTGAATCATGTTGCTTCCCCCTTTCCTGCTGTTTGCAGTTCTTATTGCAGCAGTGTCGGCATCTGCTCCTGATTCGGATCATGATTGGACTTGTATGGATAACCCGGATCGTATGGCTCAACATAAATCGATACATCTGTAACATGAATAAATCTTTTCATGACAAGCTGTTTAACCCGTTTTGCTATTTCATGGCCTTCGAGTACAGAAATGCGCGGATTAACGCTGATAACGATTTCTGCTACGACGTAATGCCCATGCTCCTTCGCACGCAATGACTGTACGGTAATGACCCCTTCGACGCGCTGTACAAGCTGCATCAGTTCGTTTGGATCTTCCTCGTCCGCAGCTTCCTTGTGATCCTTGCGTATTAAGGCGGCAGTCATGCGATAGCCGTTGTTCATGATAATGACCGCAATAACGAGTGCTGCAGCCGGGTCCAAATAATAGAGTACCGGCATTGTCAGCACGTTACCAATGATTGCTCCACCCGCTCCAATAAATGCCGCTAACGAGCAGGATAGTCCGGAAATACGTTCCTTTGAAGAGAAAAACAGTTCTTTAACAATTAGACCTGCAGCAATTGCCGCTAAGGAACTCCAGTGAGGAGCATCCGTAACACCGTCTGAAATATCACGGATTGCAGAAATGCCGATTTCAAGCCCAATGATAAGAAGGACGACAGACAACAAAATAGTCGCCGCCGTCTCTCCTCTTCTATCCTCGGTTTCCGCCGCAGCATTTGGTTTGGCCGTCTTGCGGCGGCGGCTGGCTTGTAGTCCGGATAATGCAGCAATGGCTGCGGCAACTTCCGCTGCTGAGTGGAATGCATCTGCGAGCAATGCCTTGCTGCCTGACAACCAGCCTACTGTACCTTTAAATAGTGCCAGCAGCATGTTTCCCCATAAGCCGGCCCAGTTTGCAGACTCTGCTTTTGCATATCGCTGTGCGGTTGACATGTGTACCTCCTACAAGGTTTTGCGTATGAAAAACCTACTTCGTAAGCATGAGCTTAGGTTTTGCGAATGCAAAATCTACTTCGTAAGCGTGGGCTTAGGTTTACGCAGCAAACCTACTTCGTAAGCGTGCTAAGCTTTAAGGAGCAGTCGTTGCCTTAACGGCAGCCTTTGGTTTTTGCTTCCCTTTAAGGAGCAGCCAGAGCGGACTCGCGATACAGATCGATGAATAAGCTCCGCTGGACAAACCTATGATTTTAGCCAGTGCGAACAGCTTAATAGACTCGCTTCCGAATATAAACAAGCAAACCGCAACGATCAATACCGCTAGTACTGTATAAATATTACGCGCCATCGTTTGCCATATGCTCGCATTCACCATTTCAGCGAGCTGCTCGCGATTTTTGAATTGTCCAAACCGCAAATTTTCACGAATTCGGTCAAAAATGACGATTTTATCGTTGATCGAATATCCAATCGTCGTCAATACGGCAGCTATGAACGGCAAATCTACTTCGAGCCGGAAAATCGAAAATAGCGCAACGACGACAAACGCATCGTACAAAATCGCAATATTTGCCGCAAGCGCAAAGCGCCATTCAAAGCGGAACATCACATAAATCATAATGGCTACGCTGGCGATCAGTATAGCCCAAATCGTTTTGATCCCAAGCTCCTGCGCCATATCCGGAGACACGACGTTAACTTCAGCCGATACTTGATCGCCGTACTTTGCTTTAAAGGCGTTTTGGATTTCTACGATTTTGGCCTGAGTAAGCACCTCATCGAATCGTGCTGATACCCGTTCGTTTCCATTGCCGCCAACGGTCGGCGTAATACCTTTAATGCCAGCCTGTTCGAGAATCGCTATCGCTTCTGCCTGAGTTGCCTGCTTGCCTACCGCGATATCCATGTTCGTGCCGGCCTTGAAATCAACCCCGAAGTTCAGATTGAAAATTAGAAGCGACAAAATCCCTGCTAATGTCAGCGCGATTGAGAACAGAAAGAACTTGTTACGGTTCCCTATAAAGTCATAGCGGATTTTTGTATTAAAGTTCACGGATTTCTGCCTCCTTCACACCGTAATAGCTAGGTTTAGTAAACAAGTTGCTGCGGATAAGCAGCATGATTAGGAAACGTGACAAGAAAATATTCGTGATCATGCTTACTAGAATACTGAAGATCATCGTGAGCGCAAAGCCCCGGATAGCCCCGTTACCGATAAAGTACAAAACGGCACTCGCAATAATGTTGGTAATGTTCGCATCCATAATGGTACGGAAGGAGTTTTTCGAGCCTGCCTTCAAAGAGGACAGTAAGCTTTTGCCGCTTCGAATTTCTTCTTTAATACGCTCGTACATGATGATATTCGCGTCAACCGCCATACCGATACCGAGCACGAAAGCTGCAATACCTGGCAATGTAAGCGTTGCGTTCATTAGATTAAATACAACGATTAACAGCCACGTGTACGTAATTACGGTAATGCCTGCAACAACGCCCGGTATGCGGAACAATATGACGAGGAACACTAAAATAATTACCGTGCCGATAATGCCCGCCTGTACCGTATCTCTCAATGATTCAAGTCCAAGCTTAGCGCCAACGCTTTGGGTATATTTCTCAACGAGCTTAAGCGGAAGTGCCCCAAGGTTGATCATATCGGCTAATTCTTTTGCTTCATCGACCGTGTAATCACCCGATATTTGAGCAGACCCGCCAGAGATCGGGAAGTTAACGGACGGTTTGGACAATTCTTTGTCGTCCAGATAAATGGCTAAATATTGACCCGTTAACCGGGTAGTAATCTCTTCGAATTTTTTGGCATCTTTTAATTCAATCGTTACGAACGGCTTGCTCAAGTTGTCATAGCCTACTCCCGCGCCATTCTGCTTAAAATCGCTTCCGTCCAGCTCAATCTTTCCATCCGGACCGCGGAATGTCAGGTTGATCGGCTTGGCAAGAATTTCTCTTACTTCTTCCTCATTCGCAACCCCGGCAAGCTTTAACCGAATCCGGTTAGTTCCTTCAGTCGTAATCTCCGGCTCTACTATACCGAGCTCATCAATACGCTTTTCGAGACTTCTAGCCGTTTCTTTCAATGACTCCGGTGTAACCGCTTCACCGCCCTCAAGCGGCTCAGCTTCGTAAAGCACTTCAAATCCGCCTTTTAAATCAAGGCCTAGCCGAACATCTTTCACTAGCGCTGGGCTTGTCCAAGCGATGACGCCAAACATAATTACAACGATCGCAAGGAAGGCAACTATTCTCTTCCCGAACATACGTCTAAATCCCCCTTATGATCTCAATATTCCTATTATACAGACGCCGCAAAATCGAGTCAAAAAAAAAAGAACCCAATCTTCTAGAATTGAGTTCCTTTGTAAGCGCTAATTGTCATATAATTCATGAATTTGGTTACCTTCAAAGACAAAATATCGTTTACCAGCTGGTGCAGCTCGGGCTGACCGTTCTTCTGATATTTTTCATTGACGCAGTCCCAAATTTCTTTGCCCGTAACATACTCATACCCGATAAGCCGAAATTCCTCCGCCTTGCTGTTGCACAGCTCCTCGATAACACTGCTTAGCTCTTCGTCCGCCATGCTGCTGATCCTCCTCCAAGTTTTACGAAGTAAAAACCCGCTTCGTAAACACCCGCTTACATCGTCTAGTACATGTATTCGATACGCTTGCAGGATTCTCCTGCCCAACTGTCCAGTCATCGGTAAAAATGAGTGACATGGAATCGGACATGCCGAGCATAAAGATGATTATACCGGCCTGTCTCACAGCTTCGTCTTACCCAAGCGTAAACGGCTGTCGCCGTCTTTGGCGGCAAAAGCTCGTTTCGCGGTGAAATATAAGTATCGTATAAAGCTCAAATTTATACTTTCTTATATTTTGAGAAAAGCAGGACCGGACTAGCTATTCCACGAAAGAGATGAGGGCAATCTAATGACGAAGCAAACATTTATCAAGGGTGCTATGATTTTGCTGGCCGCCGGCATCATTAATCGGTTGCTCGGCTTCGTACCTCGTATTGTGCTTCCGCGTATAATTGGCGCGGAAGGCGTCGGCTTATACCAGCTCAGCTTTCCATTTTTGACCGTCATGCTCACGATTATTACAGGCGGCATCCCGCTCGCTGTAGCCAAATGGATCGCAGAAGCCGATTCACAAGGTGACTCTGCCCGCGTTAAATACATTTTCCGAGCTGCAATGGGATTGGTTGTTACGCTTGGAGTCGTAATGACAGGTGCTATGCTATTATTTGCCCCTTGGATAACGACTCATGTACTGCCTGATACCCGCGTATACCAAACCTTCCTTGCTATGACGCCGATTCTGCTTATTAGCGGAATCTCAGCGGTTTACCGCGGATACTTTCAAGGAAAACAAAATATGGTACCTAGCGCAATTTCCCAAATTACGGAGACCATACTGCGGATCATTGCATCCCTCGCATTCGCTTACGTCCTCTTGCCATTAGGTCTTGAATGGGCGGCAGCAGGAGCAATGTTGGGCGTCGTTGTCGGAGAAGTCGGTGGGTTAGCTGTCATCATGTGGAAATATTACCGCGAGAAGCATCGCGGAAAAAAAGCCATGGCCGCCCAATCACCTGATCCGTCAAAAAAAAGAGTTCCCGTACTGAGAAGATTACTAAGCTTATCCATACCTGTAACCGGAAGCCGGATGGTCGGCTCGCTATCCTATTTGCTCGAGTCCATTTTTACTGCCCGCAGTCTAGCCGCTGCAGGCATTGCTACCGGAATAGCTACAGCGCAATACGGCGCACTGCAAGGTATGGTTATCCCTCTGGTGCTTCTGCCTACAGCGCTCACCTATTCACTTGCCGTATCGCTTGTGCCTTCCTTATCGGAAGCGGCAGCACGAGGCGATCGCGCCTTAATTCATAAGCGCCTTCACCAATCGATGCGGCTCGCACTTGTATCGGGTGCGCCATTCGTCGTCGTCATGGCATTGTTTGCGGAGCCGCTCTGCAGAATGCTGTATAATCACGCTGAGATAGCCCCCATGCTTCAGCTCATCGCACCAGTAGGCATTTTCATCTACTTGCAAGCACCGCTTCAAGCAGCTCTTCAAGCGCTGGACAAACCAGGCACCGCTCTTATGAATACGTTGATCGGAGCCGTTGTTAAGCTGTTTCTCATCGTCCAGCTCGCTTCAGATCCGGAATACGGCATATACGGCGCCTTAATCGCAATTAACGTTAATATCGTACTGGTCACTGTTTTGCATGGTATCAGCGTGCTTCGTTTTATCGGCTTCCATATGAAGCTGTTTGACTTTGTTAAGGTAGGAGCTGCCATGGTCGTTATGGGTGCTGCCGCCCGCTTCACAATGAATCAACAGCCGCTTTCTGTGGAATGGATCAACCTGATTCTCGCCTGTACGGCCAGCGTTATCCTATATTTACTGCTCATGATTTGGATGAAGATTATTGACCGCTACGATGTCGCACGTATTCCGTTGCTCGGCAGATGGTTTAAATAGGCAATTCCTTGCTTATTATTCAAAAATGAAAAACCGCGTTCAAGGAAGGGATAGGGATTTCCCCCTTCTTAAAAACGCGGTTTTTTATTTTGTAAATCGACAAACAGTCTACCCTTATGATCAATCGTGCAAAAGAATACGTCCTTGAAGTCCTTAACGCCTTCCTCCTGCAGTACGTTTTTAAGCCAAAACCGCGTTTTCTCAAGCTTCTCTAAATTTTCATCCTGAACCTTGCCATCCATAATGAGCGGAATCGGTAAAATTTCAAACCGGTACTTTGGCGGAATTATGTTTGACTTGCCGTAAGGCTTTAACTTTTGTTCCGTCCCAAAGGCTTCTGATCCTCCGCTTTCCGAGTCCATCTCATTTGAAGCGCCCGATTTCTCCTTCTGTATGACAGATAGCTTGCCGCTCGTTTCCAATATCGCAAACTCTACATCCGATACGGTGTTGATTTTGTTTTCCCGAAGCTGAAGCATTAAATCATCTAAGTTATAACGCTGCTTGCGCATAACGTCACTGTTTAATTTCCCATTGTCAATAATAACGCTTGGCTTACCGTCAAACAATAGCCGAATTCTACGGCTTTTCATTGTCATAAAGGCGATTCCCAATTGAATAAGCAGCAGAAAGGCCATTGGCAAAATGCCTTCCCACATCGATCGTTCCATATCTTCAAGCACAATAACGGCAATCTCTGCGATCATGACTGAAATAACAAGGTCAAACACGGATAGCTTACCGATCTCCCGCTTACCCATAAAGCGCATGATCAGAAATACGACGAAATATATGATCACCGTCCGGATCAACAGGCCCCAAAACTCCAACGGAAACCCCCTCCTCGACTTGTCATATCAGCTGAATGTCAACTGTATTTGTCCGTACAGCTATTCTGACCTGCGGCTGGTCACATCATACGAGGAATGGTACACGAATATATGGCAATCCATCTGCAACGGTAAAATAAATACATGTACACTTCGGCGTATAGTTGTACTATTCCACCCAGCTTGACCATATGGATTAGTATTACGTTCATCTTACTGGGGGGAATTTGATGAGTTCGGTTAAACAAGCTCCTAAACCGCCTTTAATCGCTTCACCTTTACTTGCCGGAGTGCTTTTTTCAATCATTTGGCTGGCAGCAGGCGCACTGCTGCTATCACTACTTTTGCATTTCACAGAAATGAAGGAAAGCAGCTTATCAACATACGCACTCATTGTTCATGCCGCTGCCTCTTTAGCAGGCGGCCTCACAGCAGGCAGACGTTCAGATTCCAAAGGCTGGTACAATGGCTCCATCCTCGGATTATTGTATGCAGCAATCGTAATCATCATTAGCTTCTTGGCGTCGGATGCCTCGTTATCGTGGCACAGTGCAGCGCTTTTGGGAGCTGCTCTTCTATCCGGCGCTTTCGGCGGCATGATAGGCGTAAACCTTAAAAAATGAGAAAAACGGCTGACATAACAAGTATGTCAGCCGTTTTTTTATCCATTGCTTCTATTACTCAGTTGCTGTTGGCGCAGAAGTAATGATGGTATTGATTGCGCTGCGTTCGAACGTCATTTTTGTCGTATCGTTGACGCGAAGCACAACCGTGTCATCGGTCAGCTCCACAACAGTTCCGTGCAAACCGCCAATTGTTGAAATTTTATCGCCTTTTTTCAACTGGTTTAACATAGCAGTACGTGTCTTTTGTTTTTTCTGCTGCGGACGGATAAGCAGGAAATAAAATACCGCGAACATAAGGACAAAAGGCCAAATCATCCCGAAGATGTTATTTGTAGCTCCGGTTTCAGTTGCTAATAGCCACATCGAAATCCCCCCTTTCAAAACCCTTTCTCATTATCGAACAGGCCGTAGCTAGTGAAGAAGGAATCCCGGAAATCAAGCAGCCGGTCCTCCAAAATCGCTTGCCGGACGTCCCGCATGAGTTGAAGCAGGAAATGCAAGTTGTGATAAGTCGTCAGCCGCATGCCGAACGTCTCATCCGCTTTTATTAAATGCCGGATATATGCCCTCGAATAGTTCGTGCACGTATAGCATGAGCACTCTGGATCCAAAGGTCCGAAATCTTCGGCGTATTTCGCATTGCGAATAACTAATCTGCCTTGGCTCGTCATCGTTGTCCCATTACGGGCGATCCGTGTCGGGAGCACGCAATCGAACATATCGATGCCGCGGATAGCGCCATCTATCAACGCATCCGGAGAACCTACCCCCATTAAATAGCGGGGTTTGGCCGCAGGCAATATAGGAACCGTATAATCTAGCACCTCATACATCAAATGCTTAGGCTCGCCTACGCTCAGTCCACCAATAGCATACCCCGGGAAATCCATGGAAGTCAAATCATTTGCGCTCTGAATGCGTAAATCTTTGTACATTCCGCCTTGAACGATCGCGAACAAGCCTTGATCATGCGGTCTGGCATGCGCCTCCAGGCACCGTTCCGCCCAACGGGTCGTCCGTTCAAGCGATTTTTTAACATATTCGTGCTCCGCAGGAAAGGGCGGACATTCGTCAAATGCCATCATAATGTCTGAGCCGAGCGCATTCTGAATCTCCATCGCTACTTCGGGCGACAGAAACTTCTTGTCTCCGTTTAGATGGGACCGGAAATGAACGCCCTCCTCGGTAATTTTGCGCATTTCACTGAGGCTGAATACTTGAAAGCCGCCGCTATCCGTAAGGATCGGTCTGTCCCAGTTCATAAATTTATGAAGCCCGCCAGCCGCCTTTACGATGTCGTGGCCCGGACGAAGAAATAAATGATACGTGTTGCTCAAAATAATATGGGCATCCATCGTCTTAAGTTCTTCCGGACTCATCGTTTTAACAGTAGCTTGCGTTCCTACCGGCATAAAAGCAGGCGTTTCAATAACGCCGTGCGGAGTGTGAACGCGTCCTAAACGCGCTCCCGATTGCTTGCATTGTTTAATTAATTCGTATTTTACAGCCACATTTCACGCTTCCTATTCCTAATTAGTAAATAAACATCGCATCGCCGAAGCTGAAAAAACGATATTCTTTCGCAATCGCTTCTTCATATGCCCGCATGACAGCGTCCCGTCCGGCGAGAGCGCTAACGAGCATAACGAGTGTTGACTTTGGCAAATGAAAATTAGTGAGCAGCGCATTAACAAGCTTAAACTTGTACCCCGGAAAAATAAAGATAGAGGTCCAGCCGTTACATGCCTGTATAGGCTGATCTTCAAAACGTGCAGCCACCGTTTCGAGCGTTCGCGATGATGTCGTCCCTACCGCGATAATACGGGCACCGCTCTGTTTGGCTTCATTTAGGATTTGCGCATTGTGCTCATCCAGCTCATAATATTCCGCATGCATTTCATGTTCTTCGACCAGCTCTACGGACATCGGACGAAAGGTGCCCAAGCCTACATGCAGTGTGACGTAAGCAAGCTTAACGCCTTTTGCTTGAAGCCTTTGCAGAAACTCATCCGTAAAATGCAGGCCCGCTGTTGGCGCAGCTGCAGAGCCGGCGTGACGGGAATAAACGGTTTGATACCGCTCCCGCTCTTCAAGCCGTTCTTTAATGTACGGAGGCAATGGCATTTCTCCCAGGCGGTCCAGCAGCTCTTGAAATATCCCTTCATACTCAAATCGAATCGTCCGGCCGCCCATTTCGCCTTCCTGCTCAATGACAGCGCGCAGCAGCGGATTACCGTTACCATCATCTCCGAACGAAAGTGCTGTTCCTGCTTTTAATCGTTTGGCCGGCTTTCCGAGCGCCTCCCAGCGGTCATCGCCAAGCTGCTTTAGAAGCAGCAGCTCGATTTTCGCTCCGGTATCACTCTTCATACCAGTCAGCCTTGCGGGAATAACTCTCGTATTGTTCAATACGAGTACATCTCCTGCCTGAACAAGCTGCTCCAAATCGGTAAAAGTGTTATGCGTTATTTCCCCTGTATGCTTGTTTAAGGCAAGCAGTCTGGACGCCGTCCGATCCGGAAGCGGCGTCTGTGCAATTAAACGTTCCGGCAATTCAAAATCGAACCAATCTACGTTCATATCGTATCAATCATTCCTTAGCGATGGTTACATCTTTGTAGTAGTATTTCAAAATATATTGATAGTCATACCCTTGCTGTGCAAGGCTTAGCGCTCCGTATTGCGAAAGACCGACCCCATGCCCGTTACCGGTACCGACAAAACGGAACGACGGCTCCTTCGTTGCTGCTCGTACATTCTCGTCCCCATCTAGTATAAATAGGTTCGCATTCGATGCTTCTTCTACTTTACCGCCTGCGCCAATCGTATAGACAGGCTGACTATCCCTCGGCTTTGTTCGAGTTGATGAGCCTGCGCCAAGCATGACGACCTTAGCCGTTTCGTCGATTTTAAACAACGTGCTTGGCAGCGAGCCTTGTACCCCTAACGTCCCGCGCAGCGCATCCGGTTTATCCACGAGCAGTACTTGCCCATTAACCAGGATTTCAGTTGCCCGTCCTGAAGGACCACGCTGGCTTACTTCAATCGTATTTACTGGTCCAGATAGCTTCGTCTTCAACCTTACATTCATAGCGGTTAGCATCTCTTGCGGTGAATAAGGGCCGCGAACCCAGGACATTGAATTGGATTCAATGGTTTTCTCTATTACAACAACTTTTGTCCCTATGTCCGCTTGAGCAATTAGAGGAACGGCGTCTTGGATAAGCGGATGCTTGCGCACCTTTGTACCATTCGTGTTTACTTGCATGATACGGCTGCCAGCTGCCGTCGTTTGACCCGTTTCATCGAGTAAATCATCGCGAATATAACCGATTGCTCCGCTCGGGAGAACGACTCTATACCAATAGTGAAGTCCTGCTTCTGATGAAGCATCCGGACTTTTGACAGATTGTAAGTAAGCAATTGAGTTGTTCCAAATTTCTTTTGCATCAGCCGTAATGCCTCCGCCATTTGCAGAGAATAATGCCTCGATAACTTTACCTTCGTATAACGCAACTTCGCCTTCCGTTTCGTTGACGGCGGCTATTGTTGTCGGACGCTCCGAGCCTGTTCCGTAATAAGCCTGGCTTAATGTTGTATCGACGACATGTGCGATCTGGAATCCGAAGCCCTTGTTTAACGCGTAGGAACGGGCGGCTACCGCCTGAGCCTTCAAAGCTTCAGAAGGCCATGTCGGATACATCTCTACTCCGACAACGGAATATAAGTATTGCTCGAAAGGAAGCTCATTGATAACAGCCATACGGCCGTTAAGTTCACTAAGCTCAAACAGTCCGCGATAGGTGCGGTTGCTCCTTTCAGTCAGCTTGATCGGATCAGCGGCAGCGGGCGATACCGATACTTTCGTGTCACTGCCGGCAAACGTATACAGCTCTGAGCTGCTTTCCGCTTTAGCGCTTAGCGAGTGATCATTCCTAATGAGCAAATAGGCGGATTGCGGATCAGCTTCCTTCAAGCTGCTTCCGCCTGGCGCTTTTGCCGCTGCTGCTTTAATGATTTGGAGCTCGGCATCAGTCACGGCAGCTCCTACCATAACGGAATAGCTGACAACGCCATTTTGCAGCGAACGTACAGCTACAAATGCATCGATGCCTGCCGCACCGAAGGAGCTCGCAGCTGCTGCTGCGTCCGCTTTACTCGCAAGCGGCGCGCTTTCGAGGTGAAGAGGACCTTGAAGCACCGGTTTGAATCCACCGGCTAGCTTTGACAGCTCGCCGTCAGCCGTCCATTTGCTTTGTGCAGCAGTTGCATCAGCGGCTGTATTATATGTACCTTCTAAAACTTGATATACGATAGCTCCGTTTTTGGCAATCGAAGTCAGGTATCCTGCCCCTTTAGCAGTTTGAATTCTTTTATAAACAGCCAAAGCAGAGGAGAAATTAGTCGATTCAAATACATTGACCTTATAATCTTCAGCAGCAAAACGAATTTGTGCAGCTGCCGCAACGCTAAACCAATTATGAATTCCGTCCGGCTGCCTTAAGCCGACATTCATGCCGCCTGCTGACGAGAATGTCGCAGCAGCCGTTGTATCGACATATTTCCCAGGTAATTGCATAAATATCGCGACCCGGATTTGATCCAGCTTCGGCACCGCCGCTCTTGAGGGCGAAGCCGTCCAGGCTGAAACAAGCATTAAAATAGATAAGGTCAAAAAGATTAAACGCTTAATCGACCTTTTAATTGCCATGTTTGTATTTCTCCCCTCTGTCTGGCAACCGCTCGCACCCGTTAATCGAGCAGCTTTGCCCGGTTGATCCAAACCAATCATATCTTCGATTCGCTACGTAGCGATACATCCAATCGGCCAGCCGTTTCATTCCCGGTATCCGGTAAAATGCGGAGAGCCACCGGAGCCCCTTCACGGTTCGCAATATTCGGATAACCCCGTCTGCGCCTGCAAACAGCCTGCCTTGCTCATCTGTAACATGCATTTTGTCATACAGCGCCTCGCGTTTCACCTGATGAAGACCGGGAACGATAGGCTGATTGCCGTCCGTAAGCTCGATTTGTTGAATCTGCACAAATTGAAGTGCCGCAGATGTTGGAAGCTCCTTCAGCTTCGCTACAGAAGCCAAGCACAGATTGCATTGTCCATCATATACGACATAAAGTGTCTCGGAAGACAAGGCAGCTTTCGCGCACATGAGCACCTACCTCCCCGGCATAGGCAAACCAAGATGACGATAGGCGTTTTCGGTTGCAATACGTCCGCGCGGCGTTCGCTGCAAAAATCCGATTTGCATTAAATAGGGTTCGTACACGTCTTCAATGGTCTGGCTTTCCTCGCCAATTGTCGCTGCTATCGTATCCAGTCCGACAGGCCTGCCGGCAAAGGTGGTCATCATGGCGTACAGCATTTTGTGGTCAATACTATCAAGCCCCTTTGGATCGACCTGCAGCAGCTCCAACGCTGAACGGGCGATATCATGCGTAATCACACCATCGCCGCGAACCTGCGCAAAATCGCGAACCCGCTTTAGCAGACGATTCGCTATTCGCGGCGTACCGCGTGAACGCATCGCGATCTCAGAAGCCGCTTCCCCAACAATGCTGGCATTCAAAATTTCGGATGTGCGTGACACGATAAATGCAAGCTCGTCGATATTGTAAAACTCAAGACGGCTTACGACACCGAAGCGATCCCGCAGCGGTGCTGAAAGCAGACCTGCCCGCGTAGTAGCACCGATTAAGGTGAACGGAGGCAGATCGAGTCTGACCGAACGGGCGCTTGGTCCCTTACCGATCATAATGTCGAGCGCAAAGTCTTCCATAGCCGGGTACAATACTTCTTCTACG
This sequence comes from Paenibacillus prosopidis, assembly GCF_003337375.1. Taxonomy (GTDB): domain Bacteria; phylum Bacillota; class Bacilli; order Paenibacillales; family Paenibacillaceae; genus Pristimantibacillus; species Pristimantibacillus prosopidis. Next base: position 25,969 of record NZ_QPJD01000015.1, read on the forward strand.
GTGCGGTGCAGCCGGTGTATCTCATCGATAAACAGCACATCGCCCTCTTGTAAATTGGTTAGCAAAGCAGCAAGATCGCCCGGACGTTCGATGGCAGGACCTGACGTAGTTCGAAGATTAACACCGAGCTCATTCGCAATAATATTCGAAAGTGTCGTTTTCCCGAGTCCTGGCGGACCGTAAAGCAGTACATGATCAAGCGCTTCCTTGCGCATTTTTGCGGCTTCGATATAGATCTTCAGGTTATCCTTGACCTTCGTCTGCCCAATATACTCGGCCAAATAACGGGGACGCAGGCTTAGCTCTACCGCTTGGTCTTCCATCATTAGGTTGGCGGAAATGATTCTATCGTCCATCCTTCGTTCATCTCCCTCCGTCAGCCTTTAAACAGCTGCTGCAACGCCCGCTTCATCAATGAATCTACCGTTTCCTCGGCTGTTACGCTCGTCTGCAGGCCGTTCCATGCGCGGTCCAGTTCTGCCGCTGTGTAGCCGAGTGCAGCAAGCGCCTCGCGCGCTTCCTGCCATGCGGTACCGGCACCCTGTCCCGTGCTGCCGCTGGATGATAGATCTAGGGCAACGCCTGCAGCAGTCAGCAAGCCGCCGTCTAGCCCTGCTCCGATCAGCTTGTCCTTCAAGTCGAGAATCATCCGCTGGGCGGTCTTCTTCCCAATGCCTGGCAGCTTAGTCAGAAATGCGATGTTTTCCTGCTGAATGGCGGCAATTACCGCATCTGGCCGTCCACCCGACAAAATGCCCAAAGCGACGCGCGGTCCTATGCCGGACACCTCCAGCAGTTTACGGAACAGCGTCTGCTCCTCCCGCGTTTCAAATCCGAATAATAAAATAGCATCCTCGCGTACGTGATGATGAATATAAATGATTACCGGCTCTTCTTTTTTGGCAAACGCATACGGATTAGGCGTAAACACCCGATAGCCCGTGTCTCTTACGTCCATAACGATATATTCGGATTCTAAATGAACGACAAGTCCTCTTAAAAAATCGATCACGAACGCTTCACCTCGTTAATTTTCTGAGTCAATACGGCAGAATGGGCATGACAAATGGCTACCGCAAGCGCATCGGCAACATCGTCAGGCTTCGGCACGGCTGAAAGCTTCAGAAAGACTTTGACCATTTCTTGCACTTGCTTCTTCTCTGCTTTGCCGTAGCCTACAACCGCCTGCTTCACCTGAAGCGGCGTATATTCCCCGATTGTCAAGCCACGCTGCGCAGCAGCCAAAATAATAGCGCCCCTAGCCTGAGCTACATCAAATGCCGTCGTTACATTCCGGTTAAAAAACAGTTTTTCCACAGCAACGGCGTCAGGCTTATATTTATCCATCAATGCGCCCGCAGAATCATAAACTTGCAGCAAACGCTGCTCTGAGGGTGTATGGGCTTCCGTCTGTATAGCACCGTATTGCACGGGTGTGAGCTTATGTCCGATTTTATCTATGAATCCAAAACCAACTATTGCAATACCAGGATCAATACCAAGAACGCGCAAACCGCCATCTCCTCAAAAGTTTTACGAAGTAAAACTTACTTCGAAAGCATACGCTTCGTTTTGTAAAGCAAAACTTACTTCGTAAGCATACTCCCAGTTTTACGAAGTAATACTTACTTCGAAAGCATACCAACCATTATAGCAAATGTTGGCGTGAATGAGAACGCGCGTTTGACATTTCGCTTGATAATCACAAAATGAAAGAGACCGACATCTAATGTACGGTCTCTGCTCATTTGCGTATGCTAATATGTTGGTTTCATAACTTTTTCGTTTTGTTCCATAGCATAGTCGCTGTATGTCGACAAAACACTGTTGTATTCATCAATATCACTTATACGAATACCTCTCGAGAGTTTGTCCAGCTTATCCTGCGGCAGGCTGCTTTCCATATATCGCACATCTAGTTGGAAGAAGGTGCGCACAACCTTTTCTTTTTTCGGAACCCCGTCGTAAAGGGTCAAATTCCCTTTTTTGTCCACTCCCATATAAGCATGCGCTTTGCAGTGCTCGGACAAGTCATCGATTCGCTCCTCAAAAAGTATCGTGCTTTGGTCTTTATCCATCGTCGCATTCCATTCCGGATGCACAAGCAGAAGCTGTACGATCTGCTCGGTCATCATTCGGCCAAGCGGCCTCATCTCCTCACCGCATACATATAACTGATGGAGCTTAACGGTTAGCGTTCCTTGCTTCTGCTGCAGCGTCTTAATGATGCTCTGGTTATTGTTATTCGGTTTCGGCGTTTCTGCGTATACCGTCTCTGCATATGAAACGGCACACCATCCGGCAAGTAGGCAGAACAGAATGCCACCCAGCATCCACAACGGACGGCGTTTTCGGCGAAGACGCTTTTTTAGATTTTTCCAAAGGCTGAATTCCGTCATATGGAAGACCCCTTCATTATATTTTTTGATAGTGTGCGCCATTATTGCATTATTATTCAAACGAATTTTGTAATCACGAAAACAACAAATAAGCTTCCGTCCCTCATCAGGAGAGAACAGAAGCTTAGATTCATTGCATTAATTATTTAACCAAGGCATGCTGCCACGATTTCTCGTTTTATTCTGACGTGTCTTCACCGTGCGGATAACCGCTTTTTTTGTGTTTTTGCGTTGAACGCCTGTTTTGGCTGACTTTGGTGTTTCTGTATCTGCCAGCTTGACGGAAGTCTGCTCCGTCCGATCTCCATGGCATCCGCAATCCTTCTCATATGCCCCTGCACCTGCTGTTTGAGGCCACCCCGGATAGGAAGGATAAGGAGGAAGGTTTGAACCGTATCCATAGCCTGTTTCAGGTTGAATGTAAGACGGTGCTACCATTCCCTGGTTCGGCATGGCCGAATACGGAGACACCATTCCCTGGTTTGGCATGGCTGAATACGGAGACACCATTCCCTCGTTCGGCATGCCCGAATACGGAGACACCATTCCTTGGTTCGGCATGGCCGAATACGGAGACACCATTCCCTGGTTTGGCATGGCTGAATACGGAGACACCATTCCCTCGTTCGGCATGGCCGAATACGGAGACACCATTCCCTGGTTCGGCATGGCCGAATACGGAGACACCATTCCCTGGTTCGGCATGGCCGAATACGGAGACACCATACCCTGGTTCGGCATGGCCGATAGTGGAGACACCATTCCTTGGTTAGGCATTGCGGATGCTCCCGCTACCATGTTATTCTCGCCAAAACCTTGCTGCAGCGGGCTTACCATTGGATTGCCGTAGCCCCAATCCGGTCCAGCGCCTAGAGGCATCGTCGATGGAGAAGGATAGCTTCCAACGAAGACCGTTCCCGGAGGGCAATCATACGAATCGTTTCCTTCGCCGAGCGGGCTCACCGTATTACTGAATGGTACTGGTGGCTGATGCCATTCTCCATAGCCATAGCCGTAACCATGACCTGTTTGTGCAGGCATAGTCATTGGTTGACCGTAATCGTAACCATGGCCCGTTTGTGCAGGCATAGTCATTGGTTGACCGTAATCGTAACCATGGCCCGTTTGTGCAGGCATAGTCATTGGTTGACCGTAATCGTAACCACCGTAAGTAGGATGCTTAGCTGCCGGAGAAACAGCTTCTGGTGCTTTGGGCAAATCATACAAAGACAACGCTTCTGTAGCCGGAATGCCGTACTGCTTAAACAAATCGACATTTGGTTTGTATTCGGCATGAATCGGAGCTTGCTTTTTCTCTACCGGTTTTTGAATCGGCAGCGTCTTCTTAGCAGGTTCAATTGCCATCGGCTTCGGAGCAGGAATTGCTGCTGGTGCAACAGGCTTCACAATGGGAGCAGTCGGCTTTTTCTCTTGAATAGGCGCCGCCTGCGGTGGTGCGATTGGCGCTGCTGGCGCAGCTTCTGCCAAAGGTGTTATGGGAGCAGTAGGCGTCTTGCCAGCAATAGGTCCTGTCGGCGTTTTTCCAAGTATCGGAGCCGTAGCCATTTTCCCGACCCATCCTTGCACATTTTGCATAATAGAACTAGGATGAAGCGAATGTGCGCCTACGGTGCCCGGAGCAGCAGGTGCTTCAGGCATTACTCCGCCAACTTTCGGAATGTTGACAATTTCGCCTGTTAGCAATACATTTGGATTTTTGAGCTGAGGATTCGCTTTAATCATATCAGCGAGCGGTACTCCCCACGCTTTGGACAGCTTCCAAAGCGTATCCCCTTGCTTCACCACATGCTGATGCATGATGTCCATCCCGCCCGATCCGCCCGTATGGCTGGACGGAATTTTCAGCTTCATGCCTACATCGATGGCATCCGGATTCGTAATCCCCGGATTCAGCTTTAAAATTTCTTCCATCGATACATTATACTTTTGAGCAATGAAGTATAATGAATCGCCTTTTTTTACCATATGAATTTTCACTCGCTGATACCCTCCTGTCACGTTCTGAATAACCAGGCATAGTTAATTGCCTGCTATCAATCCTTACATCCTATGCAGAATATGGGCGGGTGTCTCCACTTTCACAAAAAAAATAGTAAAGCCAGGCTCACTTTTTTTAAGCGAACCCGGCTTTACTATGCTTCTGCGTGCTAATCGAATGCTTTTACGCCGTCTACAGATACAATTTTTCGGAATTCTTGAAGTAAATGAGTAGTAATCGGACCTGCTTGACCTGAACCAATTGTCCGGCCGTCTACTTCACGTACGGCAATTACTTCAGCAGCCGTCCCTGTAAAGAACACTTCATCCGCAACATATACATCATGCAGTGTAAATGGCTCTTCCTTCAGATTGTACCCGTGTACGGCACACAATTCCATAATGGCTGCACGCGTAATCCCTTCAAGGGCACCAACGTAACATGGCGGCGTATAGACGGTACCATTTTTAATGATAAAGATATTATCGCTCGATCCTTCAGCCACGTAGCCCTGCGAGTTCAGCATAATAGCTTCACCGACACCAGCCAAATTCGCTTGAATTTTCACTAAAATGTTGTTTAAGTAGTTGAGCGACTTAATTTTTGGATTAAGTGCATCTGGAATATTACGGCGCTGCGATACCGATACGGACACAAGCCCGCTCTGATACGCTTCCTCCGGATATATGGCAAGCTGCTCTACAATAATGATAACCCATGCTGACGGACATCGCTTCGGATCAAGACCCAGGTTACCAGGACCGCGGGACACGACAAGACGGATGTAGCCATCGCGCATTTCATTGCGGCGAATCGTTTCAACGAGCGCATCCTGCATCTCGCTTTGCGACAGCGGGATATCGAGCATGATTGATTTTGCCGAATCATAAAGTCGATTCAGATGCTCTTTGCATTTAAAAATATTGCCGTTATATATCCGGATACCTTCAAATATTCCATCGCCATACAAAAAACCGTGATCGTAAACCGATATTTTAGCGTCATCTTTCGAAACATAATCACCATTCAAGTAGATACATTGCTGTGCCATGACCTTTCCAACACCTCCAAAAAGTATGTCGCTTAAACGAAAGCTATAAGATTTTATCTTCTGAAAAACTAGGATAACTGCCCAATATACGAACCTGGCACCCGAGCGCTTCAATTTCTTGCAGAGCCGCGGGCAGCAGCACCGTATCCAGCGCCATATCGATATCGATAAAGAAATAGTAATTGCCCAGCTTCTTCTTCGTTGGACGGGATTCTATGCGGGACAAGTTAATTTTCCGCCATGCAAACGCAGAAAGCACTTGATGCAGAGCTCCCGGAAAGTCCTCAGGCAACGTTATTAATATGCTCGTTTTCATCGTATCCGATTGACGGGCCGTATACGGCTCTGATCCGACAAGCAAAAAACGCGTATAGTTATTATCGTGATCCGTGATCCCGCGCGCTAACACATCAAGGCTTTCATTCGCCGCAGCTGTCATCGTTCCGATGGCCGCCCACCCGGCATTCGGATTATTCCGAACGATACGAACGCCTTCGGCTGTACTGCTCACATGCTCGGTTTCGGCATGCGGTAGATGGGTCCGCAAAAATTGCAAGCATTGGGCAATTGCTACTGGATGGCTGATTACTTTCTTAATACGGGAGTAATCGAGCTCGCCGGACCCATTCAACAGCTCGGATTGCCGCCCGATCAGGTTTTGAATTGACGGGTATACCCATTCCGCTTGAATCGGGATGTCCACTTCATGCACGAGCCAGTCCATATGTAAGCTGACGGAGCCCTCTATCGTATTTTCAATCGGGATAATGCTGTAATCGCTTATCCCGTTTACGGTCGACAAGAAAACATCCGAAATAAGACGGTGATGCTTCCAGTCAATCTCTTCCCCGCGGAACAAATGTCGTGCCGCCTCATCCGATACAGAGCCGGCTGGTAATACTGCAATCGTCTTCATGCCTTAACGTCTCCTTTAATTCTGTCCAGCAACGAACCGGAGGTTTGCTCCGAACGCTGCTCTACCGTAATTTCCGGCCCTTCAGCGCACGGTGACAACCAAAGCGTTTCCGCTTCAATACCTTCCATCTTCAACGTGTCGAGCAAAAACCTCTCCAGTGCCTTTTTATCCGGGCAATCGGCATCGACAAAAGCGATTAGCGTCGGCCCAGCCCCGCTAAGCGCAGCTCCAAGCGCACCGAACTGGTGCGCGCGCTCAAGAATCGTTGTCATGCCGGGAATCAATGCTGCACGGTAAGGCTGGTGCAGGCGATCCTTCATCGCATGTCGTATGATTCCCAGCTCGCCGCTTGCAAGCGCGGCGACGAGCAAAGAGCTGCGGCCGACGTTAAATACGGCGTCAGCCATACTGATTTGCGCCGGCAGCGCGTGACGAGCCTTTTCCGTTGACAGCTGAAACGCAGGTATAGCAACGAGCGTCTCCAGCTTGTGATGCGGCTCAATCCGCACATAGTCGGCACGCTCGCCATCCCATGCGGAAACGACGATGCCGCCGAACAACGAAGCGCCTACATTGTCAGGATGCCCTTCCAGCGCAGTCGCTATCTGGAACAGTTTGTCATCCGTTAGCGGGCTGCCGATTAACGCATTGGCGGCAACAAGCGCTCCTACGATAGCCGATGCACTGCTTCCGAGACCACGGGTAAGCGGAATATCACTATACATCGAGATCAACAGCTCCGGAACGGACACGCCTGCTTCCTTGAACACAAGCTGTGCGACCTTATAGATTAAATTGGATTTGTCTCTCGGCAAGCCTTTCATTTGATCGCCGAAAAGCTGAATTTCGGTTCTTTCGGACACGCTCATCTCAATCCATGAATATAACGAAAGCGCCATGCCGAGCGTATCGAAGCCTGGGCCTAAATTTGCCGTACTTGCTGGTATTTTTACAATAACTTTGCGATTATTCATGCCGCTTAACCTTCAACGCGATAAACGCTCTTCACTTTGTGAACGACATCTAGCGATTCGAACATTGCCAGCACCTTTTGAATAGCTGCTTTATTCGCATCATGAGTAATGATGATAATTTCGGCTTCGGGGTTTGAAGGAGCTGGCTGCTGAAGAACAGACTCCAGGCTAACCTCAAAGTCAGCAAATACTTGCGTAATGCGTGCCAGAACACCGGCACGGTCTGCCACTTGAAGCAGCAAGAAATATTTCGAAGAAATTTGCTCGTCGGTTTTCAGCTTCTTCTCTTTGTAAGCAAGACTGCCTTGCATGCCGTTAACGCCAAGCTTCAGGTTTTTCACAACGGCAACCAGGTCGGATACAATCGAAGTAGCAGTTGGAAGCTCGCCTGCGCCTGCGCCATAAAACATCGTTTCTCCAACCGCTTCACCGTACACATAAACCGCATTAAAAACGCCGTTTACGGATGCGATCGGATGGGATTGCTTAACCATCGTCGGTTGTACGCTAATGCTGATAAGGTCGTCCTGACGCTCTGCAATACCGAGAAGCTTCACTTCATACCCAAGTCGCTTGGCATACAAAATATCTTCTTTGCTTACAGATGAAATACCTTGAACGGATACGTCCTCGAGCGCTACATTAGCACGGAACCCAATTGTTGCAAGAATCGTCATTTTGCGGGCTGCGTCAAGTCCTTCTACATCCGACGTCGGATCCGACTCGGCATACCCAAGCTCCTGCGCTTCCTTAAGCACATCGGCATAGGATGCGCCCTCTTGGCTCATCTTCGTCAATATAAAATTAGTCGTTCCGTTCACAATTCCCATAATCTTCGTAATACGGTCTGAGGAGAAGCCTTCGACCAACGTACGAATAATCGGAATGCCGCCGGCTACGCTCGCTTCATAGAGTACGTCGCAGCGGTGCTCCTGCGCTTTTCCCAAAATTTCCGGTCCATGCAGCGCCATTAAATCTTTGTTTGCCGTTACAACATGCTTGCCGCGTTCGAGTGCTTCCAAAATATATTCCTTCGTAAGCGCGATGCCGCCCATCACCTCAACGATTACATCAATGTCGGGATGACGGATAATTTCCCACGGATCCTCTGTCAGCTTATCTGAAGAAATCGAAATATTACGTGATTTGCTCTTGTTTTGGACAAGCACCTTTTCAATAACGATCGGTGAACCTACCTGGCTTTGCAAATCCTCCTGATGTCCCTCCACAATGCGGACGACGCCTGTACCTACTGTTCCTAATCCTAACAAACCTACTTTTACCGGCTTCATATATTCCCTCCGTTATATCTATCCTATTATCCTTGCCCGATGACCGAAGCTTTACGTACGCCAGCTTGGCTGCGAAGCAATTCGACCAGCGATGACAATTCCCCGGAAAGCTGCGAAATATCGACGGAAATGACGACGTTGGCAAAGCCTTGGAGCGGAATACTCTGATTCATCGTCAGTACATTGCCCTCCATGCTTGCTACCATGCTGAGCACGTTCGACAACACGCCCGATCGATGCTCCAAATCCATCGATATCGTCGCGATCCGTTCCCGTTCCAGCTCATTTAACGCATAAACGCCATCCTTATACTTATAAAAAGCGCTTCTGCTGAGGCCCGCGCGTTCAACCGCTTCATGAACGGTAAGCGCCTCTCCTCGACTCAGCATCTCCTTTACTTGTATCGTCTTCATTATCGCTTCCGGTAAAATGTCCTCCCGAACGACATAATAGCGCTTAATCACTATACGTCCTCCTCAAAAAGACAATTGTTCACCTATAGTGGACATTATATCGGAATAAACGGCCCGGGGCAATAGGAAAAATGAAAAGACGGCTTGCGCCGTCTTCGGTCATTCATATGTGCAAGCTAAACGCTAGCCATTCGGGTTATAATCGCTGCCTTCAAAGAACTCGAATGCAAAATCGCCAATTTGCACCATGTCGCCGTCTTTGGCGCCCATCTTCCGAAGCTCAGCATCGACACCCATCTTCCGCATAATCCGCGCAAAACGCATGACCGCATCATAGGAATTCAAGTTCATCCGCTTCATGAATTTATCGATTCCCGCGCTTTCAATGACAAACACTTCATCTTCTTTATGGATGGTGAAAGTAGTCTCTTCACGCTTCTCGTAGGTATAAACCTTCCGTTCCTCAACATCCTTCACTTCTTCGATATCAACCTGCTCAGATACGGTATCGAGCACATCAGCCGCTTTGTACAAGAGCTCCTGGATGCCTTGCTTCGTGAGCGAGGAGATCGGAACAATCTCATATTCACGATCGCCGCGCGCTTCTTCAAGCTGCTGCCTAAACAGCTCGAGCTGCTCCTCCGACTCCGGCATATCCATTTTGTTAGCCGCAATAATTTGCGGACGATCTGCCAGCTTCTCGTTATAAAGCACGAGCTCCGCATTTATTTTGAGCCAATCATCGAATGGATCGCGTCCTTCGGATGCGGACATGTCAATGACATGGATAATGACACGCGTACGTTCAACATGACGAAGAAACTCATGGCCGAGTCCCACGCCCTCATGCGCGCCTTCGATCAATCCCGGCAAATCGGCCATAACAAAGCTGCGTCCGTCTCCGACATCGACGACTCCAAGATTCGGCGTTATCGTCGTAAAGTGATAGGCACCAATCTTCGGTTTTGCTCCCGATACAACCGAAAGCAACGTTGATTTACCGACACTCGGAAAACCAACCAGCCCGACGTCCGCCATTACTTTAAGTTCAAGGACGACCCACCGCTCCTGACCTTCTTCACCGTTCTCGGAAATGTACGGAGCCGGGTTTGTCGGAGTAGCAAAGCGCGTGTTGCCGCGTCCGCCGCGTCCTCCCTTAGCAATAACGACCTGCTGACCGTGCCGCGTCATATCGGCGATGATTTCCTGCGTGTCATCATCGATAATGATCGTACCTGGCGGTATGCGTACGATTGTATCCTCGGCACCTGCACCATGCATGCTCTTCACTTTGCCGCGCTCGCCGCGCTCAGCCTTGAAATGCTTCTGATAACGGAAATCCATCAGCGTGCGCAGTCCTTCGTCTACTTGAAAAATCAAGTCGCCGCCGCGTCCGCCGTCGCCGCCTGCCGGCCCGCCCTGTTCCACATATTTCTCACGGCGAAACGAGACGATACCATCGCCGCCGTCGCCGCCTTTCACAAAAATCTTCGCTTTATCGACAAACATGTTGTGCCCCCGTTCAAGCGCGCATTTCCGCCTTTAGCAGCACCTTGGCATAAGGCTGCTCGAAGTTGACCGGCTGCAAAGGCGCGCCTTGCAACTGCTTTTGTATTTTTTGCTTCCATTGCTGTTCATTCATTAATTCGCCTTGATAATAAAATGCCGCATATAGCGCATCATCATTCAGTGTCAGCTCCAGCGTTAGAACAGCAGCATTTCCGTAGCTAGTCTTCACTGCAAACCGATAGGCATTAATCGTATGAATGAGCGTTTCGGCTATTTGATCGGCTTCTGCCGTTATTTCGTTCAAATGAATATCGCCGTTAATTTTTACCTGAAGCTCCAGCGAATTCGAAATCGTACGAAACGACTGAATATAGCTAATAAGAGAGGGTACGCCAAGCTTTGATATACTGCTCTCCATCGCCATCCGTTCGCTTATTTTCTCCACGTATTCGATCGTTTTATCCAACTTCTTTAGCCGAATGTAGCCATATACGACTTGCAGATCGTTCATCCAGTCATGTCGATGATGATTGAGTGTTTTTATGGCCGATGTTTGCAACGATTAAATCGTCCGCGCTGTCCTCTGCGCATGCTCTTTCCGTTCCGTCCGTATCCAGTAAATCGCTGCAGCAATAAGCCAAACGAGAAAGACAGCAGTTAACCACACTTTAGAAGGCCAAATAAGTACAGCGGCACAAGGCAGTAAAACAGTTGCCGCTATGTAATATTTCGCCGTTGTTAAGCGTCCCATCGATTAAACCCACTTTCTTCGTATTTCCTAGCTTATCCAGTATATCATGCGAATGCCGCATGGTCATCAGCGCTGAAATAAAAAACCCGGCCTAACGATGCAGGCCGGGACTTTTTGCTATTAAGCTTCTACTGCAGCGGCTACCGGAGCCTGCTCAACAGGGTATACGCTCACTTTTTTGCGCTCGCGTCCCCAACGTTCGAACTTGACTACGCCTTCTACTTTCGCATAAAGCGTATCGTCTTTACCGATGCCTACATTGGTACCCGGGTGAATTTTTGTTCCGCGTTGGCGGAACAAAATGCTTCCTGCCGATACGGTTTGACCGTCAGCGCGTTTTGCCCCAAGACGTTTCGACTGCGAGTCACGTCCGTTCTTCGTGGAACCTACACCTTTCTTCGAAGCGAAGAGCTGAAGATTCAGTTTCAACATAGTGATTCCCTCCTTCTTAAAGGTTTGTTGAAGCAAAGCCGCTTCCTTAAGCGTAAGCTCAAAGAAGCTGTTCATGAATTACGACATGCTTGCCGTAAGATTGTGCAATTGTGCCGAGCATAACCGCCATCGATTCGAGCAGCAGCTGCATCCGTCCATCCGCCTCTTCGTCTGCCAGCGTCGGAATATCCGACGACAGCCAGCCGTTCTTCATAGCGGCAGGAAGCTCAGTACCTGCTAACTCTTCGATTGCATTAACGGTGCCGACCGAAATGGCCGACACACCCGCGCATACGATATCTTTGCCGGGTTTCGCATATTTAGCATGTCCTTCGACAGCAAATGATACGATCCGTCTGTCAGCGGCTCTCCGTACGAACGTAACGGTTATCATGAAATCCCTCTTACGCCTGGATTTTCTCGATTGTTACTTTCGTGAACGGTTGACGATGACCTTGCTTGCGACGGTAGTTCTTTTTGGCTTTGTATTTGTAAACGATGATCTTTTGTCCTTTACCTTGCTTCTCGACTTTGCCGGAAACCGACGCGCCAGAAACAACAGGAGTTCCAGTCACAAGACCTTCACCCTTGGATACGGCCAAAACACGATCAAATGTTACGCTCTCGCCTGCGTTTGTGTCCAGTTTCTCGATGTAGATTACATCGCCTTCCTGAACTTTGTATTGCTTACCGCCAGTTTCAATAATTGCGAACATAGTTGGTGCACCTCCTTATTTTCGAAGACTCGCCTAATTCAGGTGGTATACGGCTGACGCCGCAGACGCTTCTAAACCCAATCGGAGCGGTACTTGTACATCCCATTCCTCGCAAGGTACGAGACAGACACCCAAACAGTTTACCATACTATGCAGATCAGATCAATTATTTATCGAATAAAAATTAAACTATTTAAACGATGTATTTCGTCTGACAATTTCGCCGCACCCCGCACATCGTTCTGAAAGCTGCTGGACGGCGTTCTCGCGGGCCTTCTTGCGTGTCAGTTCGAGCAAACCGAGTCTTGTCCAACCTAAAATAGAGCATTTCGTCTGATCACTGCGGGCTTTATCGGTAAGCCTGTGCATGACTTGCTCACGATGCTTCTCTTGTTCCATATCAATAAAATCTATAATAATTATACCGCCGACATCCCGTACCCGCAGCAATCTTGCTATTTCATCCGCCGCCTCCATGTTCGTGCGAAATACGGTATCCTCCAAATCAGATGTACCGGTAAATTTGCCTGTATTCACATCAATTACCGTCAATGCTTCCGTCTCTTCCCATATGAGATGGCCTCCGCTCTCCAGCGGAATGCGCCGTTCAAATGCAGCGGCTATTTGTTCCGAAACCCGGTAGGCTTCAAATAAGCTTACACCTGATCCAGACAGCTTCTCATATCGTTTTAGCCGTTCAAGCAGCTTTGGGGTCATTTCCTGCAGCAGCGATAAGGCCTCCTCATAGCGAACTGCGTCATCTATCCATATTTCATCCATATCAGCTGTCAACGTATCGCGAACGACGCGGTGCATAAGACCAGCTTCGCGGTGAAGCTCAGCGGGCGCATGCTCCTTCTTGCCGCGGCCCTCTATCGCTTGCCAAAGCTCTCTTAGCTGTGAGACATCGGCATGCAGCGAAAGCTCGCTCTCGCTCCCGGCCGCTGTACGCAAAATGATGCCCTCTTTATTTTGCCTCAGCTTTTCGCCAATTGTACGAAGGCGAGTTCGATCGCTCTCGCTGCCAATTTTCTTCGAAACGCCGACATAGTCAGAACTGGGCATATAGACAAGCCAGCGTCCAGGCAGTGTAAAATGTGTCGTCACACGCGCGCCTTTACCGCCAAGCGGTTCCTTCATTACCTGAACGATAAGCTCCTGCCCCGGTCTGACAAGCTCCTGTATAAGCGGCTTATGTTCGGGCTGTTTGTCCAAATGCGGATGAAGCAATTCATCGATATACAGAAAAGCATTTTTGGATAACCCAATATCAACAAAAGCCGCCTGCATGCCAGGCAGCACATTTACGACACGGCCTTTGTATACGTTGCCCACCAAACTGCTTGCTTTGGATCGCTCCATAAAAAATTCGACTAAGCGGCCATTCTCAAGTACTGCAGTTTGCAGCATTTCACCATGTACGTGCATCAACATTTGCTTCATTCCCCGAACATCACCTGCCAGTACGCTTTTCATCTATTTTACCTGAAAAGCTCCGATACTGCACGGTTCGGATTATTTTCCGACAAGCAATCTTCGACAATTTTCTGCTCAGGCAGCACCTTGACTTCCTTGCTTCTTGACTCAACCATATAGATCAGATGATATCTCTCTCTTCGAAACAGCCGGGCTACCGACAAAATAGATTGCCCGCCGCTAACGATAATCGGACTTGCCAAATCACCCTTCGTCATCGCCCGCACGGCGACACGTCCCCGATACATCAAAAACCGATAGAATAAATAGGGAACATTCCGATAGTACGTCCAATTTGTCATCAGCAAAAATAGACCGACGATAAGCAGGTTAAGCTGTATTCCGTCCTTATAAATGAACAGCGGAAGAAGTGAGCTGATGGTCATCAATACACTAAACAATAAGCTTACGCGGGAAGACCATATGAGCATTTTATAGTAATTAACCGTATAGCTTAACGCTGCCTGCAGCAGCTTACCGCCGTCTAGAGGATGAATGGGCAGTAAATTAAACAATCCTATCATCAGATTCGCCTTCCAAACATACTGCGACCATTCCGGAGCCCATAAGCCAAGCTCACCGCAAGCCCACGCTGCAAGCCCCATCCACACGTTTTGCAGCGGACCTGCAATCGCTACGAGTGCTTCCTCCTTTGCCGGCACCCCTCCAGCCTCTTCGACCTCCACCACTCCACCGAAGGGCAGAAGCTTTACTTCACGCACGGTCCAGCCTAGGCTGCGCGCGACGATGACATGACCGAGCTCATGCACCAATACAAGCAAAAACAACGTAAACAGCTCGGCGAAAAAACCTGTAATGACCGATCCGAGCATAATGATAACGAACAGAGGATGGACCGACCAAATTATTCCTTTCCATTTAATCAATCGGTATCACGTCCACAGGATCTATGTACTGATCATTTTGCTTCACCGCAAAATAGAGCAGGCTCGGCTCCATACCTTCCGACTTTAACAATTTGCCTATCGGATCGCCTGCCTCGACCCAATCATTCACTTGAACCTCGGTCTGGCCCAATTTGCCATATACCGTTACACGATGATTAGCATGCTGAATAACAATCGTACTGCCGCTTTCATCCTGATCGGTCAATTGCAGCACGCGCCCCGTTTCTGCGGCAACCACCTGTTCCTCCGATGTACCTGCCAGTTCTATTCCATTAAGCAGCTCCGCAAATGTTCGAACAAGCGACCCATCCGGCAAAGGTGATACAATCGGCAGCTTAACGGTTCCGTCCGCTCCGATTGCGGTTTGAGGTTCCTCCTCAAAAATAGGAATAAAAGACGGGGCACCAGCAAACGTTTCCCTGTACCAAGCAGCAGCAGCAGTGAAATCGATCTCGTCAGTCAACGCTTGCTTTACGAGAGCTTGTCCCTGCAGCGTCCATTCCGTATCGTAACGGAAGATCGCCCACACAGCTGCAAACATCAACAAAGCAATTGCAAGCTTCCATTGCAGCTCTTTAAGGAAGGAGTTCCGTTTTCGGTTATGCGGCGGTTCATTGTTATTGCTCAGCTCCGGTCCCTTTATGAAGCTCCGTTTATCAAAGTTACCTCTATCCCCGCCCCAGCTTGCCCAAGGATTCGGATTTGTTTTCCATAAGGCCTCGGGATCAAGCTCGTCCCTCTCATCCGGATAAATAAAAGCACGGTTATACGAATCTGCAGGCTCCGGGAAAATGTCCTCCGTTTGCGCTGCTGACGGCTGCCGTTCCAGCAACGATTTTATTTTTTGCTGTCTGCGCTGCTTTACCCCATCTCTCGTTTGCATATCGCTGTTCCTCCCCGCTTCCATCATCACTACTGATAGCTTGTTCCTTTATACATGGATATGAGCAGTGGAAGACAAGTATGCGGAGAAAGGCTTCTGCAAAAAAAAGAAGCTGCTCAGGGAACGGATTACATCCGGCTCTGAGACAGCTCTGCTGTCGCTTCATTTAAAATACAGTTAATCGGCCAGCTCATATTTCTCTTGATGCGCCTTAATGCTGAATACGAGTCCGATCGACATCATGTTAAGGAGGAGCGAAGTGCCCCCATAGCTTATAAACGGCAGTGTAATTCCGGTAATCGGCATGATGCCGATCATCATCCCAATGTTTTGAAACACCTGGAACACATACATCGACACGATACCGATAACGATAAACGACGCCCGCAAATCATAGCACTGGAAAGCGATCACAATCATTCGGTAAATGAGCAAAAAGTAAAGCAGCAGTAAAATGGCTGAGCCCTGGAAACCGAACTCTTCTCCGATGACAACGAAAATGGAGTCCGAATACGGATACGGAATGAAGCCGCCATTTTTCATATCACCTTGCAAATAGCCATCGCCGCTCAAGCCGCCGGAACCAATCGCAATTTGAGCGTTTTCCGATTGATGCCTTGCGTCTGCAGAGGCCTCTTCAGGATTTATGAATGTGTTTATCCGTTGATGCCAGTGCTCCTTATCTTGATTTTCTAAATAATCATATATTTCTTGGTTGAACATATTGAATAGGGTAACGAAAACGACCATTCCGGCAATAACGACGGCAAGACCAACCAGCACATGTGAATATTTGACGTTGCCAATCCATAACATGCCTAGCACGATAACCAAATATATAATAGCGTTGCCAAGATCAGGCTGAATCATAACGAGCATGAACGGCAAAAACGCAAATGCTCCAACCGGCAGCAAATCCTGTGAGAACGTAAGCCGATCGCCTTGCCTTCTTCCCATAATATACGCGATTCCGATAATGAGTACGATTTTAACAATTTCCGCAGGCTGAAACGAAAACCCTCCGGGCAATTTGAACCAGCCTCTCGCACCGTTAATTACTGCACCGAAGAAATAGACGAGAATTAGCAATGAAACGCCAATGCCATATAAAACATGCCAACTTTTCAGAATGATACGGTAGTCGAACAGTGTAGCGGCAATGGCAATGGAGAAGCCAACCGCGTAAAATAACAACTGCCTCATGTCTGAACTGGCATATTGGGGGAAATTAGCTGTGGCGCTGTGAAGGACAACTGTACTGATAATCATGAGGAACAATAAAATAATTAAAATTCCCCAGTCCAGCTTTTTTAGTTTATTAAGCAAATCGAATTCATCCTATTCCAAGAAACTTACGGAAACGTTTGAACGCTCCCGCCTTCTCATCCAGCACCATAAGCGGAACCATGTCACCTAGTATTCGGCGGGCAATGTTTCGATAGGCTATTGCCGCACGCGAAGCCGGATTCATAACCGTTGGTTCACCGTTGTTTGCGGCAGATATAACCTTCTCGTCATCTGGAACGATCCCGACCAAGTCTACTGCAAGCACCTGACAAATTTCATCGATATCGAGCATCTCGCCGTTCTTCATCATATTTTGTCGAATGCGGTTTATGATTAGCTTGGAAGGGATTTTCTCCTGCTCCAATAAACCGATAACGCGGTCAGCATCCCGAACGGCCGCATTTTCAGGCGTCGTTATTACAATGGCGCGATCAGCCCCGGCAATAGCATTGCGGAAGCCGTGTTCGATTCCGGCAGGGCAATCGATAATGACATAATCATGTTCCTTCTTAAGCTCCAAAATCATGCTGCGGACCTGTTCAGGCGTTACCGAATCTTTGTCCTTTGTTTGTGCGGCCGGAAGCATGTACAGCTCATCGAACCTCTTGTCCTTTACAAGCGCTTGATTTAAACGGCAGCGGCCTTCCGCTACATCCACCAAATCATATATGATGCGGTTTTCCAAACCCATTACAACATCCAGATTACGGAGTCCGATGTCCGTATCCACCATACATACCTTTTTGCCAAGCAAAGCTAGCGCCGTTCCCAGGTTTGCCGAGGTAGTCGTCTTGCCGACGCCTCCTTTGCCCGATGTAACAACAATCGCTTCTCCCATGTTCTACACTCCTTTAAACATAATAGGATTATGCCGTATGCGGAATAATTGCGCCAGCTTATCGATTTGCATTCGGCCTTCGCTTAAGAAGGCGAATTCCATTGTCGCATCGCCGGTCATCCATTCCTCCGGGGGCCTGCTGATCACATCCGCTATGCGCAGCTGGGTAGGCCGCATAAGCGAAGTCGCAATAATGACGTCGGTACGACCGCCTATACCAGCATGCGCAACGCCGCGTAGAGCGCCCATTACATATATATCTCCCGTGCATAACAACGTTCCGCCCGGGTTCAAATCGCCGATCAATAGTAAATCCCCGTCATGCTCATAGGTTTGTCCAGAGCGAATAATAGACGTTAGCACTTGCAGGTTCGGCTGTTTACCTTGCATGGAATCCAACAGAGGCGAATCAGATTCAACGGATTGAACCATCAAATTGCCTTGAGCCCGTATGACTGTCTTAATCCGATCCTTGTCGTCATCAGTCACTTGCCTTGCGCCAAGCTTCACCTGGACATGAACAAGCGGTCCAGTCAGCAATTGTTGATGTGTTTTTTCCAGCTTGTATTGCAGTTCGTCCAGAAGTGTAGCGAATTCGCACTTATCGTCGAGAAGGAACACGAGACCTTCCTTGACGCCTTTAATGATAATATGCTGCTTCTCGGTCACGTTCGTCCCTCCCCAACCTATTGGATTCTTGCTGAACCTGACAAATTCCTGCTTTTGCCCGTATTTTTATTCCTCATCCTGCTCTGAATTCGCTTTCGTCTGAGATTCAAATATACGTCTTGCAGGCACATAACAGGCTAGGGCAAACGCGAGCTGCAAAAACAAACTCGGCAGAATATGATCGATTAAAGCCCACGCATAGGACTCATTCGTAATGCGGAACACTTTATAAATAAAAAATAGAGCAGAATCGTACAAGATACAAGCAAAACCAATAATCGAGATCGCCATCATGACCGTAGCGCGTCGCCGCTCCAGCAATACTCCCGTATAATAGGCGATTAACCCCATAATAAAAGCATGAGCCCCGATCAAATGGCCGAAATAGACGATATCTTGAAGTAGTCCGAAGCTTACTCCAAGCAATAGCGCAAGGTGGCGGCCGCTATAGAGCGCCGAGAAAACTACAGCCACAAAGATGAAGTGCGGAATGATCCGGTTGCCGAAGCCTGCCGGAATGATCCACGGCATGACAGCTCCCTCGATAACAAATAAAAGCAGCATGAGCACAATAATTCGGTTCATGCTCATTGCCCAGCATCCTCCAGCTCCGGAACCTGAACAACAAACACCTCGGTTAGATGGTCAAAGCTGGCAGCGAGCTTCACGGATGCCGTATTAGTCAGTCCAAAGTCGCCTTTCTGCATGGATTCCACTGTACCGATAACGAGCCCCCGCGGATACACGTTGCCGAGACCCGAAGTAATTACAGTATCCGAAATATCCATTTTATCGTTTTCAGCTATTTTCGTCATCAGCAGCCGGTTCGTTTCTTTGTTATAGCTGCTCAGTATGCCGAACGATTCATCTTCGCGGCCCATTATCGTAACTGCAATAGAATTGAACGTCGGCGATGCTTCATTCAGTTCCGTAATGGGTGTCACCGTTGCCGATAAAGGGGTTACGGCGCTAATGAGTCCGATTAAACCGTCGACGGTCGTTACCGCCATATTTGGTTTAATGCCGTTTTTGGAGCCTAAATTAATATTCATTGTCCGGTTGTTCGCATCATTGCTTACGGACACGACCTGTGCAATCAAATAATTATAATTATACATTTGCTTCTGACGCTTCGTGAAAGAAAGTTCTTCCTTATACCGCTCGTTCTCTTTCTTGACGAAGTTATACTCTATTTTATCACGGGAATAAGCTGCCGCCGTAATCCGGAGCTGCTCATTCTCTTCATAGATACGTCGAAGATTGCCAATATCCTCAAAGAAGCCCGCTATATAACCAGCGGGCTTGTAAAACCATTGCTGCACGTATGCTGCCGAATCCTTCAGAAACTTCTCCGGCCATGTCAATTCCTTGCGGTCGCTGAGCGAGAATCCGATGACCGCAATGAACAGAATAAACCCGATCATAAGCATAAACATACGCTTATTTCGCATTAGCTTAAACAGCTCGAATCACCTGCCCATTTCATATCCTATTCCCCATTGGACGAGCACTAACGTCTCGAGCGAGCAGAACTGCCTCTCGTTTTAAATAAATGAATGTGGTCTAACGAACGTCCAGTTCCGATTGCTACACAATCAAGCGGGTTGTCGGCAACAATGACCGGCATCCCCGTCTCGCGCTGCAGCAGCTTGTCCAGGTTGCGCAGCAATGCCCCGCCGCCTGTAAGCACGATACCCCGATCCATAATATCAGCGGAAAGCTCAGGAGGACATTTCTCAAGCGTAACTTTAACAGCGTCAACAATAGCATTTACCGTATCCGTCAACGCTTCCGTAATTTCATCGGATGTTATTGCAAGAGTTTTCGGCAAGCCCGTTACAAGATCACGGCCGCGTATTTCTATTGACTCCGCACGATCAAGTGGCAGCGCAGACCCGATTTCCATCTTCAGCTGTTCAGACGTTCTCTCGCCAATCATCAGGTTGTATTGCCGTTTAATATATTGAATAACGGCTTCATCCATTTCATCGCCGGCAACGCGAATGGAGCGGGAAGTAACGATGCCGCCAAGGGAAATGACCGCAACCTCAGTCGTACCGCCGCCGATATCGACAACCATGCTGCCTGTCGGCTCCCATACGGGCAAATCTGCGCCGATAGCTGCTGCGAACGGCTCCTCAATGGTATAGGCCTCGCGCGCTCCAGCCTGCTTAGTAGCATCCTCAACTGCCCGTTTCTCAACAGCGGTAATCCCTGACGGCACGCAAACCATGACGTTCGGATGACGCGGGAATAACGAGCGCTGCTTTTGCGCTTGACGGATGAAATATTTAATCATCGTTGCTGTCGTTTCAAAATCAGCAATAACGCCGTCCTTCATCGGACGGATAGCACGGATGTTTCCAGGCGTTCTGCCGATCATTTTTTTGGCTTGCTCGCCTACTGCTTCAATTGTTTTTGTATCAGTACGAAGGGCCACCACCGAAGGCTCCCTTACCACAATTCCTTTTCCTTTGACGAATACAAGCGTATTCGCTGTGCCTAAATCTATTCCTAAATCTTTCGAAAAACCACCAAACATGTTGTTGCTCCCTTCTAATTGCGACAATCACTTTATTATATTACATGTAACCTTGTTCCTTCAAACTTATAAAACGTCCGTCACCGATCACCAAATGGTCTAACACTTCTATCCCCACCAGCTGGCCAGCCTCCGACAACCGCTTCGTCAGCGAGATGTCCTCCGGACTTGGGGTCGGGTCGCCGCTGGGGTGATTGTGGACACAAATAATCGATGCGCTGCTTCTCTGAATCGCCGCACGGAATACTTCGCGCGGATGTACCAGCGACGCATTTAAAGTGCCTACAGATAACGTTTCACGGGCAATAATGTGATTTTTCGTATTTAAAAATAAACATACAAAATGCTCCTTCTTTAAATAACGGAGCTCTTCCATCACATAATCCGCAGCATCCTGCGGCTTGCGTACGGTAACTGCTTCACCCAACCGGCTGCGTGTAATTCGTCTGCCGAGTTCAATGCCTGCCCGCAGCTGAATCGCTTTTGCTGGACCTATTCCTCGTATGGCCGTCAATTCTTCCATGCTCATATCCATCAAATTGCGCAAGTTTCCGCATTGTTTCAGTATCGCGCCGGCTAAATGAACGGCAGACTGCCGTTGTGTACCTGTACGCAACAATATTGCCAGCAATTCCGTATGGCTAAGTGCCTCTGCCCCATATCGCATCATGCGCTCTCTTGGACGTTCTTCATGGGGGACATCACGCAAAATCATATATTGCGGCTCCATGTCCCAATCCCGCCTTCTCCATAAATATAGTTCAAATCATATACTGCCTTATTTTTCAAAAAACATGAACATCATATTGGGCCAGCATATCTGAGAGAAGTGCAAGCGGCAGTCCGACGACGTTAAAGTAACAGCCATCGATTCGATCCACCATCGTTGAGCCTAGTCCTTGAATGCCATAAGATCCTGCTTTGTCATGCGGTTCACCCGTTGCGACATAACGTGCAATCTGCTGCTCGCTGAGCGGTTTCATTTGAACCTTCGTCATCCGGTGGGCAACCGCAGCTTCACCATTCGAAGAAAGAACACAGGCTACACCTGTATACACCTCGTGGGAGCGGCCTTGCAGACGTCTTAGCATTGCCTTCGCTTCCTCATCGTGACTTGGCTTGCCAAGAACGTCTCCATCTAATACTACAATCGTATCTGCGCCAATAATGAGAGATGCTTCCTTGTCCTGCTTTTGCTCCAGCATGCGTGCCGCAGCTTGAGCTTTGCGCAAGCTCAGCTGCTCTACTACTTGAACCGGCGTCCAGCCAGGCAGAATGGATTCATCGGTGTCCGTAGACAAAATATAAACCGGCAAGGAAAGGCCCAGCGATGCGACCAGTTCCTTCCGGCGCGGTGACGAAGAAGCCAATACAAGCCGGCTTATCGATTCGTTGCGTGATTTTATCGGTTCCATATGGTTATTACTGCGCTCCTTCGTGCTTGCCCCCGCTAGTTTATGTACTGACGGCTTATATTTTGCGGTACAACCATATCGCTATAACGGCTCCTATCAAGCTGAACAAACTAAACTGAAGATGAAGCGATAAATTGAAGCTTAACACATATAAATCAATGGCGGGTGACCATGATGCTTCAATCGGTTTTGTCAAAAATGAAATGCCTGGAACCGGAGCCAGCCAGCGTGCTACTAAAGCACCCGCTAATAAGCCCAGTATGATAAAAATGAGAAGAATCCAGCCGTTTTTCTTCATCTTTCAACGCCTCTCGCCATGAAGTGACACCTGAATCTATTATACGCATGATGTTATTCGTTTACAATGCGCTGATGGACTCAAACCACTCTTTTTGCGTAATGACAGCTTTCATTGTCTCAGATTGCGTCGACCATAAATGAGCTCGAGACGGTTTTTTATCGTATTCCAGCATCGATTTGGCTGCTGTATTTATCGATAAAATGATTTTATTCAAATAGGTTTTACCTGCTGCATCTGTCGTTCCATTCCGCATTTTTACTGCATTTTCCGTCCATTTCTGGTGCTCCGATTGCCATGCATCAGCTGCTGTTTTGCTTAGAGGGGATAACGTAGGCTGCTCCAGCTGCGCTAATGCCAATTCGTCCAACATTTGGACGAGGTCACTTGTCTGTTCGAAGAAGGCTTGCGCGGCTGCTCCATCGCCGCTGAACGGTATTTTTTCAGGCACAGTGAGTGTCACTTCCTTTACATAAAGCTCCAATTCCGGCACCTGTGCGCGCAAGGTCTGTGCTTTGGCCCTGTCAGCGGCCACTCCTGCATATACGCGATAATCGTTCTTGCCCGTCATAGCTGCGGATGCCAGCCCTTTTTCTGCAAGCTGAGCTAATGCCGCATCACGTCCTTCCGTATTGCTGAATACCCCGAATTGCAGCATATAATACGTACGATTAAACCCCGTGAGGCTGACTATAGGAACATCAGGATTTATCTCACTGTTTGAATTCGTCCCGTTTTCTGGAGGCGTAACCGTATCCTCTTGATTTGCATTCGAATTAGCATCTGCACCTGTTGGCGTATTGTTAGTAGAAGATGTGCTTCCCGATACAGTCTCTGAGTTCATATTATCGCTTGAACCGCCAGGCCAAATCGTTGCGCCTGTAAACAACGACAGCAGCAAATATCCAAACAACGCTCCGGTAGCAAGCGCGCCTGCAACCGACAAAAAAACATTGAACCAAGAAGGTCCACCTGTTACGTGTTTTACACGTGAGGTATAAAGCGGATTCGTACGGGAGTCGTTCATCTCTATCTTGTCAGCATTTATGGGCTCAACTTCGTTCTCTGCAATAAAGAAATCCGTCTTGCTAGACTCACGTTTGTCCGTGTTTATTTGCGGAGTTTCCATTTCGGTTCTCCTCTGGCTTTCCAGCTTCACCTTCGACGGGCCCGCTTGCGCTGGCAAGGACGGTACCGGCCCTGTATCGGTGTTTCGAATTAATTGCTCGAGTGCCCCAATATCTTCTTGAAAGGGACTGTTCCAAGGGCTTATTTCCCTGAGAGCATGCTGTTCATTAGCGGGATACAACGGAATAACATTTAATTTAGCCGGTTTAGCGGCATTATTATTTGCAGTGATATGGGACGAAACGGAATTTGTGGCGGTCTCCTGCTTAATATCCGCTCTGCGGCTCTCTTCAGTGATAGATTGTCCATTACGATCGAAACGGTAAGTAATACGGTTTTTTTGATTCATGTCATTCGCTCCTTGTCCCATTCTTCTCTTTTTAATCTATGAGACTTTTAAGAGAAATAGACCCGAGCCCTGTAAGGGATATCTACCAGACCTTCAAAGGCTACCCAAACCCTCAAGGACTTTTCGAACCCACCCAAACCAACGCATACCCCAACCCTCAAGGGCTTTTCGAACCCACCCAAACCAACGCATACCCCAACCCTCAAGGGCTTTTCGAACCCACCCAAACCCTCAAGAGCTTTCGAACCCACCCAAACCCTCCCTTCCAAGGGAGGGCCCCAAGGGCTGCGCCCTCTGGACACCTGCAAATGGACTAACGTAGGCAGTGGAGAGGCGGGTGTGAGTTACGTTTGTTGTGGAGCGCTTTCGTCCCTTCAGGACACGCTGTAAGGCGTCGCGCTCGGGTTTCCTAAACCGGACTAACGTTGGAGATTAGAGAGAAGTGTGCGAGTTACGTGTCTGCTGTGGAGCGCTTTCGTCCCTGCGGGACACGCTGGAGGTTGGTGGGAGGGAGGTTGGGATTAAGATTGGAGAAGTAAAGGAATGGATGCAGAGGATCGAAGACTATGCCCTAATGCGATGGTCGCCATCGTTGCCCACAACATGTCGATTGCACCTTAAAACAAACCAAAGCCCTCATCCTTATTAAAGGTGAGGGCTGTTTGTTGTTTACGACATATTCAAAAGATTAATCATTACGCGGGCATCCTCTACAGCTGCACCTGCTGCATCAGCCCATCTTCGCCGAAGGTGAGCGGGTCTATGCAGACTTCGCGATGATAGCCTTTTCCTTGTGTAAACCGGGTCAGCGGCGTGACAAACCGGTGATAAGCAATCCAATACTTATCGGTGCCGGGCTCCTGGAGAATCGAATGATGAGCGGTGCCGAGCATATCCTTTTCCTTATTTTTGAGTAGAACCGGGTAGCGGTAAGTTACCGGTCCGTAAAGATGTTCAGCCGTACCATAGTTCACGTGGTAATCCTCGCTGCCGGTGTCGTCGCAGGACCACGTGAAGTGATACTGCCCGCCGCGCTTAAGAACGGTGACCGCCTCACGGAAGTCGTGCAGGCCGACAAGATTCCTCATCGTATCCTCAATTACGGTTACCATATCTTCGCCGAGCTGTACGATTGCAGGGTGTGCATTTCCAAACAGCAGGTAAGCCGTACCGTCATCCTCAAAATAAACGGATGGGTCAATGGCCTGGCCCATGGCGATACCAAGACGCTTCGTCTGTTCCATGGTAATAAGCGGCTGCGGCTGAGCGCGAAACGGGCCTTCCGGAGTCTCGGCAACCGCAACACCTATAGCGCTCTCTCCGCTTTTCATTTTGCCACAGAAATAATAGTAATATTTGCCACCTTTGCTTGCGATGGCCGGTGCCCATGCACTGCCGACAGCCCATGGTACATCTTCCGTCGCAAGATCCAAAATCACGCCTTCGTCTCTCCAAATACGCATGTCATCCGATGAAAACGCATGAAATTGCGTGCCCGACCAGCCTGTGAAGCCATCGGTTGTAGGATAAAGGTAATAGCGGTCGCCGAACTTCACAAGATCCGGGTCGGCGAATTGCCCGGGCAACACCTGATGGCCGTCACCAAACGCCGCCAGAAGGCGGCTGCATTCAGCAGCGGTAATAGGGAGTACTCCGCCGTGACGTTTCTTGGTTTTCCCCAAATCGAACGACCCTTCCGGCAGAACTCGGAATTCACCGCTTTCAAGGTCGGAGGTCAGCAGGGGGAGGTAACCCTTGCCTTCCGCAAAGCGGTCCACAATAAGGCACCACTCCTCGCGGTCGCCCAGTTTGAAAATTTGCGGACCTTCAACACCTAACAATTCCTCCAAAACCGGAACGTGCAGATTGGAAAATGAGTCTTTTTCCAGCGATGTGCCTTTTTCGACCCTGATATTCTTAGTCGTTTCATCCTTAGAAAAACGGTAGTAGGTACCGTTGTTGGCAATTATCGTAGTGTCAATTATATGGTTTTCCCGTTCAATATACTTTTCAGACGCTGTAAAGCTGCGGAAATCCCTCGTACGGGCGCTATAGATTTTTTGTTTCCGCTCATTTTCCTGCGGCTCCTGCGTCGCGGAGGCCCAAAACACCAAGAATTCGTCCGCGGCTTCGTCATAAATAGCCTCCGGCGCCCAGACGCAGCCGGCTCCCGGTACGCCAAGCGTCACTGCCCATGGTGAAGACCAATTCACCAGGTCGGCGGATTCCCATATGATCATATCGCGGCTTCCTTCATTCGCTGCTGCGGACCAGCCTTTTCCGTTTGCAATGCGGAGATCCGTGGCAATCAGATAAAACTTGTCCTCCTTGGGCGAGCGCACTAAAAACGGATCCCTCACTCCCTTTTCCCCCAATTCGGAACGCAGAACCGGTAAGCCCGCGTTCAGGTCTTTCCAATGCAGACCGTCCTCACTGTAGGAGAAATAGACCTGCTCGCCGTCAGGCTGCTCCCCAATAAAATGCACCAAAAGATAGCCTGCATAACTGCAATTATGTACTGACAAAATAAAGCCCTCCTTGCTGCGTTCAAGACGCATAACTTAATGTATTTGGATGTCTGATTTTATCATTGTATCATATTTAGTAACTGTTCAGGACCCTAAATGCTGCGGGGATCCGCTGCATGAAATGACCAAGGAAATCCTCGTGAAATTGCCCCCTCTTTCATTAGGCGCTTCCACTTCCGAAAAAAACAAACGCCCGATGATTCCGTCATGGAACCTTCGGGCGTTATGCTTTCAGTGTTTCGATTTTAGCGATTTTGCCAGCGAATCCGCTACCTTCCAAATGTCGCCTGCTCCCATCGTTATGACTAGGTCGCCAGGTGCGACCCTTTCAGTCAAATATGCGAGTACTTCTTCCTTCGTCGGAAGATACACCGTATTCGCATTGCTGTTGCTCTTGATAAGCTCCACAAGCTTGTGCGAGTGCACGCCTTCGATTTGCTGTTCGCCGGCCGGCGAATAAATGTCAGTGATGATAACCTCATCCGCTTCGGGAAACGCACGGCTGAACTGCTCAAATAAGAAGAATGTCCGGGTATAGCGCTGCGGCTGAAATACGGCTACAATACGTTTGCCCGTCGCTTTTGCAGCACTGATCGTGGCTCTGATTTCAGTCGGATGATGAGCATAGTCATCGATAACCAGAATATCATTAACTTCGCCAAGCACCTGAAAGCGGCGCTTAGCGCCTCTGAACAAACGAATCGCTTTTGCTACTTCGTCAAAAGACAAGCCTGACTCTAGACACGTTATAACGGTAGCCATCGCATTATACACATTGTGGCGGCCTGGCACGGAAAGCTCAATCGCACCTAACTGCGCGCCCTTATACGTCATCGTAAATGAAACTCTGCGATCGCCAAGCTCGATGTTCCCGGCTTTGTAATCAGCATCGCCGTCTATTCCATACGTTACAAGCTGCGAGGGGTCAGCAGTACCTTGATATACTTGCGGAATCAGTTCGGTAACCGTCTCGTCATCCGCGCATACAATCGCTTTACCGCCCGTTTTCACCTGTTGCAAAAATTGTACATAAGCTGCCTTCAGCTTGCCGAAGTCGCCGTCATAATTTTCGAGATGGTCCGGCTCGATATTGGTCACAATAGCTAGCGTAGGGTGATACTGAAGAAACGAACCGTCGCTTTCATCCGCTTCCGCTACAACATATTCACCTTTCCCCGCTTTCGCATTCGTACCTACATTTACGATCTCGCCCCCGATAATATAGGTCGGATCGGCATTGCAAGATTCCATGACAAGCGCGATCATCGAGGAAGTTGTCGTCTTACCGTGTGCACCTGCCACCGCGATTCCCTTGCCTGCATTCATTAATCTTGCCAGCATTTGTGAACGATGAAGCACGGGAATATTAAGCGCCTCTGCAGCTTTCCGTTCGACATTGTCCTTTGAAAGCGCTGTGGAGTATACGACCAAGTCGGCTCCCTTCACATGCTCTGGCTCGTGACCGATATAAATGCTGGCCCCATTAGCCGCAAGCTTCTCTGTCAATTCTTGACGGGCGACATCGGATCCGGTTACTTTATAGCCCATTTCCAGCATAACGCGGGCAATGGCACTCATTCCGTAACCGCCGATTCCGATGAAATGAACGTGTTCTGCCGTATTCAAAGACGGTTCACCAACCTTTTTCAGAATCCGAGTTATACATTATGCGGGAGCGAACGTCCGCTATCAAATAAAGCGTGCCTGTCACGACCCCAAGGTCTGTTTCCCCGGTTAACTGTTGTAGTTTTTGTAACGCTGTTTGCCAATTCTGTTCTACTACAAGCTCGAAAGAATACTCATCAGGCCGCTGCTGCCGCATTTCCCGTACCAAATCAGCCAATGCCGTTGCTTCTTTTTTCATCCGAAAATCAGGCTCGGTCACAATTAGCGTATCCACTATTGGTAGTATATGCTTAAGCACTTCATGATGATTCTTATTCTCCAGCATACCCATCATTAGATGTAAACGATTATATTTGTATGTGCTTTTTAACGCAGCGGCCAGCGTCTCAGCGCCTTCCGGATTATGCGCGCCATCGAGTAAAATACGCGGCGATTGCGATACCATTTCCAATCGTCCCGGCCAAGCTGCCGCACGCAATCCTTCTGCCAGTGCATCGTCCTCAATAACGAGCGCATTGTACTGCCGCAGTACTTCAAGCGTCATGACGGCAACCGCCGCATTCGTCCGTTGATGCGCACCGTTCAGCGTAATCGTCAACGGTTCGATCGTACGGAACAAATTCTCGAATCGGAAGTTCTGCTCATCTTCCCGTACCGACAGCTCGGTTTCATGAAACTGTTCCCCGAGCAAATAAAGGGTGCTACGCTTTTCTTGCGCCGTTTTCTTAATCACTTCAATCGCTTCAGGCTGCGTTACCGCGCTCACGACAGGTATTCCTGCTTTAATGATTCCAGCTTTCTCTCTAGCAACGGCGGCAATTGTGTCCCCTAGCCGATCCATATGATCATGTCCGATATTCGTAATGACGGAAATGACCGGCTGAACGATATTCGTCACGTCTAACCGCCCGCCAAGCCCCGTTTCCCACACGACATAATCCGGATAAGTGACCTTCGCATAAAAAAGTACAGCGAGCGCTGTCGACACTTCGAACATCGTCGGCGAGCCGAGCTCTGTTTCCGCCAGTGCTTCGACATGCGGCTTAAGCTCATTCGCAAGCTTGAGCAGCGTCTCCTCTTCTATGTCGACGCCGTTATACTGGAACCGGTTTGTGAATTTCGTAATATACGGCGAAGTAAATGTTCCCACGTCATAGCCGCCGCGCTGCAGCACGCTGGTTAAGTAAGCGCAGGTCGAGCCTTTGCCATTCGTACCTGCGACATGAATAAATTTCAGCCTGCGATGCGGATTGTCCAACAGCTCCATGAGCTTCTCGATCCGCTCAAGCCCCGGGCGAATGCCAAAAGGAATGAGCCCTGTAATCCAATCTACCGCTTCCGGGTAAGAATGCAGCGGCCTAGTTGGCCGCTGCTCATTTATTTGATCCGTCATCTTATCGATCCTTCTTCCGTTTTTGCAGCGTTATCCGCGCAATTCCGCAATTCTGGCAAGCACTTTTTCGCGTTTATCTGCATAGTCGTTCATTTTGCTGCGTTCCTCTTCAATGACCTTAGCAGGAGCCTTCGCAACAAAGCCTTCATTGCTAAGCTTCTTCTCGATACGCTCTACCTCGGTATTCAAATGCTGGCGCTCCTTCTCCAGTCGAGCAATTTCCTGCTCGATATCGATGAGCCCTGCAAGCGGCAAATAAAGCTCTGCACCCGTAACGATAGCAGTCATCGCTTTGTCAGGCGCAGTAATATGCAAGCCCGCATCGAGCTTCGACGTGCCGCAGAACCGAATGATGAACTCTTCGTTGCGGGCTAAGATGGCGGCTTCCGCCTCACCCGAAGGCTTAATTAGCAGCTCGATCTTCTTGCTCATCGGCACGTTCACTTCCGCGCGGATATTACGCACTGCACGGATCATTTCCATTAACAGTTCCATCTCTTTAACGGCATCTGCCGCTTCCAGCGCCTGATCATACACCGGCCATTCAGCGAGTGTAATCGTCTCGCCGACATGTGGCAAATGCTGCCAGATCTCTTCACTGATATAAGGCATGAACGGGTGAATCAAGCGCTGCGTCCGGTCAAGCACGTAAGCCAGCACCGATTGCGTCGCTTTTTTCGCTGCTTCATCCGTGCCGTACAAGCTAAGCTTCGCGAATTCGATATACCAGTCGCAAAGATCGTCCCAAATAAAGTTATACAATAAACGGCCGGTTTCGCCGAACTCGTAGCTGTCAATCAGACGGGTGACATCGCGCACCGTTTCGTTCAAGCGATGCAGAATCCAGCGGTCTGCCGTGCCCAAATGAACGCTAATATCAATGTCCTTAGCTTCAACGCCTTCCAGGTTCATAAGCGCAAAACGCGACGCATTCCAAATTTTGTTGGCAAAGTTGCGAGCCTGCTCAACCTTCTCAAAGCGGAAACGCAAATCCTGACCTGGCGTACTGCTTGTCGAAATCATATAGCGCATCGCATCCGCGCCGTATTTCTCAATTACATCGAGCGGATCGACGCCGTTACCCAGCGATTTGGACATTTTGCGTCCTTCCGCATCACGAACCAGTCCGTGCATCAATACATCCTTGAAGGGTGATTGCTCCGTAAACTCAAGCGCCGTAAAGATCATGCGGGCTACCCAGAAGTAGACGATGTCATATCCCGTTACGAGCACATCCGTAGGGTAGTAGCGTTTCAGGTCCTCCGTTTGATCCGGCCAGCCAAGCGTCGAGAACGGCCACAGCGCGGAGCTAAACCAAGTGTCAAGCACGTCATTATCCTGACGGAGATGTTCTCCTGCCATATCCTCGCGCGATACATGCATTTCTCCGGTTGACTCATCGTACCAGGCCGGTATGCGGTGACCCCACCAAAGCTGCCTGGAAATACACCAGTCGCGTACGTTTTCGATCCAATGCAAATATATTTTTTCAAAACGTTCAGGTACAAAATTAACGCCCTTGCCCGCTTTCTGAGCTGCAATAGCGGCTTCAGCCAGCGGCTTCATCGCAACGAACCATTGCGTTGACAAGTATGGCTCAACAACGGCGCCGCTGCGCTCGCTGTGTCCAACCTGGTGAACGTGATCCTCTATGCGGATGCACACGCCCTGCTCCTGTAAATCCTTCACAAGCTGCTTACGGCAATCCGCACGGTCCAATCCTTGATAAGGACCCGCTTCAGCGTTCATCGTGCCGGTTTCATCCATAACGATCACTTGCGGCAAGTTATGGCGCTGGCCAACCTCGAAGTCGTTCGGATCATGGGCTGGCGTTATTTTTACGGCGCCGGATCCAAATTCCTTTTCAACATATTCGTCAGCGATAATCGGAATTTCGCGTCCGATAACCGGCAGAATGATTAATTGACCGATGAGGTGCTTATACCGCTCATCCTCTGGATGAACCGCAACAGCTGTATCGCCTAGCATCGTCTCCGGGCGGGTTGTTGCAACTGTAATGAAACCCGAGCCGTCCTTCAGCGGATATTGCAAATGATACAAGTGCCCGTTAAGCTCCTTGTACTCTACTTCAATATCCGATAACGCCGTGCGGGCTGCCGGGTCCCAGTTAATGATTTTTTTGCCTCGATAGATGAGCCCCTTCTCATACAGTCGAACGAACACCTCGCGAACGGCTTTGGACAACCCTTCGTCCAACGTGAACCGCTCTCTTGAATAATCAAGGGAAAGACCCATCTTGGCCCATTGCTCGCGGATTGTATTCGCATACTGATCCTTCCACTCCCAAACCTTCTCAAGGAATGCTTCTCTCCCCAAGTCGTAACGGGAAATGCCTTGCTCGCGCAGCTTCTGCTCAACCTTTGTTTGCGTTGCGATACCGGCATGGTCTGTGCCAGGCAGCCAAAGCGCGTCATAGCCCTGCATCCGCTTCGTCCGAATCAAAATATCCTGCAGCGTAAAATCGAGCGCATGCCCGATATGCAGCATACCGGTAACGTTAGGAGGCGGGATAACAATCGTATATGGCTCTGCATCAGGTCGTTTGCCTGCCTCGAAATATTTGCCCTGCATCCAGTAATCGTACCATTTCTGCTCGGCTGCCTTCGGATCATAAGTCGTCGGCATCGCAGTTGTCGTTTGATTTTCTGACATTCGTTCCATCCTCCACAAATCGATCTAAAAAACAAAAAAACCTTCCGTCCTTATCATAAAGGACGAAAGGTTTAGCTTCCGTGGTACCACCTTTGTTTCACGCGAACAGCATTCACGCGACACTCAAACAGATAACGGCTGCGGCCGGCCTAACTTAGGTGGAGCACACAAGCTGCTCCTACTTGGTTCAGGCAACTCCGGGGCGACCCGTAGCAGTCACATCCTGCAGAACCTCTCAGCGTAACGGTTCCACTCTCTGAAGGCTTCGCTGCTTACTATTCCCCTTCAACGTCGTTATAACAACATATATATGTATAATCATACCTTTGTTCCACGGCGGAGTCAACTGGGCTAGAGCAACAAATGCCCTTATCGCTCATTTTTATGAGCAATAAGGGCAAATTTGTTAATTCTTTGTTAAGGAAGGAATGTATATTAGCTGTCCTTCCGTAACAGCAGATTCATCCAGACGGTTGTATACTAATATTTCTCTTGGATTCAAGCTGTATCGCGAGGCGATAACGTCGAGCGTCTCGTCTTTTTGCACGATACACATCCGAATTTTGCGAAATTCGGTATCTTCGTTTCGCTTGCCTAGAAATAAATTTTTCCATTCTATTTCATCGCCTGATGCCTGTACCTTCGCTTCTTCAGCAGCAATCTGCTGGGCCACTACCTCTTCCGCCGCTTGACGCGCCGCCTGTTCGCGTCTGCTTGATGAAAGCAATGTCAGTATGCCGACATTGGAGGCCGGACCGCTGCCTTCCTCCGGTTGTTTACCAGCAAAAGCAATACGAAGCTCTTGTTTTTCGGGCTCTGGTTCTTGCCCTTGCTCAAGGATCGGTTCCGGCAGAAACGGAGCAGCTTGCTCATTCGCTTCAAGCTCCGTCCGATCTTTTTCAGGTTCATACTGCTGTGAAGATACAGGCTCAGCTTGGCCAGAGTCCATATATGGCGCTGATGTTGCCAACCAGCTGTCGTCGCTCGATTGCTGTGAGGTATACGTAATTTCCCGCGCTTCTTCTTCCTCGTTCTCTTTCTCTTCTGCTTGCTGCACGGTTGGATTGAATAGCTGCGAGGATGACCATCCTATATCCGCTGCCGAGGATGAAATCTTAACTGCAGCCTCTGCTTCGTCCGTCGATGCCGGCCGCTGCTCATACTGGAGCTCTTCTTCTGCAGCAAAAGATGGCTCCTCCGGTATGTACGGCTGTTCCGTGTTCTCTGTCCGTCTAAAAAACTCCTCTGCAGGCCTTTCATCATAAGCTTCCCGTTGATGGACAACGGTGAACGGCTCCTCCCGCCATTGTTCCTCCGGCTCCTGAACAGGCTCTACGGAAATACCGCGTAAGGATAGCACACCTGTAATATTTAACGTTCGAGCAGATAATAAATCGACGTCAAAGTTATCGATTTCTATCGAAATGTCATCTAGCCGTGATATGCGATTCATCGGCAGCGTTATTTCGACGGGAATCCAATGCTCAAGCGTCAGCGGAGCTTCGGAGGCATTTTGCCCCCTATATACCCCGCTTAAGAGCAGCTGTCCTTTCAAAACAGCATGATCCCCCTGATCGATCACTTGGATGCGGGGAACTAGCTCAATCTCCTCCAGCTCATCGATTGCTGCGACATCATCAGGCAAATGGACGCGTTCATACACATCAAAGCGTAACCCGTTCGTTTGATCCGACACGCCTAAGTCCTCCCTTCTCGTACTGAATGCTTGGGCTAACGTTACATTCACTACTTATCTATATGGTAGGATTGGCAGGAGCATGACTATCATTTTGAACGGGATTGAACGTTTCGCGCGAGCTGTTCAAGCCATTGCGGCCATGTAGCTGCTGCTTCGACAACTAAACCATTCCATGGATGCGGAAAAAGCAGCTTCTCACCATGGAGAGCTTGATGCGGCAGCAGGCGGGAATCGCCGCCGTACAAAGCGTCACCGACGAGCGGGTGGCCAATGTAACTCATGTGAACACGTATTTGATGCGTTCTGCCGGTCTCAAGCTTTACTCTTACAATTGATGCCTGCGAACCGGCTTCTAACACCTCATAGTGAGTGACCGCCTGCTCGCCGCTTTCCGAGACGCGGCGCCGCGCACGGTGATGCCTATCTTTCCCTATCGGCAAATTAATTGTATCGCTTGACTTGGACACCCGCCCGTGTACAACGGCGATATATTGCCGGTCGATTTCTTTTCGTCGCATCGCATCATCCAGCTTCCACCCGGCCAAATCATTTTTAGCATATAAAACCGGACCCGAAGTATCGTCATCCAGTCGATGAATGTGACGAACCGTGAGCGGATCACCCAGCCTAAGCATATGTATTGCTGCTGCTTCATCTAAAGTCCCATACTGGCCGGGGACTGATTCATGCACAGCCATTCCTGCAGGTTTATGGAACACGATGCAAAAATCATCCTCAAAAAGCACTTCAGGAACTACCGTGTTAGAACCTGCTAATGCTTTGCGGTATAACGGATCGCTATGAGGGTTTATAGGCGGAAAAGCTAACAGCTGAAGAGTTTCTCCCCTCCACTGAATGCCGCCGACCGAGAACAGCCGGTTGATCCATTTTTCCGGAAATAAGGAACGGGCCAGCAGCCACTGCCGCACAAGATGCGGATGACTGCCGGCCCGCGGCTGCGCAAGCTCCGGCAGAGCTGCCGGAGCCTTTTCCGCAGAGGGATCGCTTATCTCAGAAGCGGCATTGGCAGCGAGAGCCGGCCAATCAAGCTCAAGCCATTGACCATTCCGTATCGCTTGCCCAATCGTCACTTGCGCAACCTCCTACAATCGACTTAACGCTTTATCGTGGGCCTCTATCGTCGCATCAATATCGTCATTCGTATGAACAGCAGAGACGAACATGCCTTCGAACTGGGATGGAGCAATGCTTACTCCCAAATCAAGCATCGCCGCAAAATAAGTCTTGAAGCGTTCGAGATCAGATGTTTTCGCTGTATCATAGTTAATAACAAACGTATCGGTGAAAAACGGACATACCATTGAACCTACGCGATTAATGGTGCTTGCGATTCCGTGCTTGCGGGCATTTGCCTCGAAGCCGAGCTGCAGCCTGACCGCTTGCCGTTCCAGCTGCTCGTAAGTGTCCGGAGTTAACAGCTTGAGTGTCGTATAGCCTGCAGTCATCGCAAGCGGATTACCTGATAATGTACCCGCTTGATAGATCGGCCCGCTCGGCGCTATCATGTCCATTAATTCACGTTTGCCGCCATATGCGCCGACCGGCAATCCACCGCCGATTACTTTGCCGAAGCAAGTCAGGTCAGGCGTTATGCCGTATAAACCTTGAGCGCAGCTATAACCGACGCGGAAGCCAGTCATGACCTCATCGAAAATAAGAACGCTGCCGTATTGCGTCGTTACGTCACGCAGTCCTTGCAGGAAGCCTGGCAGCGGAGGTACAACGCCCATATTGCCTGCCACCGGCTCGACAATGATGCATGCGATTTCTTCACCGAACTTCTCGAATGCAAGCTTAACCGATTCGAGATCGTTGTAAGGAACGGTAATCGTATGCGAAGCCACATGCTCAGGTACGCCGGGACTGTCAGGCAAACCTAACGTCGCTACGCCTGAGCCCGCTTTGATCAGCAAGCTGTCCGCATGGCCGTGATAGGATCCTTCAAATTTCAATATTTTGCTGCGATTCGTATATCCGCGTGCGAGCCGAAGTGCGCTCATCGTTGCTTCCGTACCGGAGTTAACCATCCGCACAACATCAACGGAAGGGACGCGTTCACACACAAGCTCCGCCATTAAGGTCTCAAGCTCGGTCGGAGCGCCAAAGCTCGTCCCTTTCTCTGCCGTACGTTTAATGGCTTCGATCACTTCGGGATGCGCGTGTCCCATAATTAGCGGACCCCATGAAGCGACGTAATCGATGTAGCTGTTGCCATCGATATCGTATATACGGCTGCCTTGTCCCCGTTCCATATATACAGGGTTCAAGCCTACCGATTTGAATGCCCGGACCGGGCTGTTCACACCGCCTGGAATGACTTTCTTGGCTCGTGCGAAAGCCGCTACCGAGCGTTCGTCATTTCTACTGTTCAAATGCTCACTCATCTGGTTATTCCTCTCCTTTGAGCCAACGGGCCGCATCCTTCGCATGGTACGTAATGATGAGATCGGCACCGGCGCGCTTCATGCCGGTCAGCGTTTCGAGCACGACAGCACGCTCATCAATCCATCCGTTAGCAGCTGCAGCCTTTACCATGGAGTATTCTGCACTTACATTATACGCTGCAACAGGCAAATCGAATTGCTCCTTAAGCAGCTTAATGACGTCAAGATATGCTAATGCCGGCTTCACCATGAGCATATCAGCACCCTCGGCCACGTCTGACTCCGCTTCGCGAAGCGCCTCGCGCACGTTAGCCGGATCCATCTGGTACGTCTTGCGGTCACCAAATTGCGGTGCCGAGTGAGCAGCATCACGGAACGGTCCGTAGAAAGCAGAGGCATATTTCACGGAATACGAAAGAATAGGAATATCGCTGAAGCCTGCTTCATCGAGCCCGTCACGGATTGCGAGAACGAAGCCATCCATCATATTCGAAGGCGCGATGATATCAGCTCCCGCCTGCGCTTGCGATATTGCAGTCTGAACAAGCAAATCCAAGGAGGAGTCATTATCCACTTCAGCCGTACCCGTCGCTTCATGCACATGAACGATACCGCAATGGCCATGATCGGTAAATTGACACAAGCAGGTGTCTGCTATAACAACAAGCTCCGGAGCCCATTCCTTTACCGCTCTAATCGCTTGCTGCACGATACCGTTCGCGTCATAAGCGGATGCGCCTATTGCATCCTTATGCTCCGGAATGCCGAACAGCAGGACGGATTGAATGCCGGCTGCGATAACGTCCCGTATTTCCTCCTCCAAGCGGTCCATTGAAAGATGGTAAACGCCCGGCATCGAAGGAATTTCCTCTTTGATGTTATGACCGAATGTAACAAAGATGGGATAAATAAAATCATTTGCGCTCAGCACCGTTTCCCTAACTAAGCTGCGCAGCGCAGACGTTCTGCGCAATCTGCGGTTCCTCACTGTCGGATAACTCATAACCTGCTCTTCCTCCCTTAATTTGCGCTTGTATTGGCGCGATGATAGTTAACGATCGATTGCATTAAGCTGTCCAGCGTCGAATCTTCAGGCTCGATGGTTACCTTGAGGCCGGCATCAACTACCGTCTGTGTCGTTATGGGACCGATGCTTGCAACCGGTATTCCCGTGAGCAGATCTACTGGATTCGCAATGCCTCTGCGTTTCAATACTTCAAGCAGATTCGTCACAGTGGACGAGCTCGTAAACGTGATCATATGAATATTCTTTTCACGGATCCATTCCAGCGCCAGCTCATCCTGTGAATCGGCCAGCACTGTTTCGTAAACGTCTATTTCGATTGGAACTAGCCCTTTCGCCTTAAGCTCACGCGGCAATACTTCGCGTGCCAAGTCGCCTCGCGGAAGCAGCACGCGCTCACCCGGCTTCAGCTCCGCCTCCAGCTTCTCAAGCAATCCCTCCGCATGAAACTTCACCGGCAGCTCTTCCACCGTAAGTCCGCGCTGTTTAAGCGCTTCTGCCGTCTTTGGACCGACTGCGGCAATTCTAGCGCCATGAAACCTTCTAATATCAATATGGAATTCACGCAGCCAGCGATAGAAGTAATCAACCCCGTTCACGCTCGTGAACATGATCCATTGGTATTGTTCCGCATCCTGCAGCCGCTCGCGAAGCGCTTCGACCGCAGCCGGCTCTGAAGGCTCCTGTGTCTCGATGACTGGAAACTCGCAAGGCTCGCCGCCCAATGCTTCAATTTGATCCGCAAGCTCGCTAGCCTGCGCTCTTGCCCGCGTGACGAGTACCCGCATGCCGAACAACGGTTTCTTTTCGTACCATTGCAGCTTCTCGCGCTGCAGTACGACCTCGCCGACAACGATGACGGCAGGGGGTTGAAAATCCGCTTCTCTCACGATCGCTTCAATAGTCTCAAGCGTCCCGACAATCGTGCGCTGCTCTACTCTCGTTCCCCAACGAATAAGTGCAACCGGTGTTTGCGGAGCTTTGCCATGACGTATGAGCTGTTCTGCGATATATCCGATTTTGGCGACACCCATAAGAAAAATAAGCGTTCCTGTCGCATTCGTCACCTTGTCCCAATGAATCGAACGATCGAGCTTGTCCGGACTCTCA
Source organism: Paenibacillus prosopidis (assembly GCF_003337375.1). Taxonomy (GTDB): domain Bacteria; phylum Bacillota; class Bacilli; order Paenibacillales; family Paenibacillaceae; genus Pristimantibacillus; species Pristimantibacillus prosopidis. Next base: position 64,672 of record NZ_QPJD01000015.1, read on the forward strand.
TGTCCCGTAATGATAGAAAGCGATGAGGCCATGTCCCGGTGCGTCACGGGAATGCCGGCATAAGCAGGTACAGCGATCGCTGACGTTATGCCGGGCACAATTTCAAACTCAATGCCGTTGTCGTAAAGCAGCTCGGCTTCTTCTCCGACCCGTCCGAAAATCGTCGGGTCGCCGCCTTTTAGCCGGGTAACCGTCTTCCCTTGCAGCGCCAAGTCAACAAGCAGCTGATTGATCTCTTCCTGCTTCATCGTATGACGGTCCGGCAGCTTGCCGACATAGATTTGCTCCGTTCCGGGCTTCACATGTCTCAATAGCCGAGGACTCGCCAAACGGTCGTACACGACAACATCGCATTGCTCTAAGCATTGCAGGCCCCGCACGGTAATCAGCTTTGGATCGCCAGGTCCCGCACCGACCAAATAAACTTTCCCCTTATCCAAGCTTCTCATCCCCCAATTTCCGCTAAAATGCGGTCTGCACCGCGTGCAATGAGAGCAGCTGCAACATCGCGTCCAAGCTGCTCGGGATTCGTCCCCTGCATAACTTCCTTCAGCATGGTCGCGCCATCCGGCGAACCGACCATTCCAGTCATGACTAACTGCCGCTCAACTTTATTGCCTTGATCTGCATCGCTAATTACACAATAAGCGCCGATCGGAACTTGGCATCCTCCGTTAAGCGCACCAAGAAAGCTGCGTTCAGCCCGTACAGTAAGTTCTGTTTCGGTATCGTTATAATAGGCAAGCAATTGTCGTATTTGCTTATCATTTTCCCGGCATTCAATGCCGAGCGCCCCTTGGCCAACAGCCGGCAAGCATACATCTACGGGAATACTTGCCGATATCTGATCCTGCCAGCCCATTCGCGTTAGTCCGGCCGCAGCAAGTACGACCGCATCAAAGCCTTCCGTTTCCAGCTTGCGAATACGTGAATCAATATTGCCGCGAATGGATTCCAACTTAAGATCCGGTCTGGCATGCTTAAGCTGGCATGACCGCCTCAGGCTGCTCGTACCTATACGTGCGCCAACCGGCAAGTCATCCAAGCTGCTGCCATCTCGCATCACTAGACAGTCTCTAGGATCGACGCGTTTAGGAATCGCGCCATTGATCAGGCCTTCCGGCAGCTCAAACGGCATATCCTTCATACTGTGCACAGCCAAGTCAATTACCCCGTCGACCAACGCCTGCTCGATTTCCTTCACGAACAATCCTTTTCCGCCTACCTTGGACAACGTAACATCAAGAATGCGGTCGCCCTTCGTTACAATTTTCTTTATCTCAAACGTATAATCGAAGCCATGCTTCTCGCTGATCCGCTTTAGCTCATCAATGACTTGTCCAGTCTGTGTCAACGCGAGCGCACTCTGTCTAGTTCCTACAACGATAACCCGTTTCTCCATGTTTGCTGCTGCCATTATGAATGCCTCCTGTCTATCCGATGATACAGGCTTTGCAGCCATTCATCAGTGTCGAAGTTGTTACGATTAAACTGCACAGCATCTTCAGCTGCAAGCTTTAGTACGGCCCGTCTCTCTTGCTCATCCAAAATCATGTCAAGCGTCCGATCACGCAATCGGCGCAGCCGGGCCGCAATTTCTTCATAGCGAGGGCCGTACTGTGCTTCAAGCTCCTGCTTGATCTGTTGCGACAGCGCCGGACTCGCTCCGGATACGGTAACGGCAAGCAATAGATCGCCTCTGCGTACGACGGACGGTGAAATGAAGGTACTGTTGTCCGGCTCATCTGCCGCATTGACCAAAACACCGAATCGCTCTCCGTCTGCAGCAACCGCTGCATTGACACGCTTATCGTTTGTCGCCGCAAATATAAGCCATGCTTCTTTCGCATCCTCTTCCTTATATTCGCGGCGCTCTAAACGGAACTTGCCCTCTGCTGCCAACCTTTCAATCTGCGCCGTGACAGAAGGGCTGACCAGAAGCACATCATCCGCCCCTGCCTCCAGCAGTCCAAGCAGCTTGCGCTGCGCAATGCCCCCGCCACCGATAATGACGCACCGCTTGCCTCGAAGCTGCAAGACGATGGGATAATATCCATTCATCTGCTTAGCGCCTCCATTCACAGCATCTTCCGCTTTATTAATGAAAAGATGAAAAGTAATTCGATAATATATTCAAAACCAGCATTCCAAACGAAGCGATATATAGCCTAGCAAGCTGCAGTCCTGGCCGTTTTAGCATCGCTCTCTGATAGACATAAATAATATACATAATCAATGTCGCAAACGAAGAAAGGACTTTCCAGTCAAACAGCAGCGCTATGCGGCCTTCAACGAGCAGAGATATAACCGCAATCGCGAGGGACATAGCCAGCAGCGGCACGCCGATGATAACCGCCCGGTCACCATAGCGCTCGATCAAATCTAAGCTTGGCAGTCTTCTCACAAAATTTGACCACCGTTTACGCTTCAATTGGTTGTGCAAAAATAAATACATGCAGGCGAATAAAGCCCCAATTGTTAGTGCCGCATATGCGCAAAGGACCAGACTAATATGTACATACAGCAGATCCCTCGTTGTTTTCCATACCGCTAATGATTCGCCGTTCCCTGGATTGCTGTACAAGTTAAGCGCCAGCACCGCGAATCCGACTACATTTACAAAAAAGACGATAAAATCAATCTTTATAAACCGACTGATGACTAACGATATCGTAACCAGAAGCCATGAAAACCCTAACCAATACTCAAAAGGAGTTACAACTGTCATTTGTAAATGAGACACAATGCGGGTGATCAAATAACCAGTCTGCAAAACCCAAACAAAAATAAGCAGCCCTGTACCTATCCGTTTTGCTCTCCGGCTCGCGTTCATGAAGTCGGAGAAATAAAACAGTAGGCTCAGGGCATAGATATAAAGTATCGCATCATATAGCAAGTTTTGCATCAGCATTGTCCCTCCACATTACGGCCCTCTATCTGATAATAGGAGCTAGTGCCACCGCAGCCGCATGGGTTTGAACGTTTTTCTTTTTTGCCGCAACGCCAGACTCGGCAGCCGCCTCAAGCTCTGCTTGCTGCGTCTTAGCCAGCTCTTCCTCCAGTGCAAACAGCTTGACGAACATATCCATGGCTTCATCAGCCCGCTTTTCACCGGCCATTTCTTTTATGCGCAAAATAGGGTCCTGCATCATTTGGTTTACAATGCTCTTCGTCAGCTTTCGAATGACTTTGAGCTCATGCTCCCCAAGGTTAGGTAGTTTATTCGTCAAACTGTTCATTGTTTCCTCATGAACGTCTGACGCTTTCGTTTGCAACGCTCTGATAAGCGGAACGACACCAAGCGTTTTGTACCATTGGTCAAACAGCTCGATTTCTTCGCTGATCATCGCTTCGATTTTGGCGGCCTCCAGGCGGCGGTGCTCCAGGTTGCTCTCCACAATGCCCTCCAGATCATCAATATCGTACAAGAAGACATTATCGACAGCCGCAATTGAAGGATCCAAATCACGGGGTACCGCTATGTCAATCATAAACAGAGGCTTTGCTTTACGGCGCTGCATCGCTCCAGCTACCTGCTGACGATTGAGTACGTAGCCTTGTGCCCCTGTCGAGCTAATAATAATGTCCGCTTCGTGCAGCCTCTCCGCCGCTTCCTCCATCGACCATGCGACGCCGTTAAACTTGTCCGCCAGACTCGCTGCCCGCTCGTACGTCCGATTCACGACAATAACCCGGTCAGCACCATTCGCATACAAATGCTTCGCTGTCAGCTCACTCGTTTCTCCTGCGCCTATAACCATAACGGTCTTTTTGTTAAATTGTCCAAAAATCCTTTTTCCGAGCTCGACGGCTGCATAGCTGACAGAAACAGCCGATTCGCCGATCGCTGTCTCGGAATGCGCGCGTTTAGCCAGCGTGACTGCTTGTTTAAACAGCATGTTAAACACTGTTCCGGTCGTTTTCAACTGTTGCGCTAACAAAAACGCACTTTTCACTTGGCCTAAAATTTGCGTTTCTCCTATGACCATCGAATCGAGTCCGCTTGTGACTCGGAACAAATGTTCAATTGCCTTGTCATCCTCGTACATATATAAATGGTTCGTAAATTGCTGACGAGGCAATTTAAACCATTTCTCCATAAAGCTTCGAATATAGTGCCCGCACAAATGGTGCCTGTCTACAACAGCGTATAGCTCCGTCCGATTGCAGGTCGCTACTATGACACATTCCATTATACTTTGTGTCTGAATGAGCTGCTTTAGCGCTTCCGGTAAATCCCGTTCCGCAAACGCAAATTGTTCTCTAACTTCCACGGGAGCCGTTCGATAATTCAGTCCTATCGCGATAATGTGCATGCGCGGTCACCTGCCTCCTTCTCCAATTCGTATCAACCTATTATATTACCGTTAAGTATAGCACAATTCGACATTCAGATAGTGTTCATTTATGAATAATATTTGAAAAATACATACTCATTATTCCCTTTTCAGGCAAAGAAATAACCATGGAGAAATCCCATGGTTATTTCGATATGACCGATTAATTTAAAGCTCTTAAACGAGCTCGGTTTGTTTCATTTTTGGTTCTTCCACTTGCAGTTCGCCCATTCCGCGTACAAGCTTCTTCGCATAAGTTGCTTTTGGCTTCAGTACAGCGAGCATGTAGTCGATCGCAAGCTGAGGATCAACAGTTTCACCGCAGGTATAACAATCCAGCGCAGCAAAACCTCTCTCAGGATACGTATGAATCGAGAGGTGACTCTCCGACAGCAGCACGAGTACAGTTGCTCCTTGAGGTTCGAATTGTTTCGCTTGAACTGACAATACAGTAGCACCACAAGCTTCAGCAGCCTCTACCATGTGTGATTGTAAAAATTCAGCGCTGTTTAGTAGATCAAAGTCTACACCCCAAGTATCAACAGCAACGTGTCTTCCGAAAGTTGAATATTCCATCTTTCGGTTCCCCCTTCCTAGGAATAAAATGTTTGAAAAATTTCATCCGCTAGGACCTACGTCATTCACTTCCCGAGGGATTAATCTCTCGCAACATAACAATGTCCTGAGTGAATCCTGGTTCCTATTATTTAAGGCCAACAATCTTTTCAACGAGAATAAAAATAACATCTATCCGTAATAATTGCAACATTTTTTTTTGCAAGGATTGAATTGGCGTTCACCTTCCAGCCCCGTTCTCAATGTATGATCAATAAGCTTATCCCGCAACTCAATAACGGGTCATCCCGCCATATTATTTTTGGTGTCCTCCGGACTATATACGGAGATGTGGTCAACCTTGCCGGTTGTCTCCGAAATTATAAATTTCAGCTGGTATTGCTCGTTAACCTGATACGTATAGATGTCGTCTGATCCGTTAACGGTTGTCTTATCCGCTTTACCCAGAGCGGCTTCAATATCCGTAAGGGTAAGCGACTGAAGCTTCTTCGCATATGATCTTACATCGAATACAATCATCCCTTTGTTGTACCCGAAAGTAATGCCTTTGTCTTTGTATTCGGCATATATGCCTTTACCGGAAGTATTATTACTATCGGCCTTTCCCCATGCCTTCTCAATCTCATCATATAAAGCGGAATGCGCGGCATATTCGCAATTTGGCACCTTACCTTCTTTTGCAAGCTCAACAAGGGAACCAATCGTTACTGCCGCTTCAGAGCCGCCTGTCAGCTCTTCCTCAATGTTCCCGTCATTTGTATCGCTTGGCTCCGTGCGTGGCTCTGTGCTTGGCTGTACGCTTGGAGACGCTGTTGCTGGAGGCGGTGTTTGATTCATATTAGCATCGCTGTTACTGCAAGACGATAATGAAATGGCAATCGCAAAGGATATGCCAATTGCAAACTGTTTGAACCGTGCTGTCTGATTCATGTGGCTCGTTCTCCTTCTCCTATGTGTGTAGGTAACAGTCATTATTCATGTTCCCAATGTTATTAACTGTTTACACTCGCAATATGTTGCATATAGAGCCAATGACAAATATTAGATATGAGAAAAACTCCTATCGAAGTACTTCGAGGATGGGCGACCGCGTTTATGAAGTTTTTATAATCAGAATGATCTCCTTTACGCTTTATCGCTGTAATGCACTTAAACATTCTGATGTGGTAACGAAAAAAAGGAGCCGCGGCAGCGGCTCCTTTCCTTTTTCTTATACATTATTACGCTTCAAGAACAAAGAGCTTACGGGTCAATTCGGTTAATCGCTCATCGATATTGCCAATCTCTTCAGCCTCGTTTGTTTGGTTGCGCAGATCGAGCAGCTCGTTAACCGCGCTGTTGATTAAGCTGATCTCACGCTCAATCAGACGGCTGCGGAAAACACGCTCTAGTTGACCAAGCGTATCCTTAAACTCAAATACCACTCGTTCTCCTGTTTTGGAGCTTTCAACAATTTTGAGAACAGTACCGTTCATATAATGATAGATCATCGTATAATGACTATAGATTCGGTTGACGATCGCGTTGCCGCGGAAAGCAGATACCGCTTTGCGCATAGCATTGGTCAGCCTTGGCCCAATAAGGCGGCAAGTAAGTACGCATACATAATAGTCTTGTTGACGTTCGAAGGTCAGTCGGACTTCTTCCCTCCCTGCTACGTCTTCGAGAACCAGCTCCTGGTTTCCGTTATCGAGCACTAGCACCTGAAGGCGTAATTGCTGCTCTTCAAATAATCGGATAAACTCAGCCATCTCATCATTCGTTAACTGCAGTTTGGCATTTACATACTCTGTGGCTAGCCGCTTAGCCATAAAAATCTCCTCAATTCTTTAAACTTGCACGCTTTGGTCTAGATGCTTTGGTCTTGCTGTTTAAGTATATTATACGTGATCAGCGAATTATATTCCTGCCGTCCATCCCCGATATTTACGCATATTCCACAAAAAAACGGTGGATTCCACGAGGAAAGCCGACTTTTTCACTGAATCCTCTGCTTTATATAAGAACTTATTGCACTAGCTACCTCATGTAGCAATCGCTTCCGTAATGATGTCCCAAAGCTGCTCTCGTCCAAGCCCCGTTTCTGAGGAAAACAAAACGACTGAATCGCGCGGATCCGCTTCCAGCGATTTTTTGATCATCTTTATATGCTTGTCCCATTTCGACCTCGGAATCTTATCCGCCTTCGTCGCCACGATACAGGTCGGTATCTCGTAATGCTTCAGCCATTTGTACATAAGCTTATCCTGTGCTGACGGCTCGTGACGGATATCGATTACAAGCAGCTGCAGCTTAAGCGGCTCGCGATCACGAATATATTTTTCAATCATCTCACCAAACTGCTCGCGCTGCGTCTTCGACACCTTCGCGTAGCCATAACCGGGAAAATCGACCAGGTAAATCATTTCATTTACCCGGTAATAGTTAAGCTGCTGCGTCTTGCCCGGCTGCGAACTCGTTCTAGCTAAGTTTTTGCGTAAAATTAATTTATTAATCAAGGATGATTTGCCGACATTCGAACGCCCTGCCAGAGCAATCTCCGGCAAGGCGTCCTCAGGATATTGATGCGGCTGTACCGCACTGATGATGAACTGCGCTTGTGTTATTTTCATAAAATCGATGTACCTGCCTTCTCCCCCGTTTGAACCGGAACGAGCGCATGCCTCAGCACTTCATCCATATGACTGACAGGAATAAATTGCATATCATTGCGTACGCTGTCGGGAATGTCCCTTAAATCCCGTTCATTGTCCTTCGGCAGCAGCACCTTCCGAATGCCTGCGCGATGTGCGGCCAGCGATTTTTCCTTTAAGCCGCCAATCGGAAGCACGCGGCCTCTCAGCGTTATTTCACCTGTCATCGCTACTTCCTTGGACACATAGCGATTGGTAAGTGCCGAAATAAGAGCCGTTGCAATGGTAATGCCTGCAGATGGACCATCCTTTGGAATGGCACCCTCCGGAATATGAATATGAATATCGTTTTTTTCATGGAAGCTCGGATCAAGACCTAACTCGATCGCTCTTGACCGCGTATAGCTGAAAGCTGCTTGCGCCGATTCCTTCATGACATCACCGAGCTTGCCGGTTAACGTCAGCTTCCCGCTGCCAGGCATGATTGTTACCTCGATGACTAGCGTATCGCCGCCAACCTCCGTCCAAGCCAGGCCGGTAACAGCGCCGATTTGGTTCTCGGTCTCAGCAAGCCCGTAACGGAACTTCGCCGGTCCGAGCCATTCCTTAAGCAGCTCGCTCTTAAGCTCAAGCGGCTCTTGCTGCTCTGCCTGCTCATTCGCAACGAAGTGCTTCGCTGCTTTGCGGCACACAGCAGCAATTTGCTGTTCTAAATTACGTACGCCCGACTCACGGGTATACTCTCGAACAAGCTGCAGCAGTACCTCGTCAGATACCTTCAGCTGCTCCTCCGTTAACCCATGCTCCTTCTTCTGCTTCGGAAGCAAGTAACGCATGCCGATCTGCAGCTTTTCAAGCTCCGTATAGCCTGGAATATACAGAACCTCCATACGGTCAAGCAGCGGCCGCGGAATGTTGTGCATCGCGTTCGCTGTAGTTACGAACATAACATTCGAAAGATCGAACGGAACTTCGATAAAATGATCGCTGAACGTATTATTTTGCTCAGGATCAAGCACCTCTAGAAGAGCTGAAGCAGGATCGCCACGGAAGTCCATTGCCATTTTATCGATTTCGTCCAGCAGAAATACAGGATTTAACGAGCCCGCCGTCTTCATTCCCTGAATGATTCTGCCCGGCATCGCGCCAACGTAAGTTCGGCGGTGACCGCGAATTTCCGCTTCATCCCGCACTCCGCCTAGTGAAATACGTACAAACTTTCGACCCAGCGACTTCGCGATTGAACGTGCGAGCGACGTTTTGCCGACGCCTGGAGGACCGACTAGACAAAGGATAGGCCCTTTGAGCTGCTTGACCAGCTTCTGCACCGCCAAATATTCCAGCACCCGCTCCTTTGGCTTTTCCAATCCATAATGATCGTCGTTAAGAATATCCTCCGCTTTGCTCAAGCTAAGGTCATCATCCGTTTGCTTATTCCACGGTAATGACAGAAGCCAGTCGATATAATTTCGAATGACGCCGCCTTCCGCTGATGTAGACGGCATTTTCTCCAGGCGATCGATTTCCTTCTCGATCTTTTCCTTCACGAGATCCGGCATACCTGCTTCGGCAAGCTGACTACGCAGATCCTCAACCTCGCCTGCGCGACCTTCCTTCTCGCCAAGCTCCTTTTGAATCGCCTTCATTTGCTCGCGCAAATAATATTCCTTCTGCGTTTTTTCCATTTGCTTCTTGACGCGTTGGTTTATTTTGCGTTCGAGCTCAAGCACCTCTCGCTCATTGTTCAAAATGTCGAGCAGCTTCTCCAGACGCTCTCCTACATCGACCGTTTCAAGAATGTCCTGCTTATCCTTGATTTTCAGTGTCAGATGGCTCGTTATAACGTCCGCAAGCCGACCTGGATCGTCGATGTCCGACACCGCAGCATGCGTTTCCGGCGTTATTTTCTTCGATAACGAAATGTAATGCTCAAATTGGCTCAGAACGGAACGCATAAGCGCATCAACCTCAGGGTCATCCGTCTCCTGCTCCGGCAGCTCCTTAACCGACACTTCGTAAAACTCATCATTCGGCAAATAATCCAAAATCTCTGCGCGAATGACACCTTCCACTAAAACGCGAATCGTACCGTTCGGCAGCTTCAGCATTTGCCGCACTTTCGCAATCGTGCCGACCTTATATATATCTTCCTCGGTCGGCTCCTCAATGTTCACTTCAGATTGTGAACAAAGCAATATCATATGATCTTCGACCATCGAGCGCTCAAGCGCCCGAACCGATTTGTCCCTACCCACATCAAGGTGGAGCACCATGCTGGGATAAACGAGTAGACCCCTCAGCGGAAGCAAGGGCAGTCGACGACCTTTCGATTTACTAGGTCCCACTCCAGCACCTCCAAATGTTAACGTCTTCCCCATTTTATCATTCTACGGAATCAGCCTGCAAATAGGGAACGCCTGATGCAATAAAAAGATCTGTTCCAAGCGGTGTTTCCACGCGATTCGGCAGGACGTCAGCCTCAGGAAACACATAAGCGAACACTTCTTCAACCCGCTCTACCGGAATAACCTTAAGTCCCTCCAGATCAGCGAATATGGCCTGCCAGTTTTCTCTCGGAATAATAACCTGCTTGGCACCTGCTTGGAATGCAGCCTCTACTTTAGCTAATACGCCGCCGACAGGCTTCACGTTGCCATGAATGCCGACTTCTCCCGTCATCGCTAGCTTATTGTCGATTGGTACGCCTTTGATAGCCGAAGTAATCGCTGTTGCCATGGCAATCCCGGCGGAAGGCCCATCAATCGGCGTTCCTCCCGGAAAGTTAATGTGCAAGTCGTAATCCTGCGGATTAAGTCCAATGCGGCGCAGCACCGTAAGCACATTTTCCACAGAGCCCTTTGCCATGCTTTTGCGTCTGAGTGTCCGTGTGCCGCCTCCAAGCTCCTCCTCGTCAACAACGCCGGTAATCGTAAATTGACCGTTTCCTGAGGCAGCAGGAATTGCGCTAACCTCAATTTCGAGCAGCGTTCCCATATTCGGACCGTAGACGGCAAGACCGTTCACAAAGCCAATCTGAGGAGCATCAGGCACTTTGCGGTCAGGACGCGGCGGAATTTGACTGCTGTTGACTACCCACTCAATATCGCCTGCTGTGATGCTGTCCCTTTTCTCGGATAAGGCTACGCCGGCTGCAAGCTGAATGACATTTACTGCCTCACGGCCGTTCGTTGCATATTTTTTGACAACGTCAATGGCTTCCGGGCACGGCGCAAAGCCGATCTTCTTCACTGCATTTTCCGCTACTAACCCGATTTCATCTGCAAGCAATGGCCGGAAAAACACCTCCATACAGCGTGACCGGATGGCAGGCGGAATTTCCTGCGGCGAGCGGGTAGTTGCTCCAACAAGCCGGAAATCGGCAGGCAATCCATTTTGAAAAATATCATGAATATAAACCGGGATGTTTGCATCCTCCGAATTGTAATAAGCACTTTCAAGAAAGACCTTGCGGTCCTCAAGCACCTTTAACAATTTATTCATTTGTACCGGATGCAATTCACCTATTTCGTCAATAAACAAAATACCGCCGTGTGCCTTCGTAACGGCACCTGGCTTCGGCTGCGGAATTCCCGCAACTCCCATTGCGCCCGCACCCTGATAAATCGGGTCATGCACAGAACCGATAAGCGGATCGGCAATACCACGCTCATCAAACCGCGCAGTTGTCGCATCAATCTCCGTAAACTTTGCCTCCGGAAGAAACGGCGATGATGGATTTTTTTTTGCTTCCTCAAGCACAACGCGTGCGGCAGCCGTCTTTCCGACGCCTGGCGGCCCATATATAATAACATGCTGCGGATTTGCGCTGCAGAGCGCTGCCTTCAAGGCACGCAGCCCGTCGCGTTGTCCGACGATATCCTGCATCGCCTGCGGTCTCGTCTTCTCCGCCAGGGGCTTCGTCAGCGAAACCGACCGCAGCTTACGCAGCTTATCCATTTCTTTGCGCGATTCCCGGTCTACCGCAGAACGGTTCGTCTTCTGATTGCGCAGCAAGTTCCAGAAATACAGGCCAATAACTACAGCAAAAAACACTTGGATCAACATTAATACAACACTTAAATTCATTACCTATCCGCCCCTCTCAAGCGTAAACGGCTGACGCCGTCCTTTGGCAGTACGAACAAACTACATAATTGGTAGTATTACCCCTTAGAAGAGGGAATAACCGCTTTCGCGATTTTTTTCCGATTTCGTCAGAACATCCTGTCCACCTGCCGGAAAGGGAACTCCTAATTCAATGCTTTCAGTTCATCCATCAGCTGCCTGGAACGTTTGGCATTCCCTTCCGCAAAGTTTTGCAGCCGGATCTTGAGCTCTTCGTTTTGATGAATCTGTTCCGAAGTCGTTGTATAGGTTCGAAGAAGTTCTGTTTCTTGATCAAGCGATTGCTGCAGAATGCGCTTTAAGCTTTCTTGATCGATTTCGCATTGTTGATTCGGTTGATCGCAATCCACGTTTTTCACCTCCGCATCTATTTCAGCTGTGATGTGTATCATCAGTGGATAATTTACCCTATTCATCACATTCCATGCCTATAAAAAAAGAAACTTAACTACGTCACGTATGGACGTAATTAAGCCTCTTAATCTGTCATGGCTTATGCTGGCGCATGATGCTTGCGGCCAGGTATTTCGCCTGTTTCTTCAAACACGCGTACGATTTCATCGATTTCTTTCTTTAACTCGTTTAGAAGCTCTGCTTCCGGTACTTTGCGTATCATTTCCCCGTACCGGAACAGCATGCCCTCGCCTCTTGCGCCTGCAATGCCGATATCGGCCTCGCGTGCCTCGCCGGGCCCGTTCACCGCGCAGCCAAGCACGGAAACTTTTATAGGCACTTTTATTTTTGCAATATAATCCTCTACCTCATTGGCAATTGAAAATAGATCGATATCCAATCGGCCGCATGTCGGACACGAAACGAGCGTTGCCGCGTTCGTAATCAGTCCGAACGTCTTCAGCAGCTCGCGTGCTACCTTCACCTCTTCAACCGGATCAGCGCTGAGGCTAATCCGTACCGTATTGCCGATGCCAAGAGCCAGCAATGCACCGATGCCCGCCGAGCTCTTAATTGTGCCCGTATGCAGCGTACCTGCTTCCGTAATGCCAAGATGCAGCGGATATTTAATTTTCTCGGCAGCCATGCTGTATGCGGCAATCGCCATCGGTACGTCAGACGCCTTCAGCGACACGATAATATCGTGAAAATCAAGCTCCTCCAAGATTCCGATATGGAACAATGCACTCTCTACCATCGCTTCCGGAGTCGGATAACCGTACTTCTCAAGCAAGTGGTTTTCTAATGAACCTGCGTTTACGCCAATCCTAATTGGAATGCCCTTATCCTTGCACGCCTGGACAACCGCTTCGACCTTCTCGCGGCGACCGATGTTGCCCGGATTAATCCGCACCTTGTCTACGCCGTTCTCGATCGCCATCAGTGCCAATCGGTAGTCAAAATGAATATCCGCGACAAGCGGAATATGAATGCGCTTTTTAATCTCTTTAATCGCTTCTGCTGCTTCTTTATTATTGACGGTAACACGCACGACCTGACAGCCCGCTTCCTCGAGACGCAATATTTCTGCGACTGTCGCTTCCACATCTGCTGTCTTGGTCGTGCACATACTTTGAATAATTACTTCATTGCTGCCGCCAATCGTAAGATCGCCGACTTTAACCGCTACCGTATCTTGACGTAAGTACATTTACTTATCTCTCCCATGAACGTCAAAGTCCACCCTTTGACTGGCGGTGACCCGCACGGCTGGGTGGAAACAATGACGGTAGTGATGGCTAGGCGCTCTCTTCTTTCTTCTTACCCTTCTTAGCAGCAAGCTCAGGCATAATTTTGTCCTTTACGGATTGCTCCGTAATGAGACATGTGCTCACATCATCACGTGACGGCACCTCATACATAACCTCGAGCATGATGCCTTCGATAATTGCGCGTAGGCCGCGTGCGCCTGTGTTGCGCTTGATCGCTTCCTTCGCAATGGCATCGAGTGCGGCCGGCTCGAAATCGAGCTTGACATTGTCCATCTCAAGCAGCTTTTGGTACTGCTTCACAAGCGCGTTTTTCGGTTCGGACAAAATCCGAACGAGTGCCGGCTCATCAAGCGGCTCCAAGGTAGAAATAACCGGCAGACGTCCAACAAACTCCGGAATAAGTCCGAATTTGAGCAAGTCCTCAGGCAATACCATCGTTAAATATTCGCCTGCTTTCAAATCCTTCTGCATTTCGCCCGAAGAGTTGAAGCCGATAACCTTCTTACCGATACGGCGTTTGATCAAGGACTCAAGCCCGTCGAACGCGCCGCCGCAAATGAACAAAATGTTCGTCGTATCGATTTGAATAAACTCTTGATGCGGGTGCTTGCGACCGCCCTGAGGCGGAACGGATGCAACCGTGCCTTCTAGAATTTTCAACAGCGCTTGCTGCACGCCTTCACCCGATACGTCGCGCGTAATGGACGGGTTCTCCGATTTGCGGGCCACTTTATCAATCTCATCGATATAAATAATACCGCGCTCCGCTTTTTCGACATCGTAGTCGGCAGCTTGAATGAGCTTGAGCAAAATGTTCTCCACGTCTTCCCCTACATAACCGGCTTCCGTAAGCGATGTAGCATCTGCAATTGCAAATGGAACGTTCAATATTTTAGCCATCGTTTGCGCCAGCAATGTTTTACCGGAGCCCGTTGGACCCAGCAGCAAAATATTACTCTTCTGCAGTTCCACGTCTTCGATCTTGCTGCCGGAATTGATGCGTTTGTAATGGTTATACACGGCTACAGACAATGATTTTTTCGCAAATTCTTGTCCGATAACATAAGAATCCAATATTGCCCGGATATCTTTCGGTTTCGGAATGTCCTTGAGATCAAGCTCTTCCTCATTCCCAAGCTCTTCCTCAACAATTTCTGTACACAGCTCAATACACTCATCGCATATATAGACGCCGGGTCCGGCAACCAGCTTACGTACTTGATCTTGCGACTTTCCGCAGAACGAACATTTCAACTGGCCTTTTTCATCGTTGAATTTAAACATGTAATCACCCCTTTTGATTAAATCGCCGATACCGGAGTAGTAATCACCTTGTCAATCAAACCGTAAGCAAGAGCTTCTTCCGCGCTCATAAAATAGTCACGGTCGGTATCGCGGTCGATTTTGTCATAAGGCTGTCCGGTACGTTCTACGTAAATTTGATTCAGCTTTTGTTTCGTTTTCAAAATCCAATCCGCATGGATTTTGATATCGGTCGCTTGACCACGCACGCCGCCAAGGGGCTGGTGAATCATAACCTCAGCGTTTGGAAGCGCGAACCGCTTCCCTTTCGCACCCGCTGTCAACAACAACGAACCCATGCTTGCTGCCATGCCCATGCAAATCGTAGACACTTCAGGCTTAATATATTGCATCGTATCAAAAATACCCATCCCAGCTGTTACGGACCCGCCGGGAGAGTTAATGTACAGATGAATGTCTTTCTCCGGATCGTCGGCCGCCAGAAACAGCAGCTGTGCAATGACGGAGTTTGCTACGTCATCATCAATTGCGCTCCCAAGGAAGATAATACGGTCCTTCAGCAAACGGGAGTAAATATCGTAAGAACGTTCCCCACGGTTTGTTTGTTCGACTACGATCGGTACTAGATTCATGCGACCAACCTCTTTTCGTTTATGGCTTAGATTACTTACTTATTGTAACACGTCATCGAAGTGATGTCATTTTTCCAATAATACAGTATACGGCGACGGCCGTTCGATATGTACGGAGATTAGCCTCCAGAGCAAGCACATTTTCATATGTAGGGTCAAAATAAGGCACGTATCTGTGACGTGCCTTATCTTGTGTAAAACGTTTTATTTAATTTCTCTTATGTGATCGATTAAACCGTTTTGCTGTTTTCAAGCAAGAACTTGATTGTTTTACGAAGCGCAACATCTTCTTTCAAGCTGTCGATGTTGCCGTTTTTCGTGAAAATCTCACGAAGCTCATCCGCAGGGCGGTTGTAGGCTTTGGACAAGTTCTCAAGCTCTTCCGTCAAATCCTCGTCAGTCGCAGCGATTCCTTCCGCTTTCGCGATAGCGTCAAGCACCAGGTTATTGCGAACGCGCTTCTCGGCATCCGCACGCATTTGCTCACGAAGAACAGACTCGTTTTGACCTGAGAATTGGAAGTAAAGATCCATGTTCATGCCTTGCATGCGCAGACGGTTTTCGAAATCCTTGACCATGTAGTCCGTTTCAGTAACGATCATCGGCTCAGGAATTTCAACATCTGCTGCCGCCGTAGCTTTCTCGACAACTGCTGTTTCAAGAGCTTGCTCGGCTTCTTTATCCTTGCGTTCCTTCAGCTTAGCGGACAGATCTTGCTTGTATTCGTCAATTGTATCGAACTCGCTGACGTCTTTAGCAAACTCATCATCCAAAGCCGGAAGATTTTTGCGTTTGATTTCATGCAATTTCACTTTGAATACTGCTTGTTTGCCAGCCAGGTTTTCAGCATGGTAGCTTTCAGGGAACGTAACTTCTACGTCCTTGTAGTCGCCGATTTGCATGCCTACAACTTGCTCCTCGAAGCCAGGGATAAAAGATCCTGAACCAAGCTCAAGCGAATAACGTTCGCTTTGGCCGCCTTCAAATTGCTCTCCGTCTACATAGCCGTCGAAATCGATAACGGTAATGTCGCCGTTTTGAGCAGCGCCTTCTTCAATGACCGAAAGCTCTGCGTGACGCTGCTGCAAACGCTCCAGTTCAGCTGCAATTTCCTCTTCCGTTACTTCAGATGCGACAGCTTCAACTTCCAAGCCTTTGTAATCGCCAAGCGTTACTTCCGGCTTAACGATAACTTTAGCTTTAAATTTGAATGTTTGACCTTTTGCGAATTGCTCTACGTCAATCTCAGGACGGTCAACCGGCTGAAGATTGTTTTCTTTGACTGCGTCGGAATAAGCATCAGGCAGCAGAATGTCAATAGCATCCTGATACAGGCTTTCAATTCCAAAACGGGATTCGAAAATGCCGCGCGGCACTTTACCTTTACGGAATCCTGGAACATTCACTTTTTGAACGACTTTCTTAAATGCTTGATCAAGAGCTTGTGCGACCTGCTCCGCTTCTACCTCCACGTCGATCGACACGATGTTCTTGTCTATTTTTTCCCAAGTTGCTTTCATTTTATGCCTTCCCCTCCGAAAATGCTCATGCATCCTAGTTTTCACGTTCCATAAACCATTCTATTATAAACAAGATGGACAACCTTTTCAAGACTGAGGTTCATCATCTCCGGACTGCTGCAATAAGGCAACCTGCCTCAGAGCTCTACATGCTTGCTCATAACGAAATCTTAATCCTTCGGTAATGCCATATGTATCGCGAATATCGTCATCGTTGGCTGAGCCGTACACGGTGAGCAGCAGCGTCAAATGCAGTGCAGCAGCAAAGCAGTCGACCGTATCCTCATCCTCCCTCAGCATCCAATGATAAGCAGCCGTGCCGTACAAAAATTGCAGGCTTTCTTTCCATAGCTCCCTGGCAAAATGAGGAAGTGTCGGATCATCTACCTCGGCGACCTGCTCCGTCCGATTTAAAATACGGTTAACTGGCTCAGGAAAATCATCCATAGACAGCGGAGTAGCATCCATTTCCAGCTCCACTATCTCTCCCAGTCTCTCGATCGTAACCGTTCCGGAAGCTCCTCTCTTACGCAGACATTGCAGCGCCTTAAACTGAACGACTGGATGTACTTGCTGGGTCATTAGCCATTCGATAATGGTATCATTAATATCTTCTGCTTGAACATATGCCGCACGTTCCAGAGCAAGCATTTGCTGGTCTATCATCGGATGATGCTGCATGATATACAGCACTTGGTTCACATAAGCCTCATCCTGATCAGGAGGATTCAGAATCTGTTCGCGCATCAATGCCTCATTCTCATCATCCTTATCCACATTTGCCATGATGAAGCCAGTGTCATCCCTGCTTGATCCATCTTCTGGAAAAGCCATATCGAGCCAAGTCAGAAGGCTGTCCCATTCTTCGTAATGGCGCTCGTCTTCGCCTTGGCACTGCAGCAAAAAGCGAAGCAGCTCCTTGGCCTCCCCATACTGTTCCGCTTCTAGCATACGAGTCAGCTGTACCTGATAATGGTCCAGCATGCTAGGGAACAAATAAACGTTATCCTTGTTGTCGCCTTGTGTGTCATTGGGAGTCGTTATGGTAACACCGCCTTATTGTCACGCCGTTTGATCATTCAACTAATCTCGCGTACGATTATACCATGCCGAGTCAAAAGAAAAAACAAACACCGCCATTTCACTCTTTTTTCGAGAAAATGAAGCGGCTTGAAAAAAAATATACATATTTGCTTGCAATAAACGATTCACATATGGTATATTATTATTCGTGTCCCAGTAGCTCAGCTGGATAGAGCAACGCCCTTCTAAGGCGTCGGTCGGGAGTTCGAATCTCTTCTGGGACGCCATTCTAATTTTCATAAACACCATTACATATAAGTAAACCTCCTTCAGCGAATATTATCTGAGGGAGGTTTTTTCGGTTTGTATTTAATTCGATTGGCGGTTACTTCACAGCCAATTCCCCGGCAATCGGGGACGGTCTGCGATACATTACAACGTTAACGAAGGCTGCTTCTCGTTAATAAACTGATAGAGCTGCTCTGATTTCTCCTGAGTCAATTCACCGCTGTTGTCGAATATGAGAATCGATGATTGCGGAATATCCCAATTGATTTGCGGTACAAAATCGATACGTTTTTCGAAATCTCCCCAATTGTTCAGCTTCCATTGGTCGCGCTCGGTTTGACGGCCGATAATGCGTTCCTTTTGCATGCCCATATCCAGCAGCGTTACAACGATTACACTCACGTCCACGTCCTGCTTCTTCAGGCCTGCTGCGCTGATGACCTCTTCAATCCACTGCTTATTTTTAAGCTCCGCCGTAAAAGGCGAAATCATAAATACGTTTTGGCCTGCTGCCAAATTTTCGATGCAAACGTCTTTGGCCGTATCATATTCCAAATCGCGTAAATTCCGTTTGTAGTAATCAGAATCACGGTCATTTTTGTCCAGACCGTTCATCTCCAAAATGGCCTCAACGAATCTGCCGCCAATTGTATCCCGGTCGAGAAACGCCGCAGGAATGCGATCCGCCAGCTTTCTAGCTACGGTTGTTTTGCCTGTGCCTGCCACTCCGACGAAAAAAACCAACTTTTGCAAAACGATATGCCTCCACTATTTTTTGTAGAATTATATCATTTATTACGCCTTTTTAATAGAATCGACCGCTCTAAAAGTATGTAAAAATAAAATGACTGTTCCATTCGGAAATGATCCGTAGGAACAGCCTCTCCTTTCACTCCGTTTGTTCAAGCAGCCGTGCAAGCTCTTCCCGCACACGGCCGCTGGACAGCACCTGCACTTTAAACGATTCGCGCGCTCCCCAATCCGTCTTCATATTAATGTTGCGGAAGGCGCTGATCGTTATGTCCTCAAATGCTTGATGCATATTGTTGTCGAACCAATCTGTCTTTGTGTCCGCTTCATTTCGTACAATCGCCTGCAAATCAAAGTCATTATCCTCGGACTGCGAGAAGTAAGCAAGAACAACTGGAGCTTTCGCATCATCGGTTGTCACCTCTACCTCACCGCATCGAATGCCGCCTTGCTGGACGGCACCTCTTACATGCGCCTCTATTACTTGCAACTTCTATTACCTCCCGCATGTATCGTTATAACAGCTGCATCTTGTCGATATGCTGCCTCGTCGTTTCCGTCCCGTATTCATAGATCTGCTTGTAAATTCGTTTAATAATTTCGTCATATCCGTTATTCATTTCCATTTCGCTGGCAGAGCCATAAGGATGGCTGACAAAATGGAAGGCTTGCGCTTCATCCATGCTCGCCAGCTCATCGAACTGCTCCCGAAGCCGGGTGTACTCTTCCTCGTTCGCCAAAATTTCAAGCTCGTATGCGGCCGCTTGCGGATCCTCTAAAATTTGCCCCGCTTGAACCGATACGTAATAGGGCTTTCGTTCACTGCTTACAGCTTCGTCACCTTTCATAAATCCTGACTCCTTTCCTGCTTCCCATACTTTTGCAGCTACCTCTAGCATCCCCCGTCGGACAGACATTTTATCCCTTTTTTCAGCATATAACTGATATTATCGCTACTGGAGACCAGCTAAAGAGAGGAATGAGATCGATGTGTGGAATTACCGGCTGGATCGATTGGAACCGTGATCTGACTAAGCAAAGCGAAAGCTTAGAGAAGATGACCGACACTCTTGCACCGCGCGGTCCCGACGCTTCCGGCACGTGGATATCGGCGCATTGCGCCTTAGGGCATCGGCGTTTATCCGTTATTGATCCTGAAAACGGAGCCCAGCCTATGATTCGTCATACCGGCGATGACAAATATGTCGTTGTGTATAACGGCGAATTATATAATGCTCTTGAGCTTCGGAAGGAATTGGAAAGCAGAGGAAGAGCGTTTACGACGAATTGTGATACGGAAGTGCTGCTTGTCGCTTTCATGGAATGGGGGAAAGCGTGCGTAGAGCGTTTTAACGGGATATTTGCTTTTGCCATATGGGATGTTGCCGAGCAGGAGCTCTTTCTTGCGCGCGACCGGCTTGGCGTAAAGCCTTTGTTCTATAGCACGCAGGACGGTCTATTTATTTTTGGCTCGGAGCAAAAATGTATATTGGCGCATCCAGCGGTAAAACCCGATGTAGGAGCGGAAGGATTAGCCGAAATCTTTATACTTGGTCCTGCCCGTACACCAGGTCATGGCGTATATAAACATATTAGCGAGCTCAGACCCGGTCAATGTATGTCGGTCAATCATGCAGGCGTTAAGACCGTTACGTATTGGAAGCTGGAGAGCAATCCCCATGAGCAGGACACGGAAGCAACAGCTGAGCATGTTCGGGAGCTGCTAAAGGATACCGTTGAGCGCCAGCTCGTTTCGGACGTGCCAGTCTGCACGCTGTTGTCAGGCGGTCTTGATTCCAGTGCCTTGACGACGCTCGCCGTCCGCTATTACGACCAGAACGATCAAGGAAATGTGCACACCTACTCGGTCGATTATACGGACAACGACAAGCATTTTCAGGCTCACGCCTTTCAACCGAACAGCGATGCGCCTTGGATTGAAAGAATGACCTCACACCTAGGCACCATTCATCATTCCATTCAATTCGATACGCCTGAGCTTGTCGGGGCATTAAAGGACGCTACATTCGCCCGCGACCTTCCCGGCATGGCTGATGTCGATGCGTCGCTTCTGCTTTTTTGTCATGAAATCAAGAAGGATGCTACTGTCGCCATATCCGGTGAGGCGGCTGATGAAATATTCGGCGGCTACCCTTGGTTTCACCGCGAAGAAGCGCTTAATGCACGCACCTTCCCATGGTCGCTCGCTTCCGCAATGCGCGCCGATTTATTGGCACCGGACGTTGCCGCGTGGATTAAGCCGCTCGATTATATCGGTGACCGGTATGCGCAGGCAATTGCGGAGGTACCTCATCTAGACGGAGAAAATGAGCAGCTCAGAAAAATGCGGCAAATGTCTTATTTGAACATTACCCGCTTCATGCCTACGCTGCTCGACCGGAAGGATCGGATGAGTATGGCCGCTGGCCTCGAGGTTCGGGTGCCATTTTGTGACCACCGCCTGGTCGAATATGTGTGGAACATCCCCTGGGAAATTAAAACGTCGGGTGACCGGGAAAAAGGCATTTTGCGCAAGGCGCTGCGCGGAGTATTGCCGGATGATGTTTTGACCCGCAAAAAAAGCCCTTATCCAAAAACGCATAATCCGAATTATTTAGCTGCCGTTAAAGGCCTGCTGCTTGAAGTGCTGAATGATCCAACCTCCCCGCTCCTACCGCTTATTAATGTAAAGAAGGTCAGAGAGCTTGCTGAGTCGGAATCAGCGAGTTCGAACATTCCTTGGTTCGGCCAGCTCATGTCCGGCCCTCAGCTGTTCGCCTATCTTTATCAGGTGAATTTGTGGCTCAAACAATATAAAGTAGTAATTGGATAAAAAAAACAACCCTGCCTGCTTCGAGCCAATTAAGGCTTCATGCATTCGGGGTTGTTCTATTGTTCAAGCTATTGCGCTTGCTCCAGCAGCGGAAGCAGCTTCTTCAGAGCTTCGCCGCGATGGCTGATTTGCTGCTTCTCATCCTTCGTAAGCTCCGCCATTCCGCGGCTGAGGCCAGGAAGCCAAAATAGCGGATCATAACCAAAGCCGCCTGTGCCATGAGGCTGATCCGTTATCCAGCCCTCCACTGTACCTTCCGCTTCCAGAAACTTTCCTGTCGCCGGATCATACAAAGCAAGCGCACATACGAACTCCGCTTTGCTAAGCAGACGCGAACCGTCAGGCAGTAGCTCCACAGCCAAAGCTTCTCTGCGCGCGTGTATAAGATTCAGCTGCTTCAGAAGCTTCGCGTTATTGTCGCTGTCTTTCGCTCCCTCACCTGCATAACGGGCGGAGTAGACGCCCGGCTCACCATTTAAAGCTTCCACCCGTAAGCCTGAGTCATCAGCCAGCACAGGTACACCGAGAGCGTCGCCTGTCGTCTTCGCTTTAATCCGGGCATTTTCCAAGAACGTTAATCCGTCTTCAATAATATCCGGAATTTGCGGGTAATCAAGCAAGCTTGCCGTCTTTTTGCCAAGCTTCTCCAGTGCATGGGCGAATTCTTTCACCTTGCCGGCATTTTTGGTCGCAATAACGATGGTCTCATGCGAAAGAATTGATGGGATCGACATAAAAAATTAACCTCCGATACGAGCCGCGAGCGGTCCGAGCACATCCTTTTGTTTGATGATCAGCTCCGTGATCCCCGCTTCTCCGAGTGCAAGCAATTGGTTCAGCTCATCGCGCGAGAATGGCGCTTCTTCACCTGTTCCCTGCACTTCTACGAACTTGCCGCTGCCGGTCATAACGACGTTCATATCGACCTTCGCCTTCGAATCCTCATCATAATTAAGATCAAGCAGCGCCTTCTCCTGGATGACGCCGACGCTGACAGATGCCAGAAAATCGGTGATCGGGTATTTTGCGAATTGCACTTTTTCCGATATTTTGTTAATCGCGAGCGAAAGGGCAATGAATGCGCCGGTAATAGAAGTCGTCCTCGTGCCGCCATCCGCTTGAAGGACATCGCAGTCCAGCGTTATCGTCCGCTCTCCGAGTGCCTGCAGATCAACAACCGAGCGCAGTGCGCGTCCGATCAGCCGTTGGATTTCCATCGTTCTTCCGGTGAGCTTCCCCTTTGCCGCCTCGCGAATGTTGCGTGAGTGAGTCGCGCGCGGGAGCATCGCATATTCAGCCGTAATCCAGCCTTTGCCCTGTCCCTTCATAAATGGCGGAACACGTTCCTCAACGCTTGCTGTACACAAGACCTTCGTATCCCCAACCTCGATAAGGACCGAGCCCTCCGCGTATTTATTTACACCTGTCGTTATTGTTACCGGCCGAAGCTGGTTCGTTTGCCGACCGTCAATTCGCATGTAAGTAGCCTCCTGAGTATTTCTTTCATCATTAAGTTCGCTGATTACAAATGGCTATTTGGGTAAATCATCCTTACGATCGCTTTCGTTCCCAGATTTTTTTGCATTTAATAAGACATTTAGCGGTAAAAATCCGGGAACAAGAAACGACCACTTCGTTTCTTTAGAACGATTTTCCCACTACGCCACATAATCTTATTCTAAAACGAACCACTCTATAATCTTTCCTATTTTACCAAAGTGCCATACGAATTGCATCCGATCCTTTGGAAAAAGAAAAAAGGGAGACGCCCGTCCCCCTTTTAATCGTCCTGTTATTCATGATTTACGATTTGATTGCATTGACATGATGCGGTCTGCCGACTGGCTGGCTATAGGATTTATCAGCGTCATCTACGATGTTTGTTTCTCCATTGAGCCTGATTTGAACGCTGGTTGCTTCTGTATTTTCAGTGATGGATAGGACAAGAGCCTGCAGCATTTCCGCCGGTACCTTCTGTCCAGCTTCGTATGCCTCATCCTGCAAATCAACGGTAACGATATCATCCTTTTCTTCAATGCTCTTCACCTGTACGTCCGGCAAAATGACGCTGGTCAGCTCTTTCTTATTAAGCGGGCCTGAGATCAATTGCTCGAGAGCAGCCTGAGCCGTCGATTCCGTGCGGGCAATAAGGCGGGTAACAGGCACGTAGTATTGCTCGTCGTTTTGGGTCTGTGCTGAAAAGTAGAGCGTTACCGGCGTGGACTGCGCGTAGTTTACGCCGTCGGCAGCTTCAATATTGATCCCTACCGCCCTGGTGAGCGTATCGTCCAGCGGGAAGCCGTCGACTGGCATTTCCGGTAATTTCGCACCTTCATACCAGATTTCGACGCCTTCAATACCCGTCATTGCCGTTAGTGTCCACGTGATCGCTTCAACGATTTTCCGCTCGTCTTGAGCATTATAATCGGCAAAGGGCTCTGAAAACTCAACGATAGCCAGCTTCTGCTCTTTGTCGTATTTGTATTGTTTAATTTGTGTTCCTTGCGGTATTACCGCATGGAAATCTTCAGGAAGCTGGTCGGCATAAGCACCGTTTTCAACCATCATCTCAAGTGCTTTCTGGGCTGCAACTTCATTGGTGCCAAGCGCGGTCTGCAATGAGATTGGCGCTAAATAGCCGTTCCGGTCCTGCAGGTAAACGGTCATTTGCGTTTCTTCGCCTTGCGGGGAAGCCTGTCCGGTTCCAGCACCGTCTATTCCGTCTTTTACCTCTACCTGCGGCGGATCAATCGATTTGCCTGTCTCCTGTGAAAATAATCCACATCCGGCTGTCAGAAGGGGCAGCACCAATACACCGGTAATCGCAGCGCCCCGAATCCATCTCTTTTGAATCATATTCGTCTTTCCTCCCTAATCATTTTTTGCCTGGCGGCTTTGTACAACTCCTTATTTGTAGTACTATGTATACGAGCCCTTCCCTGTTTTAGACCAGTTTTGTCCACATAAAATCATGAGGGGGAACAGAAACATGTCCAATCCGGAAATTTACAGCCTCAACAGCCGCAAGGTCGCGGATGCAACAGATGAATGGCTCGTTAAGCGCGGAGTAACGAAGCTGGCGATCGCTGAGCTCGTTCACTTTTTGCAAAAGGATTATTTCCCTGACCTAACGCCGGAGGAATGCATTGTGCATGTCGATGCCGTCCTATCCAAGCGCGAGGTGCAGAATGCGGTATTGACTGGCATTCAGCTTGATATTCTCGCTGAAGAAGGCAAGCTGATGGCGCCGCTGCAGGATATGATTAAATACGACGAGGGGCTTTACGGCTGTGATGAAATCTTGGCGCTGTCAATTGTTAACGTATACGGCAGCATTGGCTTTACAAACTTCGGTTATATCGATAAGCTGAAGCCCGGTATCTTGGTCAGGCTGAACGATAAGAGCGACGGTCAAATCCATACGTTTCTGGATGATATCGTCGGCGCGATAGCCGCATCGGCGGCAAGCCGGATCGCTCACCGCAAACAGGCAGAAAGAGAAGGCGTCACGCAGCCTCCTCTCGATTAAGGCAATCAAACGATAGCAGAAGGAGCAGCTTGTCCAACGGACATTCGCTGCTCCTTTTTTCATAGGCGATAATAAAGAAATGGGACTGTTCCTTCGGTCTTCGACCAGCAGGAGCAGCCCCTATTTTTCTATTTATTATCATTATTTAGAAACGGCTTATTCGGTAAATAGTGCAGTGAACGTACGTACCGGATTGTCTTCGTCTTCGCGCGCATGACGATGGAATGCGTCTCGGCCCGTTGATCCGGGAAATAATGTACACCACCGAGAAACTCGCCGGGCGTTACGCCTGTTGCCGCAAAATAAACATCTCCCGTACCAATCATATCTTCCATGGTGAGCACCCGGTACGGATCCTCGATTCCCATCTGGACGCAGCGATTATATTCATTGCTGTCCGCTGGCATCAACCGCGCCTGTAACTCTCCGTCCAGGCATTTTAACGCTGCTGCCGCCAATACGCCCTCTGGCGCTCCGCCTGAACCAACATATAAATCGATACCCGCCTCCGGAAATGCGGGAGCCATAGCGCCAGCTACATCGCCATCTGACAAAAACTTGATACGGACGCCGACCTTGCGCAGCACCTTCACAATAGACTCGTGACGAGTACGGTCCAAAATCATGACGGTTAAATCCGAAACCTTCTTGTTTAATGCATCTGCCGCTTTTTGAAGCGTCACTTCCATAGGATCGGTAATGCTCAGCTTCCCTACAAGCGCCGGACCGAATGCAAGCTTCTCCATATACATATCGGGCGCATGCAGCAATTGACCTTTGCCTGCAACCGCTATAACTGACATCGCATTATTTAAGCCCTTTGCTACAATTTCCGTACCTTCAAGCGGATCAACCGCAACATCCACCTCGGGACCGTTAAGACTGCCGACTTCCTCCCCGATATAAAGCATTGGCGCTTCATCCATTTCCCCTTCGCCGATAACGACCGTTCCGCGGATCGAAACCGAATCAAACATCGCCCTCATCGCCGAAGTTGCCGCACCGTCTGCGCTATTCTTATCGCCTCTCCCCATCCATGGTGCGGATGCCAGCGCAGCCAATTCCGTTACACGTACAAGTTCCAGTGCCAATTCTCTCTCCATTATCCAATCTCCCTCTGGTCTCTTATGACGGAATAAGTAATAAATGTGCATGATGAGGTTTTTCCGTTATTTAATATGTATCATATATTTATATATGTCGCAATATATATTTTGCATTCTTCATTAAATCATCATAAAACTATATTATGTGTGTTAAACAAGCGTAAACGGCTGTCGCCGTCCTTAGCGGCAAAGCTCGTTTCGCGGTGAAATATAAGCTTATTTATAAGTGTGAAACATATAAATTCTTATATTTTAAAAAAAGAGCTTTCCTTGAGGCAATCTGCCTAAAGGAAAAGCCCTTTTTCTTCCACGACTTTTAAAGTAAGGTTGCGGCATATTGATGAACGCCGTCCACGACAGCGGAAGCAATCCGCCCCCGCCTCTCCAGATAAACCAGATGAGCGATCGTCTCCGACATCGCAAATCGTAGATTATGCGGATTTTCGCGAAGTCGGCTGCCGAACAATACCTCACACATCCCGAAAGCGGTGCGGGGCTCTTCCGCGAGCATCGCAACCATCCGCTCAAGCCTGCGCTCGTGGTGCTGCTGCAGCTCCGTGATGCGGCCGGTGAAATCCGTGAATGGATCACGGTGCCCCGGAAATGCAAGCTTGACTTCATAAGCTTTAAGCTCTTCCAAGCTAGTAAGGAAGGCTTCCAGCGGATCTCCTCCCTCTCCCGGCACGACGCTCACATTCGGCGTAATGTGCGGCAGCACTTGGTCGCCGCAGAGCATCCAGCCCCGCTCCTGCTCATAGAAGCAAAGCTGTCCGTTTGCATGACCCGGAGCATCGATCAACAGCCAGTCCATTCCGCCAATTGCGATGCTGCTGCCTGCTTCGATGTAGGTTACCTTCGGCTGCGGCGACACCATTGCGACAAAGGTTTCCAGATTCTCCCCGATAGCCTCTCTTAACTCGGACGGCATCCCATGCTTGCCATACAGAGCCTGCAATTGCTCAGAAAAATCACTGCTTCCTCCCCATAATCTAACCGCATAAGCATGGGAGAGACGCGATATGAACACCGGCGCGCCGCTTTTTTGCTGCACGTATCCAGCCAAGCCATAATGATCGGGATGCTGATGCGTCAATAGGATACGGGTAATATCTGTCCACTGCAGGCCGAGTTTGTGCAGAACGGCATCCCATACACGGATCGCTTCATCCGTCCGTAATCCTGGATCGATCAGCGTATAGCCTTCTTCTTCAGGGAAGAGGTAGCTGTTCACCCATTTTAACGAAAATGGCAGAGGTACCTTCACCTGAACCCATTCCCCATGCCATATCACTGAATCCACTGCTACTTCGTCCGTTCTCGCGGACAAGCTAAACTCGCCTTGCTCTCCACTCATCATCTCGCCCTCCCTGCCATAATCATGCGAGGAGATGTGGCTGCTTCATACCCGGAGCCGTCAACATTCCCGTACAGCTGCTCCAAAGCAAGTCCGCATTCCGCCAAATTCCGTTCAAACCACTCGAGTGAAAACAGCCTGACTCTCTCTAAATATTGCCTCGGCTCATCTTGCTTATAAGGATCGGATACCGTGATCTCCTTCTGCACCCAGCCGTCTTCAATCGACCGAACTTCTTCAATAAGCAAACCCGTATACGCATCACGCCGCTCGGAGCGAGGAACCAAATGCCGTTCCACATAGACCGGATTTAAAAAATCGATTAAAAATGATCCGCCTTTGCGAAGCACTTTCCGAATATTCCGCAGCACGTTAACGTTATCTTCTTCTATCGAGAAATATCCGAATGAGGTAAACAAATTAACCGTCGCATCAAAGCTGCCTGCCTCGAACGGCAGCGCGCGCATATCGCCCTGCACCCATTTAACTGTGCCAGTCTCATCATGTCGACGGGCTTCCTCAAGTAATATATCCGATAAATCGATACCGGTTACGGTATAGCCTAAGCTTGATAGCGCGAGCGCATGCCTTCCCATGCCGCAGCCGATATCCAGTACCTCGGCGCCCTGCGGCAGCTGCAGCCAATCGATCATGCAATGAACTTCTTTGTTCGCATTTTCCCAATTACGATGTTTATAAACGAGCATATAATCAGTGCCAAAGCTTTGTTCGTACCATGCTTTCATGTCCGTGCTCTCCTTCATTATCGGTCGTCCGCTATGTAAATCGTTATGATTACTTATTGTACTTGAATTACGCTATGCTCGCAAAATAGATTCCCATCGGCCTATATTCTATTCTATAATACAAATTGCTAACGTAAGCTCGATAGACATAATTCGATACTGACAACAGCTCAGATACAGCAACTTGGAGGATTTTTCCATGATCGATATCACTTCTGAAAAACGTCTAAAGCAACTGCTTGAAAGCTGCGGACACACTTCACACACTCATTTATATTACCTTGGTGATAAGGAATGGTTCTGGGATTCTGATTACGAGGCTTTAATCGTGTACCGTTCGGTCGGGAAGAGAAGAATTGTGCTTGGCGACCCTATTGGGAAACCCCAGTCCATTAGACAAGTCATCGAGCAGTTTATTGCAAACTGCTATGAAAATAAATGTATGCCGGTATTTTATCAGGCAAAATCCTCATATCTGCCGCTTTATAAGCATTTTGGGCTGCACTGTGCCAAAATCGGAGAAGAAGCTCAAGTAGATTTGTCCAGCTTTCATTTGAATGGCAAGCACTGGCTTAAGCTGCGCAATCGTATAAATAAATTTAAACGTAACGGCTTCTCCGTCGAGGTTCTGTTCCCGCCTTATTCCGATTCATTCCTGAAGCGTCTTCAAGCCATATCGGATGAATGGCTCAGTAATCGGAAGGAAAAAAGCTTCTCCGTGGGGTCTTTTGCAACGGAATACGTGAGCCGATTTCCTGTTGCAGTGTTGGTTGGCCCAGATAAAAATTACGAGGCGTTCGTGACGGTCGCAGGTGATCATCGTCAATTTGCTACGGGTCAGGAAGAAGACTCCGTTCGCCGGCGAATAACCGTAGACCTCATGCGTTATACGAAAGCATGCCCGCACGGCACAATGGATGTTCTGTTTCTTTCGCTATTCTTGTGGGCCAGGGAGCATAACTATGCCCTTTGCAGCTTGGGCATGGCTCCCTTAGCCAACGCGGGCGATTTTATCATAGGCAAGCTGCTGTACAAGTACGGGAGCAAGCTGTATAACTTTAAGGGGCTGTATGAATATAAGAATAAATTCGGACCAAAGTGGGAGGATGTCTACTTAGTTTATCAGCCTGCTTCAGTTTACGTTACCATTGCGCTGCTGGCGTTAATCATTCATACGCCCGAGTCCAAAAAGCTTTCACTGGATCATAGTCCTTCCAAAGGTTTCATAAATAAAGACTCTATTTCAAGGAGACGGGCTTAATTGTTCGCAGCGGTATAAATCAGAGCGTTATCAAAGGGAACCTACTCGAATAAATAAACGGCAGAGGGACTGCTCATAGAGCTAACCCTCTGCCGTTTAAGAAAGCTTGTACTGCTTATTCCAATCTAGGAATAAGCCTCTTCGTCTGCCGCAGTTCACTTATTGTTCCTGCGCCGATACCAAACATCGCTGTCCGAAGTTCAAATTCAATCCGTTCGAATTGCAGCTTCAACTGTTCTATTGATACTTCGCTATTACCGTTAGCTGCTTGCGGGAGCAAAACGCGCCCGAAGCCAGCCAAGTTCGCGCCCAAAGCGATCGCTTTGGCCGCATCCACTCCATTACGCAAGCCGCCGCTCGCAATAACGCTCGCAGCCGGCAGCTGCTTGCGAATTTCCACGATGCTTTCAGCAGTAGGAATGCCCCAATCGGCAAAAGCTTCTGCCGCCTGTCTGCGAAGCGAATCATTCGACCGGTATTTCTCCACCTGGCTCCATGATGTTCCGCCTGCGCCTGCAGCATCAATGAATGCGACGCCAACACGATCAAGCGCGGCCGCCGTATCTCCATCGATTCCCCAGCCAACCTCTTTCACGCCGACAGGCACGCCAATTGACTTGCATACCTGCTCAATTGCCGATAGCAAGCTGCGAAAATCAGTGTCGCCCTCCGGCTGAAATACCTCCTGCATACTGTTCAAATGCAGTACGAGCGCATCTGCCTCTGCAATTTCAACTGCTCTTCGGCAAGCATCTACACCAAATCCATAATTAAGCTGTACCGCGCCTATATTTGCGATGACAGGTACGGTAGGAGCATCCTTTCGAATAGAGAACGAGGCAGCCAGCTCCTCGTTCTCTATTGCTGCGCGCATGGAGCCGAGCCCGATAGCCCATCCCCGCTCCTCAGCCACAATCGCTAATCGGCGGTTAATGGCTCCCGCTTCATCAGTACCGCCTGTCATGGAGCTGACAAGCAAGGGAGCTCCCAGCCTCTTGCCGAGCCATTCCGTACTCAGCTTCACCTCATGAAAGGACAGCTCCGGCAGCGCATTATGTTTAAACCGGTACCTCTCGAACCCAGTCTCAATACCTACGCTATTCACTTGCTCCTGTAAGCAAATGCGTATATGCTCTCCTTTGCGCTTCGCGGTAGCTGCTTGTTGTTCTACTGTCATGCTTGTTCCTCCCAAGCGTAAACGGCTGATGCCTTTTATAGCGGTGCAGCTCCAGTTTCGCTTCTCTATCTTTTCACAACATCGTTAGTTTGCGCTTAGGGCTAGGTAATCTTACACTTAGCCGGCTACGTACAAGCATAGCATATTTTTTCATATCTCGCTCCCAAGCCCTGTGGATTTGAACATCCACGAAGCTATTTGTCCGTTTATGATTTTTGCAATCATTAAATTGATTTTTACAATCATTTTTTATTGTTAATCCGTCGAAATTCATATAATATAAAATCAACGAATCCACCGAGGAGGCACATACATGGAAATTATCATTTTTGATACTCAGCAGCAATTAGACGCGTACGCCGCAGAGCTGATCGTTAATACCGTAAACCAAAAACCAAACGCCGTATTGGGGCTGGCAACAGGATCGACACCTATCGGAATTTATGACAAAATGGTAGAGTTGTACAATCAGAAAAAAGTAAGCTTCAGCAGCGTGACGACCTTCAATCTCGATGAATACGTCGGATTGCCGCCGCAAAACGACCAAAGCTATGCGTATTACATGAACAAGCATTTATTTTCGCATATCGATATCCCGGAAGACCGGACGCATTTGCCGAACGGGATGGCGGATGATATTGACGCGGAGTGCATACGTTATGATGCGATGCTCGAAGCCCAACCAGTCGACATTCAGCTGCTTGGCCTCGGCCATAACGGACATATCGGTTTTAACGAGCCTGATGTCAACTTATCCGGCGGTACGCACGCAGTGAAGCTGAAGGATGAAACCCGCGAAGCGAACGCTCGCTTCTTTGCTTCCATGGACGAAGTTCCAACCTATGCGGTTACGATGGGTGTAGGCTCGATTTTGAAGGCAGACACCATCGTATTGGCCGTTCGCGGAGCTGATAAAGCGGAAATTGTAAAAGAAGCGCTGACAGGCCCAATTACGACAAGTGTACCGGCTTCATTGCTTCAAACACATGCACGTGTAATCGTACTGCTCGATCGCGAGGCAGGAAGGATGTTGGATTAAATGAATAGCAGCTCTGCTAACTGGCTCATTCGCAATATTAATATCGTACTAGAGGATCGTGTGGTGACGGGAAGTGTCATCGTTCTGAATGGCCGCATAGAACGGATTATTTCACATGAAAGCATGGATAAAGCAGAGCTTGCCGAATCGCTAGAGTCAATTGACGGACAAGGCGGATGGCTGCTGCCCGGCTTTATCGACATTCACGTTCATGGCGGCTTTAGCGCAGACTTTATGGATGCGGACCGCGAGAGCTACGATACGATTACCCGGTTTCATGCTTCGCAAGGAACAACAGGAATGCTGGCGACGACGATGACCGCTTCCAAAGAAGCGATTGAAGCGGTGCTTCAGGCAGCAGCAGAGTACCGATCAACTGAAATGCCTTTTGCCGCTCTATATGGCGTTCATTTGGAAGGTCCATTCATAAGCGAAAAGTGGCCCGGCGCGCAAAATCCTGCCCACATCAAAAACCCTCAGCTCGACTGGCTGAAGAAATGGCATTCGGAATGGCCGGATCTCATTCGTTTGCTTACACTGGCACCAGAGAAGCCGGGGGCTATTGAAATGATCTCATGGCTTGCTGAACAAGGAATAATTACTGCTTGCGGGCACACCGATGCTGTATACACTGAAATAGAAGCTGCGGCGGACGCCGGACTTTCCCATGCGGTGCATACGTACAATGCGATGCGCGGCTTACACCACCGTGAGCCTGGAACGCTTGGTGCCGTGCTTACCGACGACCGCATTTATGCCGAGTTGATTGCCGATGGCGAGCATGTTCATACCGCAGCA
This sequence comes from Paenibacillus prosopidis, assembly GCF_003337375.1. Taxonomy (GTDB): domain Bacteria; phylum Bacillota; class Bacilli; order Paenibacillales; family Paenibacillaceae; genus Pristimantibacillus; species Pristimantibacillus prosopidis. The sequence continues at coordinate 97,326 of NZ_QPJD01000015.1, forward strand.
ATCCGGCTGCTGCTTGCAGCGAAGCCGGCGGATAAAGTCATTCTAATAACTGACGCCATTTCGGCAGCAGGCATGCCGGACGGAGACTACGCGCTAGGCGGCTTGACCGTCGTCGTGAAGCAAGGCGTCGCGCGTCTGCGCGAAGGCAATGCCCTGGCAGGCAGCAGCTTGACAATGATACGTGCCTTTCGCTTCATGCTCGATCATACGAGCTTGTCCTTACCAGAGGTGAGCCGTATGGCAAGCGGCAATGCAGCAAAACAGCTTGGAATCAGTGACCGCACCGGTTCGATTACTGTCGGTAAGCAAGCCGATCTCGTCTGGACCGACGCGCAGTTCAACGTTCGCCGGACATGGGTGCAAGGCCGTTCCGTTTATGAGAATACGGTGAAATAAGCGTCCGGCTACATGAACTGGAAAACCTCCTGCTAATCTTGCCCGCATGCGCTCTCTGGGATCATATTGATGGAAAACCTCCCGATAATCGAGCGGAAAATCCCTTCTACACGGGCAACTTGCCGAATCAGAGGAAGGAATTCCTGTTAAATTAGATATAACATCAAAACATAAAGAATAGTGGGAGCTTTTCCTGTTCATCTAGCCGGGACGAAGGGATTGTACTCTCCAAACCGAAGGACAAAAAGACGGTATCTCTTATAGTAAGAGGATACCGTCTTTTTCATTTTTACTACCCTGTTACATGTACAGAAATGCCATACGCCTCCATTTGAGCCGCAAGCTCCTCGGAAAGCGGGACATCGGTAATGACTCCGCGCAGCTCAGATAATGAAGCGATGGAAAATAGCGACGTCCGGTCTGTTTTCGTATGATCAAATACGGCGTACGTCTCTTGCGAACGTTTAATTAGCGCTTTCGCAATTTGCGCTTCCTGCTCGGAATAAGTCGTAATGCCGCCGGCGGCAGAAATACCATCGACGCCGATAAACATTTTGCCGATATTCAAGTTTCCTACCATTCCTTCACCGAGCGGACCGCATAGCTCGAAGCTGTTGTGCCGCATAATACCGCCTGTCACTACAACTTGAATTTGGCTGCCCGCCAGTTCCATTGCAATGTTAACCGCATTGGTCACTACCGTTATTCCCTTGCGGGACTTTAATGTCTTCGCAATTAAGAAATTGGTCGTCCCGCCGGATAAACCGATGACATCCCCTTCGGTAATTAAAGATGCAGCCAGCTCGGCAATACGCTCCTTCTCCAAAATGGACAGTCCTTCCTTCTCGGCAAAAGGAAGCTCGCGCACCGTATGCATGCCGTCATACATCGCGCCGCCAATTGTGCGGATGACCGGATAGTCCGCTTCCATCTGCTCGAGATCCCTGCGGGCCGTCGCTTCGGAGCAGCCGAAACGCTCGACCATCTCTGGGATCGTGACCCGTCCCTGCTGCTTGAGCAGCTGCAGCACCGCCTCCCGGCGACGCTGTCCCTTGGAGCCGTATCCATCCGCCATTGTCAGCGCTCCACCCATGCTTTGGCAGACAAGCGCTGCTCGACGATATTCCACTCCGGCAGCGCTTCCCAATCGCCGCGCATTTGAACGACTAGCGAGCCGTTAATACTGGCAAGCCGCACCGCTTCAACAGGCGTCATCCCCTTCATAATACCTGCCAGGAAGCCTGCGCAGAAGCCATCTCCCGCCCCTACCGTATCGACTACCTGCTCAGCCGGATAGAAAGGCAGGCTTTCTTCTTGCCCATTATTTAATATGACTGTCGTATCGCCTTTGCCTTTAATAATGCTGACAGCCTTCAACTGATTCAGCTGTTCTTTAATATGCTCGTAATCGTCGGTATCATAAAGCAGCTTAAGCTCGTCCCAGCCCGGCAAAAAGTAATCCGCATCGGCCGCGATCGGCAGCAGCGTCTCACGCGCTTGTTCAATCGACCACAGCTTAAGCCGCAAATTCGGATCAAAGCTGACGAGTACGCCGGCTTCCTTCGCAATGTCGACGGCACGACGCAGCGTCTTACGGCAATCTTCGCTGAGCGCCGCAGTGATACCGGTTACATGAAGCAGCTTGGCGCCGCGAATATATTCCTCGTCCAGCTGCTCAGGCTTCATTCTGCTGGCAGCCGAATGCTTTCTGAAATAATGGACGGCAAGTTTTCCCGCAACATGCTCGCGGAACATCATGCCTGTCGGCGCATCCGCATGAAGCTGCGCCCGCGAAATGTCCACCCCTTCGCCGCGCAGCGTCTTCAGGATGATTTTGCCAAATGGATCGTCGCCCAGCGCGCCAAACCAACCTACCGAGGAGCCCAGCCGCGCAAGCCCGATTGCGACATTGCTTTCCGCTCCGCCGAAGCTTTGCTCAAGCGTTGCGGCACGTTCGATGGACTTATGCTCCTGTGGCATAAATAAAGCCATTGATTCGCCAAACGTTATAATATGAGGTGATGATTCATGCACTTTGCAATCCTCCTACAGTGTTCTTATTTATAACTATTAACTCTCAATCATCGGAAACATCATGAAGTAAATAATGACGATATAAAGCACCAGAATGATCAAGCTCATAACGCGCGCTTTGTTAATATGAGCTGTCGCGCTTTGTCCCTCTTGAATGGAGGAGACTACACGTTTTAGCGGCTTCGATACGATACCGCCCAGTGCGGCTATACCCAGGAACAATAGAATAATGATAACCATCCATGCTACCGTATAATCGGCCTGCGACATCAAATATCCGCCCGTCAGCAGCTGCACGATGAGGAAGTATTGGGCAATCCGGTTTGCAGACAACAGTCCGTCGGCCAAACCGCCTTGGCCTACTCCAGCAAGCTTTGAAGCTCTTCCTACCATAATCGGGAGCACAATATAGAATCCCATTCCAACCGCACCTAATACATGCAAAAACAACATTGCATTAAACATTTTTAAACTCCTCCTGTTTTGGAAAAACATAAAAAGCTAGCCGCAATTTCCAAAATCATATAATACGACTAGTTTATCAGAAATGAGATTTTTTTCAAACAAGCGTAAACGGCTGTCGCCGTCCTTTGGAGGCACAGCTTACGTTTCGCGGTGAAATATAAGCTAATTTATAAGTGTTAATCTTATAAATTTTTATATTTTGACTTAACCTTTGAGACCATATTTGCAAATTACACCGTGTATTGCGAAGTAGGCAATCTCCTCCGGGAGCGCATCCTTTATAGGACGCAGCTTGTCCGCGCCCAACTGTTGAATGGCTTCAACGATTTGCTGCTCATATTCGGCAGGGATGATACGGCTCCAATCAAGCTCATGCCCTTCCTCTGCGCTGCGGATCAAATGCCCCTCAATCGTAACCTTACTCATTCCTCTTTCCTTTGCAATCGACTCCGGCTCCTGTCCGGCTAGAAATAGCTCGAGTGACGCCAAATGACTGGCCCGCTCGTCTGCTGTATTCACCCGTTTTTTCGTAACTGAAGCTTGCTTGTATCTCGTATCCGTTATTGCTGAAGCTGCTGCTTCATCCCCGAATGACCGGATGATTTCAAGCAATCCGTCACCGTATTTGTCTGCTTTCGCCGCGCCTATTCCTTTTACCCCCAGCAGCTGTTCAACCGTTTGCGGCTGCACATTAGCAATCTCCCTTAGCGTCGCGTCAAAAAACAGCATGAATGGCGGAACGCCTTCCACGGCCGCTTTCTCCTTGCGCCACTGCTTAAGCGCTTCAAACAACGGCGAAGCGCCCATGCTGTCAGAAGTCGCGGCCTGCCGGACGGTCGCACGCACCCGCTGCATGATCGGCTCACGGCCCTCGAGAACCGGAAGCGCGTTAGCAGTCAGCGATACAACCGGATATTGCCCTTCGCTTAACCTTAAGTATCCTTCTGCAACTAGCCAGTAGAGCCAGTCGGTGATTTCCTTCTCTGGCAAATGACGCATGAGACCGTAAGTAGACAAACGGTCAAGTCCGAACTCCAGCAGCCGTTTATCGCGGGAGCCCTTCAGCACTTTAGCCGCCATCGTCACACCGAAACGACCTTTCATCCGCCCAACGCAGGATAAAGCCATCTTCGCTTCATCCGTCCGATTGACGGGTTCGCTTTTGTCGAGGCAGCTGCTGCATTTGCCGCATGCTTCTACGCCGGTTTCGCCGAAGTAATCAACGATAAACTGCTGCAAGCAGCGCTGTGTCCGGCTGTAATTCATCATCGTATGAAGCTTGGACAGCTGGATAGACTTTCGATCCATGTCACCGGTGCCTTGCTCGATTAGGAAGCGCTGCACCTGCATGTCTGCAGGCTCGAACAGCAGCACGCATTCACTTTCCTCGCCGTCGCGGCCTGCGCGGCCCGCTTCTTGATAATAGGATTCGATATCGCCGGTCATTTGCCAGTGCAGCACGTAACGGACGTTTGGCTTATCGATCCCCATGCCAAAAGCATTCGTTGCGACCATCACGCGAATTTCGTCAAAACGAAATTTTTCTTGGGTTTGAGCCCGTTCTGCGTCCGATAATCCGCCATGGTACTTACCGGCTTGGATACCGCTTCGCGTCAATTGCTCATAGACGTTTTCGACTTCTTTGCGTGTTGCCGCATAGACGATACCCGACTGCTCTTTGCGTTCCGCTACATAGCGTTCGAGAAACCTTCTCTTTTCGACGCCGGTAACGACAGAGAGCGATAAGTTCGGCCGCGCAAAACCGGTTACGAACACGCTCGGGTTACGAAGCTTGAGCATATCGGCAATATCTTTAGCAACCTCATTAGTGGCGGTAGCTGTGAACGCGGCAACGAGCGGCCGGTTTGCCATTCTGGCAATCCAACCGGCAAGCTGACGGTAGCTGGGACGGAAATCATGTCCCCACTGCGATACGCAATGCGCTTCATCAATAGCAATGAGCGGTATTGCAAGCTGCTCCGACAGCGACTGAAACATCGGCGCATCTAATCTCTCCGGCGCTACATAGAGCAGCTTGTATTCCCCTTGCATTGCGCTCCGCATGACGTCCCGGTACTCCGCCGCTCCAAGTGAGCTGTTAAGGAATGCTGCCGATACCCCTAGCCTCTTCAGCGCATCCACCTGATCCTTCATCAAGGATATGAGAGGTGAAATGACAAGTGACGTTCCGGGCAGCAGCATCGAAGGAATTTGATAACAGACCGACTTTCCTCCGCCGGTTGGCAAAATAGCGAGTGTGTCCCGTCCATGCAATATGCCTGAAATGATGTCCTCTTGTCCTTTACGAAATGAATCATAGCCGTATATCTGTTTTAAAGCTTGTCTTGCCTGTTCGATCAATCTGTATCCCTCCTAGGCACGATGAGAAAACCTCTATCGAGGCCTCTCAAGGATGAGCGACCGTGTTTAGAGGTAGGTTTTATCGCAAAATAGAATTTGTTCTTCCGCCAACTTGGAAACTTATAAATTCTTTTGGGGTAGACAAGGAGGACCCTGGCAGCATACTGTCAGGGTCCTCCCAAACGCATTTATTCAAGCGTAAACGGCTGTCGCCGTCCTGGCGGCAAAAGCTCGTTTCGCGGTGAAATATAAGCTTATTTATAGGTGTGAAACATATAAATTCTTATATTTTATAAAATGCTTATGTTCGTTATTTAGCTTAGCCCGCTGTTACGACTTGGATGACGTTGCGGACAGATTGTGCGGATTTATCAAGCGCTGCTTTCTCTTCAGCAGTCAGGTCAAGCTCGAGTACTTTCTCGATGCCGTCGCCGCCGATGATTGTCGGAACGCCCATGAACAGGTTGTCATAGCCGTATTCGCCTTCAAGCAATGCGATAACCGGAATGATCCGTTTTTTGTCTTTCAAAATCGCTTCTGTCATTTGAACGAGCGATGCCGCTGGTGCATAATACGCGCTGCCGTTGCCAAGCAGGTTAACGATCTCGCCGCCGCCAACGCGAGCGCGTTGAACGATTGCTTCAATACGTTCTGCCGGGATCAGCTTCTCGATTGGAATACCGCCAACGTTCGAGTAACGAACGAGAGGTACCATATCGTCGCCGTGTCCGCCCAGCACGAAGCCGCGAACGTCTTCAACGGATACGTTCAGCTCTTGTGCAATAAATGTACAGTAACGAGCCGTATCCAGTACGCCGGATTGACCGATTACGCGGTTTTTAGGGAAACCGAGCGTTTGGAATGCTGCATAAGTCATCGCGTCAACCGGGTTGCTCAGGATGATTACATATGCGTTAGGGCTAGTCGCTTTTACGTTTTCGCAAACGGATTTTACGATACCCGCATTCGTGTTAACGAGGTCATCACGGCTCATGCCCGGTTTACGAGCGATACCGGCAGTGATAATTACGACGTCGGAATCTTTTGCATCATCATAATTCGAAGTACCGATGATACTAGCGTCAACGCCGAGTACAGGTGTTGCTTCTAGCATGTCGAGCGCTTTGCCTTTGGTCGGGTTTTCAAGCGGCGCGATATCGACAAGAACAATATCGCCAAGTTCTTTCTGAGCAAGCATCAGCGCAGTAGTTGCGCCCGTAAAGCCAGCGCCTACAACCGTAATCTTTTTGCGTTTGATAGCCATTAGAATAAACCCTCCCAATAATGAGCTCATCAAAAGGGGACGCTTAGTCTCCTTTCACATGAGCTGATAGTTATTTGCTTTCATTTGTTATAAGTCTGAACTAAACGTCCAACTCTCAAACGTAAAGCGTGTCCCGCAGGGACGAAAGCGCTCTTCCGCATCAGAAGCTTCCAAACATCTCTGTACTTCCAACGTCCCTCCCCCTTGCAGGTGTCCAGAGGGCGCAGCGCCTCGGGGTCCTCCCTTGGAAGGGAGGATTTAGGAGGGTTCGAAAACGCCTTTTAAGGCTTTTACTACATATTTTTAATAACTTCGTCTGCGAAGGCGGAGCATTTCACTTCAGTTGCGCCTTCCATTAGGCGTGCGAAGTCGTAAGTTACTGTTTTGTTGTTGATAGATGCTTCCATACCTTTATAGATAAGGTCAGCAGCTTCTTGCCAGCCAAGGTGCTCAAGCATCATAACGCCGGACAGGATAACGGAGCCAGGGTTAACAACGTCTTTGTCCGCGTATTTCGGAGCAGTACCATGTGTGGCTTCGAAGATCGCGTGACCAGTCAAGTAGTTGATGTTTGCGCCTGGAGCGATACCGATACCGCCAACTTGTGCAGCCAATGCATCGGACAAATAGTCACCGTTCAGGTTCAATGTTGCAATAACGTCGAAGTCAGTTGGACGGGTAAGAACTTGTTGAAGCGCGATATCCGCGATTGCGTCCTTCACGACGATTTTGCCAGCAGCTTCTGCTTCAGCTTGCGCTTTGTTGGCAGCTTCTGTACCTTCTGCTTCTTTGATGCGGTCATACTGGCCCCAAGTGAATGTTTGCTCGGCAAATTCTTGCTCAGCCACTTCGTAACCCCAGTTTTTGAACGCGCCTTCTGTGAATTTCATGATGTTGCCTTTGTGTACGAGCGTAACGGACTTTTTGCCGTGTTTGATCGCATATTCGATCGCTGCGCGGGCAAGACGCTGCGAGCCTTCTTTCGATACTGGTTTAATACCGATACCGGAAGTTTCAGGGAAACGGATTTTGTTGGCTCCCATTTCTTTTTGCAGGAATTCGATCACTTTTTTCACTTCTGCAGTACCTTCTTGGTACTCGATGCCTGCATAGATATCCTCAGTGTTTTCACGGAAAATAACCATGTTAACCAGCTCAGGTCGTTTAACAGGGGAAGGCACGCCATCGAAGTAACGGACAGGACGAAGGCAAACATATAGATCAAGCTCTTGACGAAGAGCCACGTTCAAGGAACGGATCCCGCCGCCGATTGGCGTAGTCAAAGGTCCTTTAATCGCAACGATATATTCACGGATTGCAGTAAGCGTATCAGCCGGCAGCCACTCGCCATATTCGTTGAATGCTTTTTCGCCGGCAAACACTTCGTACCAAGCAATTTTTTTGCTGCCGCCGTATGCTTTCTCTACTGCTGCATCCAATACGCGTTTCGAAGCGCGCCAGATGTCGCGGCCTGTGCCGTCGCCCTCGATGAAAGGAATAATTGGGTTGTTCGGCACCTGAAGTACACCGTTATCAATTGTAATTTGCTCGCCTTCTGTCGGAAGCGCGAATTTTTCGAATTTAGCCATGAATAAATCCTCCTTGGATATGTACTTGCTTGGCAAGTAGAAGTTAGTTTATTTTCGTGAAAAGGAGAACGAACATCGTTCGCCCTCACTCTTTCCGTTGCATTCGGTTTGAAAATTAACGCTGCTCGATCGGAATATACCTCGCGTTAACAGGACCAACATAATCAGCACGCGGTCGGATCAAGCGGTTATCTTGATATTGCTCAAGAATGTGCGCGCTCCATCCTGATACGCGGCTAATCGCGAAGATCGGCGTAAACAGATCGCGTGGAATTTCAAGCGTCGTATAGACGGAAGCGGAATAAAAATCGACGTTTGGTTTCAAGCCTTTTTGACCCGTAACCATCTCTTCGATCTTAACTGACATTTCGTAGAGCTCCATGTTGCCTGTCAGCTTGCCCAGCTCGCGGGACATTTGCTGCAAATGCTTTGCGCGCGGATCGCCGTTTTTGTATACGCGGTGTCCGAAGCCCATAATTTTTTGCTTGTTTGCAAGCGCGTTGTTAATGTAGCCTTCAACGTTTGCCGCCGAGCCGATTTCTTCAAGCATAACCATAACGGCTTCGTTCGCGCCGCCGTGCAAAGGTCCTTTGAGCGCGCCGATTGCAGATGTTACGCCCGAATAAATGTCCGACAACGTAGCAACCGTAACACGGGCTGCAAATGTCGATGCGTTAAGTTCGTGATCGGCATGAAGTACAAGAGCCTGATCAAGTGCTTTAACAGCTACTGCAGCTGGCTCGCTGCCTGTAAGCATGTATAAGAAATTATATGCGATCGATACCCCTTGCTTTGGAGCTACAGGCTCTTTGCCTTCACGAATACGTGCGAAAGCGGCAATGATTGTCGGCAATTGCGCCTGCAATTTAATGGCTTTCAGTTGGTTCGCTTCAGGGGACATATCGTTAGCGGATGCATCGTACAATGCAAGGCTGGATACTGCTGTACGAAGCGCGGCCATCGAGTTCGTGTCTTTTGGATACAGCTTTAATTGCTCAAGAACTCCGTTCGGAACTGCCGCATATTGATCCAGCTTCTTCTGCAGTCCGTCAAGTTCGGAACGATTAGGTAGTTTACCATACCAAAGCAGGTAGGCGACCTCTTCAAAAGTAGCGTTTTCGGCGAGCTCGTCAATATCAATTCCGCGATACGTCAGTACTCCGTCAATAATCGAGCTGATGGAAGACGCCGCGGCGACAATTCCTTCCAGACCTTTAGTTGCTGTCATCGTTCTCTCTCCTTTAACTTGGGTATAGTTATCAGTAATAGGGATTGTAATTTGTACCATCGCTATTAATCATAAATGATTTTCGCAGTTAAGTGAACAAATACAGACATAAAAATGCTTTATCGGCATCATTAATATTTTTTTCGCACTATATTTCGCGTTCCTCATCGTCTGCTCCAGCAGCATTTTTCCCTAATTGCGCCAATTTTAGCCGCTTCTTAAAACTATTTTTACAGAAGCGAATATAATGGTAAAATGTCCAATAGAGAACTGGCAGTGCAAAATTTGCCGCATCGGAGGCGCTACATGACAGAACAACGCATCGGAATAATAGACATTGGCTCCAACTCCGTCCGGCTCGTCGTATACGAGAGGACAGCGAATGGCGCACATCGTGTCGCTGATAGCAGCAAGCGGCCTGCGAGGCTAAGCGAGCGCTTAGACGAGGATGGACGGCTCTCGAAAACGGCTCTCGATGATCTTATCGACACCTTGCGCCATTTTTCAATGATATGTACGCACAATCATACCAGCCAGATTCGCGCAGTAGCGACTGCAGCTATACGAAATGCCGAGAACCGTTCAGAGATTCTCGAACGGATAAAAGCAGATACAGGTCTAATCATCGAATTGCTATCCGGCGAAGAGGAAGCATCTTACGGCTTTCTCGGCATGATCAACTCGCTCCATATTCGGGACGGATTTCTCATCGATATCGGCGGCGGCAGCACGGAGCTGTCGTTATTCCGTAATCGTGCGCTTGTCCGTACGGTTTCGCTGCCATTCGGCTGCGTAAGCCTTAACAAACGGTTCGGCTCGAAGGGCTTGCTTCAAGACGATGAGCTGAAGGCACTCGAAGCGCATGTTACAGAAGCGTTGCGGCATGAAACGTGGATCGGCGAAGCTCCCGGATTACCGCTTGTAGGAGTAGGAGGCACCGTCAGAGCACTCGGCAAAATGCATCAGGCTGCTCATAAGTATCCTTTTCCGCAAACCCATAACTATCCTATAACCGGCGAGGATACGGATGAGCTGTTTAATCAAATGAGAAAGCTTCCGCTCGATAAGAGACGCAAGCTGCCCGGCTTGTCCAAGGACCGCGCCGATGTCGTTGTTCCTGGGGTAGCCATTCTTCGTGTATTGTTCCAGGCCACAAGAGCCGCTTATTACCGCATATGCGGCGCTGGCCTGCGTGACGGATTATTTCATGCGACGAGGTTCCCGAATCATCCAAAGCTGGATGACGTGCTCGCTTACAGCCTGACGAATTTAAGCGCGCTGCATCCCGAAGCGCCCAAGTACAACGTTATGCAGGTTAACCGGCTCTCACTTGAGCTTTATGACGCATTGAACTTCGTTCATCAATTGCCGCCGCAAACAAGGGTGGTGCTGGACACCGCTTCACAGTTGTTCAGAATCGGCGCTTCGATCGATTATTACGAATATGCCAGACATTCGTTTTATCTCATCATTAACTCGCATCTGAACGGCTTGTCGCACCGGGAAATCATAATGACGGCCGCAGTCGCCTCTTACAAAAGCAAAAACCGGACTCGTCAGCACATATCCGAATATAGAGAGCTGCTGAACGAGTCCGACCTTGATGTCATTTATAAGCTTGGGGCGCTGCTGCAGCTGTCAGCCGCGCTTGACCGGACGGAAACGCAGGCCATTGGACAATTGAATACGCAAAAATCCGGCTCCCAGCTTTTGCTGCGGCCTGTTCATCCGCGAGGCTCGCTCGCAGTCGAGTGCCGTGAGGTTGAAGAACTGGCCGCTGAATTCAAAAAACTATGGGGTGTGTTCCCTGTCTTAGACTATTCGGCTATGCACGGCCCTTCCACGACGATATAACTCTCGCTTCAAATTGACTGCGAAACGGCTGATTGTTATCGTTCACGACATGCTCATAAGTACCATTAGGCTGCAGCTTGCGCGCTTTAACGTTATCGTTAATGTTGAGCTGCAGCATTTTAATTAATATTTGGCGAAGAGTAGTGTCAAATACCGGACACATAAGCTCGATACGCCGGGTCAAGTTACGTGTCATCCAGTCCGCGCTGGACAAATACACTTCCTCTTCCCCATCGTTGTGGAAATACATGATTCTTGCATGCTCAAGGAAACGGTCAACAATGCTAATAACTTGTATGTTCTCGCTTCGGCCGGGTACTCCAGGCCGTAAGCAGCATACTCCCCGGACGATGAGCACGATTTTCACACCGGCCTGGGAAGCTTCGTACAGCTTATCGATCATTTCCTGATTTGACAGCGAATTCATCTTTGCTATGATTCGTGCCGGTTTTCCCTCTAATGCATTTAATCGCTCCCGATCAATGAGACGATGCAGCTTTTCCTTCAAATCAGTAGGCGCAACGCCGAATGCCTTCCACTCATAGGGCGATGAATAGCCCGTTACCTCATTGAATAACGCCGAAGCATCCCCGCCAATTACCGGGTGTGAAGTGAATAATCCAATGTCCGTATACAAGGTTGCCGTGCTGTCATTGTAGTTACCTGTTCCAACATGCACATAGCGTCGCAGCGTCCCGTGCTCACGCCGAACGACGAGCAATATTTTGGCATGCGTCTTTAAACCAACTAAACCATATACGACATGGCAGCCTGCCTTCTCCAGCTGACGCGCCCACGCAATATTACGTTCCTCGTCAAACCTCGCCTTCAGCTCCACAACAACTGTAACCTGCTTACCCGACTCCGCAGCCTTTGCAAGCGCCTGAACAAGCGCAGATTGGCCGCTGACGCGGTACAGTGTCATTTTAATAGCCAGCACATCCGGATCATAAGCAGCCTGCATCACAAAATCATTAACCGCATCAAACGACTCATATGGGTGGTACATCAATACGTCACGTTGTCTTATTACGTCGAACATATCGTCCGTATCATCGAATTCCCGCGGATATACCGGTTCCATCTTTTCATAGCGTAAATTATCATAGCCCGGTAATGCGCCCGCAAACTTCATCAGAAAGCTTAAATCAAGGGGACCATCGATTTCAAAAAGATTGTCCGCGATCTCCAGCTCCTCCATCAGCATTTCGAGCGCATACGGATGCATCCCTTTCCCCACTTCAAGACGAACGGGAATGCCCCAGCGGCGGCGGCGCAGCTCCTTCTCAATCTCCTCGAGCAAATCCTCCGCGTCTTCCTCGTTCAGTGTGATGTCTGCATCACGCGTAAGACGGAACGGATTAACGGAGAAAGGAATATACCCGTTAAACAAAGTATCAATAAATTCTTCAATCAAATCCTCCAAAAGCACGAATTCCGTCTTTTTACTATTCGTCCTTCCTGGCACGGGTACAAATCTCGGCAAAATGGAAGGCACTTGCACAATAGCAAATAACGGCTCCTCTTCTGCCGGATCCCCCACTTCCCTTAGCAAAACAGCCAAATACAGCTCCTTTGTATGAACGAGCGGGAAGGGTCTGCTTTGATCGACCGCCATCGGAGTTAAAACCGGAAATACAATTTCATGAAAATAATCCGAAACTGCTTTTGTTTGCGATACATTAAGCTCATCAAGCGAACGAATAAATATTCCTTCACGGCTGAGACCGCGAAATACTTCCCTGTAAGTACGGTATTGATCATGAACCATTTGCGTTGCTCTTTTTATAAGTCTTTTCCAAAGGCCTGGCGCCGTATAGCCGGTGAAATCGATTTTTGTCAAACCGGCTCTCATCTGCATTTGAATGCCAGCAACACGAACGCTCATAAATTCATCCAAATTGCTCGTGACAATCGCCAAAAACTTAGCTCTCTCCAGCAAAGGATTGCTTGCATCCTGTGCTTCTTGAAGAACTCTTTGGTTAAATTCGATCCAACTCAAGTCACGGTTTACATAGTTGGAAAAATGTTGTCTGGTCATTTCTCACGCCTCCTGCAAGGTTTGTGCAGTATTATTCTATTCTATTATGAAGCATGACTATTATTTGCATGTTAACCTTTTGTAAAAGCGGCGTAAATATTAGAACCGGCCTATTTTAAAATTACCGTTTCTCATTCTATTCTCGATCCATTGCAGCAGTATTTGACGGTAAAACGGACGCGTCATAGGAAGCAGCAGCGTAATACCTACCATATCCGAGAAAAAGCCTGGCGTTAGCAAGAGGATACCTCCGGCAAGCACGCAGATGCCATCCAACAGCGTTCGACCAGGAATTTGTCCCGCCTGCATTTGCCGCTGAGCATCCATCCATACCTTACGTCCTTCCGCACGGGCCAAATAAGCACCGGCAAACCCCATAATAATCAATATAAAAAAAGTGGTCCACCCGCCAAGCCAATCACCAACCTGCAAAATTCCCCACAGCTCTATAACAGGCACAATAAGAAAAGCAGCTAATAACCATTTATACATGCATGACCCTCCTTAAATGTTTTGCCAAATTCATATATTTGAAGCAAAACAGACTTTATAAGCGTGTCCTTAGGTTGATTTTGTGCGCAGCAGCTCATATAATTCCGGCATCGCCTTATTTATTCGGGTAGGCTGCCATTGCGCGTTCACCCATACATGCTTCGTTCCGCCTTCCACGAGCAGCTCGCCGGGAAGCTGTTGATCTTCTGCAAGCTCTTCGGGATGGAAGTCAGACTGCGTCACCCTTCTGATTTGCGATTGAAAGGTAACCCGTACAGGAGAGCATTCCGCAATTCGTGTGCATACGAGCAAGGTATCATCATAAAGAGCGGGAAGCAAATAACGGCACTGTAAATCGACAACCGGCAGCAGTAAGCCGCCCTGCTCGATTTTTTTGTAGTCGTAGCCTGCATTCCTTATCCATTCTGTACGTCCGATTTCAAACCAAGTTACATAATTGCCGTGAAAAACGACTCCCATTTGATCGGTTTCTTGATATCTCACACGAAGCGGATGCATAAACCAATTGGATGCCGATGCCATAAAATACCTCCTTGCAATTGAAACTTGCTTAACTCGTCAGTATCTGGTTAACAAAAAGCGACGGTGAGATCACCATCGCTTTAGCTTTTGTTATATATGATTGTTACTTTATATGACTAACCAATTACAACACTTTGGATTGTCCGTGGTAGATGACGCCTGTTTCACCGTACACCGTAACTTCCATGCCATCCTTAAGCAGTTCTGTTCCACCCGAAACGCCGAGAATTACAGGAATTCCAAGATTTAAACCAACTACTGCGGCATGGCTTGTAATTCCGCCTTGCTCTGTAATTACCGCTGCCGCTTTTTCGAATGCAGGCATATAATCTTTGTCAGTAGTTACCGTAACAAGAATAGAGCCTTGTGTCGTTTTTTGAATCGCTTCCTGCGGCGTACGCGCTACAACGATTTTACCTGTTGCTATTTGGCTGCCGATACCTTGTCCTTGTGCCAAAAGCTCACCGATGTGGTGAATTTTGATTAAGTTCGTTGTACCTGAACGGCCAACAGGAACGCCGGCTGTAATCACAACTGTATCGCCGAGGCTCAGCAAGCCAGTGCTCATTCCGCCTTTAACCGCATTTTCAAACATTTCGTCGGTTGTATCTGCTTCCGGACCCAACACGGCACGTACACCCCAAATAAGGGACAGACGACGCATAACCTTCTCATCCGTAGTCACGGCAATAATCGGCGACTTCGGCTTGTACTTCGAAACCATGCGGGCAGTAAAGCCGCTTTGCGTCGATGTAATGATTGCCTTCGCTTGAAGATCAAGAGCAGAGTTAGCTACCGCTTGGCTGATTGCTTCCGTTACGGTCGTTTGCTGAGCATTTGCTTGCTTCGTGAAAATCTCACGGTATTCAAGCGAACCTTCAGCGCGTTCTGCAATACGCGCCATCGTTTGCACCGATTCCACCGGGTATCTTCCGGCAGCTGTTTCACCGGAAAGCATAATTGCATCTGTTCCGTCGAAAATCGCATTCGCAACGTCACTCGCTTCAGCGCGGGTTGGACGCGGATTGCGCTGCATGGAATCAAGCATTTGTGTAGCCGTAATAACCGGTTTGCCTACGCGGTTACATTTTTTAATCATATTTTTTTGAACGAGCGGCACTTCTTCGGCTGGAATTTCTACGCCGAGGTCACCACGAGCTACCATCAGACCGTCGGACACTTCAAGAATTTCATCGAGATTGTCAACGCCTTCTTGGTTTTCGATTTTCGAGATAATTTGGATATGCGAAGCGTTGTGACGCTCAAGGAGCTCACGGATTTCAAGCACGTCGCTTGCTTTACGAACGAAAGAAGCTGCGATAAAATCTACGCCCTGCTCGATACCGAACACGATATCGTTAGCATCCTTTTCTGTAATACCAGGCAATGAAATTTTCACGCCGGGTACGTTGACGCCTTTTTTGCTTTTGATCGGACCGCTGTTTACGATACGGCATAAAATTTCGGTTCCCTTAATTTCTTCAACAGTCAAACCAATCAAACCGTCGTCGATTAGAACAGTCGAACCAACGGATAGATCGTTTGGAAGATTGCTGTATGTAACCGGAATACGATTACGGTCACCCAAAATCTCTTCAGTTGTCAGCGTGATAGTTTCACCTTGATTGAGTTCAATCGGCTCTTCTTTCAGCTTGCCCAGACGAATTTCAGGACCCTTCGTATCAAGCAAAATGGCTACCGATGTACCGAGCTCAACATTTGCTTTACGAATGTTAATGATCCGGTTGCCGTGCTCTTCAAAATCTCCGTGGGAGAAATTTAGACGGGCAACATTCATTCCTGCATTAATTAATTTCTTTGTGTTTTCCAGCGATTCGCTGGATGGACCGATAGTACAAACGATTTTTGTTTTACGCATGCTAAGTTTCCTCCGTTTATTGCCTGATATTCTAATATATTCTGACACGATTCTCCGCTGCTTGTACAGCGGAAAATCAATTGTACATATGACTTACTGGATGGTCGGAGCCTCTTCCGGAGCTTGTTCGAGCGATTTCTCAATTTCATTGGCCGCATTTGTTGCATTCGCAGTCTGCGCATTCGGGATCGGCGCTTCCAAAGAGTGCTGTTCAGCAATTTTATACTGGCCAACCTTGCGGAATTTGTTGTAGCGATCCTCAATTAGCTGATGTTCATTTAATGGCAATAGCTCCTGCAAATGATGCCACAGCTTCTCTTTAATCTGTTCTGCTTGAAATGCTAGATCTTTGTGCGCGCCGCCTTGCGGCTCGGCAATAATATCTTCAATAACGCCAAATTCCAGTAAATCCTTTGCCGTTATTTTCATCGCTTCAGCAGCTTGATCCGCTTTGGACGCATCCTTCCATAGAATGGATGCCGCTCCGTTTGGCGATATAACCGAATAAATCGCATTTTCAAGCATGAGTACACGGTTGCCAACGCCTAGTGCCAGCGCTCCACCGCTGCCGCCTTCACCTATAACGACACAAATGATAGGCACGCCGAAGCCGGCCATCTCCCGCAAGTTACGGGCAATCGCTTCCGATTGTCCGCGCTCCTCGGCGGTGTTGCCCGGATATGCGCCCTTCGTATCAATAAACGTGATAATAGGCCGCTTAAACTTATTTGCCTGCTCCATGAATCGAAGTGCTTTACGGAAGCCCTCGGGGTGCGGGCTGCCGAAGAAACGCGCGATATTCTCGCGTGTATCCTTGCCGCGCTGATGGCCGATTACCGTTACCGGAATGCCGTTCAGCTTGGCAAGACCGCCCACAATAGCAAGATCGTCCGCAAATAGACGATCTCCGTGCAGCTCCATGAAGTCGGTAAATACCGTTTGAATGTAGTCAAGTGACGTAGGACGTTGATGATGCCGCGCCATATGCATTTTCTGAGCCGGAGTGAGTTCACTATACAGCTCGTCTTCCAGCTGCTTGCATCTCTGCTCCAAGCCCAAAATTTCTTCCGAGAAGTCAATGCCCTTCTCTACGCTGAGGCTCTTCAGTTCCGTTATCTTTTGCCGCAAATCGTTCAGCGGTTTTTCAAAAGGCAGCTCACCCGCCATAGGATGTTCCCTCCCTTACGCAATGCATATCGAGCAGCTTTGCTAACGTAGGTTTCATATCTTTGCGGTGTACGACTTTATCCAGCTGGCCGTGCTGCAAATTAAACTCCGCCGTCTGGAAGTTGTCCGGCAGCTTCTGACGAATCGTTTGTTCGATAACGATGCGGCCTGCAAAGCCGACGATTGCGCCAGGCTCGGCCAAATTGTAATCGCCCAAGCTTGCAAAGCTCGCAGAAACGCCGCCCATAGTAGGATCGGTAAAGATGGAAATAAACAAACCTCCGGCACCTTGAAATTTTGACAGCGCCGCGCTTGTTTTAGCCATCTGCATCAAGCTCAAAATACTTTCCTGCATCCGGGCTCCGCCCGAAGTTGAGAAAATAAGAAGCGGCAGCTGCTTGGCATGAGCCGCTTCAATTGCTCTAGTAATTTTCTCACCAACGACGGATCCCATACTACCGCTGAAAAAATCAAAGCTCATGACCGCTACGACAACTGGAAAACCGCCGATCGTGCCTTCTCCGGTTACGACAGCATCGCGCAGATTCGACTTACTCTTCTGCTGCTCCAGCTTACTCGCATAACCAGGGAATGATAGTGGATCGACGGATTCCATATCCGCATCATATTCTACCAGGTGCCCTTCATCGAGCGTCAATCCGATTCGTTCCCATGCGCTTAGCCGGTAATGATGGCCGCAAGAAGAACACACCTTTAAGTTTTTTTCCAATTCTTTGCTGTACTGAATCGTGCCGCACTTGGAGCACTTATTCATCAAACCTTCCGGTATATCCCGCTTGCGCGGCTCAGAAGGTATCGTCGCATATTTCTTCTTCGTAAATAAGTCCTTTATTTGCACGTGTGACACCTCTCAAGGGCGCAATAGTATAGAGCAGACCATCATAGCCGCATAATGGAGTTAAACACTTCCTGTACTTCCTCCAGCTCACCTGATGGAACCAGTATCTCATATTGCTGTTTGGACAGATTAACGGCGCGGATTTTCACTAAAAACCCTTCCTCCGTAAGCCGCTTCTTGATGTTCTCTGCTATTTTTGCTGTTGGTGCGATATAAATGACCGTCCACATCATGGTACCTCCTGAAAACTTTGCTGCCGCAAAGTTCACTTCCTAAGCATAGCTAATTCCCGGTAACAGGCCATATGATCTCATAATAATACCATAGTCATGGCGAATCCGGCAAATCATATCGGTTCGCTTTTGGGTCCTGATGAGCAATTCGAGCAGATGCGGCGGCGGCTAATCCAGCAACAAGGTCATCCAAAAATACATGAATCCGCTCACCCTTCAAATTCAATTGACGAATGATACCGGGTTTTACTTTATCCAAATATCCGAAGCTCGTCAATCCGATCATACCGTAAACATTCGTAATTCCGAGGGCTAGCGTTTCATCAACGCCGTAAAGCGACTCATCGGTTTCCATAATCGATTGAAGCGGTTCAGGCAGCAGCCGTCGTTCTGCCAATTCGTCGAGGGCAATACCTGTGTACATGACATATTGCACCTCTCGTTTGGCGAGCACCGCTCTTACACTCTCCTCGCACTCCTCCATTGTCAAATCCCCGTTATAAGGACGCTGCAGCGTATACACGATTTCCGTCACATCGTCGACAGATACTCCCCGTTTCAAGAGCCATTTCTCGATCCCTGTCATTTTAGCCCCATCCCTTCCGCAACTGCTTGTACGTTTATCTCGGAAACTGGGCAAAGCGGCCGAACAAAAGCCGCGTATCTCCAGCCGTTTCCGCTTGTATCTCTAAACATATGCGAGTACAAGCTCTGACGTGCATATGAAATGCAATTGATTGCGAGATTTTAAGGAAAGGACGGGTAACTTCGGAAAAAGGTCAGAAGCCGCAAATCTTTATTTGACAATAATAGCGCCTTCTCCCAGCAGCTCCTCGATAGCACCGATTAGCTGCGGTGAAGGCTTTACGCGATAACTGTCGCTAAGCGCGATCGACTTTTGGTCTTGTTCATAGAACAGAACGGTATCCAGTTGACCGGAATGGTCTGCCAGAAGCAATTTCAGCTTTGCCAGCACAGCAGGCTGCTCATTTGCTGCAACGATCTTGATGTAAACCCGTTGACGCTTACGCTCAGCAGGGGTTTGGCGCTGCAGCGCAGCTTGTTCCGCTTGGACTTGTCCTTGCGGTGCATGACCTTGTGAAACCGCCCGCACTGCTGCTGCCCCCCCAGTTGCCATGCGTGCTGCGCGAGCTTGCGCTTGCTTCTGCAGCCTCCGAACCTGCTCCGCAAGATCCTGCCCAGGGAGCCCAATCGGGACGACGTCCTCAACGATCAGCTTATAATCGTCATCCTGCTGCTGAACGGTCCCCTGCACGATTGCCAGACCGCCCTTCTCGAGCTTGCTCCCGCACCGTTTCCATACCGACGGAAACACGACCGCTTCCACACGCATAATACGATCCTCTAGCTCAAGGAAACCCATTGCATGACCCTTCTTATTCGTAAACGGCTTCAGCGAGACGATCATCACGCCGACGATCGCGACCGCTCCGTCCTTCGCATCGCTTAGCTCGACTAGTCGATCGAGACCAAGGTGCGCCAGCTGCTGCTCCGCATCATCCAGCGGATGCCCGGACAAATAAAGTCCAAGCAGCTCCCGCTCCAGATCCAGCTTCTGTCCGGTCGTATAAGGACGCACATCAGGCAGCTCGACATCCCAATTTTGCACCTCGTCGAAGCCGAACAGCTCAATCTGCAGCTCTTCGCGTTCTTTACGCCATTTAACGGCGGTTTCCACCGTTTCCTCAAGCGCTGCAAGCAGCTGAGCCCGGTGTCCGGGAAGCGAATCACATGCTCCCGCTTGAATAAGCGATTCCAGAACCCGTTTATTCACGACGCGCAGATCGACCCGCTGGCACAAATCCAGCAAGCTGCCGAATGGCCGCTCGCTGCGCTCCTTTTGCAGCGCTTCAATCGCCTGCGTACCGACATTCTTGATTGCCGCCAGCCCGAAGCGAACGGCTTTGGCCTCGGGTGTAAAGGAAACACTGCTTTCATTCACGTCAGGCGGCAAAACTTCGATGCCCATGCGTCGGCATTCGTCCACATATTCAGCTGTTTTACGCTGGTTGCCGGTCACTGATGCCAGCATGGATGCCATAAAAGGAACGGGATAATGGGCTTTCAACCATGCGGTCTGGAACGCAAGCACGCCGTAGGCCGCCGCATGCGCCCGAGGGAAGCCGTAATCGGCAAATCGCACAATCATATCGTATACATGGTTTGCATCCGACTCTGAATAGCCCTGCTCCAGACTTCCCTTCACAAAGTGGGCCCGTTCCTCATCGAGCACCTCCCGCTTCTTCTTGGAAACGGCTCGCCGCAGCAAATCCGCTTCCCCAAGCGAGAAGCCTGCCATCAATGATGCGATTTGCATAATTTGTTCCTGATACACGATAATGCCGTACGTATCGGCAAGCAAAGGCTCAAGCGTAGGATGAGGATACTCGACGTTTACAAGCCCGTGCTTGCCTTGAATATACTTCGGTATAAACTCCATTGGGCCCGGGCGGTACAAAGCGAGCACCGAGACGATATCCTCGAATTCGGTAGGCTTCAAATCGCGCAGGACGCGCCGCACTCCCGCTGACTCCAGCTGGAATATCCCCGTCGTATCGCCGCGGCCAAGCATCGTATACGTTTCGGGATCGGCATCGTTAATCAAACGAAAATCGATCTCTTTACTATACAGCTCTTTTACCCAGTGCAGCGTCCGCTCCAGTATGGACAGCGTGCGCAAGCCGAGGAAATCCATTTTGAGAAGTCCGATCGCCTCCAGATGCTCCATCGAATATTGCGTCAGTGGTATGCGTTCGCTTCCCGTTTGAAGAGGTGCGTAATTGGTCAGCGGCTCTTGCGAGATGACTACGCCTGCCGCATGCGTCGAGGCATGACGCGGCATCCCTTCCACCTTCAGCGCCATTTGCATCATAGCAGCCGTCTTCGGCTGTCGCTCGCATGCTTCGCGCAGATCCGCGCTGACGCGTTGCGCCTCTTCAAGCGTAATGCCGAGCTGGTTCGGAATGAGCTTAGCCGCACGGTCTACCTCCTGAAACGGAACGTTCATCGCCCGGCCGACATCCCGCACGGCAGCCTTCGCTGCCATCGTACCGAACGTAATAATTTGCGCAACGTGCTCTTCCCCGTATTTGGCAGCGACATAAGCGATGACCTCATCACGGCGCTCGTCATTGAAGTCAATATCGATATCCGGCATAGATATGCGTTCAGGATTCAGAAACCGTTCAAACAAAAGCTTGTACTTTATCGGATCCACATCGGTAATGCGAAGTGTGTAAGCAACCAAGCTCCCGGCAGAAGATCCTCTTCCCGGACCTGTTCGGATTCCGCGTTCATGTGCGAACCGTATGAAATCCCAGACGATCAAAAAATAATCGCTAAAACCCATTTTTTCGATAACAGACAGCTCGTACTCAAGGCGTTTTTCCGCTTGTATACGAAAGTCCGCATCAGTCGCCCATTCAGAAAGACCGGCATATCGTGCGGTCAAGCCATCGCGGCAAAGAACTCTCAAATATTCCGCTGAGCTCATTCCTGCCGGCACCGGTCTGAATACCGGTAATGGGGCGCGTCCAAGCTTCAGCTCGAAGTCGCATTTCTCCGCGATTTCCACCGTATGCTCCAGCGCTTCCGGAACATGGCGGTACAGCATCCCCATTTCGTCCGCGCTTTTCATATACAGCTGATCTGTCAGCATGCGCATCCGGTCGGCATCGTCAACCGTTTTGCCTGTTCCGATGCAAAGCAGCACATCCTGCACGGCTGCGTCCTCAGCCCGCAAATAATGAACATCGTTCGTAGCCGCCAGCTTGATGCCGGTCTCGCGTGCAAGCTCGATCATCGCGGAGGCCACCTTCTTCTGATCCAGCATGCCGTGATCCTGCAGTTCCAAATAGAAGTCGTCTCCGAAAATATCCTGGTAGCGCAATGCGGCCCGCCGCGCTTCATCACGGCGGTCATGCAGCAGATGCTTCGATATTTCGCCTTTCAGGCAGGAGCTTAAGCAGACCAGTCCTTCCGAATGCTCCCGCAGCACATCCAGATCGATTCGCGGCTTGTAATGGAATCCTTCCAAATGACCGATCGAGCTAAGCTTCATCAGGTTCCGGTAGCCGGTTTCATTTTTGGCGAGCGCAATCAAATGATAGATAGGGTTATCCTTGCGCGTCCCTTTGTCAAAGCGTGATCCGGTCGTTAAGTACAGCTCGCAGCCGATTATAGGCTTGATGCCATGAGCCCGGCAAGCGCGGTAAAACGGCACTGCTCCGTACATGACGCCGTGATCGGTCAGCGCGAGCGCCTTCATGCCAAGCTCTGCGGCTCTCGCCGCAAGATCGCGGATTCTCGCGGCGCCGTCGAGAAGGCTGTATTCGCTGTGGACGTGCAAATGCACGAAAGTTTGTTCGTTATTACCGCTCATCGCATCCGTTCCTTTCCGCTTCGTCCAATTAAGTTAGCTCTATTTTATCATAATAGAGCAGGACACGCCCATAGAATGGTAGTAGAGCACAAGCTATCGAAGTGGGCGTTGCTTCGCAAAACTTTATAGGAGGTCTAATGATGAGTTACTTTCTGTCCAAGGCGGGACTTGATTTCTTCATAGCGTTCGGTGTAGTCATAGGAGGATCGATGCTGGCGGGGATAGGATCGGTATTCATGCTGCTGCCGCCTGGTGATACCATGCTCGATACGGCAGCAAGGCTGAAAATATGGGCTATTGTAGCTGCCATAGGCGGATCGATTGATCCTGTTCGTGTCATTGAGAGCAACATCACTGCTGGTCAATTGTCGCCTGCCGCACAGCAGATCTGTTTTATTATCATTGCTTTTCTTGGGGCGCATTTAGGAACGGAGCTAGTCCGGCTAATTTGTAAGGGAGCCGCTTAAGCCATGCGGGTGCCGCCGTTTGAACGTTACGTGAAAGGAATGCAGATGTTTGGAGTGTTGTTGCTGGGCATTATTATCGGGGCGGTCATATATAATTCTATTTTTATGGCGCGATTTCAGGCCTTGATAACTTTGAAGAGTGAACTGGAGGTACAACTGGAGCAATACGAGCAGGATATAAAAGGGTTAAAGCAATTCAAAAATCAGCATACAGTCATCAAAAGCGTGCTTCCCCGTATCGAAAAGGAGACCGGTCAAAAGTCTGGCAGGCCGAATCTCGATCAAGTAACGGAAGCCGAGCTGATAAAACGAATAAAAGAGGATCTAAGCAGCTTTCTTGGTCGAAGCATATATGAAATAGATTCCGACGCAAGGCTGGCGCGAACGCTGCTGGAACGGAAAGTGTACAGCGACGTGAATAACAAAGACTACAGCATTGAAGTGAAGACTGCACTTGTGGTAGATAACGCCCTGCAAGTGTGGGTTGCGGTCCGCAACTATGCGAAGCCTCCTTCTTCCTAAGCGCGCAGCAGCTTTTCGTGATACAATAGATGCTGATTTCACTATGCTGCATTAACGCATAAATAAAGGAGCTGCTTCACAATGGATCAACTTATACAATGGCTGTTAGCGCCAGGCATCCTAATTTCACTTGTGTTCTCGGTCATTTTCAGCTTCAAATCACGCCGTTCCGCCGATGCCAGGATGCGCGGCATATATGCTGCCAGAATGAATATTTGCATGGGCATCATGCTGCTGATTATCGCATTGGTCCAGCTGTTTCTATCAGCCGAGTCCACTCTCCGAATTGTCATAGGCGCCTTGTTCATGGTGCTCGGGGTGTTCAATCTATTTGCTGGCCTCCGCAACCTTAGCCTATATCGCACCATGAAAAGCTAGACGGCCATCAATAGGGATCAATCATTTGGGCCGTCATCATCGCCTTGGCGGCCAATCCTTGCGGGTCCAAAACTTCGATTTCCAGCTTCGTAAATTTGCGGCTCATTTCCAGCGCCCTCGGTATGATCGAAATTTCACTGTCAATATGAACCGGCCTAACAAAATAAGTGGTCATGCTCTCAAGCAAATAATCACGCTTCGCAGTTTCCCGGATCATTCTCCGCGCTGCCTGCGTCATTAATGTGGCGAGCAGCCCCTCCGAGACCATTCCGAGCGCTCCGGACATTTGCGGCGTAATCGACCCTTTGTAAGCAATGCCTAATTCATCTTGACCGTTTACGCTTGTTGAAGCCATAAAGCCCGTCCACATTAAGTCCTCGAAGGTTTCTCCCGATTCAGGCTGCTTGCCTGCAAAACGCATCGCATCCAGCACTTCCTGTCTTGTAACGACGCCTAGCAGCTTACGGTGCCTATCTACAATCGGCAGCAAATCGATCCCCTCCGCTGCCATTGTGTGCGCTGCCGAAGTAACGCTAATGTTAGGTGCTGCCGTGATCGGCTGCCGCGTCATCAGCTTGTCGACGACGGTATCTTCAGGCGAGCCTACAGCATCCTTAGCCGTCATCATCCCGACAACCCTGCTTCTCTCATCAACTACAGGAAAACGGGAATAGCCGGTCTCTTGCGAAAGCTTGTGAAAGTTCGATACGGTATGTCCACTTTGCAGAACGTCAGCAGGGCGGCTGAACGTTACGATATCCTCAATCAGCATAATTTTCCGTTTAATAAGCCGGTCGTACATCGCACGGTTAATCATCGAAGCGACCGTAAAGGTATCATGGCGGGATGACAAGATTGGCAGCGACCGTTCGTCGGCTAGTTTGATCACTTCCGGGCTTGGCTCAAAGCCGCCCGTAATCAGAACGCCAGCCCCCTCCTCGAGCGCGCAACGATGCGCACCGACACGGTTACCGACAATAAGCAGGCTGCCCTCGTCAATATACCGCAGCATCGCATCGAGCTCCATTGCACCGATAACGAACTTATGCAGCGTTTTCTCTAGTCCTGCCGCACCTCCGAACAATCGGCCTTCAACAATTTCCGCCACCTCGCCGAAGGTAAGCTGATCCAGCGCCTCCCGCCGTTTCCGGTCGATCCGCACGGTCCCGATACGCTCCTTCGTGCTTACTATTCCGGAGCTTTCCGCTTCCTTGAACGCTTTGTATGCGGTGCCTTCGCTAACGCCAAGCGCTTTGGCAATTGCCCGCACCGAAATTTTCGTCCCAATCTTCAGGCTCTGTATATAATGTAAAATTTGTTCATGCTTCGTTCTGGTCTCGTTCCCCGGTCCGATTGGATCCATTGCTATTCCTCCGTCCAATAAACAATCGTCTTCTTCCTATTATAGGAGAAAGCGGGGAGCAAGTCATGTTCATTCCCGTTCTCTATCTAATAATTAAAGATGCCATTGAAGAAGCACCTGCTCTATCTTTAGCTTCCCGTCGACCAATTCGCCGCCCGCGCCCTTCAGCCTCCATTTTTTGAACAGCTGCTGAATCGTCTGC
This sequence comes from Paenibacillus prosopidis, assembly GCF_003337375.1. Lineage (GTDB taxonomy): Bacteria > Bacillota > Bacilli > Paenibacillales > Paenibacillaceae > Pristimantibacillus > Pristimantibacillus prosopidis. The sequence continues at coordinate 123,065 of NZ_QPJD01000015.1, forward strand.
ACATTAATCGCGTCTTCCGCACCGGACATAATAAAAGACTGCCAATCATATTCGATCGGTAGGGGATAGCGCAATGCTTGAATAGGAAAATGATTGATTTCAATCGTTTGGGGTGGAATTTCTTCATAGGCGCTGGAAAACAAAAAAGAGTTGTGTTCGCTGTATGGTCTTGAAATAGGATCAGATTGGAGCTCGAGCACGTATTCCACGATTTGGGTATGCGGATTGACGCGGCAGCTGAAGGAACCGCGAGCCGTTGCGGCTTTGTCAATACGATGTGACAATCGATAAGTGAATCGGACAAGGAAGGGAACATTGCAATAATATGCGCGGACTTTTCTAAAAAACTCGAATTCGTCAACCACTCTGCCAGCCTCCTCGCATCCACATAATCGCAATTTATTAATGCTATTACTTTCTATAAAATTGGTAAATTCACCCTATAAAGGCAATGATACGATTAGAATGATACTTTTTTACACAATTATAGTAAAGAACCCACCTATTAGTCAATGACTATAGTCGCTATTTTCAATATGCTCTATAGAATGTTGTTGATAGACAAGGAAAGCTCTATCGTTAGGCTGAGGTGACATTATGAGTGAGATTGCAGGACTAATCGGAGAAAACATTCGTCTGCTTCGCAAAAAAAGAGGGCTAAGCCAAGAACAGCTGGCATTTAGGGCCGATATAAACGCCTCGTATATGGGACAAGTTGAACGCGGGGAAAAAAATCCGACGATTGACGTGCTCAGCAAAATCGCGCTGGCGCTTCAAACGCCGATTGAGCAAATCGTAAACGTAATTTCTATTGCTCATGAAGCTGACCACAATGATGATAATGATGAAAATGGGTATGCCAATAAAATTGCCCATCAATTAAACGGCTTAAGCTTGAAGGAGCAGGAAGCCGTATACAAATTTGTGAAGCAGCTTGTTCAATTTAAGGAAATCAATTAATGCTATCAAGTGTAAACGGCTGTCGCCGTCCTTGGCGGCAAAAGCTTGTTTCGCGGTGAAATATAAGCTTATTTATAAGTGTGAAATATATAAATGCTTTATATTTTTAAAAAAAGAAGATCCGGCTGGTATATCCCAGCGGATCTTCTTTGTCATCATGGTCCAGTTTCTATCTAAGACTGCCCGCAATCTATCCCCGGACTCTCTTAGAAACGACTGCTTTCTGAAGCAGCCTGCGCTCCCATAGCAGCGCCTTAGCCCTCTTTATACGCTCCATCTCCTTGCGCTTCTCGTCATCCATGAGCAGCAGCGCATTAACATGTGCCGTGATGACGACCAGCGCAAAGCCTACCCAGACAAGCCCAAACACACTCGTCCAATCCCATGGCGCATTAAGCTCAAGACGCGGCAACGCATATATGAGCATCGCAAGCGCAATAAGCAAATACAATAAATGACGGCCTTTTCCTGAAACCATTGCCTTCAACTCCTCCACAAGGTCGTAAGCGGCAGCCTTCTTGTCCGCATGACCATTCTATGAAAGAAGTCCCTAGTATATGACTCTAGTCAACAATAGCCTTCAGCACATCCGACATAATACGGTTAATATCCTCGAATACGACCGCAAAGCGGCGCTCGGCTTCGAGCAGTCGTCCAATTAGCGGATTGAGCGTAATGACTTCATACAGCTTGTTCATTTTATCCATATCTTCAGCGGACGGCTCTTCTCCTGCCATCATCTTTTGCTGCAGAAAGTTTTGCCGTTCACGAAAATCATCCAGCATCCGTTTCGCATCCGGGTCAGCTTCCGCAGCCTGCTTCGCAGCCTTAAGCTGCATCGCCTCATCGCTTTCCTTCAAGGCTTTGGCTAATTCGTAAGCTTTGTCATATATATTCATTAAACACTCTCCCATTCTTTGTTTATCTTTTGTTTTATAAGTTCAATCATAACGCTTTAGTACAACCGGAGCCAAGTCATAAATGGAAAATCTAATGAAAACAACACATGCATCGCTTCTGATTTTGAAGCACAAAGAGATAGATGTCCTCATATGATGAAGTAATTCGTGTAAAACACCTTCAGGCCGCTTACCCCATATCGTCATCCTCCTGCTTGAAAGGAGATTTATGATGCTCAAATCGAAAGTAGCCGTACAGGTGATCAGCTCCGGCATGCTTCCGGATGATACGCTCATTCTTGGCGAAACATATGTAAAGCAATGGAAAATCCCGCAAGGCCAACACCTCCAATTAAAATTCGGTGCCTTTCGTAAGAATGTGAAAGTCATTCCTGTCGCAAAGTACGACGGGCTGCGGATCAGCCAAGGCTTAGCAGGGCAGATGGGAATAGTGAACGGAGCGTCGATCAGACTGCAATACAAAGCCGGGACATCCACACTCGTACTCGGACCTTTAATCGGCATACTCGTTACCCGCGATTATCCGCATATTCCGGATAAACCATTCGGCTCCATTACTATGTTTTGCAATGAGCTAGTCGAGGCCTGTACGGCGCAAGGCGTTTATGTTTATTTTTTCACGCCGAATCAAATCGGCAGCAGCCCTGATTCAATTGAAGGCTGGATATATTCAGATGGATGGCAAAAGGCCGTAATGCCCGTGCCTGACGTCGTCAATAACCGGTTGTCATCCCGAAAATTGGAGAGCAAACCCAGCGTACAACATTTTATGAAAGAAGTAAAACTGCAGCATCAGACGAGCGTTTTCAATGAAAAGTTTCTGGATAAGGCCGAAGTTTTTGACGCGCTGAAAAAAGACGATTCTATAGCCCGCTATTTGCCTGAGTCGCATTTGCTCCGCAACTACATCATGCTGAAGTCAATGTGCTCGCGCTACAGCAACGTATTTCTTAAGCCTGTTCGCGGCAGTTTGGGTAAAGGCATCATTCGTATCACACGTCTGGGCACGGACAACTACCAAGCGATGTACACGACTGCAGCAGGTACACGCAAGCAGCAGTTCACTAGCTTAGTAAAGTTCTATTCAACCATATCTGAGAAAATGAAAACCAGTCGTTACCAAATACAACAAGGCCTGCAGCTTATTGAAATTCAGAAACGGCCAGTCGACTTTCGCGCGCTCGTTCAAAAAGACGCAAGCGGCAAATGGACGGTCACCTCGATTGTCGCCCGTACGGCGGGCAACGATCTTTTCGTATCCAACCTGGCACGCGGGGGAACTCTCAGCACTGTAGGAGAGGCCGTTGCCAAATCAAATCTGTCCGGAATTAGCAGGCAGGATGCAACGCATCGATTGCAGCAAGCGGCGCTTAATATCGCCCGCAGCCTCGACACGCAAATTCCAGCACATTTTGGAGAGCTGGGCATCGACTTAGCGCTCGACACCAGCGGCCGCGTTTGGCTTCTGGAAGTGAATTCAAAGCCGTCCAAAAACGATAACACACCTCTAAATGATAATAAAATACGTCCATCCGTCCGTATGATGATTCAATACTCCCGATTTTTGTCGGGATTTTAACGGAGGCGCTTATGCAAATTGGAACGATCATCCTCGGTATCATCGTCGCTTCGATTGGCCGTTCCGCCGAAGGTACTGAGACGGAACCGGTAATTCCGGAACCCTCTTTTTACCGTGCGCTTAGCTTGACCGCCGTTCAGCTTGGCATCGATGTATATGTATTCGAAGCGGAAGGCTATCAATCGCAATCCGGGCTGCTGCAAGCCTATAGGCTGGAGCAAAATCGCTGGGTGCGTCAAATAGTTCCATTGCCGGATATCATTTACGACCGCTGTTTTTACACGCGTCCGGAGCAGCGGATAAGCTGTCGCAGCATGCTGAATGCAATAGCGCTGCGTAAGCCGTATGTAATGCTGAACGGCATTCTTCCGACTAAGCTCGACGTGTATGAAGCACTCAAGGATAACAGTATGCTGGCAAAATATTTGCCGGAAACGATACGTTACTATTCAGCAGAGCAACTGGAACAGCTGGAAGAACGATATAATGCTGGTGTCATTTTGAAGCCGGCGGCCGGAATGCAGGGTAAAGGAATAGTACATGTGAAGAGAAGCCCGCTCGATCAGTCAACCCAAGTGAACGGTAGAACCCTCCAAAACCGGCCTTTCTCCAAAACATTCACCGACAACAACGCGATGAAGCAATGGCTGATCCGCTTCATAAACCGCACGACCTATTTGATACAACCTTATTTAGAGCTATGCGGCGAGGATGACAAACCCTTTGACGTAAGAGCTTTGCTGCAGAAAAACGGTAAGGGTAGATGGTCGCTCTCCGGAGTCGCGGTTCGCTGCGGGCAAATCGGCTCCGTTACGTCCAATCTGCATGGCGGAGGCGACGCTCGCCCGGCTAGCGGACTGCTTTCTGATAAATTTGGGACGCACAAAGCCGAACGTTTACTAGAAGAGATCCATACAATAAGCAAGCAAACAGCAGAAAGGCTTGAAAGCAGATTCGGCAGATTTGCCGAGCTTGGATTCGATTACGGGATAGAGCCGGACGGCAGACTCTGGCTAATAGAAGCGAATTCAAAGCCCGGGCGTAATTCCTTTCGAATAATAAGCGACCAGGAGGCTGAGCGGCAATCGATTGTACGGCCTCTCTTGTACGCCCGCTTTCTGTCAAGGCGCCTTCATCCGTCCTTTGTAGCTAACGTATCCGCAAACGGCCGTTTCAGTAATTCGAGTATGAACAGTCAAAAACGGCCTTTCAACGTTCAGGAGGTTCATCGATGAGTTTGACAACTTGTAACGTCCATTTCTCACAGCAACCCGATAAAATCGTATATTTGTCCAGCCCGTTGTTGAAGCAGCTGAAGCTATCCGGCAAAAAGTCCGTTCAACTTAAACTGGGCAATGAAGTTATTACAACAGAGATCAAGCAGTTGAAACGACCTGGCAACCATTTGTATTTGTCAGCAGGCGTGCGCCAGTCAATCAAGGTGCCGAAATCCGGGAGCGTATACGTGCTTAATACTGGTAATAACGAGGTTAAGCTTGGACCGCTCGTCGGTATATTAAGCGATAGCGGCATCCGCTCCGAAAGCAATCCTTTTGGCGGCCGAACCGAATTTATTAAGCAAATTATCCGTTCGGGTGAGCATAAAGGTTACTTATTCGGCTTTACTCCTCATGATATCAACTGGCACCAAGAAACGATTAACGGCTATTTCCTAAATCCGCAAGGCGGATGGTACCGCAAAATTATACCGCTGCCTGACGTTGTCTATAACCGTTTACCGAACCGTCAGGCGGAAACTTCCGGATCGATTAATGCGCTCCGGGAGCGTTTCGTACGCCATAAAATCCCATTTTTCAACTGGAGCTTCTTCAACAAAGCCGATGTGTATAAGCTGCTCGACAACGATCCTGAAGCTTTAAGCCATTTGCCGGAGTCCGTTTCCGGTCCTAACGCAGACAACATAAAAGAACTGCTGGAGAAGCACCAGTTTCTATATCTCAAACCAACAGCTGGCAGCCTGGGAGCCGGAATTTACCGGCTTACCTATCATCCGAAACGCGGCTATTTCGCGCGCTACCGCAAAGGCGGTCAAAACGTGCTGTTGCGGTTCACGAACTTCCAGAGCTTAATGAGGATGCTGCAGGCTAAGCATGGAAGCAACTTGAATCACTATGTTATCCAGCAGGGTATCCGGTTAGTCGAGATCGACAGCTGTCCGCTTGATTTCCGGTTCCATATGCATAAGAACGGCAAAAACGAATGGGTGCCCGCCGGCATCGGCGCGAAGAAAGCAGGCCGGGGAAGTGTAACGACGCATGTGAAAAACGGCGGTCAGCTGATGACACCGGAGCAGGCGCTGAGCAGGACGTTTGGCGATCAAGCAGAGGCTGTTCTGGATAAAGCGAAGGAAGCCGCTGTTAAGATTTCCGAAGCCATTGAGCGAAACTATCCGCACCGGCTTGGAGAGCTCGGCCTTGATATCGGAATTGATAAAGACGGTGAAGTATGGATGTTTGAAGCGAACGCCAAACCGGGCCGATCGATCTATAAGCATCCAGCGCTTCGCTCGGAGGGTCGTGCTTCAGTTTCTTACATTATTGAGCATTGCATGTACCTTAGCAACTTCCAAGGAGGTAATAGCTGATGAACAGTTTACTTCCGGAAGAATTGAACTTCAAGGAGCTGCGCGCTGACCGAACGGTACTCGCTATTTTGACCATGGACGATGAGATCAATCTCTTCCGGGGTAATCGCAGCAACTTTATAGATTTGATCAAAACCGGTCAATCGATGGGATTCATCGTCTATGTGCTAACGGTAAAAGACTTGCTGTTCACGAGGAACAGCCTGATAGGCTTCGTATACAATGAAGATGACGACAGTTGGCAGCAGCGTCTCCTTCCTTTTCCCGATATTATTTACAACCGGATTCCGCAGCGGGAAGATGAAATTTTGCCCATTGCCCAACAAAAGATAGCCGCTTGCCAAAATCATTCACGCGTTAAGCTGTTTAATCCTTCCTTCTTCAACAAATGGGATTTATTCGAATGGCTGCGCCTATCCAAAACGACCAAACCGTATATACCTTCAACGCGAAAGCTGATGACGGTAAACGGTCTCGGACGGATGATGCGCAAGCATTCCTACCTCTATTTAAAGCCCGAAAGCGGTAAGGCCGGCAAAGGCATTATGACCATCAATGTGCATACCGAGAAGCAATTGCCGTACCGGTTAAAAATACAAGAGGATAAGAAGAGTGCAACTTATAACTGCTCTTCGATTAACAAGCTGTGGAGCCACATTCAAAAACAAAGCGGAGGCGAAGCTTACATTGCCCAGCAGGGCATCAATCTCGCCTCCTTCAACGACAGGCAATTCGACTTAAGGGCGCTCGTACAAAAAAACAAGCGCGGCAAATGGGATATAACGGGTATTGGCGCACGGATAGCAGGCGCCGCCAGCATTACGACTCATGTGCCGCGCGGCGGTATGATCGAAGATCCCGAGAAGCTGCTTGTCAATTCATTTAATGAGGAGCAAGCACGTAAGCTATTAATAAAAGCAAAAAACACGGCTCTGCTCATTGCGAAGCAGATCGAGCGGGCATCCGGACAGCTTCTAGGCGAAATGTCGATGGACCTGGGGATAGACAGTGACGGCAACATGTGGTTTTTTGAAGCTAATTCTAAGCCCATGAAATTCGATGAGCCGCATATTCGCAAAAAATCACTCGAGCAAATTTTTCATTATGGTGCTTATTTAGCTAAAATGATTAAAGCTGGAGATGCTGGCAATGCTGGTGGTGCATAACGTAGGCCACCTATCGTACAAGCGATGATAAAACAGCTTGGCGTAACACAAAGGGCTGCCGATCAAGCCATGTGCTGCTTGTTCGGTAGCCCTTTTTTTACTGCTCCAGCAGAATGATCAGCTCATGGAAATCGGATAAGAGCACATCTGCACCATCCAGCTCCGCCGCTCTTCCGTAGCGCGCATAGGCGCAGCCGATTGTTAGTAGTCCGTTCGCTTTTCCCGCTTCCACATCGGATGAACGGTCGCCTACCATCCAAGCCGTATGTATGTTGTGATCCTGAAGCAATCTTGCGACTAAATCAACCTTGCTTGCGGTAGCATATTCTCCGGCGCTGTATAACCCGTCGAACAGTTCAGCAATCCCTTTATAACGAGCAACACCCTTCACATATTCCTCAAGTCCGTTGCTTGCGACAAACAGCTTAATACCGCTTTCCTTCAGATGCCTCAGCGTTTGCTCCACATAAGGGTACAGCTCCCCTTCACCCGCAGCCAGTCCCTCCAGCTCGTATTGAAGCAGCAGCTCATCTGCACGCTTACGAGCCGCTTCTGTGCTGCCTGGCATTACTTGCCGCCAAATATCCTCAAGCAGCATGCCAAGGCAGCTAAGCAGCCGTTCCACTGGAGGAGTTTCCTGTTCATATAGCTTCTCTTCACGCAGTGTCTCGAACACGCGATGATGTACAGGGATAAGCAGCGTATCGGTTTCAAACAATGTTCCGTCCATATCAAATATAATAGCTTCCGGCGTAGGGAGCTTAAGCTCGCTCATGGTTGAATCCCCCTTCCAAGTATGTCCTTATCATACTGGAATAGTTGAAAGGACCGCAAGCTCCACCATATTGATAATTAGAACCGGATATGTCACACTGTGTGGTGGGTGAAATCACAAATTGCCCCTTTAGGAAGGACGTGACGGTATACGTATGACGAGATGGCTGCTTCGTTCCATGACAGAATTAAGTTCGCGTAAATGGATCTCCAGGATAACCGGAAAATTCGCGCAATCGGCCGCCAGCCGCCCTTTTATTTCCCGTTTCGCAACGACATACGGCATCAAGATAGAGGAAGCAGAGAAGCCCCTCTCTCAATATAAAACGTTAAATGAGTTTTTTACACGGAAGCTAAAGCCAGGACTACGGACGGTGCATGAAGGTGCCGACTCGCTTGTGAGTCCGGTCGATGCGCTCATCACCGGAGCTGGACCTATCCATGCCGGTACGCTTGTAAACGTAAAGGGACAAGACTATACCATTGATGAGCTGCTTAACCGGTCCCCGCGAACAGCCAGCTACATGAACGGGTTTTATATCGTCCTCTATTTAAGTCCAACCGATTATCACCGTATACACTCGCCGGTTAGCGGCCGCGTTGTCGAGCGGGAGCACGTTGCAGGCAAGGTTTATCCGGTCAACGACTTTGGCTTGCGTCATATGCGCAGAGTGCTGAGCCGCAACGAGCGGCTTATTACATACATGCGGCACGAGAGCGGTGAAACCGCAGTCGTTAAGGTCGGTGCGCTGAATGTGAGCAGCATTCAATACGTGCAGCCGCTCAAGGGCGAGATGGCTAAGGGTGAGGAACTGGCCTACTTCGAATTCGGTTCTACTGTCGTGCTTCTAATGGAAGACGATACGTTTACTCCCCGCGAAGACGTATTGCCGGGATTAAAGGTACGAGTGGGAGAACGGCTTGGCCTACTTCGCACCAATTAAGACGCGAGCTTTCATTTGCTAAAGAAATAACCCGATCCCCTTACGATTTATTGGGGAATCGGGTTATTTATGTATGCTATCTTATTTCTGAAGGGCTTCGTCCTGTATATTGCTTAAATTGGCGGCTGAAGAAAAAGATGTCGCGGTAACCAAGCGCATCCGCTACCTCTGTTACGTTCATGCCTGCATGCATGAGCAAATGCTGCGCCCGTTCAATTCGTGTGCGAATCATATAGGTTTGCACGGACATTCCGATCAGCTCTTTGAATTTCATTGAAAAATAACGTGGCGACAGCTGCGCGCGCACGGCCAAATCCTCCACACGATGCGCGATACTCGGGTTTTGCCGAATAAAGTTAGCTACCTCGTGAATGGCTTCCGTCAACTGATTGCTCGCCTTCTTCTCGACCGGCAGCTGATTGTCCTCGCGCAGCAAATGAATCATTAGCTGCTTTAATATGAGCTGCGCTTCCTCTTGCGCGGCATAGGTCTGAACGAGAAACAAACGGACATATCGCGACAGCATATATTCGAAGTCAACTGTATCATTAAGCATCCTATAGCGGTTAGGCACGGCATCGATGGACTCATTAACGGCAAAGTGTATGTAGGTCAATACGAGCGGACGCTGCGGATGATGGGTTGCGCTCGTGTAATCTCCTGGACGAAACAGAAAGCAGCTGCCCTTGCCAACCTCATAGTGAGTACCGTTAACTTCAACTTCCCCTTCGCCGCTCCATACATAAAATAAATCATAATTAGCCATCGGCTTCTCACGTCGAGCCCATCTCCAACCCGGCTCACAAACGATTTTGGCAAATGCCGGCAGCAGGACGAGCGACTCAGGCGCAATGTGCAGCATATGGCAACCTCCCGTGTCAAGCGTAAACGGCTTCGCCGTCCTTTGGAGGCGCAGCTTACGTTTCGCGGTGAAATATATGACTCATCGTACAACAGCGGCAAACTTTTGCGCAAGCCGCCCTTAAATTACGAAAAAATTTGATTTGAGAATGGTTTGCACCTTTAAAAAAATGTTATAATAGCACCCGACAAGCTGAAACGGCTATATTAATTTCAAATGAATGATTTCGGAAGGATGGAATGAAGTCCATGAACCCACTTGCTCAGCAGTTAAACGAGACGTTACAAACGGAAAGCCCGAACGTCTACGCCATGTTGTCAACCTTAGGCAAAGCGATTTATTTCCCGAAGGAGGGCATACTCAGTCAGTCCGCCGAAGCGAAAACAAAAGCAACTAAATTTAATGCTACTATTGGAATTGCAACAGAAGGCGGACAGCCGATGCATCTCAAGGTCATTCAAGAGACGCTTTCTGCATACAATCCGAAAGATATATATGAATATGCGCCGCCCGGCGGCAAGCCGGAGCTGCGTGCGGCATGGCGTTCCAAAATGATCAAGGAAAACCCTTCGCTTGAAACAAAACCATTCGGCAATCCTGTCGTTACGAATGCGTTGACGCACGGTCTCAGCATCGTAGCCGATCTTTTCGCCGATGCCGGTGATGCCGTCGTTATTCCTAATAAAAACTGGGAAAACTACGAATTGACCTTCGGCGTCCGCCGCGGTGCCGAAATCGTGGAATACCCGCTGTATAATGACCAAATGCGCTTCAACAGCGCCGGCCTGCGCGAAGCATTGCTTGCTCAGAAGGACAAGGGAAAAGCGATCGTCGTTCTCAACTTCCCGAATAATCCTACCGGCTATACGCCTGGACCGCAGGAAGGCGAAGAAATTATAGCAGCGATACGCGATGCAGCCGAAGCAGGAATAAATGTCGTTGCGGTAACTGACGACGCATACTTTGGACTGTTTTTCGAAGACTCGCTGCACGAATCGCTGTTTGCCAAGCTTGCTGACCTTCATCCGCGCGTCCTTGCCGTGAAGGTAGACGGCGCGACGAAGGAAGAATATGTATGGGGCTTCCGCGTAGGCTTCATTACGTATGCTTCGTCATCGGCAGCTGCGTTAACCGCTCTGGAACAAAAAACGCTCGGTATTATTCGCGCTACGATATCAAGCGGTCCGCATCCTTCGCAAACATTCGTATTGCGGGCTTTGACATCTCCTGATTTTGAAGCACAGAAAGCAGAGAAGTACGACATTATGAAGCGACGCGCCAATCGCGTGAAGGCGCTGCTCGACAGCGGCCGCTACGGCGACGTCTGGGGCTACTATCCGTTTAATTCTGGCTACTTTATGTGCCTTAAGCTGAGCGATGTCTCCGCTGAGGCGGTACGTGTTCATTTGCTGAACCAATACGGTATCGGAACGATTGCACTAGGTAAAACCGATCTGCGCGTTGCGTTCTCCTGCATCGAGGAAGAGAATCTCGAGGAGCTGTTCGATACGATCTTCAAAGCAGTCAATGAACTGAATCAGTAAACAAGTAAAAAACCCCCTGAGTGATGTATATCTCTCGCGAGAGAATACATCACTCAGGGGGTTTCTTTTATTTCGAGCTTGTTTATTCCTCATCGGCATCAGCAAGCATCTTTTTCCGTAGACGCGAAGGCCGAACGGCGACATAAAAGATTGCCCCGGCTGCAGCTGCGATTGTTGGGGTATAAACCGCCGACAATGCCAGCGGCAGCGCCATAAACAGCCACAGAAGCGCTGCGCATATTAGCATAGCGACACGATCAACCTTCAAATATTGGTCAACGCGCTGTTTATCCGGCAACGGGTACACATGCTTCCATACCGAATAACGGTGAACATGGCGCAGGCCGCCCAGTTGCACAGCAAGCACCCCCATGAAAATGCCGAATACGAGAAAGCTTCCCCAGCCGGAAAGGGAAACCGCATCGGCCAACCAATAGGTAATGAGACAGCCGAGCAGGAGCAACCGGATGAGAATTCCGCCAATTTCCGTTCTCAGCAGTGAAGCCGTATAAAGATATACAAATGTATTTCGATTGGAATACGGCACAGCACGGAGCAGCCATGTCAAATACGGCCGCTTCGCAATTCGGGACGGAAGAGTTGGTACATCAATGAACAATCCAAAAAAAACGTAATAGCGTTTGCGCGTCCTCGCTTCTTCCTCGATTAACCGCTCCCAGGGTAGACGATGCCTGCTTGGAAACCGGTGAATTAAAAGAAATAATAAGCCTACCAGTATGGTAAAAGCTGCCGCTTGCATGGCGGCGCAGGTGAGCCACACGGCCAGCACAAGCGCTGTTGTCACCCAGCGCAGCAGCCGCATAAGGCGTCTCATGCCGGACCATGTCATTTGCCGTTCTCTCCATGCCCCCCATACATTTCCGGCTTTCAGCGCTGCAGCAACGGCCGCGAGTATCCAGCCACTGTTTATTGCCGGGCCTTGACTATAAATCGGTATATAGAGAAGTAGTACAATAGCAGCTAAAAGTGTGGATCCAACTGACGTATACCGCAACGAACGCCGCAAATAGCTGTCCATTTCCGCTTCCCGCGGCATTAAAAATACGGTGTCACCCGCTCCCAGCCAAGTTCGCAGAGGGCTCCAGCACAGTACGAGCATGAGAGAAAATACGCCTGTAGCCGCAATAGGAAAATCCGCAGGCAATTGACGAATCAATGATAAGTATCCAATAGCAGAGGAAATCAAAATAAGTGACATAAAAGCAGGAAAGCCGCTTTGCCCCATATATCGAAAGTATGGCAGCGTTTCCTCACGGAAGGCTCGTGAGCGGCGGCTCCATATCGCATCAAGCGTTTGGTTTGCTCGCATTAGTCATTGCCTCCGGTTACGAGCTTATAGAAGGCATCCTCCAATGATCCGCTTCGCATGCTAAGGCCTGCTGCTTGCCGGACGTCGTCAAGCGTGCCTTGCGCTATGATATGACCGTGATGCATCACGATAAACCGATCACAATACGCTTCAACCGTTGAGAGTATGTGCGAGCTCATTAGAATGGCTGCACCCTTTCGCTTCACCTCTACAAGCCGCTCGAGCAAGGAACGGATACCAAGCGGGTCAAGCCCGAGAAACGGCTCATCAATAATGTACAGCGGCGGTTCTGCTAGCAGCGCATTCATAATCATCACCTTTTGGCGCATCCCTTTAGACAGATGCGAAGCGAAAGCTTTGCGCTTCGGCAGCATTTGAAACTGCTGCAGCAGTTCGTCCTCTCTTCCTTCATATTGACTATTCTGGACGCTGTATGCCATTCCTGTTAAGCGTAAATGCTCCTCCACTGTCAACTCGTCAAACAGCACCGGCGTCTCCGGGACATAAGCAAAGGCTGCGCGGTACTTCTCCGTCTGCTCCTCGAGCGTAACGCCATCGACCTTTACTTCTCCGGTCTGCGGCTTCATTAATCCGAGTATATGCTTAATCGTCGTGCTTTTGCCGGCGCCATTTAGACCGATCAACCCGACCATTTCGCCCGCCTTCACCTCAAATGAGATGTCGTGCAGCACAGGCCTTCGCGGGCTGTAGCCGCCTGTTAAATGACTTACTTGTAAAATGGCATCCATGACATCACCTTCATTATTACGATTTAGAATGAACTATTAACCAGCATACCGAATAAAACGGCTAATATCAAAAAAAAGGCATCTCCCATTATAGGAAATGCCTTTCATTATATGCTTTATTTAATTTCGATTGATTTGACCGTTCCGTTTTCGCCCTTCACCTGTACAGCTTGACCAGGCTTCAGAAGTGAAACGTCGCCGGTAATTGAAACGTTAGCGTCAATGTTATAAATAAGAACGACCGTTTGCGAATTTTCAATCCGTGTGATTGAAACCGTCGACAGCTTACCTTCCGCATTGTATGTCAATGTATTGACCACACCAAGCTCTGTGAAGGATTGGACAACAGGAGCTGATTTCGTTACTTCGATGAATACAACTTTATTTTGGTAAGTGCGTACAAGCACTTCATCGCCAGAGCGAAGCTCGCTTACCGCAGCTTTCTTATCGTCGCGGAAGATAAATACATTCGCATCAAGCGCCAACGCCAATTCCGTATTATCCGGTTTCACAACTGTAATGCTACCGTTTGCTGCTGCAGCCTTCAGCTTGCCTGTGATCGCTTGAGCATCCTGATCCGGCATTTCTGTATCGGTACGGTCTAGAAGTGCGGCAAGCTCAGCGCGGCTTACAGGTTGGTTTGGACGGAATGTTTTGCCATTCTTGTCTTCATATCCGGTAATAATCCCTTTCTGAAGGGCAAGCGCTACATAACCGACAGAGCCGGCCGGAATTTCTTTCGCATCCTTAAAGTCAAGCTTCGTATTATTAAGTGCTTTCGCCTCATCTTCCAGTTTAAGCGCTTTAATTAGTAGGATCGTCGACCAAAGTCTTGTGGCGTTCGCCTCCGGCTTCACCTCTGTTTCCGTTTCAGAGAACAGATCATTTTCCAATGCTACGGCTACGTAACCGACAGCCCAAGGATATTTTTTCTCAATCTTGTTTGCATCTTTGAATTGGAGGTCTGTACTTAATTCCGCTGCCGATTCAGCCTGAGCGCGAAGACCCATCAATCTGACAGCCGCGACAAGCGTTTCAATGCGGGAAATTTTTTGATTTGGTTTAAACGTCCCATCGTTATAGCCGGTGAATACGCCTTTCGAAGCAAGACGCATGATGTATTCCGTCGCCCACTTTAAATCTTCCTCATCCTCGAATTGCCATGTAATAGTATATTTATCATCATCATCGTCATCGTTGTCATCGTTGCGATTGTTCTCATGACGTCCCTTGTCGTCCCGATCGTTGTCATACTCACTGCCTTTGCCGTCTGCAAATGCCGACGTTGCTCCGCCTGCAAGCATTAGCAGCGCTAGCGAGGTCATTGCTGTCTTTTTCCACATCGTTTGTTTCGTCAAGAAAGCCACTCTCCTATGTTTTCGATTGCGGTATTTACCGCGTTTTTCCTTCGCCCATAGGTTTCGGAAAAGGTTGTTCGATTTAAGAGGGTGGCTTCCAAAAATTTTATTTTATTGTTCTTTTTCCGCTTCGCGCTTCGCTTTCAACCATTTCGGAGCGCCTTTGTTTTTACCTTCCCGCTTCCGTTCGACTTTTGCCGCTGCCTTCGAAGGCGCCGGCTTTTGTTTTGTATTTCCTTGCGGTGAAGAAAGTCCTGCTCCCCCAGGCTGTACCGGCTTTGCAGCCTGCGAAGCCGTCAGCTCCTTGAGCGGCTTTGTCGCTTTAACAAATTGACGATCATTCCCGTTGAAGGGCCGCTTCTCGGGTACATCGGCTTCGCCGCGGTCGCGGAGTACTTCGGACCGCCGCTCTACACTCCTCGTCTCTTGCCGCGCAAACGAACGTGTCGCTTCCCGCAGCTCCTCCTCCGTCAGCAGCTTGCCTCTGAACATCGTCCGTTCCGTTAGTTCAATGCCAAGCTGCTTACGGAATTTCTCCATGATGAAAAGCTCTTGCGGCGTCACGATGGATACGACCGTCCCTGGACGCCCCATCCGCCCTGTCCGTCCCGCTCTATGCACATAGTGATCAGCGTCCACGGCAGGATCAAGCTGAATAACAAGCGGCAATCCTTCAATGTCTAAGCCGCGGGCTGCTACATCCGTTGCGAGCAGCAGCTGGCAGCGTCCTTCACGGAACCGCGCCAGCGTAGCTGCGCGTCGCTGCTTATCGGCATCGCCATACAACGCTTCAACGGTAAAGCCTTCATAGCTAAGCTTGGATTCCCAGTTCGAAATGTTATCTGTATCATTTAAGAACAGCAGAGCCGACGTCGGATTCAGCAATCGAACCAGGCGTCTTGCCGTATCTGTCTTATCACGCTTATCACTCACGATAAAATAATTGTCAACCGTTTCAGAAACCCGATGCTCCGGGGTTATTTGGATGCGAACCGGATTTTTCATCCAACGTCCTTCGAAGCGGGCCATTTGATCGGGATAGGTAGCGGAGAAGAATGCAATTTGCCGATCATGCCCCATTCCAAACAAAATGGTTTCCACTTCTTTCGTCGAACCCAGCTGAAACACTTGATCCGCCTCATCAATAACGACATTCGAAACATCCTTCAGCTTCAACTTACGCAGCTTCAGCAGCTCATGAATTCGTCCCGGGGTACCGATGACAAGCTGTGGATGCAGCTTTAGCTTCTCCACCTGACGTTTTAAGGCCGCTCCCCCGATTAACTGCTGCACCCGTATATTGAGAGGCTCTCCGTATATTTCCGCGACGCGAACGATTTGCATGGCAAGCTCCTGGGTCGGTGCTAAAATAACAGCCTGCACAGCATTCGAGGAGGAATTCAGCTTTTGCAGGAGCGGCAATAAATAAGCAAGTGTCTTGCCCGTGCCTGTCTGCGATCTTGCCGAAACATCGCTGCCTGCAAGGAGGATCGGAATCGTCTCCGCCTGGACATCCGTCGGCTGAGTTATTCCGTTCGCTGCCAGCTTATCGGCAAGCAATTCATTTACGCCAATCTCATTCCATGTATATATACTCATTCTTTAATCCTCTCTTGTAAAAACCATTATTTTCGATTAAACAAACCGCCAAACAACCGATCGGCTGTCCGCGGAAACAACTGATAAAGCTTAATGCCTATAGAAGCTGTCTTAGGAAGGTCGACCTCGGCCTTCCTGCTTTCCAATAAACGAATAATCGATTTAACGACATATTCCGGCTTCATCATAAACCAACTGACATTTTTCACGTAAGAGCCGGAAGGATCAGCAAGCGAGAAAAATGGCGTATCGATGGGTCCGGGATTAACAGCAGATACTTGAATCCCTTGTCCGCGAAGCTCCATTCGAAGCGAATTGGTAAAGCCAAGAACGGCATGCTTGGTAGCCGTATAGCCGGTTGATTTCGCAGAACCGATTTTCCCTGCCATAGAAGCAATATTGACAATATGTCCGCTGCCCTGCTTCAACATATGAGGCAGAACGGCTTTCGTACAGCGTACGGTGCCCATATAGTTTGTATCCATCATTTCCTCAAAGCTTTCCACAGCTTCATCGATAAAATACTCGAATTTGCCAAATCCCGCGTTGTTTAGCAAAATATCTATTTTTCCGTATTTTTTAATGACGGCATCCACAGTTTGTATGACCTGCTCATTATTCGTAACATCCATTTGATAGAACATGCAGCTGCCCTTTAATGATGCTGCAATTTCCTTTAGCTTAGCGATATTGCGGCCGGTCAGCACGGGGATCGCACCCAGCTCAGACAGCCTGACAGCCGTCAAAGCACCGATTCCGCTCGAAGCGCCGGAAATGAATACAATTTTACCTTTTAACATCCAACATCACCCATCTACAAGTTTACTTGATTTCGTGCTGCAGACGCAAAAAAAGCTCCCTAAGGAGCCGATTCTGTGCTAAGATGCGATTAAAACTTGGATATCCAGTTCCCCAATTCCATCCATAATCAGCGGTATCGTCAGCGCCTTTTGTGCAGTAAAACCAGCTGATTGCGCGGATTGAATAACTTTCGGCGGCGTAATATCCACCCGTACGCCTTGGTTAAACAGCATTGTGCTGGCATTTCCGCTTATCATGTTGCCAAGCTCAGAAATTGCGCTCCGAACGATTTCGTCGATTTCAGAAATGACGTATCCGCCCATCATCGCAGAAACCATTTTCATAGCAACCTGTTCACTAAGTCCGAATACAATGTCACCGTTCATTTGTCCATTAAGACCAATTTGAATCCAAATATAGTTCTCGACAAACTTGATATCCTTGAGACCAAGTTCTCCAGTCGCAGGACGAATTTGAACAACTTGCTCAATCACAATTTTTGCGGATTCAAGAAACGGATTAATATATTCTGCCTTCATAAAAAGGTTACGCTCCTTTTCGACAAAATTCGCGATTTGTCATATTTGTTACTATTATACTTAATTAACTAGGCCAAGTATACTATAAAAGAAGTATATGAACCGAAAGTACTATTTTAGCGTAATAAAAACTGTAGAATTTTGTATATTAATAGAGGAGGCCCTTCAATGCCTAACGTTTGGGCTCATTTCATTTTCGGACAGCTTGTATTGGAAAAGCTTGGAGAAGCGGCACTTCTCGGAACTAATGAACAAAAAAATATGTTTAATATGGGGTGTCAAGGGCCGGATTTTTTATTTTATCATCGATTTTTCCCATGGCAGCAAAGCTTGGCATTGAATCGCATGGGGACCGAGATGCACAACCGGCATTGCGGTCCTGTCATTATCGAAATGCTGGATTCCGTCATTGGGGGTCGATCCTTGCCAACTCGTCCCGATCTGTCCATCCTTTATGCTCTAGGCTTTGTCCTGCATCATGTACTTGACCGGAACATGCATCCGTACGTATTTAGCAAATCCGGCTTCCGTAAATGGGATCATCAGCGGTTTGAAATTATGATGGACACGCTTATAGCCCGTAAACTATGGGGAGTAGAAACGTGGAAAACCGCCGTTTGGAGATATATTGATACGAAAGGGGCCTTTCCCGAACCGATCGTCGATGCTTTCGTGTCTATTACGGCTAACTACTATCCGGAGCTTTCGCCTCTTATTCGCCGCGAGGATTGGAATCAGGCTAACCGTGATTTTACAGCTGCGCAGCGACTATTCCACGACCCGACCGGCATTCGACGGAGGCTGACCTTAGGGCAAATTGAACCATTCGTTTATAAGCGGGAACCGTTTCAGTACGATATTTTGAATCTATCGGAACAGCCCTGGATCGATCCTGTAGACCGCAACGTCCTTCACCGAGACAGCGCATGGTCGTTATGGGAGCAAGCCATGAACGATGCGGTCCAGGTCATGCAAGCCGTTCTCGTTTGGTTACGGGCACACGAGGGACCACAACCAACCAAAGAGGATCGTACTCAAGTTCGGGCGTTTCGCGATGAGGCCATCGCATTAATCGGCAATCGTTCCTATGAGACCGGACTCGCTTGCGACTCCGGTGCTGCAATCCGCTATGCAGATACAATATGGCCGGATCAGCCTGGTCTTACAGAGGCTCCGTCTCTAAGTTAATAGGTGAATACTACTAGAATTTATATAAAATTGGTATTTCTTGCAGGCCGCACCCAAAAGGGTGCTTTTTTTTTAGCAAATTATGTAATCTAATTGGTCAATAGCAGTGACGTTTCAGGAGAATTATTCATAGATTATTGCATGTCCAATTTGAAGATATGAGGGGTGACAAATGACAGAAGTCAAAAACGGTAACATCATTGTAAATGGCAGCGAAATTCAAGTGTATGACGATTCTTATATCCAAACATTGCTCGGAAATATTTATGATTCTACAACAGAGAAACTAAAACCATCTGCGTTGCCTCCAGGGTTTGAAGGTCCTCCAGGTCCCGTTGGCCCACAAGGTCTGACAGGGCCTGTAGGTCCGCAGGGTCCGGCAGGTCCGCAAGGAGAAACCGGACCGCAAGGGCCAGCGGGTCCTGCAGGTCCATCCGGCACCGGCAGCGTAATGCCCGGAATAACCTATATGATCGAAAATGCCAGATGGGGCATTACCACCGGCATACCTGCGAAACCTTATAAAACAGAAGATTACATTCGGGCGGATGCCAATATTCAAGGGTTCAATAATGCCATCCAATGGGCGGCTGAGAACGGGTATAGCCATATTATTTTATCAAAAGGAACTTACCCTATCTGCTATCCGCGAACGATTATGATTACTCACAGCAACATCACAGTCGACTTCAATGGTTCGACGCTCAAGGTGATCTATGATTCGGATCGCCAGTCTCCTTTTGATACAAGAACAGGGATATCGGATTTTTACAACTTTCCCGGTAAATTTTCAAACACCAATGATGGTGTCAGCATTAAGCTCCAGGGCGTAACCAATTCACACATTAAAAATCTTGTTCTAATAGGTTGTAAGGAAGATCGCAGCTTCAAAACGGCTGGAGAAGCGTCGATTGAATGGACCTATGGCATTCAGGTCATTAAAGGCACCTCCTTTAGTTCGGTACGGAATTGTGAAGTAAGCAGCTATATGGGTGACGCAATTTCCTTTGACAGCACTTCCTTTTATGAGTACGCTGAGTTTGGACTGGGTCTAACGGTCAACGACATCGACAGGAAGACAGGCACTCTTATACCAGCTACAAGCAAAACGCTTGTTACGCAGATGCTTAATATACCAACGACAGAGTATGACAGTTTCTTGATTGGCGGTGCTGGATTTACCCGTCAAACCGCGATCAATACAAAAGAAGTTGACGTATTTTATTATACGGCAGATAACACCTATCTTGGACGTTATGAGTACAAAAAAATTTATACGCCGATTTCCATTCCTCCCGGTGCCAAAAAGTTCAGATTTTTGTTCAACAATGAAACGAACACAACTAAAAACATGCAAATAACACTCAAATTCGGGCTGACTCCGCACCACAATGTTGTGGAATATTGCGAGGTTTATAACATTCACCGCGGCGGCATTACACTTGGTGGAAACTACAACACTATCCAGAACTGTATCCTGCATGACGGTACCGGCGTGATGGACAGGAAGCCGCTCTTTACTGACCCAACCCGCTATGGGATTAACCAAGAGGATTCCTACGGAGATAACTGCATCATTCGGAATAACCTTTTTTATAATCTGTATCACGGAATTCTGGCTGGGTGCTATACCATCGAAATTCATAATAACCATTTTTATAATTTAGGCGGGATTGGCATTAATTTATACTCTCTGCAAGCAGCAAACATCAAAGAAAACTATTTGTACCGATGCCAGACGGGAATCGGCTTAATGACGGCACATCTGCAACACGCTCACGTCAACATTGAGAATAATACCATCGCCTTTACAAACAACACAGGCTCAACCGGTGAAGGCTATGATGTTTACTTCCACCGAAATACAATTATCGATCCCGGTATATTCTCCATGCCTAACGATGACAAATTCTTCTGCCGAGATAATCATTTCATCTGGACGGATATGTACGCAGGGGTTCCAACTATCATGGTTAACCGTGTGGAAGGCTGTACGTTTGAAGGAAAGTCCGTTCAAAGAGATATCTATTTTAGGGTATATGAGATCATTAATACCGTCATGACCAATATGAATTTGCGGATTGAAACAAGAAATCAGAAAACAGCTGCGGAAAAGGTAACCTTTACCGACTGTCGTTTCAGGAAATGTCTGCTTAATAATCATATTTTCGCCACCAAGCAGCGGACCACCATCTTCCAACAATGTAAATTATCAGATTCGGTCGTAAAGATTGGGAATATAAATACGCCGGGAGAATCGCCAATAACGAAGCTCTCAGACTGCGAATTATTCGTCACGACGAATACCTATATCTTTCAGACTGAGTTTAATACGGGGTATGGCTGGATTGAAGCAGACCGGTGCCGCATTGAAATTTCAAACAGCAGCTTCTTCTATCTTCTGACAAACGCATTCGGCATAGCTGGCACGAACAGTTTATTCCTGAAAGATACAGAGATTGTTTATACGGGAGTCGGACGATTATCATTGGCGTATTACAATACAACTAATAAGAATGCAGTCAAATTAATATCCTCGGCTAGAACCGTGTTCACTAACATCAATCCCCCAGTTGAAGAAGCAGGCATTTTCATCGACTATGACCCTAAAGAAGAAGGCCTGACATCACCCTCTTCAGGAAGATGGTTCCGTAACCAAACTTATGGCAATGCTTTACCTGCTGCTGGCGGATATTTAGGGTGGATTTGTATAACCTCCGGAATAGCTAATAAAATCAGTTGGGCACCGGCCACCGCAAAGGTAAAGGGAGACCAAATTAATTCGGCCGGTCGCGTATACGAAGTAATTGTGGCGGGTACGACAGGCGGAACCGCCCCATCCTGGCCGGCAACATCGGGAGCAACAGTAACGGATGGCACCGTAACATGGCAGGAAGTCGGCATTCTGGCCGTATTCAAAACCTATGGCCAGATATCGCAATAATAATCAAGCACCCTTTCGGGTGCTTTTTTTATAATAAGCTAAACCGCCTTATTCGTATGGCTTCTGCGAAAGCGCAGCCGAATCAAGCGCAAGCGCTCATATAAAACATCGACCGGCTTGTTAAGCTGAGACGCCTCCGACGAACCGTACACCTGCTGCAGTACCGGCTTCAAATATTTGTCTCCGATCAAGGAAAGAGCATCCAAAACAAGCTGCTGCTCGTCTTCAGACACCTCGATCAGCTCCCGGGTAATGAGCGAATCGAAATCGTAACCCTCCTGATCAAGCTGCTCAATACGATCCATTAGCTCGCGCCGAGATATTTCCAGTTCAGCCTCCAGCTGATCTAGTGTGCCGCCTTGCTGCACGGTCATTAATATTTTCTTCTTAGCCTGCTGGCGATTCATCTGGTTTTTATATCTGTTCTCCTTTTGCTTGAATAACCATTGCGTGTAAGCAGCCGTATCAAGCTGTTCCGTTACCCATTGCAGCGGAAATTCAGTTACTCTAGCTGCTTCTCCTGTAATTGCGAGAACCTCTTGACCGTAGGAAGCATGCTTCCCGCTGCCCCAGCCTGGTATTTGCGTTAGCTCATCTGCACTCTTCGGAACGAACGCGCTAATCATCCACAGCATCCGATTTGTTGCTATTAGATAGGCCGATTTCTTCTCTTCAACCGCTTTTGCACGGCGCCACTCACGCAGTGACTGGAACAATTCCGGATTTGCATGAAGTTCTCCGTAGCATTGCAGCATAGACAAGAAGCTTCCATCAGCTGTGCGCCGATCGTCCAGCATGCCATCAATAATCGGGGCATACCCTTCGCCCATCATCCTGGCTATCCCGTGCCGGAAAGCCATAATCATCTCTTCCCACGATGTACCTTCAAACCAGGTTTGCGGATTACCGTCCGACTCCTCCCCCTCCATCCATAGTACTGCCCATACACCTTGCCGCTCGCAAATGGACAGCTGCGCACTCGCGACATGGTGCCCCGCCCCCGGCTTCTCAAACGTGTTCAAAAAAACGATTTGCATGTTTGCCTCACTCCTCTAATTCAAGTAATAGTCGCGAATATATTGAACGGCAAGGCAACAGTCCGATAGGGGCCAAGATGCCAAACAACAAAAAAAGCACCTCATCCGCCTAGGCGGATGAGGTGCTTCCTCACGTTCAATGATTCGATTGCTTTCATGCTATCATAATGATTTCTTTATTACAAGCATTTTATTGTTGTATAATGTTTATAACCAATGAAGTGGAGGCTATACACATGCTGTTGCCTGATTTTGATTTTATGTCTGATACTACTGAACAAACTTCTACACGATTCGTTACCTTTATCGGACCTAGCTTGAAGCGTTTTGATCTGGCTGTTACTTCAACAAGCCGCTTTTATGGAAAAAAGCTGGTCACTGATCTGCAATCCGGAAAAACGGCAATTATCGGTCCCGACGATCTTGAGGAAGAAGGATATCTCGAATATACGTATAGGCTGACGGAGGAAGAAGCAGCCGAGCTAGTCCAGTTTTTGTATTTTGTAGTTGGAACCGTGCATTTTACCGATTAATCGGGGTACACTGAAATGGTATTACATTACCATTTCAGGAGGAGTTGCTGATGGATCGGTTTATTCATGAGAATCACGGGCCGTATACAGATGTTTCGACAGTGGAATCGCAACGCAACGATCTTACTGCGGAGGAGTTCCTGGAAGGCCCTTACGGCTCTGACCTGCAGGTGGAATCTCTTGGCAAGAGCAAGCCGTGGAGAATCGATCAGCGGTCGGCCAACTCTTTCGGCTACGAAAACCGAACACTCCATGAAGTAATAAAACGCGACTATCCCGGCGAAGACGACTACAACGTGGCGGTTCCCGAGGTACAGGACGAACCATAAAGAAGCAATGCCCTTGACCGCAAACGTGTTGGGCCAAGGGCATTTTTTATTCACCGGATTTCTATTACCTATTTTGTTTCTGCAATTTGAAATTTCGGCTTTACATTTTTGAAGTCTCGATTTTCTCCACTCACCATCAAGCCCATTCCCCAATCAAAATGAACATTTTCCGTTGGAACGTCAGCAGCATCCCTATACTGCAAAAGGACGTTTCTGCGTGTTCTCTCACTGCGGTTGACATCTGAGCCGTGAATCGTTAAATAGTTGAAAAACAACACGTCGCCCGCCTTTGCAGGACAAGGCGTCCCTGAGGAAATCGGGTGTTCTTTATGATTGAGATAATGCTTCCCGACATGCGGCAGCGGTCCCTGAAGATGAGAGCCTGGAATTACGCATAGGCATCCGTTCTCCAAATCCGCATCGTCCAAATGCACGCTGGCGGCTAACATGGAATGATCGCGGTGCGGAAAATAGGGATAATCCTGATGCATCGGAAATGCAGCTCCGTTCGCAGGCGGTTTTACCAGCATTTTCGAATGATGCAGCTGTACATTAGGTCCGATAATTCCATTTAAAACAGCTGTCATGTTCGGATGAACGACAGCTCGCGTAAATGCCGCGTCATGGTAATGCACATCGTGAAAGCCCTTAAGCACAAGCTTCTTAAGCTGTTCCGATGGCAGAAAATCCCCCTGCCATGCATGATTCTGATCCATTTGAGCATCCGCCGCTCTTTGTACAATCTTCTCAACCGCTTCCCGCATCTCCAGAACTTCTACTTGATTAAACACTCCCCTTACGAGTAAATAACCATTTTGTTTGTAAAATTGTACATCTGCATGGTCGATCACGTTCATTCTCCTTATCGCAAAATTAATGTGAATATAGTTTAATTATAGATGGGATAAAGAAAAAACGTATTTGCATGCTGATGACATCTTTTTGCAATATTACGCCAAAGGAGTTTGTGATCGTTATGTATCATTGGCCCAAAAGCGAAGAGCGTTTAAACCGGTATGCCCGGTTTCTGCAAGGAGATCGTTTAACACTCTACGTCTACTATTGGGGAGTTGTTCAGAATCTGGCCTCTAACTTCGTTCATAAGCATTCCTTTTTTGAAATATGCTATGTGAATGGCGGATTGGGGATTTATGTTGAAGGGGATGCAGAATATCCGCTGTATGAAGGCGTCATGTTCTGTTCAAGGCCAAACCAATCTCATCAAATCAAAGATGTGAATGATCTTGATATCCTGTTTGTAGCCTTCGAACCGGACGAAATTCATTCGAACACCGATGATTTCCAACTCTATTGCTCTTCCCTGAATACAAGCGAAATTTGGGTAGAGATGACAACTCATTCACCCACTGTACAAATTTGGAAATCATTGTTGATCCCAAGTGAAAGCAGCAGCGCCGTGCCAATTTCACTGCTGCCGCAGCTTGCTCATGCATTAATTGTATCTTTTGCCACACTTCTTGGAAGAACCGGCAAAAGGCCGGAAGCTGTTCCCCTTACATCGAATGCCGCTCTCCTAATTAAGCGTGCGAAGCTATATATTCGTGACAATCTTCGAAGCAATCTGACTTTATCTGAAGTAGCACGTTACATTAACATATCGGAGCGTCATCTATCCCGATTGTTTGCTCAAAATATCCACGAGTCCTTTTCATCGTTAGTCCGGAACGAAAGAATCCGCGCAGCGGAGCAAATGCTTACACAGACCCTTGATCCTATCAAAGATATCGCTGAGCGAAGCGGCTTCTCATCCGTTCATTATTTCACCCGGATTTTTGCCGGAGAAAAAGGAATACCACCGGCTGCTTTTCGTGAAGCAAGCCGCCTGCGCAGCGGTACAGATCAATAATAGCTTCTGAGTTAAAGATCATGTACCGTTATTTCACTCCGCACCATAAAACGGGCATTGACACCGGCCTGACCGATTCCTTTGGAGATATAAAAAACGCCTTGCTCATTCGAATGCAAGCCTTTGTATATGCCTTTTTTTGAAAGCGGACCTTTCGATTTGAAAGCAAAAAAGAATGGCACGTTCAGCTGTTTACCATGCAAATGGCCGGCCATCAAATAATCATATGGACGCTTAATACGCAGGAGCACATTTGGATCATGCGTGATAACGACAATCGGCCTTTCATTGCCAACACCTTTGAAAGACTGTTCGATTCTGCTGTGCCCGGTACTATCGTTGTCAATTCCGACTAGATGAAAATCCGAAAGTGAAACCGACTCGTTGCGCAGAACCTGAATACCGTAAGCTTGAAATAAGTCAAGGAGCCTCTTTAAGCGGGGCAGGTCATAGTCGTGATTACCCAGGACAGCATAGACGGGAACGCCGCAATCAGCAATGACTTTAAAATAGTAAGATGCGCGCAGGAGATACCGTTCCCTGTATGTATAGTCTCCAGTCAAGAAAATATAGTCCGGCTTATGAGCTTCAATAGCTTGCCGGATCCGAAGCGTGCTAACACGCAGCATATCAACGTGAAGATCGCTAATTTGCAAGATTCGCTTATTGATCCCTATCGGATGTTGAACTTGTTCAATCTTTAGCCATTGCGTCGGGAAAATAAAGAGTATGTAAATAAAAACCAAAAATCCGGCTAGTGCAATGAAAAACAAGCATACTCCCCCTCATTCACGTCTGGTATATGTGGTATGTCCCAGTATAATCAATAGAATCCTCATTCACAACAGTTGGAACCTCCTCATTGATTTCGACTAATTTGGCTTCAAGAAACATATTAATCAAGAATCTGTTGACAACGATTCAAAGAAGATGTAACCTAAAACCAAGTTCTTTATTAAGAACAAAATTAACAGCAACTAATTATTCCTAAGCGAATTGATTAGATTAAAATTGCTGTACTATATTGCCTGTATTGGACTTTTCTTAACCATATATTTTCGTTCTTTAACAAGAACAACACAAAGCTTTGTAAGCAACTAGTTGTGCTTTTGGTAATTGACAGGAGGATACAATGAGCGCAATAACTGGTATCTATCATTTTAATCACGCACCTGTACAGCCTGAGCTTGGCATGCAGGTCATGAAGGCTCTACAGCGCTATCCCGCCGATTATGTGCACACATGGCTTAACGAGGATGTTTTCCTGGGATGTCATGCCCAATGGGTTACTCCGGAGTCAATCACTGAGCGCTTGCCGCATTATGATTATGAACGCGGACTTGCAATAACCGCGGATGCCATCATCGATAATCGGTCTGAATTGTTCGATAAATTACATGTACGTTTGACAGATCGAAAGGAAATGGCTGATAGCACATTAATCCTGCTTGCCTATCAGAAATGGGGGAAGGATGCACCCAAGCATTTAATCGGAGATTTCGCTTTCGTCATTTGGGATCAACAAAATCGATCATTGTTTGGAGCAAGAGATTTTTCCGGCAGCCGGACGCTTTATTATGCTCGAACAAAAGAGCTGTTTGCATTCTCTACGACCATCCAACCGCTCTTTTCTATACCGGGACTAAATAAACAATTAAATGAACAATGGATATCCGAGTTTCTAGCCATTCCGATAACAACCGAAGCCGTTGATTTATTTACGACCGTATACAAGCATGTCGGTCAAATCCCGCCGGCCCACAGCATTTCGGTCGAAAACGGTGAAATAAAATTTTCAAGATATTGCACGATAGTCGCTGAAGACAAACTGAAGCTCAGATCCAATGAGGAATACGAAGAAGCATTCCGGGATGTTTTCCAAACAGCAGTATCTTCACGACTTCGCACACATCGTGAGGTTGGAGCAAACTTAAGCGGAGGTCTCGATTCCGGATCGGTCGTAAGCTTTGCCGCGAAAGCGCTTCGCGAGGAAAATAAAAAATTACATACGTTCAGTTACGTGCCGCTCGATGATTTCAAAGATTGGACGCCCAAGAGCAGAGTCGCAAACGAACGGCAAAATATTCAAACGACGGTAAGACATGTTGGTAATATTAACGATCAATATTTTAACTTTCCTGAAATGAACCCACTTTCCGAGGTGGATGATTGGCTCGACATCATGGAGACTCCCTATAAATTTTATGAAAACTCCTTTTGGATGAAGGGCATCTATCAGCAAGCTCATGAGCAGGACGTCGGCGTATTGCTTACTGGAAGTCGAGGAAACTGGACAATCTCGTGGGGTCCCGCCTTAGATTACCAGGCTAGCTTGCTTAGAAGCTTTAAATGGTTCCGGTTTTATAAGGAGCTTCATCTTTACAGCAAAGATCTTGGAATTAAAAAGTCACGAATATTTCCGGTTGTCGGCAAAAAGGCGTTTCCTCAAATCACTAAGCTAAAGTCATCATCAAACGTGCCTAGCCAGCCGGATTTAATTAACCCTGAATTTGCCCAACGAACAAATGTCTATGAAAGACTACAAGAGCACGGGTATGATTTTTGGGGCAATTCTTTGCAAAACGTCTATGAAGTCAGAAAACAACAGTTCGAACAGCTCTATTATTGGAATATAACCGGAACGGTCGGATGCAAGCAGTCCTTGCGTTATTCGCTATGGGAACGCGATGCAACGAACGATTTGCGCGTCATCCGCTTTTGCTTATCGGTACCTGAGGAGCAGTTCGTCCAGAACGGTCTCGACCGGTCGCTCATACGCAGATCAACAAAAAATTATTTGCCGGACACGATCAGACTAAACCAAAAAGTACGCGGGGTTCAAGGGGCCGATGGCCTCCATCGGATGATTCCTGCCTGGAACACCCTCATCAGCGAGCTTCAACAGGTTATTGAAGACCCGATTATCTCCGGGTATCTCAATATAAAGGAATTGACAAACGCCTTATCGATTGTTCGAAAAGAGCCTCGTCCGGAGCTTGTCTTTGACACTCATTTTCGGATATTGATGCGCGGCCTGATCTTCCACCGATTTATAAAAAAATTCGCATGAGAGGAGGTGATACTATGCAAAATCAAGAGAAAAAAGCGTGGCAGCAACCTGCTTTGGAAGTTCTTGACGTTAATATGACAATGGCGGGTCCTGGCATTCATCTTCCTGATGCCGTTCAGCCCGACCCGACAGAAGTGATTCACTTCAGCTAGTCTTTTAAGTAATTTCTTCCATACTTAGATCCAGATGCCCTTATATGTCAAAGTATAAGGGCACCTACCCCAAATACCGCATCACGATCTGGAGTGATAATCATGTTGAAGACTGAAAGCCAAACCATTTATAACTCCTTCGGCTTACGGATCGAAAGCTATATTCCGCTGCCTGAGCTGCCTCTATCGGAAGAGCACACTCACCTTGGAAACGAAAAAGTAACCGTTACAATGAAAGATCTTACCTCATTGTGGAATGAATTTGCCCAAACAGATGAATATTTTACTGTCAGAGACAATCAAGTTTTAATTCGAGTGCCTGACACCGCCATCTTTTGCATTCGCAATGGCGAATCCATTATTGTCTCTCCTTATGAAGGTTCCGAAGAAGATAAGATCCGCCTGTATATCCTGGGCACTTGTATGGGAGTTATTCTGATGCAAAAAAGAATACTTCCGCTTCACGGCAGCGCAATCGCTATTAATGGGAAAGCCTATGCCATTATAGGTGTATCCGGTGCTGGAAAATCAACACTCGCGTCGATTTTGCTAAATAAAGGATACAAATTATTGAGTGATGACTTAATTGCAGTAACGCTAACGCAAGATCATATACCGATGGTTATGCCTGCATACCCTCAGCAAAAAATGTGGCAGGAAACCATAGACCAGCTCGGCATGAGCTCGACGGATTTTCAACCCTTATTTGATAGGGAAACAAAATTCGCCGTACCTGTCCCATCTCGATTTTGTGAGCACCCTCTGCCGCTGGCTGGTGTGTTTGAACTCGTAAAAACAGAAACAAATGCAGCGTTAGAACCTATTAATGGACTTGTAAGGTTTCACACGCTGCTTCAACATACATTCCGCAGCTTTCTGATCGAACGACTGAATTTAATGGAGTGGCACTTCAGCACTCTTGCACAATTCGCCAATCGGATGGACATGTATCAGCTGCAACGGCCGTCATCCGGTTTTACTGCCCATGAACTGGCTCAGCTTTTACTAAACACCATACACAAGGAGGAACTATAAAATGATTGAGTCCCAAACGATTGCTTTAACGGATTTCATTTCACCATGTGAACAAAATATTGTTAGCGATATGGATGGCGAGAAGGTAATGCTGAGCATCCGAAACGGAAAATATTATAATCTCGGCACCGTCGGAGGGCGAATTTGGGATTCACTCGGAAGCACAATCTCTGCCCGGCAAATTGTAGACCTATTAATGGCTGAGTATGACGTTGAACGGACAGTGTGTGAACAGCATGTTATTTCCTTTCTGGAACATTTGTGGAAAGAAGGTCTGATTCTTGTTAATCAAGAGAATTCGATTTCTATTCATGCTTAATAGACATACCTTTCTTCTATTTTGTGAGGCATATATATTCTTGGGCTGGGCACGTCTTCTGATGTACCGGCCTTTTGCCAAAGTAGCCCCAAAGCTTGGCGCAAAAACCGAAGAAACTCCCATTCATCATTTAACAACGGATGTAAGCCAGCTAAAGCATATCTCCAGTGCCTTAGAGGTTGTTAGCCGCCATACGTTATGGGACAGCAAATGTCTGGTCAAAGCAATCGCAGGCATGAAAATGCTCGAGAGACGGCGGATCGACAGTACCCTTTATTTAGGTACTGCCAAGGATGAAAACGGAGAATTAATCGCGCATGCATGGCTGCGCAGCGGCCCGCTGTATCTCACTGGCGCGGATGTCATGAGCCGTTTCATTGTAGTTGAGAAGTTTGCGAAAAAGGCAAGCGGCTTTTAAACCACTAGTAGTATGGATTCGGGGATGTTACAGCCTTATTGGGCTGCCCGAGAGGAGAAATATATGGCGTACATTTTACACTTTATTAAACGGCTGCATACTTTTTCGGGAGCAGCTTTATACATCAATCTGTTTGGGATGGTAATTTCCAGCTTCCTTGAAAGTATTGGAATTTTATTGATCATTCCTTTGCTAGGTTTAATCGGGATCGTGAGCTTAGATATGGGTGGAAGCTACTTCTCATGGCTCTCCGAGTATTTGAGTGATGTCCCGCCGACGTTAGCTTTATTAATGATTTTAGGTTCCTATATTATCATTGTGTTAGGACAAAACCTCATACAACGAAGCGTAACGATCCGGAACGTGGAAATACAAAATCTGTATGGCCGTCATTTAAGACTTGAAACCTACAACTCTCTTCTTTTATCAAACTGGCCTTTCTTTCTAAATAAGAGATCATCGGATTTAATTAACTTGTTAACGATTGAGTTAGCCCGCGTCCTTGGAGCCATTAATCTTTTCCTTCAGCTTGTAACCTCTCTCATCTTCACCTTCATCCAAATCGGAATTGCTTTTTGGCTATCTCCGAATTTAACGTTGTTCGTTTTGGGATCCGGCATTATTCTGGGCCTATTCTCTAGCCGATTTATTAAGAGAGCCAAAGCACTAGGTAACCAAACCTCCCAATTGTCCCAGAGCTACCTCGCAGGAATAACAGATCAACTAAACGGGATTAAAGACATAAAGAGCAATACGCTCGAACGCTCTCGGATAAAATGGCTTTCCGATTTGACCGAAGGAATGATTCGTGAACAGGTTTCTTATGTCAAATTGAGAATGAATTCGCAGTTAGTGTATAAAATGTCCTCAGCTCTGCTTATCGCATGCTTCATACTCGTATCATTTAAGCTATTTCAAACGCAGGGCATACAGCTGTTGACGATCACTGTTATTTTCGCCCGTTTGTGGCCGAGATTCACCAGTATTCAATCCACGTTGGAGCAGCTGGCCTCCATGATACCTGCGTGCAAAGCTTTGATTCAATTGCAAAATGAATGCAATAATGCGACTGAGCGATTGGAACTTGGCTATGAGGTAAACGCACCATTACGGGCAGAACACGGGATTGAGTGTCGCAATATTAGTTTTCGTTATAACCGTGAGGAAACAGAATTCACTCTCAAAAATATTAATTTTCATATACCGTCCAATCGTATGACTGCCATTGCAGGCCCTTCCGGTGCGGGAAAAAGTACGCTTATCGATCTGATCATGGGATTGATGCAGCCTGAGTCAGGGCAAATATTAATAGACGGCAAGCCGATAACGAATGAGAATTTGTTATCTTACCGGCAATCTATCAGTTATGTTGCGCAGGATCCTTTCTTATTCAACGCCAGCATTAGAGAAAACCTGCAATTGATCCAGCCAGATGCCAGTGATGAGCAGATGTGGGAAGCCTTAGAGTTCGCCTCCTCATCCGACTTTGTCCGCAAGCTTCCTCAAGGACTGGATACGGTCATAGGCGATCGGGGAATCCGGCTTTCTGGAGGTGAACGTCAACGGCTAGTTCTAGCTCGAGCGGTCATACGTAAACCGGCCATCCTCGTTCTAGATGAAGCGACAAGCGCTTTGGATACGGAAAATGAAAAGAAAATTCAAGAAGCCATTGATCGCTTAAAGGGCACGATGACCGTTATCGTTGTTGCTCACCGGTTATCAACCATCCGGCATGCCGATCAAGTTATCGTCATCGATCAAGGGAAGCTGGTTGAACGGGGAGAATTTGTTCAGCTGGCAGCTGATTCAGCGAGTTTATTCGGAAATCTTTTAAACAATCAGTCCGAGGCAAGCGCCTGAGGTTAGCGGCTGCAGCAAATAATTGAAGAACAAAGAAAATAGGGCTTACTTTATGGCAAGCCCTTTCAACGCCATAAACCCAGGTCGTTTATAGTCGAATTTAATATGTATCATCCAAGATTATGCATAAGAGTCAGCTTATAAGCTTTCGCAATCCATAATTATTCGTTATAATGTAGAGAAGTCTACAACGATGTGGTGACGGAGGAGTTAGTTATGATCGGAGAACGTATTAAGATGCTGCGCAAGAGAAATGGCCTATCACTTACCGAACTCTCTCAAAGAGCTGGTGTTGCGAAATCTTATTTAAGCTCCATTGAACGAGGGCTCCAACAAAATCCTTCGATTCAGTTTCTTGAAAAGGTAGGCGCTGTATTGAAAGTATCGGTAGAAGACTTTTTGAATAGCGACCAATCTGAGCAAAAGGCCGAACATCTAGATCATGAATGGGCTGATTTGGTAAGAGAAGCGATGGCCTCCGGTGTAAGCAAGGATCAGTTTAAAGAATTTCTGGAATTCAACAAGTGGAAAATTAAGCGCGATTAGCGCTTTTTTATTGTTACACAGCAGCAGTATCTTGCATCTCATCCTTACCGCTTTCCTTAAGGCAAAGGAGTACTTTTCTCACATCCTCTACGCTAAACCCCAATGTCCGTGCGTTCATGATTAATGCTACCCATTCATCATCCAAGACCTGCTTGTTTTCTGATCCGAAAAGTACCATTTCCCCATGTCCCCCATTCAAATTGGGACGGTTGCACCACTGACTCCATGCGTATAAGGTGCCCAGATACTAAACGCATTTCAACGTCTCCCTATGCTCTTTATTTGCTTTATGTGAGTATTATAACCCACCTGGTTTGCGCATGTTGTCGGTTCATGTCTCACAGAAATGAGAAATTATTACATTTTTTGTCGAATGTTTTAAAGGATTGCTAAACCAATTAGAGTAAAGGAACTAGGTAATGGGTAGCTCAATTATGAGGCGCCAACGCTGAACCGGAAACAACTAGCTCCTCTTGCTCGTAGCCATTCGGATTGTCATATTGCCAGCGCCATGAATCCTCGCACATTTCTTCGATTCCACGCGTCGCAGCCCAGCCCAGCTCTTCATTCGCCTTGGTTGTATTGGCAAAGCACACAGCGATATCACCAGGTCTCCGATCTACGATGGTATACGGAATGCTCCTGCCCGATACTCTCTCGAATGCGGCTATCATTTCAAGTACACTATAACCGCGTCCTGTACCGAGGTTATAAACATCCACGCCGGACTTGCTTAGAATTCTCTCCAGCGCTCGCAAATGTCCCTTTGCAAGATCAACGACGTGAATATAGTCTCTTACGCCTGTTCCATCTACAGTAGGATAATCGTCGCCAAAAACGTGTACTTGATTCAGCTTCTGAACGGCTACTTGCGATATATATGGCAGCAAATTATTCGGAATGCCATTTGGATTCTCACCGATTAAACCACTCTTATGCGCTCCGATCGGATTAAAATAACGCAAAATCGATATTCCCCATTGCTCGTTCGACTCTGCTACATCCTGCAAGATTTGCTCAAGCATTAGCTTTGTCTGTCCATATGGGTTTGTTGCTCCCAGCGGAAAGTCTTCATCGATAGGAACTTGCTTTGGCAGCCCGTAGACCGTCGCAGATGAGCTAAATACCAGCTTATGTACGCCATGCTTCTCCATAACTTCGCATAGCACTAAGGTGCTCATTATATTCGTATGATAGTACTTTAGAGGTAGACGAACAGATTCTCCAACCGCCTTGAGTCCTGCAAAATGAATAACGGCTTCGATGGAATGTCTGGAGAACACATCGTCAAGTCCGTTACGATCCAATAAGTCCATTTGATAAAAGGTGAATTTTTTATTCGTTATTTCAGCTACACGCTTCAAAGCAATAGGACTGCTATTAGATAAGTTGTCGACAATAATAACCTCGTAGCCCGCCTCAAGAAGCTCGACGCATGTATGACTCCCGATATATCCTGCACCGCCGGTAATTAAAATAGCCATTCGATTTACCCCTCTCCAGAATTCATTATAAGAAACATTAAATTTCTTTATTAAGAACATTGTAGCAAACAAATTCCTTTTATTTAGTCTTTTGAGAAAATTACTTGTTTCCGCCGACCTCCATATTACGTCCGTACTTACTTAACCTTTGGAAAATTGCGTTTACGCGCGCTGATTTGTTTAATAGTGTTCGAGCAATTCCAAGCAAATACTTGAACTCATCCGATCTATGAAATACTGCGGTATAAATTAGATTTACTAGAATAAAACATGTAATGCCTTGCAGCACGAGCCATAATATCGTGTCTAATGGTATTAAGCGACTAACGCTGCCAGCAACCAAGCAAGCCGCTGCTCCAACCGCGGTAAACTTGAAGTAATGTAAATAATAACGGTGTACCGGTTGTTTAAATACCTTTTTATAGACCAGTTGAGGAGTATACCAAAAAGGAACCAACAATGCGCTG
This sequence comes from Paenibacillus prosopidis, assembly GCF_003337375.1. Classification (GTDB taxonomy): domain Bacteria; phylum Bacillota; class Bacilli; order Paenibacillales; family Paenibacillaceae; genus Pristimantibacillus; species Pristimantibacillus prosopidis. Next base: position 158,044 of record NZ_QPJD01000015.1, read on the forward strand.
ACCAATGAACCTATGAATATACCCGCTATTCCCATATAATGTACAAGTACAATAGAAACACCTAGGTTTGCTGCTGCCTGAAACAGCGGTGCAAAACGATCCTCATGGAATATTCCCGCCGTTGTCTTAACTGCGCTTAACGAGTTTCGCATCCCTCTTTCATAGAAAGCGATAACCAATACAAGCAAAACGATGTTACTCATAATAAAATCAGGTCCAATCCAGATCCTAATTAGAGGCTCAACAAATAAATATAAGACAATAGAAAGCAGGGAGTATAACCAAAAGTTAAGAAGCAGCGTTACTTTATATATCCTATAGATAGCTTCCGGGCTTTCCTTTGCGACTAAATTTCCCAGACTGTGATACATATTAGAAAACACCTGATTGAGGAATGTTCGGCATATATCAATCAGCATTTTGTAATTGGAATAAAGGCCAACTGCCGCTATGCTGACAAATGATGAAATAAGGATGCTTTCCACGCCAAAAACAAAATAATTACCGACATTTTGGAGTATGATCGCCTTCATATTCTTAATAAAGTTGACTTTCGTTTCCGGATCAAGCTTGCTCTTTATCTTTTGTTTCAAGAAAGGATATAACTTATCAACAACGAAGGCCAATATAACCGATGTAATAATTGAGAGTATGCTCTCTATAGCAAGATATAAAATGTAGTTTTCCGTGAAGTACAAGATTGCAATTTTCAAACAGGTGGAGACAATGGCTGAGACTGAAAATACCGCTGTTACAATGTAATTTTTTTGATTTACATTCAGAAAAGAATGCTTATAAACAAACAAATACGGAGCAGCCGTATTAATAAGGAACAACAAATATATAAAATTGAGGTTTTCTACGCTTGTTTCCTTGATGAACAGATCCAGAAAAGGCATGAGACCTAAGCCGAGAAGCATTACAATGCTTGCTATAATCAAGTAGGCTCTTTTGTACAACTGCATCAAGGCCAGTATTTTAGGTTGATTATTATCGGCTACTGGCTTATAAAGATTGTACACAATGCTTGAGCCAATGCCTGCTTCGGCTAATGTGAGCATAGCCAAAATACTGGTAAATAGTCCGTTAATGCCGAGATATTCGATTCCTAAGCTGTTAATAAAAACAGTCCTCGAAATGAAACTTAACGCCGTTATAATGATTTGATTTCCTAATCCGGCCGAAATGTTCAGTAAAGAGCTCTTAACCCTCATGTGAATCTCCTACCCTGTTTATGAGACTTTTTTCTCGGAATTAGCGTTAATGATTCGAATGCAGAAGCCTTGAGTAAACGGCAGAATGTTAAATAACATCGAATATACGCCTATATCCTTGGTATCTCCTTGCGAGAAATCTACTGCCCCGTTTCTTCTTGTCACTTTCATTAAGTATCCGACAGCCCGATTGGCGCCTTCCTTGCACTTCTCGGTAAGCTCCTCAATTTGTGAAGCTTGGAGCAGAAACCAACCTAGTGTTGCGGTGGTTGAAGAATCAGGTCTCGATTCACCGCGTGCAACCGACCAGTTCCAGTTGCCATCTGAACTTTGAAAGCTCAATACACTGCTTGCAAACTTTTTGATCATTTCATCCAATATTTCTTTTGAGCCATGTCCCGTCGGTAATTCAAGCCAGGCGTCCGCTAATCCGATTGCAAACCAACCGAGACCTCTTCCCCAGCCATATAAACCGAGAGGCATCGAATTATTCAAATGGTATGCATGACTTGGGATATAATATTTCTCCAGCATGCCATGCTGCTCATACTCCTTCAATTGCTTAACAGCTATTTCTACACACTCCTCGTTGCTGTATCTGATTCCATAAGCAATAAGAAACGGACAAATAAAGCCTATTGTATCCACGTAACGATAGTTCTTCATCGATTTTCGATATTGAACGGTACCGTCTTCGCCGATATGTGCTTGTATCATATCCCAAACGTAGTCAAAGGCTTTCTTATATTGGTCGATGTCTAGAAATTCCAATTTCATCACGGCATAACTAAGTATCGCCGCATCTATATGTTCAGGTTTATTTTTCCATTGCCCGCTGCTATCAAATTTAGCATCTAAAAATGTTCGAATTTCATCCTCCGTCTTTTTATCATGATTATTCACAAGATATTCTGTTAATCCAAGAAGGAGTGCTGCTTCCTGCCAATGCTGAATGGCACTTTTGGTATAATTTCCTCTTAACATATCGAGGACTACTAATCGTGTATTGTCGGTTACTTTAATTTTTGGAGTATGATTCAGCCATTTCAAGCCTGCTTTAGTTATAGACAAGTTCCATTTGCCCGTATCCGTATATCTGCCTATATGAATTCTTCCGGTCCAATCCATAAAAATAGGCAATATGTCAATCATCACAATAATGACCGCTATGCTCAAAAATAGGAGACTAAACATTTGCATCAAAATAATAACACTTCCTTTACCTAGCTAATCCATTGGTACAGTTTATTAATTTCATGCTCTGTACCTAATGATTCATTCATTAAGTTGCTTACTAATTGACTTCTCAAAGGTTCATTATCAATAAGCTTTTTAATCCCTTGATAAATTGAAAATGCATTCTGCTCCACAATTAATCCATTTATTTCATCGCTCAGTTGGTCATAAATAACTTTGAAATTAGTCGAAACAATCGGCTTTTTTAAAATTTTTGCTTCCGTAATGGTTAAACAGCGTCCCTCAAATAAGGATGTTTGCACATAAAGGTCGCATTGTTTGATATAAGGATATGGATTTTCTTTAAGGCCCGTTAAAATAAGTGAATCCTGCAGCTGCTTCTCCTCAATTAATTGTGTTAATCGCTGCCTCTCCTCACCGTCGCCAACGATGTACCACTTAATTGCGTATCCATCATTAACCAGTAGCTCGCAAGCTTCTACGGCCATTCCAAAACCTTTTTGATAATTTAACCTTCCAACGGAAGCGATGGTTATCTTGCTTTTTGGTATAATTTCCTCTGCCAATGACATTTGAACGATAGTAGTCGGAGACACAATATTATGCATGAGTTCAATTTTATGATCGAACATCGGAAATCTCTCTTTTAATATAGTGACGCATTCTTCGGATACCGTAACGATTTTGTCCAGTTTATTAAAGTAAGCATAATCCAGAAGCGGATCCATACCCAGCTTGTCATAATCATTATGAATAAACCCGATTTTTGTACTTGCCTCGACCTTTTCAATAATATAATAGATAGGCGATTTCTCCAGATAACCGAAAGCGGCATCATACTGCTTACTTAACACAGGGAATGATCTGGATATGTATTTCCATGCTCTCTGCTCGCGCTTAGCCGCATTTTTTTCTGTTTTGAATATATAGCCTGCGCCAATTCTTGATAATGCCAAGTCTACTCTCTTTTCTTTCATACAGTTGATTGCGGCCGATTTGAAAGGCATATCGAAATAAGGATAAGATACCGGCGCTTCTAGCACGGTCACTTCCCGAGGCAATTTACTAAAAAACATTCCTTCGTGTTTGAATAAAAATAAATCCACCTCAAACCTGGAGTAATCAATCGTATGCAATAACGAAATGAGAGATTTTTCAGCTCCGCCGCAATTCAAGTTACTCATGACGAATAAAAGTTTTTTCTTCATGTTTTCCACCTATCCAAGAAGTTTATAAAGCTTTTCGATCTCATCCTCTGTTCCTAACTTCAATCGTGACAAATGGTCGGACATCTGCCTTCGAATCGTCCGGTCTTGAATAAGCTTTCCAATTCCCGCAGCGACAGAATCAGCATTCATCTCGACGATAAATCCTTCAACCCCATCTTCAATTTGATCCTTTGCCGTGCTAAAATTGGTTACTACAATCGGTTTATTTAAAATTTTCGCTTCATCAATAGCTATCGCCTTGCCTTCAAACTTCGAGGTTTGCGCATAGATATCTGCCTGCTTAATGTAAGGATAAGGGTTTGTCTTTAATCCTAATAATTTAAAGTGCTCTTCTAATCCTTCCTCTTTGAGGAGCGAAGTTAGCCTCTCTCTCTCATCTCCTTCGCCAATGATGTTCCACTGAATGTTATAACCTTCTTCAACCAATTTTTTACAGGCTTTTATTGCTAGATCAAATCCCTTTTGAATATGCAGTCTTCCAATAGAAAGAATGACGATTTCTTCCTCTTTACGATTGTAAACATCCGTTGATTCCCTATCGGCCAATGTCCTAATAACCGTTGGTGAAATAATGTTATGAATGACGTTCACCTTATGGTTTTGATTAGGGAATCTTCTTTTTAATATGTTGGCACATTCGTCAGAAACCGTGACGATATGATTCAGCTTTTCGAAATAGTCTAAGTCGAAATTAGGGTCCATTTCTAATTTGTCATAGTCGTTATGAACCCAACCTATTTTCTTCGACGCACTCACCTTTTCCACGCAAAAATAAATTGATGTTTTTTCCAAAAATCCAATTGCTGCATCATAATGCTTATCAATTTTACTCATGGAATTAGCAACATGTCTCCAGCCTAATTGTTCCCTGGTCCCAACGCTTGTTTCTGCCCTATTTTTTACGCTGAACATGATTCTGTCATAGGCCAGGGAGGGATTACCTTTAAGCAGAAACTTCGGTACAGAATCCCAAATAGGCAAAGCGAATCGATTATAGGTATCCGGCAACGGCAGTATTTGAACTTTTTCCGGCACCAAATTCAGAAAGATACCTTCGTGACTGAGTAAAAATAAGTCAACCTCATATCGTTCATAGTCAATTTGAGAGAGCAGGTTTATGAGACTCCTTTCTCCCCCGCCTGCTGACAAACTAGGTATAACAAACAATAGGTTCTTTTTCATTTTGCACCTCATGCTAGCTCTTTTAAATATTCAACTGCTTTGTATGACATTTGTTTAATATTGGGTATCGATTGCTTTAGTATTTTCTTTAATTCATCCTCTTCTCTAATCATTTCATTGAAGCGGTTAATTAATTTGCTGCTGTCAGAAATCTCTTCAATCCCCAGAACAAGCTTTTCTTCGTTAAAAATGTCTTTCGCTATTCCTTTCGATTTTACGCTGTAGCCTAGAACCATTGTTGGGACGCAGTTCGAGTAAGCAGCAATTGTTGCATGCGTTCTTGCGCCTATAAAAAATCTCATTCGTGCTATGTATCCTTTATATTGTATGGCTGTTAAATTATCAGGCAATAAAATGACGCGGCCTGTATCCTTTTGCTCGTCATAGAAGCTCTTCAGCACTTCATAATCATTATTTCCTTGGTAGATGACATGCGGTGTAAGTGCGATTGTCATATCAGTCGTCTTCAATATATAATTAATCAGTTCTCTGACCGCTTCTCTAGAACGCTTATTGCGCTCCCATACAAGCGGACTAAAATTAATCCCCATCGTATTGCCGACCTGCCAGCCTTCCGGCAGAGGCAGCTCTTCCTGTTCCATCGTGAATGCCGGATCCGCACAAAGCTTGACATTACCCAAGCCCTTATCTTTGAGCATTGCGTAGGTCAACGTTTCACGTGCAAGAATTAAATCAAAAAGCTTCAAATCCTTCAGCTTTCTTTCGGACATGTCCTCTTCGCCGATTGAGCATCCCCATAAAACCAGCTTTTTGCCCTGAGCCTTTATTCTGCGGTCAATTTCATACCAATTCGGCTGCTCTCCGTAGCAATAGTTGTCGCCTCCGATTGACAAGCAAACATCGACATCCTTAATACGGCTAATCGTGTTATGTTCAATTAAACCCAAAGCGTACGTTTCATCCTGAAGCAATTTATTCTGAAGGGAAGCTACGAGCCAGTTCAAGGAATATTTTTTAATATCTGACTTTGAACCATCATAGATCCCATCTAACGCAGATATCACTTTATCTGTTTGCGGCTTATCAGAAGCCAGATATACTTTTGCGTCGTTAATTTTCTCCTTAATTATTTTAGCTGATGAGCGAACAATCGCCTCACAGCCTCTATTTAGACTACCACCATGAGCAAACATCATTATTTTCATACTGTACTCCTCCAATTTCTTTATATTAAGCATTTCTTAGCCTGCTGTAGGCTACTGCAAACATTAATCCAAGCGCCGATCTCGCCTTTACCATACTAAGAATGAACTTCTCATAACGTCCAATTGAATTGTTCATTTCGGCCCAATAAATAGGTAAAGCTTCTCTTACATGCTTATTCGTTATCATTTGCTTAACATAGCGGTATCTTTTCTTAAAACTCATATCATTGCTTGGCTTAAAATATATGTATATATAAGAAATCATACTTTTGATTAACCGAATCGACTTGAGACGGTTAACGTTATTGGCGGGGATAATCTCGTTATATATTTGGGGCGGAGCCGTTATATAAACTTCAATCGCTTTGCTAAAATAATCCTTATCCTTAATGTTTCGGGTAGCGCTACCGCTTACTTCCCTGTAGTGATAACCAGTGTAATTTATGTAAGTCATAGTAGCGGCATGGCCGAAAAATATCATGTTAAACATGCCGTCCTCACCTAAAGCTACCTTCTCAGGAAATGCAATTTTGTTCATAGTTAGCACATTTACTCGGTAAATTTTGTTCACAGCGGTGTTTAAATCATCCGCTTTAAGTAAATAGGGCATAATGTGCTGCAAAATATATGCTCTGTCTAGTGTCTCATTAGTACGAAACGGATACGTTGTAATGACCTTGCTGCCTTCCAATTCACTTTCTAAGTTGGATATGACAACGTCGCAATTTCGTTCAATCGCGGCATGATACAGGGTCTCATACATATCCTTCTCAATGTAATCATCCGCATCTACAAATCCAACGTATTCTCCCAATGCGGCCTGCAGCCCTGCGTTTCTTGCAGCACTTACGCCTTGGTTTTCCTGATTAATGAGTTTAATTCGGCCATCATGCAACTGGTAGTCTTCAATTATCGACTTGCTTTTATCGACCGATCCGTCATTGACGAATATAAATTCACACGCTTGAAGCGTCTGATTGAGTAAAGATTGGATGCATTCGACAATGTACTTCTCCGCATTGTATACAGGAATGATTACACTAACCTTGCTCACGGATATGTTCCCCTTCTTCTGGCCATGAGACTTATGCCATGATTTGATAAAGCTTATCTAGCTCACTGCTATTGCTATAATCCTGATCTTTAATATGGTTCACTAACGAATTTCTAAGCTCATAATTCTCGTAGAGCATTTTTATAGCTTTAGCAATTCCTTCTGGGCTTAGCTCGCATATGATGCCATCGACGCCATTCTCAACTTGACTGGGTGCCGTTGGATAATTAGTAATGAGAACCGGTTTGCCAAGTATTTGCGCTTCCGTTACGGTTACCGCTTTCCCTTCATATCGCGAAGGCTGTACGTACAGGTCGCATTTCTTGATGTAGGGGTAAGGATTTGCTTTTTTTCCTAACAGGATAAAGCTGTCCTGCATACCATGCTGAGCAATTATTTCTTTCAACTCCGCCTCATAGCCTCCATAACCGACAACGTACCATTTAATCTGGCTGAAACCTTTATAATGCAAAGTCTTTAACGCTTGAACCGCCATATCAAACCCTTTCACGTAAGACAATCTCCCGACTGATACGATTTTAAATGCATCGTTATCAAACTCGCCCGGCGGTAAAGTTTCCTCCGCCATATTTTTTATAAATGCCGGCGATGTGATATTTTCGATTAGGGTGATTTTCTTTTCCAATGAAGGATATTGCTTGAGAAAGGACTCGGTGCAGGCCTCAGATATGGATGCGATATAATCGAATTTATTCCAAACCGCAAGATCAAGCTTATTGTCAATTTCCAGCTTGCTGTAATCGGTGTGGATCCATGCAACCTTCTTATGGGCTTTCACTTTGTTCGCTAAAATATCATGCGGCCATGCATAGCTGATCGTGAGATGATACATCTTTTTTTGCGCGGGTATAATATAGGAAGTATACTTCGAGGCGAGCTGCATTTGGATGTAACCAGGCCCTTCTTGAAGCTTTCTCCTTTTGGCCTTCACGAGAGCGATGTTTCGCGATAGGATCCGAATAAGCGTAGCCGCGTAATGTCCCTCTTGAATACATTGCTTTAACGGCTTTCGAAATACCGTATACTTGCTTATTTCCGGCAGCACATTAACTTGGCTCGGGATCAGTTTCATGAAGTCACCTTGATGGCTGCAAATCAACAAATCGACATTATATTTCTCGTAATCAAAACCTTCCAGCATATTAATTAAGCTTCGCTCGATTCCGCCAATTTCCATATCATAGACTGATATCAAGATATCCTTTTTCATATCGATTCCTTTACTTGTAGCAGCGTATTTTTCAATCCCTTGTGTTCCTTAAAGTTAATGAACTTGTTTTCGCGTTTGTTTAAAAATAATGTATGAGGCGGAACCGTTCCCTTCACGACGCTGCCTGCCGCAATTACAGCATGGTCGCCGATTACCGTGTCCCGTAAAATAACAACGTTCGAGCCGATCCATACATGCTCCCCGATCGTAACCTCGCCTATAAGCAAATGCTCATCAGATCCGTCTTTGTAGTTGTGATCATGATCATTGATGCATACATTCGGAGCGATCTTCGTGTAAGCACCGATCGCTATTTTATTGACGCAATTAATATTGCAATTATCATTTATGAAGACCTTGTCACTAATCAGCAATTGTCCTTCGAAATCAATCCGAATGCTTGCATTTTTTCGAATAAATACAAACTTTCCAATTGAAATTTTAGATCGCTTATTAAAAATCTCGATCGTACTGTTTCCTTGTATGGAGAATAGCGATGCCTGGATGTTATTAAAATATAGCAGTCTGTAAAACAAGCCTCTTAAAACTCCCATAAAATGCGACTTGTTCATGGCTACAGTACTTAACAAGCCTCTAGTCCGAAATTGCGTAAATACTGTACTCACTATTTTCTTCAAAACAGCCATCGCGATTCTCCTTCATGTTGTTCTCTAATATCTCTCAAGCTCTTTAACTGCTTTCTTCTCTGGCGATTTACTCAGTTTTCTCCATGCCCATAAAAACGGACGCAATGGAAAATACAATACATGCAATGATTTCGGCAGCGGCAGCGTATCTAAATCCTCTGGATATGGAAATAAAAAGCTCGCAACGAATTGTATTTTCTGCCGGACGGTCAACAGGGAAAATAAATATCGTTTGTGAAAACGGCTTACCTCTTCAGGAAGCGGCGGTGTATGCAAATTGACCATTCGATGGACATAAAACATAGCATCCTCCGCTAACCAATGAGCTTTTCTTCCCGACAACAAAGGCTTCATCTCATCACGAAGGGGAAGTGAAAATAATCGTGACGCTAAGAGCAGGGCTTGCCCTCCGACATGCGAATAGTGATGCTTGTTGAGCAATCGGATAAGCTTCGGCCAATTCAGCTTTTGATTAACCAGCTGCTTGATGTCAAGCAGCCAACGAAGCCTTGACCAGCCGTGTCTTGCTCCATGAGATACAAGAAACATAAACAAATCTTCTCTTCCTAAATAATAGATCGGTCGACTGATTAGTGAACTCTTCCTTTTCCGTTCCCATAATTCATTGAAGCTTGGTTCCTTCGATGGCGCCGGATTCAACCTCCAATGGACTTCGACCTTTATTCCCTTACTCGGATGAATAAATGTCGTATGGTGATGTCTCCATTTCCAATCGTTTAGAACAGAAACGATATAATCGTCCTTCACATAACCTAGCGAAACGAGAAGCTCTTCGACCCGGTCAAGCTCCTTGAGCGGGATAAGGAAATCTAGATCGCAGGAGGTGCGAAGGGACACATCGCCATACAGATCGGCTGCAATAACCGGTCCTTTCAAAAAAATAGAACGAATGCCTTTTTCAGAGAATACCTTGGAGATTTGCTCCATCTCTCCGCTTAATGCCAACATTTGCAATGTATTCCGGTAGTAATCGCGGCGAAACAATTGAGTGACAAATGTCGGGATGTCAGCGGATTTCATTTCTTGCAGCTTTTGATTTAAAGATGGAAATACCCGATGATGCCTTGCCAGCTTAATAAATTGGTCCCAGTCCGCCTCCCGGAGCAGTTCCCAATCATTAAAGGCGAGATCCGCTCCGCGGTCCATCGATAGGAGCGCAAGCAGCAGCCGTAATTCATCGGATAAGTCTCCCGTATGAAGAGTGACATCGTTATTCATGAATTTCTCCTTCATGCTAATTAGCCAATAACGAACAAATTTATTATTTTGTTCTATAAAACGAACACAGATACAGATTAACACCTTACATAATTTCTGTCAATTACCATTCCATATGTTCATTATTCTTTTAGAAACAATCAGAGAAATCTGATAGAATGAAATTGTTTCTTACATACTTACTAAATAAATAGGGGGCTTAAACTATTGCAAAATATTGTTGTGTACGGCGCGGGCGGCCATGCAAAAGCTGTAATTGATGCCATCGAGAAAGCTGGCCTTTACCATATCGCAGGCTTGCTTGACGGGTTTAAAACAGCAGGAACGTTTGTTTACGGTTATGAAATACTGGGCGATGAGTCCTGGCTTGCATCGAACGCCGAATCAATAAGCAGCGGTATCGTAGCAGTCGGCGACAACTGGTCCAGATCGCGTATTGCAGCAGCTATAATTTCAATTAACCCAGCCTTCACTTTCATTACCGCTGTCCATCCTGCTTCCTCCATTGCAAAGGGGGCTTCTATTGGCGAAGGAACCGTTGTTATGGCGGGTGCAGTCATTAACAGTGATACGAGAATCGGAGATCACTGCGTCTTATACCCAAATACCTCGGTCGATCATGATTGTACTGTAGGCAGCTTTGTCACTTTTGCTCCGAAGGCTGCAACTGGCGGCAATGTTAATATCGGAAATTATTCCGTCATCTCATTAGGCGCGAATATTATCCATGGAAGGACTATCGGAGAAAATACCGTAATCGGAGCCGGTTCTACCGTTTTATCCGATATCGGCTCACATGCTATAGCATATGGAACGCCCGCTCGCTTTGTTAGAAAACGAGAGCCTGGAGAACGTTATCTCTAAACCTTTTAGTGCTGCTATGCAGTTTGTGCGCTTTTGCCTGCTGATTTTTTAATAACGTCATGAATGCAATCGACAACTCTGACCTGATCAACTACCGTCATGCTCGAACCGGACGGCAGGCAAATACCGCTTTTAAATAACCGCTCGCATACAGGCTCCCCTTCTGAATGAGCATAAAACCTGCTGTTTTCAAACAAAGGCTGCATATGAAGCGGCTTCCAAACAGGCCGGGCTTCAATATTTTCTGCAGCCAGCGCTTCCAGCAGAAATGGTATCGTTATCCCAGTCTCCTGCTCATCGATGGTTAAAGCGGTTAACCACCGGTTGGATCTGGTGTGCTCCAATTCGGGCATAAAGTCAAACCCTCTTATTCCCGAAAATGACTCCTGATATTTCTCAAATACATTTCTCCGCGCTTGAACGCGATCATTCAAAACCTCTAATTGCGCTCTACCGATGCCGGCAAGCACATTGCTCATTCGGTAGTTATAACCCATACTGCTGTGTTGATAGTGGGATGCCAAGTCCCTCGCCTGGGTAGCAAGAAAACGGCCTTTTCTTAACAATTCAACATCATTAGATACGAGCATGCCTCCACCGGAGGTGGTAATGATTTTGTTGCCGTTAAACGAGTAAATACCGAATTTACCGAAAGAGCCGCTCGGCTTCCCTTTATATGTAGAACCGAGAGATTCCGCTGCATCCTCAATAACAGGAATCTCATAATGATTGCAGATCGCCAAAATTTCGGACATCTTCGCGCTCTGACCGTACAAATGAACGACAATGACTGCCTTCGGCAAACTTCCTTCCCGGGCTGCATCCTCAATTGCAAGCTGTAACGCTTGAGGCGATATGTTCCACGTTTCAGGCTCCGAATCAATGAATACCGGTTCCGCCCCCAAATAACGAATAGGATTGGCGCTGGCAACAAACGTAAAGCTCGAGCAGAACACTATATCTCCCTCACTCACGCCTAACAACTGAAGCGCTAAATGAATAGCTGCCGTTCCTGAACTGACCGCTGCCGCATCGTTTACGCCAGCATATTCTGCTATCTCTTTTTCAAATGCATCAATATGCGGACCTAAGGGCGCAATCCAGTTCGTTTCGAACGCTTCGTCAATATATTTGCGTTCATTTCCGCTCATATGCGGAGGTGACAAATAAATTCTTTTCTGTTCATTCATTATCACGTCATCACACATCCTTTTTCCAAAATAATAAGCCATCTCTCAAGCAGCTTACTTGCTTGAGAGATAGCTTCATCCTTCATGATTGCTTGTCGTACCTCGAAACAGCGGCATGGTTACATGATTGGCGCTGCTTATACCATCGGACCGAACGACCTTCTTCACGGTAAGAAGAAGTATTTTCAAATCCAGCCGTAAACTTTGGTTCTCCACATACCATATATCCCGTTCAAACCGATCTTCCCATGAAATCGCGTTTCTGCCATTAATTTGTGCCCAACCGGTAATCCCTGGCCTTACTTGATGCCTCTTAGCCTGTTCTTCTGTATAGAGAGGTAAGTATTCCATAAGAAGCGGTCGGGGGCCGACCAGGCTTAGCTCGCCTTTAATGACATTGATAAGCTGAAGGAGCTCATCCAAACTATACTTCCTCAAAAAGCTTCCGAAAGCCGTAAGCCTAATGTGATCCGGCAGCAAATTACCGAGGCTGTCTGTCTCATCCGTCATCGTCCGAAATTTATACACATAAAAGGGCATTCCGTGCAAACCCGGACGTTTCTGCTTGAATACAATCGGCATTCCTAATTTAAACCGAACCAAAATAGCTGTTATTACGATGATAGGTGACAATGCAAGCAATAGCGTGCATGAAACAAGCAGATCGAATAAACGTTTTATCATAAGTATGGTCTCCTGCCTATCTGTTTGATATCCTCTTAATTAGAAGAAAGCATCTCTCTCATTTTTGAAATGATTTTAGGACCTACAACCCGTCCTACCACCCTCTTTACTTCTCCTCTTATTCGTACATGAACTGGGAGCCACGATTGAGCGAAGTGGTGAATCGTATGGCTGTCGTTTGTAATGAAATTCCCCCCGTTAATATAGTCATATGGGCTGAAATAGGTTCTTGGATAGAAAGTAACCCCGTTCTTCAATACCTGGTATGCCCCATTCAAAATCAATCCGTGTTTTCCGCAAATATCTGTAATCACGGCGGTATTTGTCGTCATATCATATGAACCGTCTGAAAGCAGAAAGCTTCTTTGGCTGTAATTTTCCAAAAGCTCTTGAATCCATTGATGTCCTGTCGCTGCTCCCATTGTGCCGGACTGAAGAAATTTCTGATCTTCAAAGCCGGAAAATGCCTCATGATATAGAAACGGATCAAGGGGTTTGACGACCTCCACATCCGTATCCAAATAGATCCCCCCATAATAGTAAAGCGCATGGAGCCGGACATAATCGCTGACAAAGGCATACTTTCGGGCTTCATACGCTTCTTTCACATAACGATTAGAGGAAATATCAAAATTATCCTCATTCCACTCCATAAACTGGTATTCGCTTAAATGCTTTTGCCAGCTTCTCATGCACTTCTCAATCTTCTTAGGCTTCTCCCCGCGTCCAAACCAGCAATAATGTACAATACGTGGGATTTTTTCTACGGCAATCATCGTTCAAGCCTCCTATATCGGCCAAATTAGGTAATCACTTTTATATTCAAGTCCAAGTGCGATGACACTTTCGTAAAAGTAAAAAAGGAAATACAAAATAAGAACGATCATATACACTAGTTTTTGATCCTTCTCCCGAAACACTTTAATAACCCATGCGATCAAAATGAGCTGATACAAGTTAAAATAAATGGCTATCCTTGCAAATATCCAATTTTGCGTGGAAATGACCATTAAAACAGCACCCACAATAGATAAATTAACGAAGATATCACTTTTCGGAAACAGGACTCTAAGCTTTTCTCTCCCAAAATAAGCAATTAGCAGTGGAGCGACCCATACGAGAGCCCTGAATACACTTGCGCCGCCCTCGGCAAAGCTTTCATAATGGCCGTATTGCGTATCTTTAATAGCAGAAAATAGCAATTCTGAAAATTGATTAAATCCCATCACGATGAGAATGGCTACAAATAGGAGCGCGCCCGTCGTTCGAGTCCACGCTTTCCTGCGAACGATAAAATAAATCGGAATCATTACTAGAGCGCTTTGATGAAAAAAGGAAGCCAATAAAACAACAGCCATGTACTTTTTCCAGCTGCCTTCCAGCAAAAATTTTGTAGCTGCAAACACAATGGATGCCGCCAAAAATTGTCTGATTCCGTTCATCGAAATGGTGAATGCTCCAGTCGTTATGTACAAATACAAGCTTATTTCGTAAAGCCTTGCATACTTGAATAACACCATGGCGATGATTAGATTGGTCACTAATGCGGTTGTTACAATTAGAATTTGCGGGTCATCCGATAGCTGCTTCAGCAGCATTTGCAAGATATTAAACGCAATATCATTCGTTTGAACGACCGATTCCCACCGGAAATCATTAATGACGTAACTGTGCATATACAAATAGGTATCCCCGATGTTATTTCTTAGGCCGGAGACTAAGGCGATCGAAAGGGCGGCGATCATTGCCATAAACTTGTTTGGATGAATATATAATGGACCATTCACAGCGGGAACAGAAAAATATCTGGCTGTTAAGGAGGCACTGAAAACGAGAGCTAGTGTAAACCACAATATCGTCATTTTTCTGTTCCCTTCTAATTTAATTATTTGACTTCAAAACAGTAGCTCTACTTGTATTCTGAATGTAGAGATAAAGTATAAATCCAAACGGCGTGGCGATGAAAGTGGTCCATTTGCAGGGTGACTCAAGTAAAAACCGACTATTTTTTATCATCATGCTGCTTGATACATAGTGAATAGCTTCTCGAAATCTCTCCTTGTAAGAAGTAGCATAAGTCATTGCTATTTTTCTGAAAAAAGAGAAGCCCCGAGGATTTTTTTTATACTGCTTAATGATGTTCATACTTGAACCATCAGGCATGTATTCAACGAAACAAAGGACCTCATTCAAAATTAGCAGTGAGTATTCTTGATCGATGAGTATGTATTTATAGGATAAAGGACAGTACTTTTCTCCCGGAAAAATAGGATACGGCGGGAATTTTCTCGTTAACTCTGAGCGATAAACAAGCTTTTTATCTCCCTTTACCTTATGCTTTGCATACAGGTCCGTTAGAGTAGAGGATTTCAAATGGTCTGGCATTAGCGTACCGATTACTTCACCGCTCGGGGCAGCGTCAAGCCCTACAATTCCCGCGTAACGGCTGCTTCCTTCCTTCCGCCAAAATGCCGTTATTTTTTCCACGGCGTCATCCGCCATGTAATCATCCGAATCAATACAAACATTTAAGTCCGTTTCAATGAGCTCGTATGCGGTATTATGCGCGCCATGCATGCCTTTATTTTCTTGGTAATGATATCGGATCGGGAATAGGTTTTCCTCTATCCATTCCGCTACCAACTCCCTAGTGTTGTCCGTAGAACCATCATCAATAATAAGCCAGATAAAATCTTTACAGCGCTGCCGCTTCAGACTTTCGTAGCATAAATGAAGGGTATAGGCCCGGTTATAGGCAGGCGTAAATACAGTTAACATCGGCTTCAATTTCTTTCCCCCCATTACCTGGAACCCGCACTGGCGGCTTGACCCATATAGTACTCTGAAAGCCATTCGGCCATGGTAGCGGTATCGTAACCTTTTCTTCGCAAAGACTCTGATGTATCCTCGTGTTCATAGGTGGTTTCTAAAATAGTTTGCGCCCATATTTCGGCCGATTCCCTTAAACTGATAAACTTGATTCTTCCTGTTACGTCAGTTTCTGACGTAATGGTATCGGAAACAATACAACGCAGTCCCGCAGCTTGTGCCTCAATCATGACTACTGGCAATCCTTCAAACAAAGAAGGAAATAGAAATATATCAATCCCTTGCAGCAGCTTTGAAACATCACTTCTTACGCCTAGAAACCTTACGTTATCCGATAGACCCAATTTCTCCACTTTTCTTTCGATTATCGGTCTCAGATGCCCCTCTCCCGCGAGTACAAGCAGAGCATTCTTATTTTTCTGATGGACTGCTTTAAACACTTCAATTAAAAAATCATGATTTTTTTGCTCATTAAATCTTCCTATATGCCCAATGACCAAACGATCGCCTGCAGTAAGCTCCTGTCTGATCTCTTCTCTTGCTGTTTTATTGAATGAAAAATCCCTTACATTCACTGCATTATTAAGTACAATTAACTTCCCGGAATTCATTATTTTCTTCCCAAACAACCATTGCCCTGCCTTCTTGGAGCAGGCAAAATAACTGCTTGGATTATTTTTCATTGCGAGCCTTGCATACAAACGAAACGGCAATTTAAAATCAAGCCCAAGGTCGCTTAAATGACTATGTGTAATACGGCATGGAACTCCTGCCCGCCTTGCGGCTCTAAGAATAAAGCTGCTATTTTCATTAATATGTGAATGGACTACACGATACTCGGGATGATCAGCAAAAAACTCATCGAGAAGATTGAAATATCGTCTATAATTCCCTGGTTTAATAGGAGGCATACGATATATTTTCCCGCCTAATGCTGTGATCTCACGGTCATAATGACCTTCCTCTGTTCGATGAACCAAGAAATCAAACTGTATTTTCCTTCGATCCATTTGACGGTAGTAATTCATGAGCATGGTTTCTAAGCCGCCGCGATTCATTATGGTTACCACTTGCAATATTCGTACCGTTATCAACGTTGAGCCTCCCCGTATTCCTTTTTCTCATCCAGTTAATAGCTGTAAGCATCAAATAAATGACCAGTGAAAATCTTATTTTTGCGCAAAAGAAAAAAGCCCTCCAAACCAGAGGACAATAGCTCATTTCAAACGTTTTAAGAGACTGTCTCATTCGGTTGCTGCGCAGTAGGAGGTTTAATGATCTTAGCTTCTTTCGTATAGCTGCAGGCTTATCCTCGCTCATGATGTTAAGACCCAAGCCCAACACATTCATACAAATACGATTGTTTAATGCTGTTTTATATTCATTAGGCAGCTGCTTTTCTGTTATAAACGATAGAATGGAGCTATAGAGCTTATCGAATTTCTCTGCCAGCATCGGATTATGCGTGGAAGTGATGGACGCTTCATTCGCACGCCAATAATGGTAGTAAGGTCGATTTAGAAAAATAAAAGATTTTGCATAATAGAACGCATGAATGTTAAAAAGAGTATCTTCATTGCTGCCGATAACGTTCAAATCCATGAATTTCAAATGATTATCTTTCAATAATTCAGCGCGATAAAGTTTGGACCATACCGTTCCCCATGCATCCAAATACTCTGGGTTTGCCAGTTCTTCTTTCAATGGACCGACAAGTCGCCTGAGCATTTTCGCTTGTACATCATCCCGGCGGTACGTTTGCTTATGAGGCAATTCGAATGTTTTCTCCTTTGAGTGCGTTCCGAACTCCCGAATATAGGTGCACATGACGATATCAGCGTCTTCTTGAACAACTGCCTGATACATAGCCTCATACATACTGGAATTCACCCAATCATCCGGATCAACAAAGCCGATATATTGTCCTCTTGCCGCCTTAACGCCTTCATTTCTGGCAGCGGACACCCCGCCATTTTCCTTATTGATGATCTTAAGCCGTGAATCCTTTTGAGCGTATTCCTCAAGTATCGATAGGCTTGAATCATTTGATCCATCATTGACAGCAATAATCTCTATGTCTGTTAAGCTTTGACCAAGCAGGCTTTCCATACATCTGTCCAAATAATGCTCCATATTAAATATAGGCACGATGATACTTACTTTGGGATTCATTTGTTTCCCCCAACATAAACGACGTATATATTTCACCAAGCTCCTGCTTCACTTGGTTCAAACCATATTTCAGTACGATTTGCTGACTGTTATTTCCCATTCGATTTCTCAGTGTAATCGACTCGCTAAGCAGCTTAAGCCGATTAGCAAATTGAGCGGTCTCTTCCGGCGCAAGTATGAAGCCATTCTCACCATCAACTACAAGCTCCGAATGCCCCCGGTTCCGCGTTGCAACGATAGGAAGTCCACAAGCCATCGCCTCCATAATATTTACAGGCAAGCCTTCCCGGAGACTCGACGCAACGGCGACATCGCACATTGGCAGCAGCCTGTCAATATCGTTCCTGTATCCTAGAAAATGAACCATGGATGCGACTCCGAGCTCCTCAGCCAGCTCCCGGCACGGCTCAAGCAGCGGTCCTTGCCCGGCCAACAGCAGCCGCGCATGCGGTACCTGTTCCTTCATTAATGCGATTGCCTGAATTAATAGCTGGTGGTTTTTGTTTTTATTGAACTCGGCAGCATAAAAAAGGAGAAAATCATCCGTACGAAAATCCATCTCCTGCCGCAGCCGCCATTTCTCAATTTTCTGCACCGGGTTGTAGCGGGCTGTATTCACGCCCACGCCATGAACATGAGCAATCCTTTTCGCTTTAAAGTTTTTTGCGATTGCCAGATTGTAATCCTCATTGTTAATCGTGATAAGACAGTCCGTAAGGGATGATAGCCATTTTTCGATCGGATAATAGAGCGCCCAGTTCAGAAGGGATGCCCCTTTGCAAAAGTGGAAGCCATGCGCGGTATAGATCACCTTCGTACCGTTTCTTCTTTCAGCTTTTGCGGCCAAACGAGCGAGAACGCCACCCATTGGCGTATGGCAATGAATGATATTATAGTTCTGCTGCTTAATAATCGCCTTCAGTTCCCGATATGCATTCAAATTGTTCAGATGAAAGGGAGACCGCTCAATGGACAAATTAAACTTCCTATCGACAAAAGGGAGATCCATCTCGCCCTTCGCGGCAATATGAACCTCCCACCCCTGCTGCTTAAACCATTCCATTACAGGCAGATGAAACGCCTTAAAATGATAATCAACGGTTGCACAGAACAATATTTTATTAGGCATATGAACCATCCTATTTTAGCTTTATTTACGTGCAGTTTCCTTTTCCACCATTTGCGTCAGGTAGTCTAACAGCTCATAACGCAGATCATCCCGCTGCAGGGCAAATTCAATCGTGGTTTGGATAAAGCCCATTTTTTCTCCGACATCGTGGCGTTTTCCCTCGAATTCATAGGCATATACCGCCTCGGATAAGTTCAGCGCCGCTATTGCATCCGTTAGCTGGATTTCTCCTCCGGCTCCAGGCGTTTGGCTGCCGAGCACGTCGAAGATTGCCGGACTGAGAATGTAGCGTCCCATGATCGCCATATTAGAAGGCGCTTGGCCGCGCGCCGGCTTCTCCACGAGATGCTTAACCCTGTGGAACGACTCTTCCATAAGCGTTCCATCAACGATACCGTAACGAGACACCTCCTCATCCGCAACACGCTGAACGCCGATGATCGATGTTTGATATTGCCCGTATTTCTCAATCATTTGCTTAATACACGGCTTCTCTGCCGAAATAATATCGTCGCCCAGCAAAACGGCAAATGGCTCGTTTCCAATAAACTTACGTGCGCACCAGATCGCGTGCCCTAAGCCCTTTGGCTCCTTTTGACGAATATAATGAATATCCACCATGTCGGATGATTTGCGGACCTCGCTTAACAGTTCGAATTTATGCTTTGCTGTCAGTATTTGCTCAAGCTCCACGGAATTATCGAAATGGTCCTCAATCGCTCGTTTATGCTTACCGGTAACGATTATGATATCCTCGATACCCGATTCAATGGCTTCCTCCACAATATACTGAATGGTCGGCTTATCTACGATCGGCAGCATTTCTTTCGGCATTGCTTTTGTTGCTGGTAGAAATCTTGTACCCAGACCAGCAGCTGGAATGATCGCTTTTCTGACTTTCATCGTTTAATCGCCCCTTCTCTGTTTTTACCCGGTAACCGACACGAACTTCGGTAAAACAACAACATTATTCGCCAGATCGAGCAAGCGGACTCTTAATTCCGCTTTGTTCATCCCGCTAAACTCCGCTATGATTTCTTCAATTTCGTCATAATACACTTCGAAGGATTTACCTATGTAAATTTTCGGGTAAACCTGCTGTTCATCCATTTCATTATCCTTCAGCATTTCTTCGAACAGCTTTTCACCCGGCCTGATTCCGGTATAGTGGATACCAATTTCCTCAACCGTGTAGCCTGACATTCGAATGACATTTTGAGCAAGATCCGTTATTTTTACCGGGTCGCCCATATCCAGCACGAAAATTTCTCCGCCTTTTGCAAGCGCGCCTGCTTGAATAACTAACCGCGATGCTTCCGGAATGGTCATAAAATACCGAACCATGTCGGGATGGGTAACCGTAACTGGACCGCCCTTCTCGATCTGCTTCTTAAACAGAGGAATGACGCTGCCCCGGCTTCCTAATACGTTGCCGAACCGGACAGCGACAAATTTCGTATTGCTAAGCCGGTCCATATGTTGAATAACCATCTCGGCAATCCTCTTTGTCGCCCCCATTACACTGGTCGGATTGACTGCTTTATCCGTTGATATCATGACAAATGTTTCGACGCGGCTCATGCTTGCCGCTTTTGCGGCATTCAGCGTACCGAGTACATTATTTTTAAATGCTTCTTCAGGATTTCTTTCCATTAGCGGCACATGCTTATGAGCAGCGGCATGGTAAACGACATGAGGCCGATGTGCTTGCATGACAGCTAACATTTTATTAGCATCCTGCAGATCGGCTATTTCGGTAACAAACTCAATGTTGGTATGTCCGTACAGCTCTCTTAGCTCCATCTCTATCGAATAGATGCTATTCTCACCATGCCCCAGCAAAATGAGCTTCTCCGGCAGAAATCTGGATATTTGCCGGCAAACCTCAGAACCGATTGAGCCTCCAGCTCCCGTAACCAAAACCACTTTCTTGGTGACGTAGCCTGAAATACTCTCGATATCAAGCTCCACTGGCTCTCGGCCCAGTAAATCCTCGACCTGCACATCACGAAATTGGCTGACGGAAATTCTCCCTGTTGCCAAATCTTCCAACATCGGAATGATTTGGGTCTTCGCTTTTGTTTTGGCACACTCGGTAAAGATCGTATTTAGTTGTTTTTTGCTTAGCGATGGTATTGCGATGACAATATTGTCGATTTTATGCTCATCTGCAATCTTTGAAATACTCGCCACACCGCCAATTACCGGTATTCCTAAAATATCCAGGTTTTGCTTGTTCACATCGTCATCTATGAAGGCTGCCGGTAATAGCTCCGTATCGCTGTTAGTGAGAAGCTGTCTAGCAAGCATTGTACCGGCTGATCCCGCTCCTACGATTAACGTACGCTTACGCTGACCCGCACTTTTATTGTAGCCGCCTCGGAAAATTCTCCAGCAAAGCCTCGAACCGCCGATCAACAGCATATGAATCATCCAAGTTACAGCAAGCAGTCGGAAATACACATCCAGAACGACAATCTGCTGAATGATGGCCGCTGCAACGATTGAGAACGATACCGCCTTCGAAATAATCAGCAGCTCTCCGACACTCGCATATTCCCAGGCTTTCTTGTACAGCTTGTAATAGAAAGAAAAGAAATGATGGCTAAGCAGCAATGTAATAGAGCTGATAACAATAGGAACGGTCACAACTTGAAACGATGCGCTTAGCAAAAACCTGCTGAAAAAAATAGCCGTTAATACGATTACTGAATCCATTAGAATCAAAAAAGATAACCTTTGTCGAAATGTCAAAAAGTTCACCCTTTCCAGAAATACATCGAATTGATTTATGACACCCCATTAGAGTGTTTAACTAGAAGGTCTTAGCCAAAACCTAATAGTTAAAAACTCTAATGCAGAGACTTGGGCATTCAACCCGTCCTCACGCCACACTCTTGACGACTCGCGTCTAAGGTTTATCCACCCACAGCATGGCCGAGTGCCTCCGTTGATAACGGTGAGGAGACATTACCGAGCTCGAAAACTTAATTATAGAAATATTGTGCTTTATAGAGAACACCGGCTCATAAAAAAAGCGCTATCCGATTAAAATCATCAAACGCTCTTTTTGTTAAGTATGACCCCTAAAATGTTTGCTTTCGCAAACAGCAGCGCCCGCTTTGCTTCTTTAGCCAGTTCCAGCTGTGTCTTACCGCTTTTTACTAATAAGATAACCCCATCGCACTTACTGACTAACGCATTTGTTTCCGGCGCACCAAGAACAGGAGGACAATCGAGCAAAATCATATCATAATGGGAAGCCGCAGCATCCATTACGTCAATCATCGCTTGTGAATCAAATAATTCTGTAGAATTAAATAGTCGTTGACCGCTCGGCATAATATCCAGGCCTTCGACTTCCGTATTGTATACCGCTTCGCGAAATTCGAGCTGCCGTGCCAAAACATTAGACAGCCCTGGAGACGTTTGTACATTAAATATTTGATGAAGGGTCGGATTTCTAAAATTCGCGTCGATTATAAGCACCCTATCACCGCGTTGAGCGATACACACTGCCAAATTTACAGCAGCTGTAGATTTGCCTTCCCCCTCTGAAGGAGAAGTAACAACCAGAGACCTTACTTTATTGCCGTTAGATGCGTATTGAATATTATTTCGAATGGTCCGGTACTGCTCTGAAATAGTTCCGTGAGGATTGATATAGGCAAGCAAGCTTCTGTTGACAATAGATTTAGCCATTTTTTTCCGTTCACGAACCAATCGTTTCACCCCGCACTATGATGCTTTTTTGCTTTTTCGACTGTCTGGCATAATCTTTTCTCTTCATCAGCGATACTTGACCCAGCATCGTCAAGCCAAGCAGCTCCTCGACCTCTCGTTCCGACTTAACCGTATCATCGAGTGAATCGAGCAGGAAGGTCAAACCCACGCTCAAAACGAGACCGACCATAAAAGCGATAAACAGGATAGTATTACTTTTCTCATTAATGGAAAATGGATTTACTTCCGCTTCCGTTAACACTCTAACATTGCTCACACCGAGCGTTTCTGCAGCTACCTCTTTATACACTTCAACTGCGGTATTTGCGATTTCTGCCGCTAGCTTGGCATCGGTATCAACGACACCAACAACCGTAATAAGGGAACCATCGACACTATCTATCCTAAATTGTGTCCTTAGATCTGAAGCAGAACGATTCAGTCCCAATTTCTCAGAAACTTTGTTCAGTACAATGGGCTCACGAAACATAACCCTTGCAGTCCCCATCACTTCTGGGCTTGCAGCAACAATAATTCGCGAAGAAGCCGCGTACAAAGGTGTTTCAGGCTTTGAGTTGTAAATGCCCGCGATAACGGTAAGGCAGATTGTAATCAGTATGATCATCCACAAACGCTTTCTGAGGATTGAGTATAGTGCCTTGAGGTTAATTTCTTTTACTTTTACATTTTCATTGCGTATTGCTTGATTTTCTTCCGATTGTTTTCCATCCATTTGTACACCTACTTACTGTTTGTTATAAAGAACACTAACACAATAGTAGTTCTTTATATAGAACATGTCAATACACGTTTTCCTTTTTTTCTATGCCGTCAGTTATCGATATGAAGAATAATAATATTCGATGTCTTCTTTTTCTCGTTGAAATAGACACTAGTTTCCCCCTTGCTCTCCTTCCACATATTCGAGCGGATCAGGTCTTTTAGAGCTTGAAAATCGCCTTTGCTCATCCCCTCATCTACAGCATTTTTGATAATCAAACGCCATTCATCATCCAAAATTTCATCCTCATGAATTTTTGGTAAAGGCTCTTCCCCCAGCAAATATTCTATGTTGGAATCCAAGGGAGCTGCAATTTTTGCCATGACTTGAAGAGAAGGGTTGTTTTGCATATTCCGTTCGATGTAGCTTAAATAGGACTTGGATACGCCTGCAAGATCGGCAAGCTTCGTTATCGAGTATCCCTTTTTTTCCCGTAGACTTTTAATCCGTTCCCCAATCATAGTTTTCTCCTTTGCCAGTTTAGATCTACACTTGAATAGTAATAACCATATATGAAGCAATACGCGTAATAACAGACAACATAATCATTTTAGTTCTTTAATAAGAACAGGTCAACACTTAAAGAAAAAAAGCCCTCCCCGTTACAGAAATTCTGTAATTGCAGGAAGTGGCTCCGAAGTTGTTAGTTTAATCATTACGTTATTAAGTTTCCATCCATTCATTCGCAATATCTATGGCCCGCTTGAAACGTTCTCTGCCTTTATTAATCAGACCCTGCTTAGCTTTTTCATACTCGGCTTCCAGCATCCATTTAGCATTTTGATCTTTCACCACGCTAAATTCCTGCCATGAGCTTCTTAGGGAATCAAAATATCCCTTGTTAATCCCTTTGGTTGATTTCTCCTCAAGATGCCGGAAGCATGCAGCCAGCTCACTCTCCATCGCTTCTTTTTCCTGGTGCCAGAAGCGAATTTCCTCAGCGTCCCTCGAGTCAATCATCGACACCATGATGGATCGAATACCCAAAGAACATTCTACCCACCGGTCTAATTCCTTTTGTAGAGGATGTGATTCGCTTCGGGAAGGAAGCTTAAACTGTGATACGACCGAACGCAGTGATAAGCTGCTGCGCGTGGCTTCCCGTATGTCCTCGTTTATTTGCAAAATATTCTCTTGCTGGATCTCGGTCGAAGCAAGCACTTCTTCACATCCTGCAGCTGCCTCCTCGATCATAGCTGATGTTTGATTGAGGGAATCAGCAATAGAGGAGCTATTTGCCGTAATAATCCCAAAACGGCCATCCACTTCCTTCATTTGGATCAGAATGCGGCCAAGGAATGCTTCCATCTCTTCATATTTGTTCACAGACGCCCCCATCGTCTTTACGCCTACACCCACTGCCTCTTGCATACTATCGATACCTGTTTTTAAACCTTGAGCATTGTCCGTTACCCACTGGATCTGCTCATTAATGCTTAGGGTAGCCTGGCTCGTCTGAATCGCCAGCTTCGAAATTTCGCTGGCAACAACTGCAAAGCCTTTTCCCTGCTCTCCTGCTCGTGCTGCTTCAATATTCGCATTCAAAGCAAGCAATTGCGTTTGGCCCGAGATTTCTTCGATCAGCCGAACAATATTTGTAATTTGACTAAGTGCTTTATTTAATTCATTCATCCCTTCATAAATCCCAGTGCTTTCATAAGATATCCGGTTCATTTGCTCCTTCGAGGATATCATTTCTTGTTTGCCGGCAGCGACTTCTTCCGAAAAACCAAGAGCTTCCTTAACCAACGAGGCATTATTTTCACCTACGTCCTTCAGAACAACGTGTATTTGAGCCATGTCATCCGCCATCTTATGGGCATGCTCCGAAGTATCCTGCATGCCAACCGCAATTTCCCGGATTGTGGCTGTGACTCCTTCCACCTGCTCGGTAATGAGCTCGGATTTAGATCTCATATCCACCATTTTTTTGTGCAAGTGCATGGATGATCGATTCACCAAACGAATCAAAGCCTTTAAACTGCTTATCGTTTTTTTGAGCGCAACCATTAACAAATGGTCTCTACCGTTAGATGATAGATTCATACTAAAATCACCGACTGACATGTTCGCCAATTGTTCTTCCATCCATCGGCTTGTAAAAGAGCGAAACAGCTTCATCCAATCCCTCCTTAGTGTTAACATATTAACTGACGCAAAAAAACCCTGAAAAACCTTTTGAAGCCAGCCAAAAGAAACGTTTTATCTATCGGCTTTATCAAAAAGATTTTTACAAGGCCCCGTTGCCCAAGATGGTATAAACAACAGTGTGAATATCATCTTATTTTGTCGTAAGTATGTAGAAAATTATACTAATCTACTCGAAATTTGTCTAGTGAAAGCATAATACTGGAAGTTTCACAATAAATCTTGCAAAACTAACTAATTAAAAGACGAAACCCTTCATAACCAAAATAACCGCCAAAACAAATCTGTGAAAAACCTGACAGGACGGATATAAGTCGAAGAAGCCGATTGGTCAGCCACTTTCTGAAAAATCCGGCGATGCCCGCCATCGAAAAGTCCCATAAAGCGATACCTGCAATAATTGCTAAACTGGCCGCCGCGAGCTGGTAAAGTTCATAATGCACGGATTTTTCTGCTAATACTGACCCATATATGCCTAGCCAAAATAAAATAGTCATTGGGTTTGAGACAGACATGAGAAAACCTGAAAACAATGTTTTTTTATAGTTCCCTTCACTCAATTTTGATTCGTTACGGAAATCAAAAGCCTTTCGAGCACCAAAAAAACTCTCAATCCCGGTATAGATAAGAACAAAAGCGCCGAATAACCATAGAAACGTTTTAATGAACGGAGTCGTAATAAAATGTACAAGTCCCAAATAAACAAGCATCATATAGAGAATATCTGCAAACATAGCACCAATCCCAATCATCCATGCATGTGTAAAACCTCGTTTGATGCCTGTGTCGATCTGAGCCGCATTAATCGGTCCTATAGGAGCAGAAAGCGATAACCCGAGTATAAAGTAACTTATAAGTATGGACATTATTGTGATTCCCTCCAATACATTGTCCAGGCAATGAGCCTGCTTGTACATTGTATTCGTTTAGAGGAAATTGTAGGACAAATCTGATTTATACTTTTTAACCTTTGTTGTAATTTGCTTTTACTAAATTGAAAACCGGCCTTGCGGCCGGCTTTGTTAAGGGGTATTCAAATTCCAGTGCTATTATTGGAATTTCAATTGATCATTGGCAAGATTCGTTTGCTGTTGATTAAAAGCAGATAGAGAATAACTTTGAACGGTTTGTTCAAGCTGTCTGCAAATCTGGGAAACCTGTTGCATTTGCTGCATCGCTAGCTGATGACCATGCAGTGCAGTCTGAATAACCTGAGAGGCCTTATGCTCTCTTTGCGCTAATTCTTCAAGTGTCCGTGCATTTTGTTGTTCTTGTTGAAGCATTTGCTGATACATTTGGGATGCCTGCTGCGTCTGATTCATCATTTGATTAATGATTTGTTCGCATTGGTTGATTTGGTTAGCCAAGTTTTGATTCTGATACAATTGAAATTACCTCCACTATTTTTCATTTTTTTACCTAGCTATTATGTTCTACGGCTTCATTTCCTATTCAGATTCCTAAGGTTAATCTCAAAAAAATTTAATCCATAGATCAAGGTTTTACAGTTAGCGGACCATATCGGCTAAACCAGGGCTATGCTTATTCGCCATCTCTGAAAGCTGAGGTACGGGAAAGCCCTTAGGAGGTTGTGTTACGGCTAATTCCCCGTTATTCCGGCTTGGCGTACTTCCATGAAAAATCTCTGCAATACGAGTATCATCTAGCCTAAAATTAAATTGAACATTATGGTATCCCAGATCTTCTGGCACAAGCAAGTCGCGGAACTGTTTATCTTTTCCCCTAAAGTTAAATCATATATAAGTTTGTCTTGAAGTTAATTAAATATCCTGCCATTATTTTCGCGGGTTTTGAATGTATGACATCACACCTTGTTAGTTAAAGTAGATGTATTGCTATATACATTAGCAATTGAAATGAATATCGAAGTTAGTTAACTAATTATCCTGGAGGAATCCTTATGTATGAACCAAACGAAAATAAGAAACAAAACATCCAATCTAATTCTAAAACTTACGAAAAATTGTTAACTCAGAAAATCCGAAAAGACAAACCAATGAAAAATAACTAAACGGAGTAAACTCCGTGAGTTAGACTTGATAAAAAACAAAAAAACCACCTAAATGGTGGCTTGTTTTTATAAGGCTTGCGCCTTGAAAACTGGATACGAAAGAAGTTGCTGCTGAACTTTAGCTGTTTGTCTGCCGGATGTATGGGTCCAGGCAAACGGTTTTAGGATAAGCCCTCGACCGATTAGTATTCGTCAGCTGC
>NZ_QPJD01000016.1 GCF_003337375.1 Paenibacillus prosopidis
GTAATCGTTCTGAACCTGATCCGTGCTCGTATTCGCCGTCTTGTCAACGACTTGGGTCCAGTTGGTGTTATCTATTGATGTTTCGACCTTATACTTATAGACGGAGCCGCTAGTCGGCCACAACACCTGGGTGCCATGGGTGATCTTCTTGACATAGCCAAGGTCAACCTTCACCCAGTGGCCGGTGTTTCCGTCATTCGCGCTCCAGTGGGTCATTTGGTTGCCGTCAGCCGCATTGGAAGCCGGGAAAGAACTCTGGGAGCTGTCGCTGCTTGCGGTCTTGCCCATCGCCAGATTCCATTGTTCTCCAAGTACCTTGAAATCATAGAAGCTTGCCCACACACCGCTTTCCAGACCGGTCACCGTAATTTTGACATACCGGGCGTCTGCCTTGAAGCTGTCGGTTTGCGTCTGTTCCGTGCTCGTATTGGCGGTCTTGTCGACTTTCATGGTCCAGTTTGTATTATTATTGGAGGTTTCAATCTTGTACTTATACACTTTGCCGCTCTGTTCCCACTTCACTTGGGTACCGTCAGTAATTCTCATGCTGGAGCCAAGGTCAACCGTCCACGAATGGCCGGTATTTCCATCATTCGCAGACCAGCGGGTCGAAGTGCTGCTGTCATTCCCGCTCGAAGCCGGATTACCCGACTGTGAACTATCGCTACTTGCGCTCTTGTTCAACGCCAGATTAATCGGCGTGACAGGAGGGAAAGGCGTCACCGCAGGAGGTGTACCTCCGGAAGCGATGAAGTTCACGTTGCTGGTATGGTTACCGACAGAAATATTTCCTGCGGCGGCATTCGAAATTACATTCCCGTTAATTTTCAAATTCTCAAACGTGATATCCTGGGCCAGACGGGAGGAATTCCAGCCGTAAATCTTGGAACCTTCGGCATGCGTACCGGTATAGGATACATTCTTGAAATAGATATTTTTATGTCCACGACCCGGGCCGGTCGTCCAGCCATTATCGACGGTACCTATTTCAAAAATTCCATTATCACAAACATCTTCGATCCGGATATTGTCGAAAGTCGTATTGGTGATCAGGTTGCCGTCGCCGCTGATTATTCCAATGTTCAACGCACGGCTGCAGCTTTGGGAATTATGCGTCAGAATGTCAATATTCTCAAACCTGACATTATCGATAACAACGCCTTCGCCGGGAGCCGTCGGATCACCGTGGGTGCCGATGTTGATCGGATGGGCAACGTCCGGCATCAGAATAGTGTTAGAAACTTTAATATTCTGGGTGTTTCCCCAGTAGCTTTCTCCCCCGCCTTGGCGCGTGGCGTAGATCGCGATGGAGTCATCGCCCGTGCGGAAATAGGCGTCATTGATCGTTACATTGTTGGAACCGTATACATTTATACCGTCGGTCCATTTCTTATGGCTGAACCATTTGACGTTGTTCAACAAAACATTGCTGGAATTTCCGATATTGGCGCCAGTACCGCCGCCATTAGCGTTGCCGTAGTTATTTACAATAATGCCGTCGACTGTAATATTATTCGAAAAGTTGATAACCAGGCCTCCATAATTGGGACGGCTCAGCATTCCACGGCCAAGGAACTTGGCATTATTAGCACTTTGAAACATTACATTCCCGTTGATGACCCCTCCGCCGGCAAGGTAAAGCGTCTTGCCGCTAGGTACGACGTAGCTCTGGTTATGCACACCGGGGCCTAGATAAATGACATTTGGGTCCGTAGGGCTGGGAGGATTGACCTCGAGCGGGTTTACAAACAGGTGAAGATTATTGTTGATATTCCCATTCACCTCGAGCGAGAGCTTCGTGGGACCTGATATGGAGAATGTCATCGTATTCCCGTTGACTGCAGGCGTAATGCCCTTGCTCGTAGGATGGACGGCCGCAGATGTAACCGTTCCGGAATTATAGGTTATCGAAAGATCAACCGGACCGTCCGTATCGAAATAAGCAATGGAAGCATTAGCGGGAACAATGCCAACGGTCGTATTATACACGTCCACGTTCTGCCAGTTTCCGCCTGGCACCCGTACCTGAACAGTATAGGTGGTGTTCATAGTGATACCCGTCGTCGGGGCCGGATAAGTTACTAATGTTGTAGCCGCTTCGGCATTTGCTAGAAAATTTGCCATCATTGGAACGAAGGCTACCAAAAACGCCAGTAGAAAAGTATGGATTCTGGACCTTTTATTATGTTTGCCAAAATATTTATACATCATTTCAGCTCCTTTTACATAAGATCCCTAGTTACGTGCCGGGCTCCTGTGCAAGGAGCCCGGCAACTATAACTTGGCGTCAATTAAAAATTACTTAATGCCTCTCTTGGCTGCCTCTTCGTTGACTTCTTTGATCGCTTCCGGAACACCCTTCGAATCATAGCTCTTGACGATTTCTTTCCACTGGGCGATCGGATCTCCTTTGCCCAAAACCACTTTAACGATGTTATCCATGATACTAGGGTCCGCCGCAAACTTGTTTTTCGCCGGAGTCGAAATCGCATCGAATTCAAAGTTGACAGGCATCGGCGTATCTTCTTGTTTGAATCGATTCCAGGTATCAATTTGAAGCTTCAGCAGTGCGGCAGCTTCAGGGTCGGAGCTTACCACTTTTTTGCCCTTATACAGGAGGGGATCCCATGCGGCAAGCCAAACCAGTTTAGACGTGATCGGATATTTGTCGGCAAGCGTTTCATTTTCTTTTAGCAGGGAAACGTATTGTCCATTTTCCACTTTATAATCGACATTCTCGATTCCATTAATGCCCAGGACTCTGTATTCATCAGACACCATGTAATCCATTACTTGAAGCGCCCGTTTGAATTTCTCATCGCTGAGCGTACCTGGGAAAAACGTATCGGACCAGTAAGGAGCGCCAGCCATCGTATAACGTTTGCCGTCAGCAGCAGGCCAAATATTCATATAACCCATTGCTTTGGAAGGACTAACGCCCGGGTTCGCTTTTTTGAATGTGGCTAATTGATCGTCTGTTACGCCTTCCATGCCGTAAAGCGCAAAGCTTTGGCCGGACAAGAACTTGTTCGTGCCGTCGGCGTCTTTCTGAATCGCAAAGTCCTTATCAAGAACACCTTCCGTATAGAGCGTACGAAGCTGTTGGATGCCGGTATATGCTCTCTCCGACGTAAAGGACGGAATCCACTTGCCGTTCTCTTGAGTCCAGCTATTGCTGTTCACCATTTCAGGGAAGCTTCCCAGGAATTGCGTTAACAGGTAACCTTTCGCGTTAATCGTCAAGCCGGCGATTCCAGGGTGCTGCTTCATGACGGCTTTAGTCATAGCCAGGAATTCCTCAAAGCTTTGCGGCTCCTTTGTAAATCCGGCTTGCTCCGCCCAGTCCATCCGATAACGGATTGGTCTGCCCAACCTGGCTTCGCCGACATCCCCGCCGCCAAAGCGCGGAATCGAATAAAATTTCCCATCCACCTTGAGTGGCTTCACAGACTCATCGGACATAAATTTTTGCAAATTCGGATACGGGCTCAAATCGTCAGGCAGCGGCTTGAGAACGCCTTGCTTGGCCCAGGTTTGGTACAACCCCAAATCAATCGCGTTGGCGAACATATCGGGAAGCTGCTTGGACGCGGCCCATACTTTTACCTTCTCCGACCAGTCGTTCCAGGTAATCTGAACCGGTTTGATCGTGATGTTGAATTTCTCGGTCAAATCGTTGTAAACCTTATCATTCTTTGCATTTGGAGCGTCAAACCCCGCCTGGATGTCCCATACTGCAACGCTCAGCTCTATTGGCTTGCTCAAATCGTCCGCGCTTTGAGTCGTGTTAGCCGCTTGGCCCGGGGATGTATTTGGAGACTGATCCTCCCCTTTTCCGCAGCCAGTTAACACTGTCATTACGGCAAGAAGCAGCGCCACCCCAACCTTTACTCTTTGTTTCAACTTCATCCTGAAAACCCTCCTTTATGTTTTTGAAGCCTGAATATATATAACAACGGCCGAAGCCATTATTATCATTCCTTCACGGAACCGATCATGATTCCCGCATTAAAATATTTCTGCAAGAAGGGATAAATCATCAGGATCGGAACGGCGGAGACGATGATCATCGCCGACTTTACCGATTCGCTATACACGTTTTGAGTTTTTGCGGCCAACTGTGCGCCCATCGAATTATTCATGACCTGACTCAGGTTAGTGATAGCATCCCTAAGCACAAGCTGCATCGGGTGCAGGTTGATATCGTTAATAAACAGCATCGGCAGCCACCATTCATTCCATCGGTCAACCGCATAAAATAACGCCATGGTCGCCATAATAGGCAGAGAAACAGGTACAATAATACGAATGAGTATAGTCAAATCGTTAGCCCCGTCGATTTTTGCTGATTCCTCAAGAGAAGGATTGACGGACCCGAAGAAGTTTCTCATCAGGATCAAGTTAAATGCGTTTACAGCCACAGGCAAAATCATAACAAGCAAATTATTCTGCAGGTGAAGTCCCTGAACCGTCAAATAAAAGGGAATAAGGCCGCCTGAAAAAAACATCGTAAAGATGATGCCAAGAAAGATGATATTGCGCCCGGGCATCGAGCTCTTGGATAACGCATAAGCTCCTGCCGTCGTGACCGCCAGACTGACCAATGTGCCCGATACGGTCACGATAACCGATATCAACAAGCCATTGACGACCTTCCCTTGATGAAAGATATACTGATACGAAGAAAAATCAATCGATCGGGGCCAAATCATAACCCCTCCCGCCCTCATGTCCGATATGGTGGACAAGGATTGAACAAGCGTTTGATAAAACGGGAATGCAGTCGCAATCGCGCCGAGCCCCAAGATGAGGGTGATAAGTGCATTAGATACCGAAAACCGCTTCAATAGAGGCCCTCCTCCTTAAAAACACGTTTCACAACAAAGTTTGCTCCAAACAGAAGTAGGCAATTAATAGCCGATTTCAGCAAACCGACCGTTGTCGAGTAACCGAACCCTGTAGAATCCACAAATGCGCTGCGGTATACGAACGTATCGAGGATATCGGCACGTTCATAAACGGCTGGGTTATATAAATTGAAGATTTGGTCGAATCCGCCGTTCATAATGCCGCCGACTGCCAATATAAGCATAATCGCGGCCGTATTGCGAAGCACCGGCCATGTAATGGCTTTCATTTGCTGGTAACGGTTAGCCCCGTCAATGGCTGCCGCCTCGTAAAGCTCTGGGTTGATGCCTGCGATGGCCGCCAAATAAATAATGGATGACCAGCCTGCTTCTTTCCAAATATTCGACGTGAAAAGCAGGGCCAGGAAGCTCCCGTCATGCAGCAGGATCGCATTTTTTTCGAATCCGAATAGCACCAAGATTTGATTGAGCACACCCTGATCGTTCAGAATATTCGTGATGATTCCGCTTAACACGACCCAGCTGATGAAATGCGGAAACGTAAATACGGTTTGAAAGATCCGCTTTAGTCTTCCGAATCTCATTTCATTCAATAGGATCGCCAGCAGGATCGGAATCGGGAATTCGATAATCAAACGCCCGAAGCTGATGAGCAAGGTGTTATTAAACGCATGCTTAAAGTTCGGATCGCTCAGCACATCACGAAAGTTTTGAAAGTTGTTCCAGGGACTATCCATAATCCCCAGCATGTAATTGAAATCCTTAAAAGCAAGGACCACGCCGTACATAGGCACGTATGCGAAGATCAGAAAAAACAACACGGTTGGCAATATCATCAAATAGAAATACTTATGCTTGACGACTTCCAGCCACTTGCGACGGTTGGCTCCCAACCCCGACTGCCTCCCGTACTTGATATGACTTACAGAATTTTGCATTCTCTCTCTCGCCTCCAAATCTTCTCTATGAGGAAAATTATAAAGCAAGCGCTTTCTTAAAGGTATGTCGCTAGATTAGAGCATTTTTTTGGTATTCTAAAGCAACTACATGTCGAATATGGTATGAAATTGTCGAGAAAACTAACTCAAGGACAAGTTTTCGATAAGGAGTACAAAAAAAAGGGCCCCTTTTCAAAAAGGAGCCGGAATGGAGTTATTCTCATTTTGGTCGAAGCGATACCCTCTTGGCGGAACGCCCATTATTTTTTTGAACATTTTACTGAAATAAAAATAATCCTTATACCCTACATGATCCGCGATCTCATTGATCGGGATGGAGGTCGTCCGGAGCAGCTCCGAAGCTCGGTTTATTCTTAGACCTGTTAAGTATTCGGTAAAGGTTTTATCCAGTTCTTTACGGAACAATTGCGAGATGTAATTCGGATTTAAGTTAAATTGTTTGCTTAAGCCCAGTATTGTAATGTCCTCGCCGAAGTGCACGTTGATGTATTCCAGCATGATAGAGAATGTACTGCTGCGTCCAGGTTGTACGGGAACCTGCTGATGATCGATCGGGCCCTTCTCCTCCTGGAACAATCGCTTTAAATCATCGATCATATCCCGAACATCTTCAAACTGCTCTGCCAATTGTTCAAAAGAATAAAGATATAACTCGTCTGATTCCCTGCCTTTTCGGCTTAACTGCAAAATGCACTCGTTATACAACAACAGG
This sequence comes from Paenibacillus prosopidis, assembly GCF_003337375.1. GTDB lineage: Bacteria > Bacillota > Bacilli > Paenibacillales > Paenibacillaceae > Pristimantibacillus > Pristimantibacillus prosopidis. Next base: position 6,540 of record NZ_QPJD01000016.1, read on the forward strand.
GCATGCCGGATATTCAGATGGCCGCTCCGAAACATGGCCTGCAAAGAATCAAGCTGCGCAATAAACGCCTGGTCATCTCCTTCTGCCAGCATTGCAGATGCCGACTTCATGTCATTCGATTGCCATGACCCTTCCCATGCGAGATCTTCGGCCAACGTGAAGTATTGATAAGCCTGCAGTTCTGCATCCTGAATGGCTTGCGCAAATCCCGCCGTTTCGATACCCCGTTTGCTGAAACCGATTCCTTTCAAGAATTGACGGTCTTCAGAAGCAAAGCTGGCCATTAACTCATCCGCATCTCTGTCAGCCATCACGTATATAAACTTGCGATAACCGATGCGTACTGTAAGGCATGCTACTTTTTCATGGATCGGCAGCTTTTCCCTTCTTACGGAAAGCATGATCCGCAAGCCGTCTTTTTCGGAGCTGGCAATGCCGGCCAAAGCCAACTCATCCCGTAATCTGCTGTGTGCTTCCGGCGTACCGGCCTCGATCAAATCAAGTATTTCCCCCTCAGGCAGCAGACGGGAGGCATCCAATTCCCGCTTGAACTTCCTAAGATACCCCGTGATTTCCATCTCGTCGAAGGGTTTAAGGCAATACCCGGATACGCCGTTCTGGATCGCTTTTTGCGCGAGAGCGAATTCCGCCAAACCGCTGACGATAAGAAATTTGGCGGATACGCCTGCGTCGTCCAATCGTTTCTTAAGCTCCAGTCCGTTCATTCCGGGCATCCGGATATCGGAAAAAATGACGTCCGGATGAATTTGTTTAATCGCTTCCACAGCCTCTTCACCGCTTAGCGCATAGCCCGCAACTTCATAGCCGCTGCCCTTCCAATCCACCGTCGCTTTCAGGCTTTTAATAACCAGTTCCTCGTCGTCCACAATAAAGACCTTATACATTATGCTTCCCCCCTGGCCGGAATTTTAAGCGAGACCGTCGTTCCGCCTTCGAGCTCGCTCGTCATCCCGATACCGTATGTTTCCCCAAATTTGATGCGGATTCGGTCATGCACATTTGCAAGTCCGATACCGGATTCGGAATACCCGTCAAGGCTATCGGCTGCCGATTGGCGGCGTTCAATCGAAGCGTTAATCTCCGCTAACTTGACCGGACTTATTCCCATACCGTTATCTTCGACGAATAGCAGCAGGTTCTCCCCGTCCCTATAGCCTTTGATCCTAAGCAAACCGGTTCGTTCGAGCGGCTCGATGCCATACTTAATTGCATTTTCCACGATTGGCTGCAGGATCATCCTGGGGACGAGACATCCGAAGCATTTCGTGCTTATGTCGTATTCCACTTGCAGCCGTTTGCCGAACCGGATTTGATGAATGTAGATATAATTTTTAATGATGGTCAATTCCCTTTCCAAGGATACCATATCGGGCCCCTTGATACTGTAACGGAAAAACAATGAAAGCGCTGTAGTCAGTTCGAATATTTGCGAAGATCCCTCATCCGCGGCAAGCCCTTTGATCGACTCCAGGGTATTGTATAAGAAATGAGGATTGATTTGGCTTTGCAGAAAGCTGAGCTCCGCTCTCCGCTTAATCAATTCCGTCTCGTAGAGAACACGCTTGCTGTCCAGCAAACGGTCCGTCAAATCCTCAATCTCCTCCAACATTTCATTGAAACGCGAAGCCATAATAATCATTTCCGCATAACCATCCACTTCGACTCGTTTGCTTAGATTTTTTTTCTCCCCGAGAGTTACTTCCCCCATCAGTCTCATTAACTTCTTCAAAGGCTGCAGAATGTTGTTGCTCACGTACAGAAGCGGTATAATCATCAGAAATAATGCGACCGCGACCATGATAAGCTGCTTGAGACGGATCTTATTAAGACCTTGAAGGAGCACGCTTTTCGGCATTTTAATGACAATTTCGCCATCCAAATCCCGAATAGCTTCTCTGTGCATCATATATTCATGTTTTTCGTCCAACAATGTATCTTCTGGAATGGGCTCCCCCAGGCTGCTTGAATCATCATTTGTAAAAAAGAGCCTTCCGTTACGATCGGTCATGTAAACTAAAGCTCCCTCGGGTAAATGGACAAGGTTGCCGTCGCCGAATAACAATCGATTATTGATGACCAGCAGTAAAGTGCCAAGTTCATTTTTGCCTGCCTCAAAATCAGTTGTAGAGTAGATACGAGCTCCCGCAACCAATACCGGCGTTGATTTATAACGCAAATCGATCATTTTAAATCCCAAAAAATAATACAAGTTATTTCGCGGAATCTCCCTGGAAATAACCGTTAGTTGATCCGCATCGGCCCGGAGATTATAGACGGCGCCGTGTTTGTCGACCAGTGCGATATCCAGAATCCCCTCTTTCATCCCCGCCATATCTGACAAATAAGCTCTCAACTGGGTAAACAATTCATACTTTTGGGTTGGATCTGCAGCACTTAAAAATTCTTGTACGGTTTTGTTGTAGGCAACCGTTTCAATACTTCTTTTGTAATCATTATTGTTCGAAGAAATGGACTGATTCATCTGCGAAATAATTCCTTTTACATATTCTGCGTTATTTCTCTTTACAACATTAATGGCACTCATATAATTTGCCGCCATGATCAACATCATAACCGAAACAACTAATAAACCTAGTAAAGATAACTGAACCATAATGGGAAGCTTCTTAAAATAAGACAGTTGCATATGACTTTCCCTTCGTTGAAAAATAATCTTGTATTAATTATTGTCTCAAATTCATTGCTTATTTAAAAGAGGCAAATAGTTGCTGCATTCCTAGCCGCCTAAACCAATCTATGTTCGAAAATGAGAAAGACCGCCACTTTAAAGGGCGGTCGATTTAAAGATAACCGTAGAGACCTCTTAACTTTTCTAGCCTAACGATGAGGAATGCGCCAAAGCCTTCCTCCCGCTCGGTTGCGGTCTTAACCGTTTTATTTTCTGCATTATCGGTCGCCGTATCCGTGATCGTGTAAATGCGGTCTTTTTCTGCACGCTGAGAACTGCGGTCACACCTAATTGATAGATCTGTCCTCACGATACTTGCCCGGCGTAACTCCCGTGTACTTCTTAAACACTTTATTGAAGTAATGCCGATTTTCATAGCCTACCTTGCTGCCGATCATATTGACAGGAATCTGGCGGATCTCGACCAAAAGTTTTTTCGCTTCGTTGATACGCAATGTATTTAAGTAATGGATAAACGTCGCCCCGGTTTCTTTTTTTAAATAGGCTGCTGATATAGTTTGGATGCAGATTCATATATTCGGCGAGCATATCCAGCGATAGTTCCTGCGAGAAATTCCTGTCGATGTAAGAGAGTATTTTGGCTGCATGGTGTCGATAATCGGCATCGGCATCAGAGGGAAGCTCTTTGAATATCTGATGCAGCAATGCGGCAATCTCGTCCTTGTTGATCGGTTTGAGCAAGTAGTCTACGACGCCTGCGCGTATCGCCTTACGGGCATATTCGAATTCATCATAACCGGTCAATATAATAAACCGATGACATAGATCGTGCTGCTTGGCTTCGTGGATCAATTCGAACCCGTCTATCTCAGGCATATTGAGATCAGTTACGGTAACATCAGGCTTATTACTCTTCATTAACTCCAGCGCTTCGTATGCGTTGTTGCCCGCAATGACCTCCGTTTGGACGGGGGCGGCCTCTTTGATGATTTTGACGAGTCCCTGCAGGATTAACGGTTCGTCATCCACAATCAATATTTTCATGTAACAGATACCGCCTTTTTCAATAGAAATAACGTCAATGTCGTGCCTTTACCCCGCTCGCTCTCGATCTCAAGACGAGACTCCCCGCCATAGAATGCCTTGATTCGCTCACTCACGTTGTACAGCCCTAAGCCTCCCTCATCAGATTGAATCGCTTTTGCATCGAGTCCGCGCGTCAACAGCGTTTGTATACCTTGGAGCTTATGCATTGTAATGCCTGCTCCATTGTCGGCAATGACGATGCGGATATACCCGTCTATCTCCTCGACGAGCAACTTGAGCTGGACCGGCCGAATGACCGATAATCCATGTATGACACAATTCTCGATAAGAGGCTGCAGCATAAACCGGGGGCATTGTATCTTGTCGGCCTGCACACCAATCTCGAACTGATAGTCGAGCCGGTCCCCGACCCGCATCTTGTGAATGTTCAAATAAAACATGACCGTTTCGATTTCGCTCCTGAGCACGGTATCGTCTTTCTGAGAAGACAGACTATACCGCATAAGACGCCCGAACCAATACGAAATGTCAGCGACTTCTTTATCATTGTTGGCTTCCGCCAGCATCCGGATCGTTTCGAGCGTGTTATATAGAAAATGCGGCTTGATCTGAGCCTGAAGCACCTTATACTCCGCTTCCTTGTTTAAGATTTCGGCACGGTGGACATTGTTGATGAGTTCATCCATGCGCTGGATCATCGCATTATAGGTTGAAGTAAGAAACCCAATCTCGTCTTGGTTGTCCTGACGGTTGAACATTACTTTTAGGTTATCGTCCCGAATCGTCCTCATATGCCGCGCCAATCGCAGAATTCGTTTGGCAATCGTCGAAGCGAGGTAATAATAAATAACCGATAGAACGATGAGAAGAACGATAATCGCTGCGATTAGCATCATTTCCCTACGTCTTACCGTTTGAAATACGTCCTCGACCTGACCGGTAACCACGACTCGAACACCCAATACCCCGATGTACATTTGGTTGACAATCGACTTGCGGGTAATGAAATAACCGTTGGTATCCCGGCCTGCGATCAATTCCATCAGCGCACGGTTATCGGCAGTCGAATGCCGGCGTGTGGAGAATAACAAATCGCCTTCCTCCGAGAACAGTAAGGCGCTCCAATTATTTCCGGCCCCTGCCGCCTCATAAAACTTCCGAATCATTTCGTGGCTTATCCTGATTTCGAGCAAGCCTATTTTCTCCGTTATATGGTTATTATAAATATCCTAATAGTATATAAATGAAGGCTCGGATTGTCCGAACGCTTGCCGAATCCATATCCCGCTTCCCGGCTTCAAATGATCGACGGCTGGCCGCAATGCTGGATCAATGTCGTTTTTATCCAAAAATTGCTTTGCGATCGGGAAAACCTCATCCTTTCGTTTATAGATCATGATGGATTCGATTTCGCTGTTGACGAACATCGATTGGGTGAATAATGGACTTATATATCTAAGATAGGCATATACGCTTTCAGATTCACTTTCATATATACCGTCCAAATAATCGGTTGCGTAAGGATTGTATTGAAACAGCCTGTGTATCGATTCAATTCGGACCATATCCGCCCGCAAGTTGGAATAGGCTTGTTCGAGAATCTTTTGCCGGCCGTCGGCGAACTGCTGTGTTAAGTTTCCGTAGATTTGGTTGTAGTAATAGATCCCGAATACAATCACGGGGATGAAAATGATGACGACATATCCTAGAATGATCTTCCTGACAATGCTCATGACCGCTACCCCCGCATCATTCCTCATCTGTTCCTTTTCAGGGTATCATGAGCCCGCAAAATCCGGTAGAGGCTTAGAAGGCCCCTACCGGATTTTCCGCGTTATTTAAACAAAGATTGTTTTTCCTCGTACGTTTTGTTGGCCCAATCGTCAAGCTTTTGCAGCCCGATCTTCTCGGCGTTTTTCATCATCGTTTCATATCTCTGAACTGCCTCCTCATCGGATTTCGCGAGATAGATTTTCACTTTCTCGTTGGTAACCATCTCGTCGATCTTTGTTTTGATCGTTTTTTCTTCAGAATCGGCCTTGACCTGAATCATTCCGACCTCCGGTTTGTACGTGGTTATCGCCTTCGTCTCCAGCAAAGCCTGGGTTGTTTGCGTACCCGGTACATACCCCCAAAGTCCCTCTACAATGGCATCCGAATAAAGGAACCACCATTTAATGCCGTTACTATTGACGAAATCGGAGTCAGCCGTATTGTATTTCAGATTCGGATACCCTTCTTCGTTCCATGTCCAATGTTCGCCTTCGATGCCGAACATGGTAAGTTTCTTTCCTTCGTCACTGGCGAGGAACTGCAGCAGTTTGATTGATTTCTCAGGATTTTTGTTGTTCTTCGTAATGAAAGTTCCGGACCAGCCTACCCCGGTATTCACGCGCACGGCTTCTTCCGATAGCGAGCTCGGGATCATCTTAAACGTATAAGCCGCACCGTTCTGCTTGGTGGAGATGTTGTCGCGTTCCGCAACGCTGACCGTGTGGCTATGCGCGAAGGCTTTTCCGCTGACCGCGTATTCATCATCAATTTGATCGTTGGCATGCGCGAAATTTTCCGCCAGAATAAATCCGTTGCGGTATAGGCTGTTCATAAACTTGAAAAATTCAAGCATTTTGGGATGTTTAAGGTAATACTCTGCTTTTCCTTCATTTTCGTACCAGGATCCAAAGCCGGCTTCGATGCCAAACTGTGTCATGAAATAAGATTCGATCCAGTTTTTATCCATGACGAGGGGAACCAACTCGGGATGTTTCTCCTTCACCATGCCGAGAAGCTTTACAAAGTCGTCCAGTGTTTTCAATTCCGGGTTGCCAAGTTCCTTCATAATGTCCTCGCGCACGGCGATCCCAGGGGTACCGTCATTGCCTAGCGCATACTTGTTGTTCTCCCATTCCTGCTTAGTCGCGAATGCATTACGAATCGTATAGAAATTGCCGTCTTCCATCGTATTTATCGCTATTCGCGTAGGATCGATTTCAAAATTCGGTGCATACTTCTCGACCAGCTCATTCCACGGATACGAAATGTTCGAATTAGAGAGCCTGTCAATATCGGAGGCTGTGAAAATCAAATCGGGTAAATCGCCGGATGCGATCATAAGCGGCAGCTGTTTATCGTCGGTAGCTACTGTAACCTTGAGCTTAACGCCGGTTTTCTCCGTGATTTTATCGGCCACTGATCCTTTCCATTCTTTTATAGGGTACCAACTGTGGTTAATGAATAACGTCAATTCTTCGACATCCTGATTGCCGTCAGCCGTTTCGGTGCCCGAATTGTCAGCATCTGGATCCTCGGCCGAAACATTGGTGCTCGTGTTGTTGCCCTTATTACTGCCTTCGCCCGAGTTACCTCCGCTGCATGCGGACAAAATGGTCAACATCATGATAATGGACAGCGACAGTACCAACATTTTTGTTCGTTGATTTCGCATCAAGAAAACCCCTCCATGTTTTGTTGTTTATATTATCAAAGCGGGTGCTTCAATAAGGATATTGACGATCGACTAACCTTTTACCGACCCCAACATGATGCCTTTGACGAAATACTTTTGCAAAAAAGGATAAACACAAACGATTGGGGCGATCGAAACCACCATGGATGTAACCTGCAGCGAATAATTAGTGACGCCAGAAGCGCTGGCCGCGGCACCTACAGACTCAATAGGGATGTTGCTCTTGTTGATAATTTCCATCATCCTGAAGGTCAGCGTCCTCAGAGAGTCGGATTGCACGAAATATGCCGAATCAAGCCACGAGTTCCATTGTCCTACACCTAGAAATAGCGACATGGTTGCAAGAAGGGGGGTTGAAACCGGAAGAATAATTTTAAAGAAAATTACGAATTCGTTAGCCCCGTCTATATATGCGGATTCCTTTAGCTCAATGGGTATTTCCCGGAAAAAGGATATTGCGATCAGCAAAAAGAAGGTACTAAGCATCGATGGAATAACATAAACACCGAACGTATTCAAAAGTCCGAGCGAACGCAGTACGACGTAATAAGGGATCAGTCCACCCGAAAAGTACATGGCAAAAATGATAACGGCAAAGTAAACTTTGCTAAACAGAAGGTCCTTATGCGACAATCCGTAAGCGACCAGAGAGGTGAACAACACGCCGAGCAACGTTCCTGCTCCAGTACGGGCAACGGTAACGAAGAGTGAATTATACCAATTTGAATCCGTAAGGAACGTGGCGTAGTTCTCCAATGTAAAGCTTCTGGGCCATAAATAGATGTCTCCGAGCAAGGAGTCCTTGCCTTGGTTAAACGAAATGACAAGTACGTAATAAAACGGATATAAAGTCGCGATCATGATGCAGAACAATAAAACGTAAATGACGCTGTCCAGCAGCATATCCTTCTGTTTCTGAGTTGTCAGCAAATGACTGCCCTCCTTGTCTTCAAAATAGACTCGAGCCCGAAACTCTCTTCGCAATGTAGTTGCTGGAGAAGATCAGCAGTACGGAAATAATCGACTGGATCAGATCGATAGCGGCAGCGTAGGAAAATCTGCCGTCCGCCAACCCGACCTTGAATGCATAGGTTTGTACGATTTCCGACGTCGGGTTATTGACATCGTTGCCCAACAAGTAGGCCTGTTCGAAGTTGGATCCTACCAGTCCTCCGCCAAGAATACTGCCGATTGTCAGAATTAGCACCACAACAATCGTTCCTTTGATGCCAGGAAACGTAACATGTCGAATTCGGGCCAGTCTTCCCGCGCCATCGATTTCAGCCGCCTCATAAAGTGCAGGATTGATGCCTGCTATCGCCGCCAGGAAAATAATCGTCCACCAGCCCATTTCCTTCCAGACCGCGCTGCCGACTGCTAGTCCCCAGAAATAGTTCGCGTTTGTCAGGATATCCATCGGCATGTCAATGAGACCGATTTTGACCATCAACTTGTTTATAATCCCGATATCCGCTGAAAGAAAAGAGAACGCGATGCCTACCACAACGACCCAAGAAATGAAATGCGGAAGATAGCTTACCGTTTGTACAAACCGTTTGAACGCCATGTGTCTCACTTCATTCAGTAGAATCGCGAACAAGATCGGCGCCGGAAACGCGAATATCACTTTGAGGAAGCTTAAGATAAGCGTGTTTCTTACAATTTGACCAAATCGATAATCATTGACGAATTCGTCAAAATATTTAAGACCCACCCAATCGCTCGTAAAGATCCCCTTGATGCCGGTGACGATCGAGTAGTCCTTGAAAGCCATCACGACCCCGAACATCGGCGTGAAGGAAAATATCAGCAGGAATACCATGCCCATTCCCACAAATAATTGAAGCACAATTTGTTTTTTGAAGCGCTTCCAAAGTATCTGGTGGCGTTTTGCTTTAAACGGTGTTGCCCATTTTGTCTCAAAGTTCATATGCTATCCTCCTTTGTGTTAATCTTACTCTCCTACTCAAGTGTTTAATAGACAACATTCTTAAGAAAGCGTTGTCATTTTTTAAGACCCATATGTAATTAGCTGCGTGAATTTCGAACCTAAATCTTCGACACTGATTAATCCAGTTTCGGATGTAACTTGCTTGAGCATAATTGTATTGTTGCCGGCATCAGAATGATGTCCTAGTTAACTAACAACTACAGAAACTCCATCGATTTAGAGTAACCATTCCTCAAGCAGTTACCGTCAAAGAATCATCAACAACATCCCTATAGCACTCAAAGACGTAAATACGACAAGAAAAGGAAAACATCAAAAAAACCCTTGCGCCGCAAGGGTTTTCTAATTGTTATACATGATAAGGTAAACAGGTTTTGTAACTGCACGTCCATTGGACAGTATTTCTTGAGAACTGCCTTAGTCTAGATTCTTGTAAATCTTGCCTTTAATGTACTCGTTACTTAAGAAAAGGATTTCATTCATAGTTATTTATGGACTGTTGAAAGATATCTTGTTCTCTCCATTGTGTGGGAGTCATATTTAAGTGTTTTTTAAACAGCTTCGAAAATTCCATCTGATTGTCATATCCGACACTATTGGCAACTTTTTTAATGGTCATACTGCTTTTTTTGAGTGATTGTGAAGCCATCTCCATTTTAAGAGAAATGATAAACTGCTGTGTGCTTATATTATTATTTCTATTCCATGAGATTTTAGCCATCACAACGTTGGTATCTTTAATCTTAGCATGACCAGAAAGCCCTAACTACCTTTTTGACGACTTTCTAGTGTGCATTTTACGACATATAAATTGTATCGTTAGAACTATTAGAACAAGATAGGAAGTTCTTTTAGACCTCGGATAATCATCCCCGGACGCCAATCAAGGCTATCGCTGGATGTCTTCAATGGTAGTCCAGGCATTCGGTGTAGCAGCGTGCCAATTGCAATTTCGCCCTCCAATCGGGCCAAAGGTGTGGTATTTACGGTTATGCCCTATTGGGCCAACTCCTTCGCTGCTGCCTTGCTAAGATCGAGAAATCGAAGATATATAAGAATCTCGATATTTTGGATGACCGCGAGAAGGAAGTCGTCATCGGCCGCTTCAGGCTGGAGCACGGCGGAGATGAGCGGACGCAGCGGGAGATTGCGAAGGAGCCTGGGATCTCACGGAGATCTCTTCATGTGTTGATCAGCTCCTTGTAAAGAGTTTAGAAAAAAAATTTAACATCCTTTTTGTTTGTATTATAGAAGACAATCGAACACACTTCTTTTGTTATTGAACATGAATACTCCCACCTCTATCAGATATTTCTGCATAAAAAACTGGTCAAGCAACAATAAAGTCGCCTGACCAGGATAAGCTCTGATCTTTAATTGCTGAAGAATTTCAGCCTGTCAATACGTGCCGCCTCATAATGATGAAAAGTACCCTCGATCCTTAACAGCCAGCTTCGAAAGAATATTCGCATGAAGGAATCCACTAGGTAGTGCCCATGCCGGACGCACCCAATCGTTTAGATAAGCATACTTATTTTTTTAATTTCCTGGCTTTCGATTAAAGGGTCAGAATACCCGTTGCTTGCTACGTGTATCATGGCTTTCCCCACTTGTTCTGATGTGATAACTCCGTTTAACTTCTTCAATAAGGGGTAAACTGGCTTCAGCGTATCGTAAACAAGTTGGTACAGCTTTGTTTTTGATTTCACATCATTCAGGGGAATGATCAGACCCGGTCGAAACATGTACGCAGCCTTGAAAGGAAGACGCAATAAATCATTCTCTGTCTTTCCTTTCACTCTTGCCCACATAGACCGTCCTTTTTCCGAACTGTCTGTCCCTCTTCCGGAAACATAAATAAACGTCATCTGTGGGTTCAGACCTGATAATTTTTTTGCGACAGATAGTGTAATGTCGTACGTTATTTTTGTATATTCCTCTTCCTTCATACCGGCAGAGGATACTCCCAGGCTGAAAAAACAAGCATCGAATCCTGTTATATCATGTTCTATTGACGACAAGTCAGCTACATTTTCAAGTTCGATTTGTTTTATTTTTTTATGCTCCGTGACCGCACGCTTTCTGCCGATTATAAGTATTTCCTGTACTTTGTCATCCAACAAACATTCTCGCAGCGCACTTTGACCGACCATGCCTGTAGCTCCAAAAATAATGACCTTCATAACATACACTCCAATAAAAAGTTTTCCACTCGATCCAACTACTTCGCAGTGAATCCGCCATCCATATTTAAAATTGTCCCGGTGGCAAAAGAAGCCTCATCCGAGCACAACCAAACAATGCCATCCGCAATTTCCTGCGGTCTGCCCATACGCATCATAGGATGCATTTGAACAATTATATCTTCATTATAGGTGCCTTGTTCAATTGATTTCGTAATAATATCCGTTTTAATCGCTCCGGGTGCTACCGCGTTTACACGAATATTTTCTGTCGCATATTCGAGGGCTGCAGACTTCGTCAAACCAACGACAGCATGTTTTGTTGCTGCATAAGGGCCTGCGTAAGGCATACCGTTAAGACCGGCAATTGATGCCAGATTGACAATGGATCCGCCTTCTCCCTGCTTTAACATTTGCTGAATTGCATGTTTCATGCAAAAGAAAATACCCATCACATTCGTTTGCAGCATCTGTTGAAAAAGATTTCCATCTGCGTGAGCAATTGGCAATGTTTCCAAGCTGACCCCGGCATTATTGACGAGAATGTTTAATTTACCGTAGTGGGAAATCGTTGTTTCAATCATTTCTTGTACTTCTTTTTCACTATTCACATCTGATTGCAGAAACAGTGCATCTCCGCCTTGCGCAACAATATCCCGTACGGCCTGATTTCCTAACTCATTGCGACGGCCGGTGATCACCACTTTCGCGCCCAGTTGAGCAAGCTTAAACGCAGACATCTGGAATTTCATGCCGTTGTTATCTTGAACAATCACAACGCGATGCCTAAGCTCATACTGGCATTGGGTTGTCCCGAAATAACAAGGTATATCACGTATGACTTGAAGCTTCCGCTTTGTGGGTTTTTAAGGAAAGGAATGCGGATTTACAGCGTTACGCTTTCTTTGGCACGGGTTACAAAAATACTACATCACAGAAACACAACCAAAAGACCTGCCAATGCATCAGCAGGTCTTTTAGCAACTTTTCCAGTATTCATTTAATGTTGTAATACATATTGCCAATCTAACACAACAAACATCCACTGCTGATTACTTGAACCGCTGTCTGAATTTTGAATGACTGAAGCTCCGTCATCCGTTGAAGAGCCGTTGACATCCAATGCCTTCGTGCTGTTTACATTAATAAGCTTATAACTTCCGTTGCCCAGATCGTTAATTTGCTACTTCTGATGATTCCCGCCGTTATTCGACCATTGATCTACAACAGCGCTATCTGCAGTTGAGGCGTCTTTTACTTCCAGCACCTTGCCGCTTTTAACACTATTTAAAAAATAATAACCGTCTGGCTTAAATCCAAGGTTTACCAGCCGTTCAGGATATAATTGGCCCCCCACCAGTTGTCGATAGCGGTCTTCTTCGCTGTCTTGCCCTGATAGGTTTCATCGGTTACCGTGTTGCCGTAGCCGTATGCATAATCACTCATCGAGAGATCCTTCAGCTTGTTCCAGTCCGCTCCTCCGGGGGCAGATATGGATTGGTTTAATCGCTGTCAGCAGCTGCAGCGGGAAGCGCTCACCTCAGCATAAGCGCTGCGGACATGTACAAGGAAATGATTTGTTTGGTGAAGCGAAGAGGCTTATTACTTTGTTTCAAAATGACTCGTCTATGCCAGAATATCTTGTCCATAGTTTATGCCTTGCGCAGCCTTACGGCCATATATTGCCAACCCGGGAGCTCAATACGAAACGAACCCTCAAACGTTCCGGGAAGCTCCTGAATCGTCATGTTCCACGTATCGATCACGTCGACGCGATACTGAACGCCCGGGTTCATATGGAAATGACGGAAGCTCGGCCTATTAAAGCCGAAGTAATAGAGATAATACTGCTCCGGAATACCCGCGCAGGGTAAGTCCCAGTCGGACTTCAACGGGTTCAGGCCTTCCGACAGTCCTTCCTCCAGAATGCACCTAAGGAAGCCGATCCGCTCGGGGCTGGTTCCGTGCAGCTTGCCGCCTTTCGACCACCACAGGATATCGTCGGGATGCAAATACGTTTCGCCGTGTCCGACATAGCCGCCGCGAATGGCACCCTCCCAGAAACGCCGAACCATCTCCTCGCCGGTAATATTGCCCCAGCCGTGGTCGATGTTGCCCTCATAAGCGCATTCGTCGATGACGATCGGCTTTCGGTACTGCTCGCGCCATTCGTTCGTATTCTCCGCCGTACGATAAATATCGACCCGCTGAATGCTGCAGTGGGTGACCCAAGGCCTGCTATGATCATAAAAGTCGTTGCAGTTATGGATCGAGAGCAAGTGGCGGTAAGGATCGTGGGAGTTTATGATCCCGGCGAAACGCTCCCAGTCCTCCGTCGTCTTGGCACGCATCAAATCATATTCGTTAGCGAGCGACCACCACACATTCCGGTAAGCGGACAGCCGGGCCGTAATATATTGCAAATAAAAGTCGTCCGCTTCTGCGGGCATCTCGGCGAAGCCCCATCGGTCATACGCATGGAACAAGATGAGATCGGCTTCGATGTCAAGCTGTCCTAGCTCTGCGATCTTCTGCTCAATATGCCGGAAGAATGTGGGGTTGAAGCGTGTAAAATCCCACCCCTCCCCCGGGGATCCTTCGTACGGATAATAGACAGGCTCATTCGTATTGAACTGATAAGACTTCGGGAATACGCACATCCGCATTTTATTGAACGGTCCGTTGCTCAGCGTATCAAGCGTCTGCTCCTCCAACTCATCGCCCTGATGCGTCCATGCATAACAGGTCGTGCCGACCGGAATATAGGGAGTGCCATCTTCGTAAGCAAAATGAAAGGTATGGCGCACCCGCACCGGTCCGTGGTTTTCCTTGCACGCCGGCGTACAAACAAACGTCCCCTCGATGCCGTCGAGCGACTCGGCGTTACTCGAGGTACGGTACGCCCAGACGCCCTCCGCGTGCGGCATAAACCGAAGCCTGTAGACGCCGTCGCCGTCATAGAAGCCCGTCACCCCCACCTGCTCCCCTCGGTCCGTATGGGTGAAATTCGCCTGCAAGGTGACATCGGCAAAAGGGTTTCCCTTGCGGGGGCCTTCGAGTCCGACCTCGAATATCCCCCATTTTTCGGCCTCTGCAGGCACCGATTGGATTGTCTTGATCATTATGTCCTTCCTCCTCTGATTCAAATATCTGCCTGCGACTGAGGTCCATACTGCAATACGGGGCTTACGGACTGACGCCAGCCTGCGTAAAGCTTCTCTCGCCGACCCGGCTCTATCTGCGGCATATAAGAACGATAGGGTCGAGCCTGCGCTGCGATCTCTTCTGCGATGACCAGAAGCCGATGGCTAGCGCGCCTAAGTAGACGGAACCCATGGCGGAAAGTTCGGTTACCTCCGATTTCACCACCTGCCGCTCCAGCATGTCGGCCTGGGAATAGCATCAACACCGCGTTATCGGATGCTCCGCCGTCGGCATGAAGCTCTTGGAGCAGAATACACGAATCACGGAGCATCAGCTCTACGGCGTCCCGTACTTGATAGGCGATGCTCTCCAGCGCAGCACGCGCGATATGCGCCTTCCCGCTGTCTCTATTCATGCCCAAAATCGCCGCACGAGCAAAAGGATCCCACTAGGGCGCGCCCATTCCTACGAAAGCAGGTACTAGGTATAAGCCCTATGTACATGGAACCATCCTAATTTTAGTTTTTTCACTAAAAAGAACTCCGCGCCACACTAAAAAATATTAGTAAATGACTAGCTCCGAGATGATGGTACCACTTAGAAATTTAGCCGTCAATACGTTGTTTAGCCTGTTGTTAATAAATATTTTGATTTAGCGGACTAAACTTTTAGTTTTTATATCTTTTAGTTTTTATATCTTTTTATACCCATTGCAATTATTCTCATGATTTTGTAAACTAAACTTACTAAACTAAAAGTTAATCAGAAGCGGAGATGCCAAAATAATGAATATCGAATATATCGCAAAAAAAGCCGGCGTATCCAAATCGGCTGTTTCCTTCGCGTTAAACGGAAAACCAGGCATCAGTCAGGAAACGAGAGAACGCATCCTGACGATCGCCAAGCAGTACGGCTACACACCGAAATTCAAAGCGGCTGCCGAGACTCAGAACAAATTGCTCACATTCCTCGTATTCGCCAATTCGGGTATCGTGCTCGAGCAATATTATCAGCAGCCCTTTTTCCGGGAACTCATTCAATACATTGAGGAACGATGCCGGTCACTCGGCTATGCGCTGATTTTCACGACTGTGGATATGGAGCACTATGAACGGGACATCCGTGCCGTGGCCGAGGAGAAACGAAGCAACGGCGTCATATTGCTGGGGACGAACCTCGGGGCCGCTCAACTGGCAGATATCGCCAAAATCATCGAGCCTCGGCTCGTCGTGCTCGATACGTACTTCGAGACGCTGCCGCTTCATTTTGTCGGGATCAACAACTTCATGGGGGCTTATCAGGCGGGAACGCATCTTTGCGAGCTAGGTCACGAGAGCTTTGGTTACATTGCGTCGAATGTAAGAATTCCGAATTTCGAGGAGCGCAGACGCGGGTTCCTAGAAGCGCTTAACGAGAACGGTCGCAGTATCGCCCCTGACAGTTTCTTCTCCGTATCGCCGACGATGCTGTCCTCGCAGGATGAGCTTAAGTCCCAAGTGAACGATTACATTCAGAGCGGCCGCACGCTGCCTTCCGCCCTGTTCTGCGAATGCGACTACATTGCAATCAGTGCCATGAAGACGTTAGCGGAGCTCGACATTCGCGTGCCGGAAGAGGTCTCAATCGTCGGCTTCGACAACATTACGGAGGCGATGATCATTTCGCCCGAGCTCACGACCATTCATGTAGAGAAGGAAAGAATGGCAGTGACCGCGGTTGATCTTCTAGTCGAGTCCATCGAGCAGGGCTTGGAGATCAAGAGCAAAGTCAAGGTCGACACGCTCCTCATCAATCGGAAATCGGTCACTTCTCGCTAACATCCAAAAAAACAGAGCACTCCTCCCTTCGCGGGCAGAGTGCTCTGTTCATTGGTCAGGCTATTCATATTCTTAATGCCGTATATTAGAGTTGCCGGATGAACATAAGTCTCTCCAAGGCCCATGTATCCGCCGCTTAAGAAACCTTCCAAGATAAGCTTTGTCAAAATGACGATCCGAGCCCGGCTCCGGCCGGTATGTCCGCAACCGTGCGCCAGCCGGCGCTCGAGCGTCACTCTGGCTGCTTGCTGGAAAATAATATTGTGCGGGGCACCGGCGGCGGCAACGCTACTCGACCGCTTGTACTGCCTACACTTTGGACCAATGCCAGTCAACAATATCTGGATTCCCTTAGCAGCACCATCGCCAGCCTGAACGATTCGAATATTATTACCACCATTCACTTCTATGGATTCTGGCCGTTCAGTGTAAACATTGCGGGCTACACCAAGTTTGAGACCAATACAATAAACGATATCACGACTTCCCTAGATGCTGTCTACAATACATTCGTTGCCAAAGGAATTCCGGTTGTCGTCGGCGAATACGGACTCCTCGGCTACGGCCAAGGCGCAATCGAGCTCGGCGAGATGCTCAAATTCTACGAGTATTACCTCCAGTATGCCAAATCGAAAAACGTAACCAGTATGCTGTGGGACGACGGCGGGCAATTCAACCGCAGGACCTACCAGTGGGTTTATCCGGAGGTACACAATATCATCATGCAAAGCTTGACGAGCCGTTCGTCCACCGCAGACACGGACCTGATCTTCCTGAAGAGCGGCGCAACTGTTTCTGATGCATCCCTTGCGCTGAACTTGAACGGCAACAGCTTCGTCTCGCTTAAAAATGGCACGGCCACATTGAGATCCGGCAGAGACTATACGCTGAGCGGCAGCACCTTGACCGTCAAGGCAAGCTATCTCTCCAAGTTCGCTTCAGGCGCGCTGGGCGAGAAAGCGGTATTGACCGCCACCTTCAACTCGGGCGCCGCCTGGAAGATCCATGTGCGCTACTATAATACGCCGGTACAGCAAAATGCATCGGGCACCACCAGCGGCTTTGATATTCCCACAGCCTTTAACGGCGATCAGCTAGCCACGATGGAAGCCGTGTACGCTGCAGGCGGCAACGCCGGTCCGCAAAACTGGACTTCCTACAAGGAATTTGGTTGGTGCTTCAAACCCGACTATACTAACAATAAAATCACGTTGACCTCTAATTTCTTCAATGAAACGACTGACGGAACGGTGATCCTGACGTTCCACTTCTGGAGCGGGCAAACCGTCAAGTACACGATTGTAAAAAGCGGCACGAGCGTCACAGGCACTGCCCAGTAATATGGCAAGGCGTTCCGGCGGGGGATTTGCGTTCCCGTTGGAACGCTTTTTTACTGCTAAGGAATGTTTAGGTTCTTACAGCGTAAAGCAAAAAGAAGATCATTCCTTACGAGGCCAAGAAACCACCGATAAGCTTGAACAAGCGTCTCACGGCGGGGTTCACCATGTATTCAGTGGAGCACTTTCCAGTAATCCAACAAAACCGCCACATCATGTGACGGTTTTGTTAATTCTATCGTTTAATAGCCATAAGCTGCTCATGCAGCACCTTATCATACATTTCGTATGTATATCGGTTGTAAATTACATTTGTAACATCCCATAAAACCGGGGTAATTCCTCGGGAATATGCGGCCTTGGCCACCGACGTAAGATAGAGCCGTATCATTTCTGGCGTCTTATTTTTTGTAGCTACACCAAACTCCCCCATGATAACGGGGATGCCTTTGTCGATGAAATGTGTTTTCGCCTTATCCATAAGTTTGTTTAGCTCGACGAAGTCTTCATCCGTTCCCCATTCCGCACGCGCTTTTCCCCAGCTCACATCCTCATCTATGATGGCGAATGTTGGAGGCGTGTAATAATGGATCGATACCGCACAGCGATTTTGGGGGTCGTTTGGCATCTTATACAGTTTATCAACGGTCCTCTCGATGTCCGTTGTATAGCCGGCAATCAACAGGTGGCGTCGCTTATTGTTGCCTCCGGAACCACGCACAATATCTACAAATGTCTGATTGATCTCATTCAGCAGCGTATAAGCTTTTTCTTTGTTGGTATCATCGGTACCGTAGACATTCCATAAATCAGGCCATACACCTTCCTCATTGAAAGACTCGAGCATCAGATGATCGTCATAGTTTTTAAACGAATCCGCTACCTGCGTCCATATGCGTGTATATTTGGACATGGATTCTTCTTTTTCTGTCGGAAATTTCTCAAACAAGCTGTCCGAGTGAATATTCAGAATAAAATACATACCGCTACCCAGCGCCCAATCCACAACTTCTTTTACCCGGGCCATATAATCAGGATTGATCGTGTAATCCTCGCCCATCATATTGGACCACGTTACGGGAATTCGAAGGACGCCAAAGCCTTCGTTTGCATAACCTTTAATCATTTCTTCCGTAATAATGGGACTTCCCCAGGCAGTTTCATAACTTGTAACACTGTTGCCACTTATCCAGTCGCCTCTGGATTCAAACGTGTTGCCCAAATTAATGCCGATTCCCATTTCTTTGACAAGCTCCATTGTTGTGATCTCTCGCATTGGCGCGCCTTTTTCATCCTTGGAACAAGCCGCCAACATTGAAAGCGCTGTAATTAATAGGATGATTAAGATCGTTTTCTTTTTCATTTGTACTCTCTCTTTCGAATCTTTTTTAAAAATTATAATATACGTCGTTAGTAAGCCCGATAGCTAAACGCGCATGATATGATATCTTTTTCTGCAAATATATGAATTCAAAGTACCTATCATTGTTGCTTTTGACTAACTTCGTCATAGCGGAACGTGCAAATCGATGTTATGCTAAATATATAGTATGAAAGGAAGCAGTTTTCATGGAATTACACGTGATCGGATATAATCATTCCCATGACAAAACCTTTGCGATCGATCGCCCAAACGGCATTGGCAGCAGTTGGATTCTATTATTAATCAAAACGCCTGCAGTCTTTATGCAAAACGGTAAAGAAGTGATCACGAAGGAAAATTCCTTTATTCTGTATACCAGCGATGCTTCCCAGCATTATCGTACATATGGTGATAAGTACGTGGACGACTGGTTCTATTTCAGTGTAGACGACGATGATAAGGAATTTATCGGCAAACTTAATATCCCCTATAACACGGTTACGTGGTTAGGGGATATTTCTGAGATATCGTCAATTGTACAGAAAATGACTTATGAATTTTATACGGCGGGTCCTCACAGTATAGATGCTATCAAGCATTATTTGAATATTTTCTTTATTAAGCTCAGCCGCAAACTTCATATGGGGCTTCACTTTCCTTCGGTAAAGGCTTCTGCAAAATATGATTGTATGATTAACGTTCGCATCCGTATTCGCAGCAACCCTGTGTCAACCCCCTCTGTAAAAGAGTTGGCTAATGAACTATCCATGAGCTTGTCGAGTTTCCAGCACACCTACAAAAAAATGTTCGGCGTCAATGTTATGACCGACATTATTCATAGCCGCCTTCAGTATGCAAAAGCCGTGCTGGTAACAACAGATTTAACGCTGGACTCGATTGCTGCGCAAAGCGGATACAGCAATGCCTTCCATCTTATGAGACAATTTAAAGAGAAATTCGGGCTTACACCAACAGAATACAGGAAGCAGCACAAATGAACCCCGTCAATTCGACGGGGCTTTGGTTTGATCCGATCCTGATCAATAATCCAAATTGGATTCAGCACCAAGCAACTGATTACTCGCCCGGCTGGGCCAATTCAGCGATTTCCGAAGGCGAAAGCCCAGTGATCTGCGCGATCGAGTAGAGGCGACCAGGTTCGGCAATCGGGACATATTCTTGACACAAGACTTTGACAAGAATATGTTCCGATAAAATAAAAAAACCGCGATGTACGCGGAAATTAATCGGTATATATTCTTGTCAACCGACACATTTGGATATAACGAATCTCTTTGCCATCAACAATAGCAACGAAAATTTCGGTGTCAGTATCGCGGATTAACGGGCAGTTTAATGCAATGAACTACAGACGGTCGCAATCTATTTGTGATTGTAATTGTATGATGCGGAAATCTAAGATGTTTAGAGCATGACTTATGCCGTTCACTCCAAGACATGGAGATTTACCTATGAGTTCCACTTGAGCGGACCGTACGCACCTTTACTTCAAGCTTCGGGAACGACTGCAAAACGTGCGGATTTTCAACTTATTCATGAAAAGCGCCAGATTAGACAATTCATGGAATTCGTCCTTGTTCGCGAAGACTACGAGCGCACCAAGCCACACCCGGAACCATACTTGACCGGCCTAATGCGCTTCGGAGCTACCAAAGAAGAGACCCTGGTTGTAGAGGATTCAAACAGAGGGTTGAACTCAGCCGTGGCGGCTGGTATCGACTGTGCTATTGTCCATAACGACTTCATAAAGTAGTTGCAATTCTTTTCCGTGTTAATATGCAACTGCTGGGGATCTTCGTGATAAGTATTATTTAAACCCGCATAAAGCATAATTGCTCACCTCATAAGTATTTGGGGAATTTATTGATTCAACATCCCTTCAGGCATTTTCACAAGGCGTCCGGGATCCACTTCTTAATGAAAATGGACTGTTCTCCCCACATGAGAAGATAGAGAACAGTCCATTTCCTTAGTCAAAAATGCTTAATTAAACCCTTCATTCAATAAAGCTATGCGTTTTTATATGGAAGTACCACGATTTCGATTGCATATGGATCCATCGTTAAGGCCTGGTCAATATTTCTATCGTCGAAGAGACTTCGGTATGTCCGGTCAAGCTGCACTGTCTGTTGCTTACGCGTAAGGTTCATTAGGAACAGATATCGCGTTGACTCATTCGCACGAATTGAAATTTGAACACCTTCTGGTAATCCAGGGAAATTGTGCAGGCCAGATTGCTCTGCTGCATCTCGGATGAAGTCTACATAGAAGTCTTCCTCCGGAAACGTTCCCAGATAGAAAACTTTACCCTTACCCAATGTATGAACGGTTGCAGCGGTCTGACCGGTGAAGAAATCGTCTTCATACCATGCTATCGGTTCCGCACTTTGAGGTGTTAAAATGTCGCACCATTGACTGCAGGAATAAGACTTGTTCTGCCAGCGAATAGTATGAGCATCTCTTCCAATCGGATCATACTCCGCTACAGTGACCCCTGCAGCATCGGAAAGCGGTCCGGGCAAAGGACGAATCCAACATACATTATTTTCATTCTTCACACCGGTACGAGGCATCAATACAAGCGTGGCCCCATTCTTGACGCATTCCTCCAAATGAGACGCAAGATCTGGGTCGAGCAAGAAGAGCGAAGGAGCCACAATGAGCTTATATCCGCTTAAGTCTTCTTTCTCGCTCAGTACATCTGTCATGATGCCTAGTTTAGTGAAGGCGCGATGAATCGTTTTTATATTATCAAAATAATCCATTCCTTCTACTTGAGGCTGCATCTGAAACGCGTTAAATTGATCGTGCGAATGAAGGATGACCGCTTCACTCTGCACTTCCGTCCCTTCCATGAGCGGAGCAAGCTTCCGAACTTCATTGCACAGCTCACGGTATTCATCAAACCTTCTGCCAGGCACATTACTGTGATCAATCAGCCCATGCCAGAATTGTTCTGCTCCCGACGGAGCGCTTCGCCACCGGAAGTGGACCAAAGTATCAGCGCCACGAGCGATGCATTGCCAAGCAAAGGCTCGGATAAATCCAGGATGTGGTGTACGCCACATAGGCATCCAGCAGCCTGGGGGACCGCTAATTGTCTCCATGATCCAGAAATTCTGCCGTTTGATTCCGCGCGTCAAATCCAAGGTCAATGCCCCGCTATAGCCACTCGTAACAGCCTTTTCAGGACTCGTGCTCGGATAGTAATCAAGGGAAACAAAGTCTAGTTTCTCGCAAAGCTTATAGTAATCCAAGCTCATCGGATAACTCCAAATGTTATGGGTAACGAAATGGTTCGGGCAATGCTCCTTCAAGATGTTCAATTGCAGCTGTTGGAATTCAACCACAGAATCGGTCTCGAAACGTTTGTAATCTAGTAGATAAGATGGATTCTTATGTCTAGTACCTCCAAGCGGTGTAGTGATTTGTGAGTAATCGCTATATTCCCCGCTCCATACCACTGTACCCCAAACCGAGTTGATTGATTCAATCGAACCATACTTATCCTGCAGCCACGTCCGGAACCGCAAATTGCAATGCTCGCAATTACACTCGTGCAATCCGAACTCATTATCAATTTGCCATCCTACGACAGCTGGATTATTAGCATAATGAAGTGCAAGCTTCTCCACGATTAATTCTGAGTAATGTCTCATCGATGGGCTGTTAAAACATCGGTGCCCCCGAACTCCCGGATAGTGCGGATGTAGCTGAGCGTCTAACGGCAGTACGTCCGGATACTCTTTAACCAGCCAATTTGGCGGTGTGCAGGTCGGCGTTCCAATGACCACTTGGATACCATGTCTTGCAAACGTAACGATTGCATCATCAAGCCAAGCGAAATCGTAACAACCTTCTGTCGGCTCTAATCTAGACCAAGCGAATTCAGCAACACGAATCAGGCTGACGCCTGTATCTTGCATGAGCTTCGCATCTTCCTCCCACATGGAGCGATCCCAATGCTCCGGATAGTAATCCATTCCCATTCTCATCTGATGTTTCTCCATTTCTTATATCATTTTTTTGCTTGCAATTCATTCAACAAACTAATTATATTATTTATATTAAAAGCATTAAATCATATTTTTTTGCTAGACATATCACAATTTTGCTTTTTTGGAGTGAGATCATTGCGAATAAACCACTTTGTTCCAAACCCACGATTTGAACGCTATCTCTGTTACCCAGAATCATATGGCCACTACGCAAACGAGCCAGAACATTACGAGAACCGGCCTAATGGACTCACCACATACAACTGGCATATCGTTCGGGCTGGTAAGGGATATGTTCGGATCGGAGAGGAAACCATGGAACTGCACAGCGGTACCGGTTTTCTTTACGGCCCCGGGGTTCCACAGCAATACTACGCTGACAGCATCCAGCCATGGGATATCAGATGGGTTCATTTTACGGCTCGCGGTTTGGGTACACTCCTGCAAGGACGTGGGGAGCGAGAGCCTTGGCTCTTCTCGTGGGCAGGAGTCGAACGGCTTGACCAGCTGTGGTCAGAATTGTTAGATTACAACATGCCTCCGATGCAAGAAGGAGCAGCGCGATTATCTGCCATTACTTATGAAATGATCGCTCTAATCGTCCAGCATGCAGAGGCTATTGAAGGCATTCCTAAACCTGGGATGCGGGACAGGCTGACTGAGACAGCGGAGTGGATAGACTCACACTGTCGTGAGCCACTCACGCTTGAACAGATGGCTTCACAAGCGAGCTGCAGTCCTTCGCATTTTAGCAGACAGTTTCACAGCTTAATTGGGAAGACTCCGATTGAGTATTTAACGGAATGCCGTATTCTTCAATCCAAAACCCTACTGGTATCGTCAAACATGACCATAAAGAACATTGCTGAGCTTGTCGGTTTTGCAAATAGTACCTACTTCATTCAGCGGTTTCGAAAGTTAGAGGGGATGACTCCGGAACAATTCAGAATACTACGAGGTGCCGGAAATAATAATAACTTAACTAACAAGACCGAGTAGCTACTAAGCTCCTCGGTCTTGTTTCTTTTACTTCATGTCCGGTCGTTGCTACTATACACCGTTTGTTTCGTTTCGATAGACTAAATAATTGCGCTGATTCCGGCTTCGGCAGATAAACGGATAATAAACCGGAGGCAGAGTTCCACTTCCATTCACAAATTCCTGCCTTAGGATAACCAAGCGAGACATCCAATTCGCTGTAGATGGCCGCCGCCGGACCTCAGCCTCCACACTGCCAAGAACGAACGATCCCCCGTTTTTAAGCCATAAGTAATCCAGCTATCCTGTTGAGTTGGTAAGCCATGCGGCCAGAAAGGCAATGCACGCGGGATGTAATCTCGAATTTCTTATAGTAGTCAAGAGCTTCCTTCACCAGCTTGAAACGATCCTTGCTTACTTAACATGGCATAGTCAATGCGCATCCCGCCGCTGCCACAATTTTCAATGACTAATTAGCTTATCCGTAAGTACCTGGAATCAGGGATTATGGAAAACGGTCTAGTCAAGCCAAGCAACGAAGGGACACCGCAAGGGGGGCCGCTGAGTCCGCATATTGTATAACTTTACCATTAATTAAGCCATAGTTAGAACACAATTTTACAAGTATACTGCCCGTTTAGCTCAACGAGGCTGCAGTTCTTTCCGCTAGCCTCGTTTTGATAATTGATAAGCTATAGTTACCCTAATGCTCTACGTTTGCAAATAATATTTTAGTTACTGGGTGATAAAATAACATTAAGTGCCCCATGTCCTCAAAAATTAGAATATCGTCTCTTCCACGTTCCATGTTAACAACCCTAATTTCTTTATCCGACTCAATAGAGCAAATAAAACGCATCGGTTCATTAGTAATAGGACACTTCGGAACATGTGGAAATTGATACCATAAAGGTACTCCACACAATAAGGCGTCTCGGTTATTATATTTAGAAACATCTAATACATTTGTAATCTTGAAATTGACTTGAGAATACTCAATTAGGATGCCTTCATCTTTAGATTCATACCAATCATTTGGATTTGTTAAATTTTCGATGTGTTGCGGTTTGGATGGATTGCTGTAATCAAGATAAACTCCACCATAACATTCATTTACAGGGAAAACGACGTGTAGCTTCTCCATATTAAGCCAGTTAAAATAAGGGTCTGTTCAATCTAATGTTCCTATGTATTGAAACATGGTGGTCAATTCAGGGTGCTCTGGAAGAAATAATTCTTGGGGAATAGAACCGCCAATTCGATGAGCTCCTTTAGGATCTTTCTCCATTAAGAATACCTTATGATCCGTCCAATCACTGATGGGCAAATTCAAATTTTCCCAAATTTTTAATCCTTATATAGTATTAACATCCTGCCAGTTTGCGTAACGAAGGGCTGCCACCAGCAGTCCATTCGGTGTTCAACTATGTTTCTATTAGTTGAGCAACCACCAGCAAATATATATTCTAATCTTCAGACTTTAAATAAATAATCAAGCTAATGAAAGCTATAATAATACACGGTAAATAAAAATAATGGGCAGATTCTTTGGATAACCCCCACCAAATCTGGTCTCCACTAGTTATTTGTGCGGTTAGACCGATAAAGAATATTGCCAATAGAATACTAGTCACCATAAGAAAAACACTGAATTTCCGCATTATCTCCCACCTTATCATTTATTTCAACCTGATGTAGACGCATCTGTTGTAGATAATCTGCCAGTTTGCGTAACGAAAGGCTACCACGCGGCAGCCCTTTCGGTGTTCAACTATCGTGCCCGTCCCTCGGTACCTTTCGTGAAAATACCCAACTGATAGAATGACGTTTTCCTGAATATTCGAAACCATATTTAGATAATCTAGGAACTACAATCTTTTTTTAAACCTAACAACGTTGAAATGTCAAACACCGCCATTATTTATAATGTCTTATGCTATTATCGGAGCCGATTCCGTCCCTGTCCTTATTTTAATTCCTTGGTATTGTCAAAAGAGAAATTATCTGGTTTTTTCTTATTTCATACATATATCATTCCAGGATCTGATTGATAGGTATTTTGGACAACTAATTCCTTTTAACCGCTTCCCTTCAATTTTATGTTTCTTGGAAAAACCAAAAAACCGACATTAGTAATTAAACCAACGTCTGCTTTGTCTTTGTACCATTGCACGGCGTCTTGGTCGAGATTTCCATATTCTAAATACTGGAAGAAAGCGTAATGCCCGGTGCCTGTAATGTCACGTTACTTAAGAAAAGGATTTCATTCATAGTTATTTATGGACTGTTGAAAGATATCTTGTTCTCTCCATTGTGTAGGAGTCATATTAAAGTGTTTTTTAAACAGCTTCGAAAATTCCATCTGATTGTCATATCCGACACTATTGGCAACTTCTTTAATGGTCATACTGCTTTTTTTGAGTGATTGTGAAGCCATCTCCATTTTAAGAGAAATGATAAACTGCTGTGTGCTTATGCCGCAAATGCTTTTGAAGATACGTGCCAGATGACTGCGGTCTATGTTCAAAAAATGTGCAATTTCAGAAACGGATATCCTTTTGTGAACATTGCTTCTTATATATTTTTTTGCATAAGAGACATATGTTTCTGCTGTATTCTCATCTTTCTTTAATAATTTCCCCTTCGTAAGTGCCGCGATAAATGGCCAAAAATGGCTCATGATTGTTTCGTAGTCAGACCAGCCTAAGTCTATTATATTCTTAAGTGCGTTTCCAACGCCATTATCATCATTAATAACATGGTTTTCGTGTGAGAAGCCTGTCACAGTCAAAAGCTTTTCCGAAAAGCTGCCGTCAAACTCAATCCAGCGATACAGCCAGGGCTCATTGTCATCTGCCTTATAATATGCAGTTTGTTTCGGATAGATCAGAAAAAACTGTCCTGCATGTACTTTATAAGCTTTTTTATTAATATGCAATTCGCCTTGCCCGCTGTAAATGTAATGGATTAAATAGAAGTTACGCACTGCAGGTCCAAAGGAATATCCGTTATCACACTGCTGTTCACCGTATTGCATTGGATAAATATCAGATGAGATTAAAGGGCTTTTTGCATAATATAGTTTCATTGAAATCAGCTCCCGAAGCTAATATATCACATTTCCCCATAATCACTCGATAAAAACATATTTATTAACACATTTATTTGTCTTATCATAACAATGAAAATGCAAGTTTAAGGAGGATTTCTTATGGACAAAGTATCGGCTAGAGCTACATCAAGGATTGCGCCGGACGAGATCACGGATCCTGACTATATGTTTCCGGCTTTCTCAAACGGCAAGGTGCTTTTAGATAAAAAGCAGGGACGCCTCCCTTCCATGGGCTGGAATAGTTGGAACGCTTTTGGCAGTAAGAACAACGAGGCACTTACAAAGGCCATGGCAGACGCAATTGTTGATTTGGGACTTGCGGATCTGGGATACAAGTATGTAGTGCTCGATGACGGCTGCTATAAGTCCGAACGCGTAAACGGATTGCTTTCAAATGAAACGATTAAATTTCCAAGCGGCTTTAAGGCATTATCCGATTACATCCACAGCAAGGGACTTAAATTCGGTATGTACAACGATATAGGAACACATCTTTGTGCAGGCTCTGCGGTAGGCACTTGCGGCTATGAGGATGTCGACACGAGGTCTTATATGGACTGGGGGGTTGACTTTATAAAGGTTGATAACTGCTACTACCTTTGGGACAATGCAACGTTCTCAGACTCAACTAACTCAAAATATTCCTATGCCCCGAATATCAGAAGCATAACGGTTACGGGTGAAGAACTGAAGATAACATTAAATGCTGTTAAGGACGGTGTGCTTTTAGGCCAGGGCGCATCAAAAAACAGTGGCGACTATGTGACAAATATCGGTACATTCGACGGAACAAACGTGGGTACAACACCTGTGGGCGATCGCTGGGGCGAGCTTGAGTTTACTGTGAACGCACCGGCTAGCGGAAAATACGCCATAACCATAAATTACGCAAGCGGTGAGGAGGATGGCACTGGACGCTGGCTTCAGCTTGCAGTAGGAAACGCAGATAATGAAACTCGATATTTTGATAATATGCTTCCTCTTACTGAAAGTACAGATGCTTTTGCAGATTCAGAAGAAATAACGGTATCCTTAAATGAGGGAGACAATATCATACGTCTAATGAACCACAGAAGGCAGGAAAATACCCTTAATTCATATGCGGCTTTGCTCGAAGGCTTGAACAAGGCTGACCCTGACCATGATATTGTATTCTCAATCTGTGAATGGGGTAAAACACAGCCGCATAACTGGGGATATAAGGTTGGAGACTCATGGCGTATTCTTAATGATATAACCTTCTGTGTCGGCTCTGATGGTAATCCGGGCTCCGCCGAATGGAGTTCAAACAATACCGCAAGTATAACTTCGCAGTACAGCAAGGCGGTTATTATGGACGAGTTTACCGGACTTGACAAGGGGTGGAACGATCCCGATATGCTTGTAATCGGTATGAACGAAATCACCAATACCATGAGTAAAACTCATATGACGATGTGGTGTATGATGAATTCTCCGATTATGCTTGGAATGGATTTAAGACGGGTTGCAAAGGGTGACGAGCTATGGATGATTATTGCGAACAAAGATGTAATCGCATTGAATCAGGATACCCTTGGCATTCAGGCAAAAAGAATTTACTGCTCTATCGATAATACCAATCCCGATACGGCCTATATTGCTAATAACAACCGTGTTGATATTCTTGTAAAACCTCTTGCGAACGGAGATATTGCAATATCCTTTATAAATCTCAGCGACTCAAGAGAGACGAAGGAGCATTCCGTTGATGTAAGCCGCATTATCGATTATATTGGGCATAAAATAATTGATGCTGAAAAATTTAAAAATGCCGCAAGCTATTCCCTTAAGGATTTATGGACAGGTGAGGTTACAACGAACATTTCAAGGACCTTCTCTGTTACAGGCATTGACGCCTATGACAATGTTACCATAAGAGTTACTCCTGTTTAATACGCTGATGATGAATATTGATAATCATTGGGCAAAAGCATATATTTTAAAACTTATAGAACGTGGCATTATTCCAGGGATGAATGGCGGCTTATTTCATCCCGAAGATAATGTTACTACTGAACAGTTTGTGACAATGGTAATTAGAAGTAGTAAAGGTAATATAGAGCCAACGCGTGGCTTTTGGTCATCAGGGTATATGGATTACGCGTTGTATAAGGGAATAATAGAGGACTATGATATAACAAACATAAGCAAACCCATTGAGCGCCGTTCCGCTGCAAGAATCGTTCATGAGGCGCTTTTAACAGAATTCGGAGAAAGAGATGAGTACGAATGGTCGACGGCAGAAAATCTTAGGGACTTATATTCCTGCCATACCTGCGTTATGCATATAGCGCAGATGTATGTTAAAGGTATAATGCTCGCGCGTGACCATAACCTGTTCGACGCTGCGGGCAGCTTAACTCATGCGGAAGCAGCAGCAGTTGTTGCAAGAATGCTTAATAGGGAGCAGCGTATTCCCCAGACTGGGGGCAGAAAATTTCAAAGCAAAAATCTGTCCCCCGATGAAGCTTGGGAGCTGATGTTAAATGATCCTACTGCAATGCTTGTTGATGTGCGGACTATCGAGGATTATAAAACAGGGCATATACAAGAAAGCATTTGTATACCGTTACATGATATATCAATTAATCCGTTCTCGGTATGTGTGAGAAAGGATACTCCAATAATCCTTTACTGCCAAAAGGGGTATAAGAGTTCTGCAGCGGCACAAGACCTTATAGAAGCAGGCTATAGTAGAGTCTACACGATTCCAGGTATAGAGCAGTATCCGTATCATTTAATATAGGAGAATGGCTGCTTCCGTGGTCGTCGTCGCTGCCGCTAACCTATCGAGATTTAAACAAGAATAACATCCATCGTAGTAGCCCCCATCTTGATGACAAAGGCTACTGAAGAAAATCTCATTTGCGTTCAGCCCTTATACGGCACTATACGACCTTATTGTGCCAAAGGATAACGTGCTGCGCCAGATTTACGAGCTGGTGGACTTCTCCTTCGTCTACGACGTATTGAAAGCAAACTATTGTCTAGACAATGGCCGCAACGCTATCGACCCCTTGCGAATGTTTAGTCTTAAGATGCAAGAAAATAGAATCCACCCCTCCAAACTATAAATTTGGAGGGGGATTTGAGTTACTGACATTGCCTTCGATAATACCGGCATTTTAACGATTGAGAACATTTCGCATTTCCGGTTATAGTCAGCTGTTTCCTGGATCTATGTGCGAGAGAACTGGACGTTATTAATGTAGAACGTAGCTGGATTGGTAACACTGGTAAACGTGATTGTTTTCCATTTCGTAAAATCGACCCCAGTCATACTGGCTAAATTAATAGAAACATGTTGCCAGGATGCATTGGAAGGAGTTTGTATGGTTGTGGAATAACCATTAGTCCCATCGCTAACATACATGGAAAAAACTTCGCCTCCAGCTCCTCCCTTCACCCAAAAATCTAAAGTATTGTAAGCAGATACGTCATGTGCGGCCCAATCATTCGTATAAAAAGCCCCGTTCCAGCCGCTTCCTGAGTAGACATATTTCTGGGAAACGACACCGGTATTTCCGGGTACAACTGTAGCGTCAGTACTTACAGTTAGATTGTTAGAATTGCTATAATTTACAGCATATGGCTTACGCTTCAATTCAAGTGACTTGGCCCCAAAGGAGATCGTATAATTGCCACCTGTATCAGGTTGAATTACTTGACCATTTTGTAAAACCTGGTAACCATCCCCATTCTTTAGCTTCACCTTTAGATTGATATTATTGGGGAAGTAGGCTGGAACGTTCCAAGTATAACTCGTTCCAGTTGAAGTCGCATTTGGTGTAAGACCTTCTATTATTTTCTGCGCTCTCCAGTAGCCGCTTACCGTTCCGTAAGGAGCTATCCAGATGCTAGATCTATTGGTATCCAAATAGTTAACCAATAAATTAAACTGATCCAGTGGCAAGTCAGCATCACCCACATGATGTGCCGAAATTACTGTCCAGGCACGTTGGCTTATTGCATTATCTATCCAACTCTTGTAGTGAGTATTGAAACTTCCACCTGACCATGTAAACTGGGAAGAGATATTCATCCAATCAGGGGTGTCTGATGATTTCATATAGTAAGTTCCGTTACCCCAACCCCCTCTTGCTGAAATGTGCGTATCTTTCAGGTATTTGACGAGATATGGATCATTATTCGTGTAAGGATAGGCATAAGATACAACTGTTGTGTTCAGCGCTTGTGCTATCTCCGTTTGAGCTGCGACTGTTTCATCATAGCCTAAAGTATCGTTAAAAGTCCTTTGATAGGGTTGGGATGGATTGGCACTTGGTTCATAGTGATGTTTGGAATGGTTTCCAATTTCATGGCCAGCCAAGGGGAGCTTTTTCCAATCATCTACTCGGCTACCCGTTATTGCAGTTTCCGTTATATAAAACGTAGCCTTCATACCTTTTGCATCTAAAGCCGGGACCGCATAATCAAGCTGCGAATCATATCCGTCATCAAAGGTAAGAGATACTGCTGATTGTGCTCCATTCCAAGGCACGACTGTTACTTGTGGCCCAGTGTAGTGATCTACATATGAGAACTCAACGTTATTAATATAGAACGTAGTATTAACAGCACTTGTATTACAAGTAAATGTAATTGTGTTCCACTTTGTAAAATCAACCCCGGTCATAGCAGAAAAATCAATGGAGACGTGCTTCCAAGATGCATCGGAAGGAGTTTGTATGTTTGCGGAATAACCATTAGTCCCATCGCTAACATTTATGGAAAGAGCTTCGCCGCCAGCTCCTCCTTTTACCCAAAAATCTAAAGTATTGTAATTAGATACATCATGTGTGCCCCAATCCGTGTAAAATGCCCCGTTCCAGCCACTTCCTGAAACGACAAATTTCTGGGAGGCAACACCGGTGCTTCCAGGTACAACGGTGGAATCACTACTTGTTGATAGATTATTACTACCACTGTAATTCACAACATATGGGGCTGATGGTGCTGCTAATGCAGTCTGAGACACAATCGGTAATTGAGATAAAAGAATTAAGGCAGTTATGAATATTGAAAAAAAAATTTTCATTTGATGTCATTCCTTTCGTGTGCTGTAGTATACGTATTGAACTTATATCCAGTCATACTAGCAAGCAAAGCCATGATCAGCCCCTCCTACCGAATGACTCATAAAAACGGTTTTGTTCGGCGGCTGCTTTCCACTCATCCAAGCGGAATTCCCCCCTCTTATGGTTTTGTTGTCTCGACAACAACAATTTCCATTTCGAGTGACTGATCGCCTTTCGGTTTCGTATCGTTTTGAAGCTGACGCAATGTCCAATTTGGCTAGCAATACCGATGACACCTTCCAGTTGATTTCCGCCGAAATAAATAGAAGGACCTTGTCAGCCAAAAATTAGGCCGACAGAGGCCTTCGCTAGCCGAACACCGTTACTTACGGATCAACTGCCACTTTTGCGCAGAACCGCCGGTATCGGTCCAAATCTGCACGTTGGTCCCGTCCGCCGTACCGGCTCCATTAACGTCCAACGCCTTCCCGCTATTCGAATCGATCAGCTTGAACGTGCCGTCGGCGTTTGCGATGATTTTCCACTTCTGATTCGCCCCGCCCAAGTATGTCCACTGCTGCACGTTAGTTCCGTTGGCGGTGCCGACACCGCTGACGTCCAGCGCTTTGCCGCTGTGTACAGCGATCAATCGGTACGTGTTGTCGCCGTTATCCGTAATCGTCCACTGTTGATTCGTTCCGCCGTTGTTCGCCCAGATATGCACATTCGCGCCGTCTGCGGTGCTATTAGCAGCTATATCCAGCGCTTTGCCGCTGTTCGGATTGATCAGAGTATACGTAGCGCCCGAAATGATTGGATTGCTCACCGTCGTGTCGCCATACAGGATGCCGCGTCCGTTTGTCCCGACATAGACGCGTCCGTATAGGTTCGGATCGCCTGTAATGGAAACCCCGGCTCGGCCGTATTGATGGTTGTTGTCGTTGATTCGCACCCACGTTGCGCCGCTGTCGATCGAGCGGAAGAAGCCTCTTACACCATCGATCTGAGCCGAAACATAGATCGCGGGATAACTCTGTCCAGGCGCCGCTTTTCCGAAGCCGACGCCATCGGCTTCCTGCACATTGGACAGCTTCGTGAACGATGCGCCCGAGTTCGTGGAGTGCCATAAGCCGTAGACGCCGCTATTGTCGCTGCCGCCTGCAAGCCAGATATCCCCTTCAACGCCCGGCAGCGCTTTGAAGTTAAGCGCGCCTTCGGCTGGAAGGCCGGTTGCGACCGTTTGCGTGAACGTAGCGCCTCCGTCCGTGCTTACATAGAACTTCCCTGCTGATACCGCATAAAATTTGTTCGGGTTCACGCGATCCGCCGCTACCTTGGCGCCGTTGGGAACGACCGTGCTCTTGGTCCAGGAGCTTCCGTTCGTCTTGGAATAGTATACGCCGACATCCGATGTGCTCCATACGAGAGAGCTGTTATTGGCCGCAACCGCGATCATGCCGCCGCCATTCGTTCCGGTCGGCTCCGAGCTCGGGCTGGACCAGTTCACGCCGCCGTCGGTCGACAGCGCAATCGACTTGGCGTTGCTGTTTGCGGAATGATTGGCAAAGCCTACGCGTGCAATAAAGCTGTTGTTCAATTGGGCAAAATCCAGGCTTGACGTGCTGTCCGGATTTTTCAGTATTTTCGCCGGAGCGGCTGTCAGGTCGCTGTGGCGGTAGCCCGATACGTCGCCGAGAGCGCTAATAAGAGGAGCGCCGGACCCTGGGCTGATCAGGTCGATAACGGCCGTTTCTTCGATATTTTTGGCCATGACGGAAATAGTGAATGTCCCGCCGTTATCCCAGTTCGTGAGATTGTTCGTGCCGTAAAGCGTAGCGCCCGTGCCGTACATCATGCGATTGGAGTTGAACGGATCAATCTCCAGATCGCCGATCATCCATCCGAGCTTCGGCGACGTTTCAGGCAGCGTAGCCGTAACCCCCCAATCCAGCCACGGCGCAGCCGAGATATCCATCGTATACTTATTGACGCGGTTCGGATAGCCGCCGTTGTAATCCCAGGCTCTCGACCAGGTTGCGCCACTGTCCTTGCTGCGGTAGATGATCGCATCCGGATACCATGAATTAAGCGTCGCTACCATAACCGTACCCGGATTTTGGGCATCGACGGCCAGACCGCCGTAACCGAACGAGTTATCCGGGCTGCTGGACGGAACCGGGCTAATGTTCGTCCAGACGCCTGTCGCCGTATTAAACCTCCAAAGATCACCCTTGGTGCCATCATACGGCCCAATGCCGTTGCTATAGGATATATACATGTTGCCGTCGGATGCCAGAACGCCATGATGCGGCAGGTAGCCGGTAGGCTGCCCGGGCACGGCCGACCATGTTACGCCGCCGTCCGTACTGCGATAGACGCTGTTTCCGGTATCGGCCACCCCGACATAGATGGTTTGGGTTGCGTTGCCGGCTGTCCCGGTTCTCGAATCGAACGTGATCCAAGCCAGCCCCATGATATCGCCTTGGTAGTCGTGGCCCGGCACTTGAATATATGTTCCTGTATTCGTAAAGGAAGTCACTTTATTCCACGTTACGCCGTAGTCCGTGCTTTTCCACAATCCGTTGCCGCTGCGGGCGCCGAAGAAGAGGATGCTGTTTTTGTTAGGGTCGATCGCCAAACGTTCGCCCATCGAACGTCCCGGCATGTTGCCGCCGACCTTGAACGGCAGCTGCGTTTCCTGCCAGGTATTCCCTTTGTCAGTTGACCGCATGATATAACCGTTGCTGGTTTCCCAGCCGTTGGTGTATGTGCCGGCCGCGATATAAAGCCGGTTCGGTTCGACCGGATCTGTAGCGAGAGCGTCTACGCCCGTTTTGCCCCAATCGTCCCAGCCGACATGGTCAATCAGCGGAATCCAGCTTGAATCGGTCTGGTTCCACCGGTAAACGCCGCCGATATCTGTCCGGGCGTAGATCAGGTTTTGTTCCGTTGAATTAAAAATAATTCCGGATATGAAGCCGCCGCCCGCACCCGTATTGACACTTTTCCATGTATATGCCTCGCTGCTTGCCGCTTCAGCCGTGGGGTTTGTCCCGGCAAAAGCAGAGCCGATACAAATAACTGCAAGAAGCATTATCCACATCCTCTTAAAAAGTCTTTGGTTCATATAGGAACCTCCTCGGTTTTAGTTGGATTTAAAATAAATTATTACCCATCACTCCGCTGTGCCAATCCCCCCTTCTTCCTTCGTAATAACGGCAAGTATGCGCTTTCATAAAGGCTTGCGATTTCACTGGCCGATATCCGACTGTACAGCTGTTGCTGCGCTTCCGATCGAATCCGCTGAGAATGCCTTGCCGGGAATCGTGTTAACGAAGGGCCCGTGCTTACCGTCAAATCGGCGGTCGTCATCAGAAGTGAAGCGGACTTACATAAGGGAATGATTTGTTTGGTGAATCCACGCGACTTTTTCCTTGTTTTCATCAAGCTAGTATCCTTCTTTTCTTCTTGCGCTTATGCCATTTGCCCTTGTTCAAAGCCGATCTCTATGAAAACGTTTTCAATTTTCGATAACCACTCCTCCTAATCTCGCGTGTTTCCTTACATAAATACTTTAACAACAGGTTGAATAGTGAACCTTGATTTTTTGGACATCGTTTAGCACGATTTAGTCTGGTTAAAATTGGATTTGTCTCAGTGAAGACGAAAAAGGTACCAAGGCTTCGTAAGGAAGCGACCCGGTACCTTGTTGTTATCTAGCTTTTTCTAATCATTGGGAACTCCGACCAGGCTCCTTATTACGTGACTAATGCAGACTTTAGGCTGTTCCCATTCAATACCATTCCAAGAAAGCCGAGGCAACAGCAGACCCTGCTTCACCATTCGGATGCGCATCGAACTCGCTCGACATATATTCAGGTATAAGCAGGTTATCGCGAGGAGCCGCTTGCGAGAGTACTTCCGCAATATCAAATACTCGATCGACTCCGGCAATAGCATGGCTTCGTATTGCCTGATTCACATCCCTCCAGACAAGCTCCTGCGCATCGGAAAAATTGAATGTGGGTACAGTGCAAAGGATCACCGACATACCGGTACGGCTGCCTTTAAGGCTGGACACAATGGTTTGCAGATCCTCCAGCAGTTGAACGGCGCTTCGTCCGGTCGT
Source organism: Paenibacillus prosopidis (assembly GCF_003337375.1). GTDB lineage: Bacteria > Bacillota > Bacilli > Paenibacillales > Paenibacillaceae > Pristimantibacillus > Pristimantibacillus prosopidis. The sequence continues at coordinate 42,796 of NZ_QPJD01000016.1, forward strand.
ACCTATATCGTTGACCCCCAATGCTATGACGATCTCATCGCTTAGCTTGGCTTTGCTCAGCCAAGCCTTGTCGGTTGCGGCATCGTAAGCACGCGCCCAGCCCGAACCAAGATTCCATACACTATATTCCGGACCAAGCCCCTTCGCAATGCGGGAAACCCAGTATTCATATGCGTCCGGGCGCGTTCGCACACCTTGGGTGATGGAATCGCCAAAGAATGCAATACGCTTAGCTCCCTCACGCTCGCAACCGATGAAATCCGGCAGAAACAGACAATTCGCAGATTTTTGGAAACCTTCGGCACTGATTTGGCCGGCTGCATGCCCAGGCGCATCGTAGGCGGACACCAATGGGTTTTCTGTATTGTAGGGAAAGCTTACGCCGGCAGCCAATGTCGTAATCGTCCACGAAAATACCAAATAATGCTCCTCCGGGATCATGATCCGGGCGGCATCGCTCCAAAACTTCTCTCCCGGCATAACCAATCTGGCGATCGACGAATCGAACGTTACCGGAATTTGCGTACCCTCTACAACGCTTCCATCAGGCAGCCTCCCGCCATCAGCAATGTAAGCAGACTCGATTTTCCACGAGCCTCCCATCAGATTGGCACTCGATTCAGAACCGTCTGCCCATGTGGAATCCACCAGGTTGCTGCACCAGAATCTCAGCTTTAATTCCCCGCATTCCGTTGTCTTGATATAAGCTCTGTACGTATGAGTAAAAGCGGAATCACTTTTCATAATAAAATTTTTGGCTGTAGATAGAACTGTCGCCGAAGTATAAGAACTCCACCACATGGATACGTTCCCCCTGTCTATTATTCGTCATAAGAAATTTCGTTTTCTTAGCCACGCCTCGCAGAGCTCCGGCCAAGCCTTCACTTCAGGATGACCTTCGGCTAAACCTAACCCATGTCCGCCGCTTTCGAAAATATGCAATTCAAATGGCACCTGATGGCGGCTGAGAGCACCTGCAAAAAGCAAACTGTTTTCGACCGCAACGTTCTCATCATCCGCCGCATGCCAGAGAAACGTTGGCGGGGTGTCTTCGGCCACTTGCGTTTCCGTGGACAACAAAGCAACAAGCGATTCATCCGGAGAATCGCCAAGCAGATGGCGCATGGACGGTTGATGACCATACGCTCCGAATGTGATGACCGCATAACACAAGATTAGCAATTTCGGACGGCTGCTCTGTCTTTCTATCGGATCGGATGATAGGTATCTCCATTGTCATACAAAGTGCCCGTTGCGGATGCCAGGTGACCGCCTGCGGATAAGCCAAACATGCCGACTCGCTCCGGATCGATGTTCCAATCCTACGCATAATGTCTTACGGTTCGAATAGCCCGCTTCGCATCCTGAAGCGGAATTGGATGTTGATGCGGCGATACCCGGTAATTAAGGACGAATGCGGTTATGCCGAGCCCGTTCAACCACTTGGCAATCGGCTCGCCCTCGTGCGCGGCGCGTCTGAGATATCTCCCGCCCGGACATACGATGACTGCAGGACAAGGTCCTTCTCCATGCACAGGGTATACATTCAAACTCGGACATCCCTGGTTCTCATCGCCGATGCTTTCTTCGGATGCGCCAGCCATAATTCAATTGTACGCATATGGCCTCCATTCTTCATTCCTTATCAGACAGCCCTGATATAATACGTCTCTCCTGCGACCGTCTGAAACCTCACTACCGACGCACCATCGCTTTGAGCCAGCACAGAACCGTCTGCCCGCTTGACGCGAATGGCGCTCGGAACGCGCATGCTGCACAGAGCATCCCGCGTCGCTCTCAGTTCGGCTTCGGCAAGATGACCGTCTTTCCAGGCCATATCGATCTCAAAACCGCCCCGCGCCCGCAGGCCGCTTACAAAGCCGGTCGGCCACGCTGCCGGAAGTGCCGGAAGCAAGCGGATTTCTCCGCCATGGCTCTGCAACAGCATCTCCGCGATACCGGCGGCACCGCCGAAATTGCCGTCGATTTGGAACGGAGGGTGCGCATCGAACAAATTCGGGTAGGACGACTTGGCGAATAACGTTTGCACATACCGATACGCGTTCTCCGCATCCGCGAGCCGAGCCCAAACGTTAATGATCCAGGCGCAGCTCCATCCGGTATGTCCGCCTCCGTACTGCAGACGACGTTCAAGAGAGGTTCGTACGGCCGCCGTCAGCTCCGGATCGCGATGCAGATCGATCTGCTCTCCAGGATAAAATCCGTATAAATGCGAGATATGGCGGTGCCCAGGTTCATGCTCCTCGAACTCGCGGAACCATTCCAGCAACTGGCCGTGCCGACCGATGCGATAAGGCAGCAGACGGGCTAGCGCGGCTTCCCATTCGCGGCGCAGCTCGGCATCGGCATTCAGCAGCGCGCTCGCTTCTATGCAATTCGTGAACAACTCACGGATAATGGCGGTGTCCATTGTTGTCCCCATGCTGACCGCACACGCCCTGCCTTCAGCATCCAGAAACATATTTTCCGGCGACGTAGAAGGCGACGTAACCAAATGTCCCTCGCTGTCTTCGATCAACCAATCCAGGCAGAACAAAGCAGCCTCCCGCATGATGGGATACGCCTTGGCTGCAAGAAATTCCGCATCTCCTTCGAACAAGTACCGCTCCCACAAATGCCTGCACAACCATGCGCCGCCCATCGGCCAGAACGCCCAGCTTGCGGAGCCGGCAGCGGGTGTCGACATTCGCCACAAATCCACATTGTGATGGGCAGTCCACCCGCGGCACCCGTAATGTATTTCCGCGGTTTTTCGCCCGCTGACGCTGAGACCTTCAAGCAGGTCGAACAGCGGCTCGTGGCATTCCTCCAGATTGCACGTTTCCGCCAGCCAGTAATTCATTTCCGTATTGATGTTAACGGTATAATTGCTTCTCCATGGCGGGTCTATGTCTTTGTTCCAAATCCCTTGCAAATTCGCCGCTTGCGTGCCTGGCCGGGAACAAGCGATAAGCAGATACCGGCCATATTGGAAGTACAGAGCCGACAACCCCGGATCGCTCTCGCCTTGCTGCACGCGAACAAGCCGTTCGTCCGTCGGAAGCCGATCGGCATCGGATTCGCCCAGATGAAGCTTCACCCTGTTGTACAACTGGAGATAATCCTTGAGATGACGCCGCTTGAGTTCATCGTAGGAGAAACCGGCTGCCGCAGTGAGAGCGATTCGAACCTGATCGGCCGGGTCTTTGCCCTCGGACTCCGGATTTTTATCAAAGCCGTTAAAGCTCGTTGCAGCCGCAAGCAGGAACGTTACGGCGTCGGCATTGGCCGCTCTCAGCTCGGCATGATTCCCGCTCTCCTTCGATCCCCCTTCGATGACAGCCAGGAGCTGAACCTCGAAGCGCACTCCTTTATGTTCCTCGTAGATTAGCTTTTCGAACGCACCGGGTACCGATTCCGGCTCCGGATGCGTAGGACCGTTTCCATTCATCGTCAGAATGCCTCTGTCGGCTTCCAGGCTGACAGCCGCCGAATGAGGCGTTTCAAGGGACGCCGTCACATCGATGCTCCCCGGACGATCTGCGCTCAATCGGATCGCCAATACCTGATCGGCGGCGGAGATGAATGACTCCTGAGTATAACGGACGCCGTCACGCACGTAAGTAACGCTGCTTACAGCCGTGTCCAGATCGAGCTGCCGTTCGTAAGCTTCGACGGAGCCTGAGCCGTCGCCGAGCTTAAGCTTTAAATCGCCAAGCGGCTGGTACGCTTCCGTTCGGGGTCCGTGCATATGCCGCTCGATTATTTCCTGTGCCTGCATATACGCTCCGTTCGCAATAGCCTGTCTCGCTCTAGCGAGATAAGCTGCCGCGCCATAATTCACCGTATCTCGCGGCTGGAATGACCATAGCGTATCTTCATTTAATTGAAACAGCTCTTCGTCCGGCCGACCGAAAACCATAGCTCCAAGCCGACCGTTGCCCAGAGGCAGAGCTTCGGTCCATTCAACTGCCGGCTGTCTGTACCATAACCGCATTGGCGATTGTATGGGTTTGCTGTGTTCCACGTTATTCCACCTTTCTGCGATACTAAATATTTCCAATTATATTGCAAGGCAATCCGAGGTGCCTTGCTCTTCTAGTCATTGACTAGCACATTAGAGACAAGACAGCTACCGTATCTGACGGTTCAGATTCATTCCGACGCCTTCAAAAACCGAGCAGACCCATGAATATATTCATGGGTCACTTGCAGATGGAACTTAATTATTCGAGCTGTGCATTATCCGTTCAACGGCTCATATTCGAACCAATCAAAGCTTGCCGGAGAACCTTGCCCCGTTTCACAGACGGCGTACATCGCAATGACTACTCCCGTAAAGCCGCCCGCAACTTCTGTTGAGAGAAGATGTGTTTCTCCAGATCCCACTTCAAGTACATCGGATGAATCCTGCTGAATTTTGAAGTGAAACCATTCCGGCTGCGCTTCAACCTTAAGAATGACAGAACCCTCTGAGCACTCCAGCATGATCTCCGCCTTCAAGGATCCTACGGTACGCCGGAATACGACCACCTTGCGCCCTTCTTGGCGCTTTACAGCCAGATCGTAATGATAGCTATCGTTCATAAATACGGTAAGTCCGGCTTCCTCGCCTTCGTGCTGCGGTTCGAAATTCAGCAAGGCGGAGATGTTGCTTGACCAGTGGCGCAAACGACGGCCTACAAAGGCTGGGGCACCGGAATCGTCGAGCGACGTCTTGTTTCCGCGCAATACAAGATTCCCCGGAGATTCGCTGAGCGACCAGCTTAACGGATCAGGATTCCGCAGGAACACCCAGTCGCAGCCTAAGGTTGAATCGTCAAAATCCTCTCGGGTTGAATTAGATGGCCACCGGACCTCCGTCAGCTGCGGAGCATCCATGACGCTCTCGACGCTTCCCCCATTACCGATGATGGGCCAGCCGTCAGCCTTCCATGATACGGGCGCCAGGAACGTCTCCCTGCCCAAATGATGCCGATAAGGATAGGAGACCGGTCTAATGCCTAAGAAAACCGCCCACCAGCTGCCGTCATGCGCCTGTACCAGATCTGCATGGCCTGTTGCATGAATGCTGCTGTTCCGGCTTCTATGAGTTAGTATCGGGTTATGGGGGCATGGTTCGTAAGGTCCATATGGAGCGTCGCTTCTCGAAATCGTCACCATATGACCGTATTCCGTCCCGCCTTCGGCAATCAACAAGTAATAAAGCCCATTGATCTTGTAAAGATGAGGCGCTTCCGGATGCGCTCCGCCCGTTCCCATCCAGATCATACGGCTCTCTGTCAGAATTTGACCGGTAGATATGTCAATCTCGCATTGATAAATGCCATAGCCTTCATTTCCGGAATAGGTGGATTGAAAGTATACGCTGCCATCTTCATCGAATAATAGAGATGGATCGATGCCACCCTGCGCGACAGTAATCATCTCGGACCAAGGACCTTCCGGCTGTTGGCTGCGAACATAGAAGTTGCCGACCCCGCTCACATTCGTCGTGACCATATAGAACCAGCCATCGTGATAGCGGATCGTCGGGGCGAAAATCCCTCCCGATATCCAGGTGTTGCCCAGCGGCAATTGCTGCTCGGTAGTGAGGCAATGTCCGATCTGGCGCCAATTGACAAGATCCTTGCTATGGAATATGGGGACTCCAGGAAAATAAGCGAACGAGCTTGTTACCAAATAATAATCATCTTCGACACGGCAGATGCTCGGGTCGGGATAAAAGCCTGGAATTACAGGATTGCTATACGTCGCGGTGCTAAAGGTCGTCTCCATGTTACAACTCCTAATCATTCTAAAGTTTGATATTATTGAAGCCCTTCCATTCCCCTTCCAATTCGGATTATAAAACACGGCATAAACCTGCACCTTGATTTTCAGGTCATCGAATAGCATGATTTAGCCATTTATATTTCAGGCGCTTGGCTTAGCTGAAAAAAGGTCTTTTGAAGGGCAGCGCGAGGGGCATCTGAAAACTTCCGAACCAAAAAGGCACCGGGCTTCGCATGGAAGCTATCCGGTGCCTTGAATTTTTTTTGCTATATTTAGAAAACAAATACTTGCTATCGCAGCCTTTTCGTTTCGCCTGCCGCAATACGGACGGCTTCGCCGTCTGCGCTAAACCAAACCTCAAGGGCATTCGGATTATGCACCATGCTTCGATCAACCGAGAAACGGAGCGCTTTGAGGGCGTTCTGATAGGTTACAATGTCCGTCATCGATGCTTTCCAGATCGACTCCTCGCCGCCGAGCAGCTCGCCCACCTTGTCTACCAGTTCCCAGTTGTCATCATGATCGAATTCGTAGCTGTGGCCCCAGATAAACAATAGCTCCATCCGGCTGAACCACTGCTTGGACGACAGAAATTGTTCCGCCTTCTCAACCATCTCCTTGTGGTGGCAGGTCGGATGCCATCTCAGCGGATCATCTGGCATGTGGAAGCCGCCGTGGCTCTGGACGGTGCGGGCATATTCGATACCGAGCACCGGCAGCGCGCGCACAACGCGGTCGTTGTAAGTGCCAAACGGATAACTCATGCCGCGTACAGGATATCCCGCAATCGCCTCCAGATTTCGGCGGTCCGCGATCAGCTCCTCCGCAATCTGGTCGTCCGGGGACTGCTCCAGGAATGGATGCGTGACGGTATGGGCCGAAATCTCGTGGCCGCGAAATAAGTCCGCCACTTCTTCGGCACGGATGTGTCCTTCCTCGCCGAATTTGCCGGAATTCAGATGGAACGTTCCTTTGAGGCCATATCGGTTAAATGCCTGCACCAGCCTCCTGTCTTGTTCGCGGCCATCGTCAAAACTAAACACGACCGCCTTGCTAAACCCTCCCGGAAATCGGTCGAATCGAATGCTCACGTTATCCATTATGACTCCTCCTTAAGTTTTGTGGAACGGAGTGGAACAAAACCGCTTCGGAAGCATACGCTTAGAGCGTATTAAAATCTCGGCAAGCGTGTTCCGCTAACCTTTCAGCATTATACCTCCGAACCATTACGGCCGGAGGTATAATGCTTCTGATCTCGCTTATTTTTTTCCTGATTGATCATGAGGAACCGTAACGGTGGCAGATGCTTCCGTTACATTCCCTGCTTGATCTACCGCTCTATAAGTAATCGTATAGACTAGAGGCTTTTTACCCTTTGCTTTTTTGGCCAGCAGCTTGAATTCCGTATCGAATGTGCCGAATTCAGCTCCTTGTACCATGGATTCGTAGCGGTAGACGGCTACGCTCGGCGTAATGGACAGCAATTCCACCTGAGACTGCTCATCCCCCGTCTCAACAATCGCCGTTACTTTAACCAGCTTGTTGTTGGCCGGCCACAAGGTTTCCTTATCCAAAACAACATTCAGGGTAGGAGCAGTCGTATCAATGATCAAGCTTCTGTATGCCCACTCCGACCAAGCGCCTTGATTATCTTTCACACGAACCCTGATCGACCAGTTTCCGTCTGCCAGTCCATTCAACGTGTATGAACCGGATTCGCCCGTCAGTTCGCCGCTGTCCACATCAACCGTCTCGAAGCCGTTGCTGGAGGCTTGAACCTGATAAGCTGCCTGAACATCCGCATCGTCGGAGTCAAGGAACGTCCAGTTAAGCTGCGGACTATTCAGATTGATCGTTTGGCCATCCTCATACGAAGTGAGCGAGAGGGATGGAGCCGAGTTAGGCGTTGGCTCTGTCGTGCCCTGTTTAATATCGCCGCGCACGATGCCCATACCGTTCGTTCCGATATAGACCCGGCCGTACACTTGTCCATCGCCCGTAATCACCCCTCTTGCATTCGCGAACTGATGCTGATCGTCATTAATGCGGATCCAGCTCGCTCCTTCGTCCTCCGAGCGGTAGAACCCGAACTTGCCGCCGTTTACTCTCAGTCCGGCATAGATCGTTTTATACGTTTTGCCTGGCGCTTCTTTGCCGAAACCGACGGATACCGCCTCATCAACGCCCGCTAGCTTCTGGAAGCTCGCTCCCGAATCCGTCGAACGGAATAGTCCTTCCGAGCTGGCAAGCCAGATATCGCCTTCAGCCGTAGGAGCAGCCTTGAACTTGCCAATCAGATTTTGCGGCAATCCGGAAGCAGCCGAAGCCGTGAAGTTGACGCCGCCGTCCGTGCTGACATAGAACGTCCCTTCATGGAACCCGTAGAATTTGTCCGGATTGATACGGTCCGAAGAGACTATCGAGCCTTGCGGGATGCCTGTCGATGGTGTCCACGTCTGGCCAAGGTCGGTAGAGTAGCTTACCGGCCGGTCGCCGTTGCCATCCGGAGCCCATACGATCGTATCGCCGTTCGCGCTGACCGCGACCCATTCTCCGCTCGTATGGTCGCCGTCCGCCGCCTGCCAGGCATTGGCCGCCGGCGTCCAGGTGACGCCGTTGTCTGTCGATACGCCCATCCGCGCGTCTAGGTTCGATGCATGGCCGACGCGCACGATCAGGTTCGGATTCGTCTCCGCGTAGTCCAGATCGGTGCTTGATACGATATAAGGATTTGTGATCATTTGCGGCGCCTTATTCAGGTCTTCATGACGGAACCCGCCGATATCGCCCATCGAGCTGATGAGCGGCGCCCCGGATGGAGGACTGATCAAGCCCAGAATCGCGTTCTCTTCAATCCCGTCCGCCATGACGGAAATCAGGATTTTCTCGCCCTTATCGAAATTGGTCATGTTCTCGGAGCCGTACAGCGTAGCCCCGGTACCGTACATGATCCGGTCGGAGTTAAACGGATCGATCTCCAGGTCGCCGATTCCCCAGCCAAGAGTTGGCGAGGTTACCGGATCGGTCTCCGGATCGCGCTGAACGCCCCAGTCAAGCCATGGCGCGATCGAATAATCGATCGTGTACCGATTGTCGCGCTGCGGATACGAGGTGAACTCCCAAAATGGTTTCCATGTTTGTCCGCCGTCCGTACTGCGGTAAAACTGGTTATCCGGCCACCATTTGTTCAACGTTGCGACCATCAGTGTATCGGGATGCTGAGCGTCGACGGCAAGACCGCCGTACGGATTTTCCGTAGTGCCGGCTCCGCCCGGGCTGATGTCCGTCCACTCGCCCGTACTCGTATTCAGCTTCCATACCGCGCCGGTGCCGGCGTCCCAAGGTCCTATACCCGAGTTGTACGTTACGTACAGCATACCGTTGGAACCCAGCGTTCCGTGGTGAGGCAGGAAACCCTGCTTCGGCTGGCCCGCCACCGGTTCCCAGGTCTCGCCGCCGTCGACCGACTTGTAAATGCTCGTCTGCGTATCGGCCAAACCGACATAAATCGTCTGCGTCGCATGGCCCGCTGAGCCCGTCGAAGGATCGAAGGTGACCCATACGGGGCCGATATTCCCGTTGCTCATGCTCTCAGTCACGTCGCCGATCGGAGTGAAGCTGTCCACCTTATGCCATGTCGCTCCAAAGTCCTCGCTCTTCCACAATCCGTTCCCGTTGCGGGCTCCCAGATAGAGGATCCGGTTATCGTTCGGGTCGATAGCCAGACGTTCGCCCATGGTCCGGCCGGCCATGTTGCCGCCGAATTTGAACGGCATTTCCGTCATCTCCCACGTTTGCCCGCGGTCCTGCGAACGAAGAATGTAACCATTTGTCTGCACCCAGTCGTTCGAGTAAGTGCCGGCCGCAATATAGACGCGATTCGGATCGACAGGGTCGGTAGCTATACTCTCCACACCCGACAGGTTCCAGTCATCCAAGCTCACCCATTCCAGCAGCTGAATCCACGTCTTGGTCTCCGGGTCCCAGCGATACGCGCCCCCCATGTCCGTGCGGGCATAGATGAGATCCTTCTCCGTCGGGTTGTAAATAATACCCGTAATGAGTCCGCCGCCGACGATCTTCACCCTGCCCCAATCATAGGCTTGCGTTGTTACCGGCACAGTGTCCGACTGTGGTGGCTCATTCGTCAATTCAAGCGACTTGGCACCAAAGGAGATCGTATAATTGCCATCTGCATCAGGTTGAATGGCTTGACCATTTTGCACAAGCTGGTAACCATCCCCGTCCTTCACCTTCACCTTTAGATTGACATTATCAGGGTAGTAGGCTGGAACATCCCAAGTATAACTGGTTCCTGTTGGAGTCGCATTTGGAGTAAGTTTTTCAATTGTTTTCTGCGCTCTCCAGTAGCTGCTCACCGTTCCGAAAGGAGCGATCCAGATGCTGGATCGATTGGCATCCAAATAGTCAAACAATAAATTCATCTCATTCAGTGGCAAGGAAGTATTAGCACCAACATCATGTATCGTAAATACTGTCCAGGCACCTTGGCTTATTGCATTATCTACCATGTTCTTGTAGTCCGAATCGAATTTCCCTTCTCCCCATGAAAAATTGGAAGAGATATTCATCCAATTGGGTTTGTGTGATGGTTTCATAAAGTAAGTTCCGTCACCCCATCCCCCTCTTGCCGAAATGTGCGTATCCCTCAGGTATTTGACGAGATATGGATCATTATTCGTGTAAGGATAAGCATAAGTTACAACTGTTGTGTCCAACTCTTGTTCTAACATGGTTTGCGCTGCGACTGTTTCATCGTAGCCTAAAGTATCGTCAAAAGTTTTTTCATGTGGTTGGGTTGGATTGGCACTTGGCATATAGTGATGTTTGGAATGGTTTGCAATTTCATGTCCATCCAAAGGGAGCTTTTTCCAATCCTCTTTTCGGCTGCCCGTTACTGCCGTTTCCGTTACAAAAAACGTAGCATCCAAATCTTTTGCATCTAAAGCCGGGACCGCATAATCAAGCTGCGAATCACTTCCATCATCAAAGGTAAGAGATATTGCTGATTGTGCTCCATTCCATGGCAAGACTGTTATTGCTGGTCCAGTGTACGGTTCGATGTACGTGAACTTAACGTTATTAATGTAGAATGTAGTGTTTTCAGTACGTGTATTAGTAGTAAATGTAATGCTGTTCCATTTTGTAAAATCAACCCCGGTCATATCAGAAAGAGGAATGGAAACGTGCTCCCAGGATCCATCGTATGGGGTTTGTATGTTTGCGGTATAATTATTAGTCCCATCGCTAACATTCATGATAAGAGCTTCGTCGCCAGCTTCTCCTTTTACCCAAAATTCCAAAGTATTGTAGCTGGATACATCATGTGGGGCCCAATCCGTGAAAAAGGCCCCGTTCCAGCCACTACTACTATCTGAAAGGACAAATTTCTGGGAGTTAACACCGGTGCTTCCAGGTACAACAGTGGAATCACTGCTTGCAGTTAGATTACTACTATTACTGAAATTCACAACATATGGGTCTAATGACTCTGCTGATGCAGTCTTAGACACAAACGGTAATTGAGGTAAAAGAATTAAGAGAGCTAAGAACAATAAAAAAAATCTTTTCATTTGATGTCATTCCTCTCATTGTGCTGTAGTCTACGTACTGAACTTATATCGACACAATGCGGCGACTATCTGCGGCATAGGGAGGGTTGTCCCAAAGTAGACTAATTCTACTTTTGGGACAGCCCCATCGTCCGGAGATTATCCGCCTTGCACTTATTTCGACCAAAGCTCGACGCGGTCCTTCACCATCTTTGTAAATTCTTGATTCATCTTCGCAACGCCTGCGTCTTCCAGGTCCTTCAGGAACTGATCGTAGACCTTATCGAAATCTTCCGGCTTCGCCAGAATCGCTTCCGGTATGCGTTTCTTCATAATATCCTGCGTTTTCTGGAAAATAACGTTCGCCTCGGAGGTCGCCTCGAACGGAAGCGTCCATGCCGCGCCGTATTTGCGTTCAGGGAACGAATCATCGGAAGGCCACAGATCCTTGTAAGTCGTAGCGCCGTAAGCCGCCAGCGTCTTCTTGTCTTCTTCCGAGTAAGCGGCTTGGATCTGCTCAGGGAATGTCGTCGTGTAGTAGTTTCCGGACGGATCCTTCACGCCGTCCCCGTAACGGGCGGATATGTTGTAGTTGCCGATACCCGTTGTTTTCACAAAAGTGTTGTTATCATTTGTTTTCTGCTCTAGCAGATCGGCAGGAATGACGCGTTTGCCGTCTACCACATTGTAATGCTTGCCTTCAATCCCCCAGTTTAAAAGCACTTGGCCTTCATCGGAAGCAAGGTAGTCCAGGAATTTGATCAGACGAACCGGGTCTTGAGCATCTTTCGTAATAGCGATTCCGAGGGCTGGAAGGTAACCCGTTCCTTGGAAGGAATGATCCTGGTACGTTTCGTTCAATGTTACAGGGAAACGAGCGTATGTCGAACCGAATTTGCCTTCAGCTTTCAAAGCGTTCTCAGCTTGGCCGTAATCCCAATTTTGATCGATAAGACCCAGAACGCGGCCGGAAGCGATTTTTGCTTTATACTGATCGTATTTCTGAATGAAGCTTTCCGGGTCTAGCAAGCCGATATCGTTCATGTGATTGAGCCAACGGAAATATTCTCTTTCTTCAGGACGCTGATAGTGCATAATAGCTTCATACGTATCTTCATTAATGAAGAACTCGCCATTGTCCGGTGCTCCAGTTGCGTAGAACGCAGGGTTTGTTACGGAAATCAGAATTTGCCATTCCCCGCCGTTAAGAGACAAACCGATATTCGGTTGGCCGTCTGCCGTTTTCGGGTTTTTCTCGATATAGGCTTTGATTGCAGCTTCGTAATCCTTAACGGTTTTGATTTCCGGGTAGCCGGCTGCTTCAAGCACTTGGTGCTGCAATTGGAAACCGCTGCCTGAATCAAAGTACGTATGATCAACGCCGGTCAGCGAAAGTGTATAAATCGCGTCATCATCCTTGCTCCAACGAAGACGGTTATAATATTCGCCGTAAACCTTTTTAATGTTAGGAGCATGCTCTTCGATCAAAGGACGAAGGTCGATCAAAGCGCCTGCATCAACCATTTTGTTTGTGGCGCCACCCGGAATAACCAGATCCGGATACTCATCGCTTGCTATCATAAGTGCGAGCATTTCATCGCTGGAACCGCCGACAGGGAATTCTGGTTTAATTGTAATGCCTGTTTTTTCTTTAATGAATTTGCCGATATCGGATTGCATGTCATCCCAGTTCGGGTTGTTACCGGTTGCGAAGCGAATCGTCATGGGCTCAGCTGGCTGCTCGTTTGTTGCATTTGTTGTTTCTGGCGTCGTCGTGTTTTTACCGCCTTCAGTATTCGAACTGCTGCATGCTGTGACGAATACGAATACGAGTGCCAACATCAGACTAAGTGCCATTTGCATCTTTCTTTTCATTTCGTTAAAGCCTCCCTTTTTTCATGTGCGTGATTTGAATGTATATAACAGGAAACCTGCTATTACCGAAATTAGCTTTTTACTGCGCCAAGTGTCATTCCTTTGACAAAGTACTTTTGAAGGAATGGATATACGAGCAAGATGGGTACGGTAACGACGATCGTAATCGCCATCTTAATGGATTCAGGCGATACCGCCGATATCGCTTGCTGTGCGTTCGGGTCGCGGTAATTGCTGCCCGTCTGCGTAGATAACAGCACCTTCATCAGCTCATACTGAAGCGTCGTATTTTCGGGATTCCTGTTATTAAACAAGTACGTATCAAACCAGGAATTCCAGTGTCCGACAGCAATGAACAATGCGATTGTCGCAAGTACGGGTTGGCAAAGCGGAAGGATCACCTTCCAAAATATAGTCCAATCATTCGCACCGTCAATTTTCGCTGATTCTTGAAGCGCATACGGAAGTCCGTCGATATACGAGCGGATAACGAACACGTTCCAAACGCTGAGCAGTGCAGGAATGATGTAAACGTAAAAGGTTCCAATCAAGCCTAAGTTTTTTATCAATAGGAAGCCCGGAATGAGTCCGCCTGAGAAATACATCGTGAGAGCGAACACAACCGACATCCATCTTCTAGCCTGAAAATCAGGACGGCTTAACGTATAAGCCATCATGGACGCTGCCACAACCCCGATTGCTGTACCGACAACCGTCCGAATGACGGAGTTTTTAAAGCCGGTTATTAAGCCCTCAAAGCCGAAAATCGTTTCATAGTTTCTTAAGGTAAATTCCCGCGGGTAAATCGTCAGACCGCCTCGAACGGTATCCACCGAATCGTTAAATGAAATCGCGAGTACATTTAAAAACGGGTATAAGGTTACAATAGCTACCATCGTCATGAATATATAGATGATTAGGTCAAATATTTTATCGCCAATATTTTTTTGAACAACTCCTTGCATGTGCCGCGCCTCCTATATGATTGATTCTTTGGTGACTCTCTTGTATATCCCGTTCGCGATAAACACTAGTAGGATGCTGACTACGGAGTTAAATATACCGATTGCCGTACCGTACGAATATCGGCCCATTTGAATACCGTACTTGAGCGCATACAGATCGAGTACCTCTGAAAAATCGGATACCAGAGGGTTGCCTAGCAAGAACTGCTTCTCGAAACCAATACTGATTAAGTGTCCAATCGACAAGATGAAAAGGACCATGAAGGTTGTACGAATACCAGGCAGCGTGATATGCCACATCTTGCGGAATCTGCCTGCGCCGTCAACCGTTGAAGCTTCGTAAAGCTCGGGATCGATGCCAGCCATCGCTGCCAGGAAAATAATCGAGTTCCAGCCCATTTCCTTCCATAAATCTGAAGCGGTTACAATTCCCCAGAACAAATTGCCTTTGGCCATAAACTGAATAGGCTGATCGATAATGTTAAGCCACATGAGCAGTTGGTTCACCGCTCCGCCGTCTGTCGAAAGCATCTTATATACGAGTCCGGCTACGACAACCCATGAAACAAAGTGAGGCAAATACGAAATCGTTTGAACTGACCGTTTGAAAAACTGACCTTTCATCTCATTTAACAATAATGCGAATATAACAGGAACCGTGAAGCCTACAATTAGTCCCATCGTACTCATGGCCAGCGTATTTCGCAAAACGATATAAAATCTTTCATCTTGGAATAATTCAATGAAATTCTCAAAGCCGACCCATTTCTGATCGAAAATTGAATCTTTCGGCTTGTAATTTTGAAATGCGGTAAGCCAGCCCCATACAGGTACATAACTGAAAATAAAAATCCATACTACGAATGGAAGTGACATCATGTACAGGTAACGCTGCTGGAATGCTTTGAACCAGAACCTGTTCCTTTTGAGCGTTACCCCTGCTTTCGGCGGACCTTCTGTTAGCGGTTTCATCTGTGCTCCTCCTAGCCTCGTAAGCTTTCTCTTTACTGGTGATAGTTTACTCTCTCTTATCTGTACTTATCATAAACGATAGAGACCATTCCATTGCACCCGGTGAAATTGATAATAACACCACTACTGATAGTAGACCTGGATTTTAAAGACATGAAATAGCATTATATAGTCATTTCAATTAAAATACCTCCGAACCATAACGGCCGGAGGTATCAAACTTCTGAACAAGCTTATAAGCCTTGGCGGTTAATCCAAGCAGATAGCCCAGATCGCTAGACGATGTCATAACACTAAACCTGTAATTTCAGGACATATAGTAGCATGATGCAGACCTCCATCTACGCAATTTTCAAACCATGGATAAATATCGCCCCCTGCACGAAAATACAGGGGGCGCAAGGAAAACCGTCTTACTATTGATCATCCGCTCAAAGATTCAACTCAAACTCCTTGTCGCGGTCACAGATCAGTACTCCGTCCACAACCTCCAGCTTGGCCACTTAAATGGAGGAGCGACGCAATTCATAGTTGTTCGAATCTTCATGATGCCCATGGCTAAATGGATGCAGCTTATTCATTCCAAAGCTTCACGCGGTCCTTCACCAGCTTGGTAAACTCTTCGTTCAGCTTCTCGACGCCTGCTTTCTCCAGCTCCTTCATGAAGTCGTCCCATATGGCGTCGAATTGTTCCGGCTCTGCCACAATCGCTTGGGTAACGCGCCTCTTCATAATATCCTGACACTTCTGGAAGATGACATTCGCTTCAGAGCCGGTCTCCATGTTGATGTTCCATGCCGCTCCCCACGGTTTAACCGGGAATTCTTCCTCGGACGGCCACAGATCCTTGTAACTTTTGATATTGTAAGCAGCCAGTGTCTTCCTATCCGCCTGGGTGTATTCCTTATCGATTTGTTCCGGGAAGACAGTAGTGTAATAGTTGCCCGTTGAATCCTTCACGCCGTCACCGTAGCTCGGTCCAAATCGGTACATATCTATGCCTGTCGTTTTTCTAAAGTTCCAGTTGTCATTGACTTTCCTATTCAGAATATCTTCCGGAATGACGCGTTTGCCGTTTTCCACCTTGTAATGTTTGCCTTCGATTCCCCAGTTGAGTAGTACTTGTCCTTCATCGGACGCCAGAAAATCGAGAAACTTGATGATGCGAACCGGGTCTTTGGCGCTCTTCGTGATCGAGATGCCGATCCCCGCCAAATATCCGTAGCTCTGGAAGTCATGTCTCTTGTAGGTTTCATTCAAGGTAACCGGGAAGTTGGCGTAGGTTTGATCGAACTTGCCTTTCTTCCTCAATACAGCTACTTCACCGGCGAAGTCCCAATCCATATCGATGAGTCCCAGAACGCGTCCGCTGGTAATCTTCGCCTTGTACTGATCATACTTCTGGACGAAGCTCTCCGTTTCCAGCAAGCCGATGTCGTGCATATGGTTCAGCCATCGGAAGTATTCCTTCTCTTCTGGGCGCAGGTAATGGAGCTTCGCCTCATAAGTATCCGGGTCGATATAAAATTCTCCTTCATCCTGCGCGCCAGTCGTTGCGACAGCCGGGTTTGTTACGCTAATCAAAAATTGCCATTCCCCTCCGTTCAGGGACAAGGGAATGATCGGTTGACCGTCGGCCGTGGTCTTGTGTTTATCATAATAAGCTTTGAGAGCATTCTCGTAATCCTGCACCGTCTTGATCTGTGGATAGTTCAGCTCCTTCAGCACGGCGTGCTGCAGCGAGAAGCCGCTTCCCGCCTTGAAGTAGGTTTGGTTTACAGGTGCTGTCGGCAGGACATATATACCATGGTCGTCATTGCTCCAGCGCAAACGTTTCATGTATTCGCCATAGACCTTCTTGATGTTCGGAGCATGCGCTTCAATGAGCGGCGTCAAATCGATCAATGCGCCGGCGTCCTTCAGCTTGCCCACGCTGACTTTGGCCCAAACCATATCCGGATACTCGTTGCTTGCCACCATTAACTCGAACATATCCGTGTCATTGATGTTAATCGGGAATTGCGCTTTGATCGAGATGCCGGTTTTTTCCGTTATGAGCTTGCCGACCTCGCTTTGCATGTCGTCCCATAAAGTGTTGAGGTCACCAAATGCTAAAGTGATTGTCATGGGTGTGAGTTCTTTGCTCGACGATGCGTCAGGACTGATGGAGCTATCGGAGTCCAAGCTGTTGCTGCAGCCGGTGGCTGCAAAAAGTACTCCGAACATTATAAGACATGCCGCTTTTATATTTCTGGCTTTCATGAAATGCCGCCCCCCCCCCCGCTCTAAAAAATCTATGATGTTTCCAGCGAATATGTCTCGGCTTTGGGAGGAGCCCCCTTGATTGAAGATGGGGAAGCTCCTACATATTTCTTGAATTTGCTATGGAAATAACCCACATTGGGATAACCGACGAGCTCCGAAACCTCATAGACCTTGTGTCCTTCCTTAAGAAGGCGGCTCGCTTGCTGAATTCGGACCTTGTCCAAGAAGGTATGGAACGAGTCTCCCGTATGCTGTTTGAATATTCTGCCAAAATATCCTTTGTTGTAATTATACATCTCAGCCATCGTCTCCAGCTTTAGATTTTCATAATAATGCCGCTGGATAAAATCCATCACTTGCTTGACCACTGGCAGACTACCGTTCACCCCAAGCCTTCCCGCCAGTTCGGCGAGCTGGGAATGAGCGGCGCTCATCACCCTATCGTAGTGGGTGTGCTGATTGAGCTCAGCAAGCAGAGGCGCATAGTCCTGTATATTGACGCTTTGATGGAGAGCTGACAATTTGCTTAGCGCAACGGACAACACTTTGGTCAGGCCAGACTTGATCGCGGTTTCGGAAGAATCGTAAGCCGCAAGCGCCCTTCCCGCTTCATCAAGCGTCTCCGCCACCCCTTCGCGTCTGCCGAGATCCAGCATATATAAAAGCTTGGTTGCGAGCGCCTCCAAATTCGGCGGAGCATGATTGTTCGGCTCCGTCGCATATTGTCTCAAGTCTGGTTCCGTCACTATGTGGATCTGCCCTTCAGCAAGCAGGAAACGGTTTTTCAACAATGCCAAGGCACCTTCGTACGATTGACGGATATCCGCAAGTTCATTGACAATTCGTCCAGCGGCGGCAGTGAAGCCCAGTTGAGGTCCGCACGAGTCTTGCAGAAGCCGGTCCCATTCGCTTTTGGTGTCGGGCCCGTTCAGATCTTCCTTCAACAGGAATCCGATATACGGTCCGGTCTGAAACCCGTACCCGAGGTTCTCCTTCTCCGCGGCATCCAGCCATTTCTTCTTGACTGATTCCAGATACGCAGGTCCTGCATGAGAGTTGCCCTCTGCTTCAACTAACAGAATCTGCTTGGATCTCCCTGCAAAGCTGGTTAAGGTCACCAGTTCGCTTTCCAGCTCCTGAGCGTCTGCCGGATCAGCTGCGATCAACTTGAGAATAAGTTCCTCCCGCAGCGCGTCGGCATGAAATTCGGATAATTTTGCGCGACCTGACAACTGATCCAGTTTGGCTCGGATGCGCAGCAGTTCCTCCCTTAGCTCCTCTACATCAATCGGTTTGAGCACATAACCGCTCACATTCATCGCAATGGCTTGCTTGGCGTAGGCAAAATCGGCGTATCCGCTCAGAATAAGAAATTGGCAATCCCCATCCGTCTTGCGAATTTCGCGGATCGCTTGAAGACCATCCATGCGCGGCATCCGGATATCAATGACGATCAATTCAGGAGAAAGCTCTTGATGGAGGTCAACCGCTTTTCTTCCGTTTGAGACGTCTCCCACCACGCAGAAGCCAAGCGTTCCCCAATCGACAATTTTCAGAAGCCCCTGTCGGATTGCCGGTTCGTCGTCGACCACTAGCACTTTATACATGTAAATTCCCTCCCAACGGTATGGAAAATGTTATGCGCGTACCGGATCCCGGCGGGCATTCCAGCTTTAACCCGAATCCCTCTCCGTAAGTCAGAATAAGGCGCTGATGCACGTTGCGGAGTCCTATCCGATGCTCCTCGGCATCTTCCATGTCCTGAAATGAATGCTCAATTTCCCGCAATTTGTTTTCCGGTATGCCGCACCCGTTATCCTCTACCGTAATCACTACCCGATCCAATTCCACACGAGTATCGATGATGACATTGCCCCTTTCTTCAACCTCCTCCAGCCCGTGTATCACAGCATTTTCTACTAGAGGTTGAATAATGAGCGGAGGAATCTCCACTCTCTTTGCCAAATGATCCAGATGGAGCTTGTAGGTCAAACGTTCGTCATCGAAACGGAATTTCTGAAGTTCCAAATAGCAGCGCACAATATCAAGCTCTTCCTTGAGCGTGATCTTGCGGTCACCGATTTCAATGCTGCGCCTCATCAGTTTCCCCAAGAGATGCACGACATTGGAAATTTCTGTATCTCCCTTCACAAACGCTTTCATTCGGATGGACTCCAGCGCATTGAACAGAAAGTGAGGGTTGATTTGACTCGCCATCATCTTCAGTTTGATGTCTCGCTGCCGAAGCTCCAGCAAGTTTTTCTGTATATGGGACTCTCTCACTTCTTCCATCAAGCTCCGGATGCTGGCAAGCATATGGTTGAACTGTTTGGATAACGCGCCTATTTCATCGTTTCCATCCACATCCGACTTCACGTGCAGATTACCCATGGATACTTTGTTCAACACTTTATTAAGCAGAAGCAGTCTGCGGGACAAAAAGGATGAGGTGAAGTAAATTAGAACGAATGCGATGGTCAAACTGGCCGCAATGATAGTGAACCCCAGCCTGCTGACCCGATTTGCGTCGTTCACGATGCTGTCGATCGTAAAGACTGAAACGACTTTGAGCCCGTTCCGACTATATGGAGGAACCACCTCCTCCACCACAATCTTCGAGGGCTTCCCCTCATAATTAAACTCATAAGCGCCAGCCGGTTTATCGCTTAGATCCTTGGCGAAATTCATGCTGTCGATATTCTGGCCGACCCATTGCGGCTGTTTGGCAGCGACAATTAAGCCCTTCGCATCAAAAATCATCGTATCGAACGGTTCCTCGCTTAAAATCCCATTAAGTTCATTCTGGTCCATATTGATGACCAGTACTCCGTAGGAACGATGCAGCGGAAAATCAATCCTGCGAATGAGGCTGAGATAAGGGCGATTTTCCTTCGTCTCGTCCGTGATGTAATGCCAACTGATGGATGAACTGGATCTATCCAACGCTTCCTGATACCAGTCCGAGTTCTTGACAGACTCATCCGCGCTTAGAAAGTCCCAGTTGCTCATCTTCATCGGCAGATCTGTATAGAAGCGGATGTTATGAATTTCCTTATATAACTGCACGGAATCCCGGAAATAGCGAAAATCCCAATATGCTGTAACCATGTCGAATTTGGTCTCATAGCGGGAATTGACCAATTTAGATAACCTGTCGTCGACTTGCATTTTATTCGAGATTTCAATCGGCATCCGAAGATTGTCCGTTACATGCTTCTTGATTTTATCCACGTTGTTCATGGTTTGCTGTGTAGCTTGGTCTAGTACGTTCTGTCGGTAGGAAGCCGTCAATATAATGCCCACTAGTAAAACCGGGATGAACACCACTATCACGATGGAAATGATCATCTTGTTCTTTAACCGGATATTGTTCGTCTTCCTAACCACGGCGAGGAGCTTGCTTCCCATTTCAGGTCTCCTTTCGGATGCTTGAGTAAATCCTTGGCGGCGCTTACAACACAAATCTTAAGAATGAGACAAAACTATAATCCCTGTCAAAATTATACCGTAAAAATACTCTATTAAAAATAATATTTCAATTGCCAACGATTGGTCGTCCACGAGCATAACGGTCCGCAAGCCCGTAGTTTCTAGAATAACGATTTTTAGTATGTTTTTTAGTACGTTTTTGGTTGTATGATTAGAAATTGTACGCGCTTACAATAAAATTGTTACCGTTGCGATGACAGCCCCATCTTATTCGCTTCAAAAAAGAATTTCAAACCTCTCATGAGTAGCTGTCTTCGTCGAGCACGTCTTGCCATTTCGATTCATCGGCCTTCGTCATCATCAGTTCGGCGGTATTGAAGCCATCCCCTTCATTATAGCCATAAAATTGGCCCATAGCCTTCGCGTTTACTGACATAACGCCATCCCAGTCCGACCACAGCTAGAACCCATGCACAGGCTTGCCGGAATCACTCTTCGGACTAAAACTCTGTCTGGGACAGCGGAATGCCGGGCCTGTAGTCGAAAAAGGCATAAATCCAGCCATATAGCGGCAAATAGGAGAACAAAAAGACGAGTACCAGAAAAGGAAAAGCCATGAGGAATAATTTATACTTTTCCTTAAACTGAAGGCGCTCGATCCAGAATCTTTGACGCAGAAGTTTCCCGATGTGATAAGCAGAAGAAAGCTGAAGTGGGCAAAGTCATCAAGGAATATTCCTGGAAATTGATGTTCGCGAAGAACGATAATGAGTTTGCCTGCTTAAAAGAGGCTATGGTATCGAAAGCCAAAGGCCTAGGCTATGACGATGTGATTAAGTTCCAGGTCGAGAATTACGAAAAAACGGTTGGTGCGGCTTTGAAGAAGTAATGGACTAGGAAAGAGCTTTCGTGAAAATCAAATACCGTGAGCATAACTGGCTCACGTTTCATCAGCCGCAGTCTGCAGAAACTAATCCTATGCATCCATTAGTACATGAAAATCTGAACCGGAAGTCTTAAATAACGATTTTTAATATGTTTTTTAGTACATTTTTGGTTATATGATCAGCAATTTCACACGGTTAAAATAAAAATGATACCGCATACAACTATCACAGAAAAAGGGGTGTTGTTTGATGTCAAACGGGCGAGGAAGTACTATGAAATCGAAATGCATAAATAAGTTGCCGTCAATTAAAGGCGATATCGTGGATAACGTTTATTTGAAATGGTTTACTAATGACGAGCAATTTCCGTTTTATATTCAATATGGCGGGCACAAAGAGGATACGCCTCTTCATAAGCATGATGACTTCACCGAACTCGTGATTGTATTGAACGGGAACGCTACGCATATCGTCAATTCTGAAACTTATTTCATTAAGAAGGGAAACGTATTTGTCATTAACGGTCCTACCTACCATGCTTACCAAAATCCCCATGAATTTAAAATTTGCAATATTATGTTCCGGTCTGAAATAATTCGGAGCGCCGGTCCGGATTTATGCACCTCCAACGGCTTTCAGGCACTTTTTGTTTTGGAGCCGTTTTATCGCAATATTCATTCTTTTCAAAGCGGGCTTTGTTTATCGATTCCAAGCATGGAACACGTCGCATCGATTATCTTCGACATGATCAACGAATATAACAACAAGCATCAGGGTTATCAGACGATGCTCATTTCCAAGTTTATGGAGCTTGTCGTCTATTTGTCCAGACAGTATGACAATCAGGAGAATGGAACGGACAGCAATCTGATGCATTTGGCGAATGCGATCTCCTATATTGAAGATCATTATCTTGAGCCTATTACTTTGGAGGATATCGCGGCCAGATCCAATATTTCGGTTCGGACTCTGAATCGGATTTTTCAATCTTATTATCAAACGACTCCTATTTCATACCTGCAGCGACTTCGTTTGGAGCGCGCGCGTATGCTGCTCAGGCAAAGCGGACACCCCATCACAAAAATCTCATACGATTGCGGATTTAACGATAGCAATTATTTCACTCGTCAGTTTTCCAAGACCTACGGACTATCCCCCAAGGCCTTTAGACTGAATCAGTGATTTTTATATTAGGTTTATGTTACAAAAATACAAGGCGCCCCGGTATATGTTGTCAATAAAAACATATACCGGGGCGCCCATTTAGAGCCCAACGGGAATATTTAGTTTAAGACACAGGAATATAAATATCGACCTCACAATACCATTCTGTTGCAATATCTTCCTTTATTAATTCAAAGTAGAAGGGCTCTGATTGTGTAAAAACGCTCCCCCTACCGCTCCCAATACACGTCCAAATCTGGCCCAAGTGCTTAATCGTCAAGTGCCGGGGGTGAAAATCGCCGATGTATGTGTATACCAGATATTTATGCCGTGGTATCATATCTGCCGTCAGGTCAGGTGGCAATCTTCCTACCCGATTGGCCGTAAACTGCTCCTAATTCTCCTTAAGATTCATCGGATAAAGTTTGCTGGCAAGCAGCAGCACTTTTTTGTATCGGATAACCGGTCTGAATAGAAGTCCGTTTTGTACAGCCGTGATCGTTGACAATTCGAAACGTTCGGTTAATGGGACATCGACTGGTCTTCTCAGAAATTCCCCCGAGGTCAATCCAAGATATTTTTTTAATGCGCGTATATACGATTGCTCATGTTCGAAACCATACATCACGCCGACCTCTAAGACGGTATATCGCTATGACTACTACCCTTTTAACCTCATCTGGTCCCCCCATGCAAGGAATTGTATGTCGTAGATTGGGAGTTATGCGGGATAGGCGACATCTTTTTCGATCTCGCAGCGATACCATTCTCAAATCGATTTACCGTACAGCAAGAGAAAGATTGGTTGCAATCGTACTTCGGCTACTATGAAGAGGAGCAAAATGCGATCTTACAAGATATGAAGTATATGAATATGTTACGGGAATGCTCCTGGGGGCTGCTCCATAGTGGACTTGCTAAGAAGCAGGTAAATAATAGCCCTGATTATTATAAGCACGCTAAGCATGTGATCGAGAGACTGCAGCAAGGGTTTAATCAGTTTTGGAGCTCCCCTTACAGTAAGTTCCTTCTATTAGGAACTTACTGTAAGGGGCTGCGGGTGGCCGAATCAAAACCCAACACCTGCATCATGACTGCCCCGAACAGGTTTTCCGGTTACACTATGTTTGCATCAAACCTAATCAAGTACACCCATAACTAGGGGTGCTTGATTTATTGGTGAATGGTTATTCAACTTAATCGTTTATCATTCGGAACCAACCGAGAGACACTGGCCCATCCAAGACTAGGTATACGTCGTGACGACCTGAGGCGCCTGTCAGACCACAAGTGAGGCTCCGCCAGTCCTGTTCTCCGCCAGCCGGGATCTTGCACATACCTGCAATTGGACCGTCCGGTCCATCCAACCGAATTTCAACCACTGCATCCTCAGTGGCAGCAGCCCGCAGCTCGACCGCGGAGATCCCTGCACCGAGCTCTGCGTCATGGAATGCAAGCCAGCCCCTATCGCCATGTACGGCTGCGGCGCTCCCGCCTTCGATACATTCACCGAGATGAATGCCTTGATACGCATCGTAGTTTGCGGCCCGAGTCACCCTCGTAAGGTCACGCGGCGGAATCGTCTCCCCGGCGACTGTAAGGCGGCCTTCAAGCCGCAAATCGGCGGAGGAAGCGCCGAGCATCACCGTGTACGTTCCGCTTTCCAAGCAGAATCGGTCGCGTGTTACGTCCCAGATGGCCAGCGATTCGAGCTGCAGTTGGAACGTCACCTCCGCAGACTCTCCCGGAGCCAGAGCGATACGTTTGAAGTCCGCCAGCTGAAGGCGCGGGCGCTTGACCCGGGATTTGTCTGCACGAACATAAAGCTGCACGACCTCTTCACCCTCACAGTCGCTTATGTTCGTCACACGGCAGGAAACCTGGGCTGCCGTATCTGTCCCGGCCACAACGCGGTTCGGCGACAATTGCAAGGCTTCGTAACGGAATTCGCTGTACGAAAGGCCGTGTCCAAACGGATATAGCGCTTCGCCTTCAAAATATTGATACGTTCGGCCGCCACGGATGATGTCGTAGTCCATGAATGGCGGAAGCTGATCGACGGACTTGTACCAGGTCATGTTCACTCGGCCTGCGGGATTGACATCGCCGAACAGAACATCCGCAACAGCACGGCCGAGCTCCTGACCCGCATGGGACGTGTAGATAATCGCCTTCGCCTTCTCCTGTAAAGCGTTCAAGGCGAACGGGTAGCTGCCGACGACCACTACAATCGTGTTTGGGTTCTCTTCAATTACCGCAAGCGCCAGCTTTTCCTGCGATTCCGCCAGCGTGATGTCGGGCCGGTCCATCGTCTCTTTGCCGTTAATCAATGGATGATTGCCGACAAACACGATCGCCGCATCGGCGCCGCGGGCCGATTCGACAGCCTCGTCCACGCCGCTCGACACGCGTTCAAACTCGAACGTGTCGGCATGCGTTCCAACAACCGAACCGCCTACCTCCACAGCGCCTCCGACGTTAATATCGTTCGCGGTTTCAGCCGCCAGACCGTCTCCGACAAGCAGTACACCTGTCTCATCATCAACCGTTATAGGCGTTCCGTTCCAGGTCGAGGCGGTAACTAGCGAACTAACCTGATCCACTGGTTGTATCTGGAACACTTCTTTCGTAAACCACTCCCAAATCTGCTGAGCCGACGCTTGCAGGTTCTTGTCGTCCGTTGTCACATAGAGGTTATTGCGCAACGAAATTAATGTATGGCTACCACAACCCCAGTCCGAAATCTCGAAAATGTCGCCTTCTTCCGGCCTCTCCGCGCGAGCGACGAGAGGGGCCTTTGATTCGTCGCTGAGCCGGACATACCGCCCGCTACGAACAGCCTTAATGCGCACGCGATCAGTGCCGGCGGAGTATAACGTTTCGGCGCCTTTCCCTTCCGCCGCCAGCCTCTCGCGGATTCCCTGCAGCGGGGTAACCGCATAAGGCAATGTGCCGCTGTACCAATCGCGATAAACGACATCGGCAAGCGGGCCGATGACGGCAACCTTGCTTAGCTTGGCAGCCTGCAGCGGCAGCGTCTGCCCATCGTTCTTGAGCAGTACGACAGCTTTCTGCACCGCCTCCCTCGCGAGCTCCGCGTGCTCTGGGTGGAGGATCGCCGATTCGTCGATCACAGCATACGGATTCCGCTCAGGCGGGTCGAACTCCCCAAGCCGGAAACGGACGCGAAATGTGTTCCGAAGCGCGGTATCCAGATCATTTTCTGTCAATAGCCCGCCCTTTAACGCCTCGCGGATCGCTTCCGTCACTACTGCTGCTTCGTCCGTAATACTGTCGATTCCGCCGTCCCGAATCGAACGGGCCACCGCTTCCTTCAGCGTCTCTACATAATGATGATCCCGCACCGTACCCGTTACGTCGAAAGCATCGCTAACGACAAAGCCGTTCATTCCCCATTCGCGTTTAACGATGTCGATAACGAGCTGGCTGAGGTTCGCCGGCACTCCGTTAATCGCATTGTATGCCGTCATCATCGACAAGGCTCCGCCTTCTTTGAACGGGATCTCGAACGCCTTCAAGTAATACTCGCGCAGGTTGCGCGGATCGAGGCTGACAGATGAGTCTCCTCTTCCTGCCTCATTATTGTTACCGATAAAATGCTTTAGCGTGGCAACGGCCTTCAAGTAAAAAGGATGATCCCCCTGAATGCCTTGCGTGAGCGCGGCGGTAAGTTTGCCGGCCAAAACCGGATCCTCGCCATATGCTTCTTCCGTCCGGCCCCACCGAGGGTCTCGCTCCATGTCGACCGTCGGCGCCCATAGCGTCAAGCCGTTAAGATTCGGATTCCGCTTGTAAAAGCCGCGAGCTTCGTCCCCTATTGCGCCGCCGATTCTCTTAAGCAACTCGCTATCCCAGGTACAAGCGAGACCGATCGGCTGAGGATAACTCGTCGCCTCCCCGAGCCAAGCCATACCGTGTGCCGCCTCCGTGCCATGCTTGTACGCCTGCACACCCAGACGCTCTATAGCAATCTGGTACTGTGGCATAAGCCCGATTTTCTCATCCAGTGTCAATTGGGCGATCAGGTCGTTCACACGGTCCTCGAGAGGCAAATTGGGATTCCAATAAAGATAGGTTTTTTCGTTTGTCATTTTCTCACGCTCCTCAGACTTACTATAAATTACACTTATACCTCTGCGACCTGCTCGGATACTTGCTACCCGATCCAGTCAAATTGTGCAGGTGATGCGGAGCGGACGCCGTTCCCTTTCGCATACATGGAAATAAAACCCTCGTAGTCCCGCCCGCCATTTCCGTGGCCATCCTGCGTCTACAAACTAGTTCAATTCGCTTGTTGGACTTATAAGCCGGATACTGGCCGCTGCTTGTCGGCATTTGCCCGATTTTTCTTTGAATAACTAACGTGCTCCAAAGGTGTGACTGACAATCCCTATTACTCCTCTGCTGTACGCATTCATCTAACATTCTAGTTCAAGAATAACAAACATACCTCGATTTTTTGGTCATAAAATAGCATAATAAGGACACCTTATTACGCGAAACCTATTAAACGAGTATCGTTAATAGGTTTCGTCTCTCGTTGCTTAACAACTTGCCTTTAGCGAACTGTATAACATGTGCAAGAAGTCGAGCTAAACGTCCTTCGTAATTCTTGGGATAGGTTAATCTATCCCAAACGAAAGCGGATATTTGAAATTTTAAAAGAGCTGCATGCAGTACCATTTAAGACGAGGAAAACCTCCGCGGAGTTTCCTCTGTGAAGTTTTTTCATAATTCACAATCGCCGTATTTTATTCTTATTGATCCATCTGAAATCAGTTGTAATTCATTAACACAAATCGATCCTGAATATGGATAAAGATTTTTATTAAGTGTTCCGGGTCAATCATCGAATAGTTAAAAAAGCTCCAATTCACGTCCGTCTTGAGAAGTAAATCGGATAATGGTCATCAAAAAATGCCTCTGAGTTGTTCAAATCAATGATGAGCAGATTATTACATTTCTCGAGTATGAGAATGCCGCTAGTACGTAAAGTCTTCCCTCTTACCCAATCCGCTTCTAGCTTATCTTTATTTTCATTTAATCGCAAAAAATGCTCCTCTCGAAAAAACCTGTCACGCACTATTTGTAACTGGTGATTAGTATTCAAATCATATTGTACCCCACGATTTCAAATGCAAAATAGCACCTTACCGTCAGCTTGCTCAGTAAGGTACTTATTCAAGTGTAACTGCACATTATCTAACGTTTGGATTTATAAAACTCATGATAAAGCTTCATGAGCGCCCTTTTCTCAATCCGCGACACATAACTCCGCGAGATCCCAAGTTCCTTCGCAATCTCCCGCTGCGTCCGCTCATCTCCACCGTGCTCCAGCCCGAACCGGCCAATGACTACTTCTTTCTCGCGGTCATCCAATATATCGAGGTTCTTATATATTTTGCTCTTCTCAATCTTCAACTGCACCTTATCGACAATATCATCGGCCTCCGTGCCAAGGATATCTATTAGCGTAATTTCATTGCCTTCCTTATCTGTTCCGATAGGATCATGAAGGGAAACGTCCTTCCGAGTCTTCTTCAAGGATCTCAAATGCATCAGTATTTCGTTTTCAATACAGCGCGCGGCGAAAGTAGCGAGCTTCGTACCCTTGCCGGTCTGAAAGCTCTCAATTGCTTTGATCAATCCAATCGTCCCAATCGAGATCAAATCCTCTAAATCCTCACCCGTATTGTCGAATTTTTTGACGTTATGAACACAACCCAATGTAATTTGAGTTTTACAACTGATACATCACCCTAAACACCATCGCCGTACGGCTAGCGAGCTGTAATTCGAGCTTACCAGCCGCCCATTTGAACTGCGAGCGCGGTCCAAAACCGCCAAAACGCGCGTCGTCCGTATCAAAAATCAGTTCAACAGGCGTTGAGTCAAAACTGACAAATTTCGTGTCCGTCGGATGGAAATTGAAAGCAAAGAG
Source organism: Paenibacillus prosopidis (assembly GCF_003337375.1). Lineage (GTDB taxonomy): Bacteria > Bacillota > Bacilli > Paenibacillales > Paenibacillaceae > Pristimantibacillus > Pristimantibacillus prosopidis. Next base: position 71,663 of record NZ_QPJD01000016.1, read on the forward strand.
CAAATCGCCCTTCTGGTAGGCTAGCAATTTATCGTCGTTTTGAATCCACTTCTGTTGCAGGCTTGCGGTCTTCTGTAAAAATTTTGAATCGTGCTCCAGCGCAATCATCGCATTGTCAAAATCGAGCAAATACTGAAAGCGAAGCTCTGGATTGGTCGCAAGCGACCATTGCCGCCGCGCATGGTCAAACGAGTCGCCATTACCCTCGCGCGGAAAATCGAGCCATTCAGGATGGCCAAATTCATTGCCCATAAAGTTCAAATAGCCCTCGCCTGCAAGCGAAAAAGTGACAAGCCGCAAAACTTTATGCAGCGCGATCGCACGGTCAATAATCAGCGACTGCGAATGAACATCCATCGAATAGTAGAGCTCAGCATCCGCGAGCCACATCATGAGCGTCTTGTCGCCGACAAGCGCCTGATCGTGACTTTCCGCATAGCCGATATTTTTCTCTCCTGGCCGCCGCGTCGTCAGCTCCCACCAAAGCCCCATCAGGTTCAGCTGATCATCCGATTTCGTCTTGAGCTGCTTTATCCAGTAGTCAGGAATGCCCATGGACAGACGATAGTCAAATCCAATGCCACCATCAGCCAGCGGGAGCGCCATACCTGGCATCGCAGACATATCTTCAGCAATCGTCAGCGCTGATGGATTGACCTCGCGGATCAGCTCATTTGCGAGCATCAGATAGACGATTGCCTCGATGTCCTTATCCATTGAGAAATATTTCTCATAGCTGTCAAAGCCCGTCCCGAGCCCATGATGGTGGTAAAGCATACTCGTCACGCCGTCAAAGCGGAAGCCGTCAAAATGATAAACTTCGAGCCAAAATTTCAGATTCGATAGCAGAAAATGAATGACCTCGTCCTTGCCATAGTTAAAAAGCTTTGTGTTCCAAGCCTCGTGCTCTCCGCGATCGCCCTCGTGGAAATATTGCGACGTCGTGCCGTCAAATAAATTCAGTCCTTCGCCCACATTTTTCACCGCGTGCGAATGGACGACGTCTAATAGGACACGCAGCCCCAGCCCGTGCGCTGTGTCGATCAATTCCATCAGTTCGTCAGGCGTTCCAAAACGGGAGCTGATTGCATAAAAATTTGATACCTGATAGCCGAAGCTCGCGTAGAGCGGATGCTCCATAATCGCCATCAGCTGGATGGTGTTGTAGCCAGCCGCCTTGATCCGCGGCAGCACGTCGCGCGTAAATTCCTCGTAGCTATTGATCTTATGCTCCTCTGAAGAGATACCAATGTGCGCCTCATAAATCAGCGGCGCTTCAGTTGACAGGTCGGGCGCGGCATTTTTGAACTGATAGGTTGGCTGCATAATCACACCATCAAATTGATAATTATCATTTTGTATGGCGTAGCTGATGTAACTCGGCACGCGATAGAGCGGCTCACCATCCACGATCAGTTGAACCTTAACCTTCGAGCCGATTGGTAGGCTGCCCGGCATGCGCAGCTCCCAAACACCGCCATTCAGCCGCGTCATCTCGTGCGAAAGCCCATTCCAGCCGTTGAAATCGCCGACCAGATACATCATCTCCGCATTCGGCGCCCATTCACGGAAAGTCCAGCTGTCGCCGTCCTGATGAAAACCGAAATATTTGTAGCCATTCGCAAAATCCGAAAGTGTCTGATTTTCACCACTCAACAGCCGATTTTTCGTCCGCTCAAATTCCGACATCCGTAGCCGCAAGTCTCCCTCAAACGGTGCCAGCCACTGGTCAATCTCCAAAATTTTTAATGATTCGTTTATCGTCGCAACTTCCATAGTCACACCTCACTATTGTATCTATTGTATCTATGGTACATTTGCAGCATCTCTTGGTGCGTTCTCTCTTTCTCTATAAAGAATTATTCGCCCAGTAGTTAAACACTCCTGCCCTTAACATTAATTCAATAAAAACGGGAGCTCATCATATGATCTTTACAATATATTTTCTTGAAATCATGGAATCTTTAGGATAAAATTGCAAAACTGGAGTCTGAGGGGGACAAAAAGGATGAACTTTATTTTTTTCTCGCCGAATTTCCCAAAGTACTGCACCGAATTCTGCTTTCACTTGAAAAACTGCGGAGTGAATGTGCTTGGCATCGGCGATGCAGATTATAACGATCTCAACGAAAAACTGAAAAATTCCCTTACGGAGTACATCAAAATTAATCGTCTGGAAAATTACGACGAGGTTCTGCGCGCGGTCGGTTATTATACCCATAAATATGGTAAAATCGATCGTTTTGAATCACTTAACGAGCATTGGCTGGATCTTGACGCGCGCATTCGAACGGATTTCAACATTTTCGGTACGAAGCTCGATTTTATATCCAATTTAAAACAAAAATCGAAAATGGAAAAGTTTTTCAATAAAAGCGAGGTCGAGTCCATACGTTCCATAACGAAATTCCATCGGGTGAAGGCAAAAAAATTTATCGAGAAGATCGGCTATCCCGTCGTCGTAAAGCCAAATCAAGGCGTGGGAGCGAACATGACTTACAAACTCGCGAGCGAGTCGGAGCTGGAGCATTTCTTGCATACCAAACCATCGGAAGTCGAATTTATTATGCAAGAGTTTATAGACGGCGTCTTGCTAACCTACGACGGTCTTGTCAACAAAGATGGAGAAATCGTATTCGCAGCAAGCCACGAATTTCCGCATAGCATCATGGATACCGTAAATTCTGGAAATCATTTCAGCTATTATGGTTTAAAGGAAGTAAGTAAGGAAATCGAGGAATCCGGAAGAAGGATCATTCGAACCTATGGGATCAAAGAAAGCTTTTTTCATCTCGAGTTTTTTAAATCCAATGCAGATGGAAATATTATTGCGTTAGAAGTCAATATGAGGCCGCCGGGTACGTGGATGACGGATGCGATCAACTTCACTTACGATATCGATATTTACAAGCTATGGGCGAATATGATTGTTAACAATCAGGTGGAAGGACCTTTTGCCGGTAAGTATTATACCGGGTTTGCCAGTAAAAAAAACCACCTCACCTACGCTCATGAGCACGAAGAGATCATGCAGCGATATCATCATGAAATTGTCAAACACGACAGCATTACGGATGTGCAAAGCCAATCTAGAGGAAATTATGCGTATCAATTTCGTTCAAAGGACTTTGATAAAGTGAAACAAATTACAGCTTATATTCATGCAGTGGAAAATAGAATCAAGGTGTTCTCATGAAAGTAACCTATCACAAAGTATATAGCGGCAACTTGCATCGGGACATGGAATACAAAATATACGGACATCAAGGGAAGCCCTTACTTGTTTTTCCGACCTCCTGCGGACGGTTTTATCAGTATGAGGAATCCGGCATGATCAGCACGTTGGAAAGTTATATTGAACAAGGAAAAATTCAAGTTTGGACATGCGACAGTATTGATGAAGAGACTTTTTATGCCAAGAACTCGACGACCGATGAGAAGATGAAACTCCATGACCAATATGATGCCTATGTGAAAGATGAACTCATTTCTTCCATTCTCCGTCAAAGCAAAGAGAACAACGGTGGAGGCACGCAGAAGATCTTGGCGACGGGATGTTCGCTCGGGGCTTATCACAGTACCAATATGTTTTTCCGGCACCCGCAATATTTTGACAGTTTAATTGCTTTAAGCGGTTTGTATTCGACCAATCGATTTTTTGGAGAAGAGGTCCCTCCTTCAGCTTATTTCCATTCACCGCTTCACTATTTAAGAAACTTGGAGGACGCTTTTTATCTGAATCAATACAGGAACAGCAAAATCATCATTTGCACAGGACAAGGCGCTCATGAAGATTTAATGCGATCGGAGACGCAGAAGCTCAAGGAAGTGCTGCAGGAGAAACACATCCCGGCAAGCGTTGAATTTTGGGGGTACGATGTCAATCATGACTGGTACTGGTGGAGGAAGCAAATCCTTTACTACATGGATCGCTGCTTAAGTTAAAAAACGCCAGTCCTTTCATTACTGCCTCATACCTTGTTCAGACGATGATTGTCGACACCAAAAAAGCTTGAGAATGCTCTGACATTAGCATTCTCAAGCTTTTCCTACTTCTTCGCCTTATAAAACTCATGATACAACTTCATCAACGCCCGCTTCTCAATCCGCGATACATAGCTGCGGCTAATCCCCAGCTCCTTCGCAATCTCCCGCTGCGTCCGCTCATCCCCGCCGTGCTCCAGCCCGAAGCGACCGATTACAACTTCCTTCTCGCGATCATCGAGTATATCCAGATTCTTATATATCTTCGATTTCTCAATCTTCAGCTGCACCTTATCGACAATATCATCGGCCTCCGTGCCGAGGATATCTATAAGCGTAATTTCGTTGCCTTCCTTATCCGTGCCGATCGGATCGTGAAGCGAAACGTCCTTCCGCGTCTTCTTCAAAGACCGCAGATGCATAAGTATTTCATTCTCGATACAGCGGGCGGCGAACGTCGCAAGCTTCGTGCCTTTACCTGTCTGAAAGCTCTCTATTGCCTTAATCAATCCAATCGTGCCGATCGAGATCAGATCCTCGAGATCTTCGCCCGTATTGTCGAATTTTTTGACGATGTGCGCGACCAATCGGAGATTATGCTCGATTAGCAGGTTGCGCGAGCGTGCGTTACCCTCAGCCATAAGCTGAAGATGCTTCGTTTCCTCGTCCTCATGCAGCGGCTGAGGAAATGCGTTATTTTTCACATACGACACAAGAAGCGACAATTGCTTAATGAACAGTGCGATAGCTGCAAACAATCCCATGAACCGGACACCCCCAAGCTGAATTGCTGGATGCATTCGCTATTGCTCCAGCGCACAAGTAGCATAGTTCTACATTGTATGTGGGCAACGGCCTATAAGTGCATGTACGGGGTGGGGAATGAGAAGTAATCTTCATCCGCGAATGCCTGCCTGCTAGTAATTCAATGAGATTGCGCCAGGAACATTCACGCGGTCGACTCAACTGAATTCGATAACCAATGGTCTTCGAATCGAAGGCCCTTCTTCTCGATTAAGCTTATCTTGCCGCCCATACCATGCCCCGCCGGATCATCTCCGTCACCTGTGGAATTAGCACCGTCTCAGGCGCATGGCCAAGCGTAAGCACATAAACCCGGCCCCTCCCGTACATCTTCCACCAAGCGGCCGGCATCGTGACCGGTCTCCATACGAGAGGCGGCTGAACGCAGTCAAAACGAGTCACAGCCAGCACCTGTATCGACGGATCAACCAGCAAATAATATTGTTCTGACGTCACGACAAAATTACCGATCCCGCTGACGAGCGGGTTGTGCGGATCGGTCATATAAACGACGTAAGTTACCCCTGCATCGCCGGGATGCGCCACGAACTGTCCCCCGACCATCCCCTGGTACCTGATCTCGCCGCGGAACGCGTCGACAATTCCGCCGTGAAGCCCTGCCAATCCCGTCCCGCCAGCCACGGCATTCAGCAAATTGTTCAGCTGTTCTTCGGTTATCGTCCCGACCGTCCATACGGGAACGATCAAGTCCGTCCGATTCAGCTTCTCTGTGTCCAGGAACACATCAAGCGTATCAGATATCTCCACAACAAAGTGTTCTTGCCGCAATATCCCGGCCAAAATTTCGGCGACCTCGCGCGGATAATGACCCGGGTAACCGCCCTGCACGATTAAAGCCGTCTTGATCCCCGCTCTCCGCCAAGGATTGTCTGAAACAGCTCCGAAGGATCGCAATTGGGTCATGAGAGCCCTTCCTTCCTGTTAGAGGATGTTCAAAAAGTTCGTTAATGATCTTCCAAACAATCTATGCGAAATCGGCCTGTCCTATTATTCGCTCCCGCGGAACATAATTTTTTCAACGGTTTCATACTAATTCCAGGTGGTTATCAAAAGCATATGCCGCACGCAAGGCCCAGTGGAACAATCGCCTTTCAGATAGCGTCCAACGAAGACGGTTTAATCGATCTCCACAGAACGATCTGCAGCAACTTGAAGATCAGTGGGAACAAATTTGTGTTCGTTGATTGGCCGTCGTAGAAAAAAAAGAGAGAGCCAGAACGCGCTCTCTCATCTATACCTATGTTATCCCTCTTCCTTGCTTATGTGATTCCTGCCGAAGTCTTCGACCTCAGGAACGGCAAAACTACTTCGACCTCATGTTCTTGCCCGTCGTCGACGAGCTGTATATAGGCAGACTCCCCTGCGACTTTTCCAGTGGCTGGCTCTTGCTCTACCGGCTTGCCGTCGATCGTAACGCCTTCGGCATGATCCTTTAGAGCGCCGTTTGTTCGAACAGTTATATGGTAAATAGAGTTGCCGTATCTATACTGCACCGAGTAAGAAGGCCAATCCGCCGGTATATTCGGGCGTACGAACAGCTTGTCACTCTCTCGGCGCAAGCCGAGTATCCATTCGATACCCGCCTGATACATCCAACCCGATGCGCCGGTGTACCACGTCCATCCCGCTCTGCCTTTCACCGGATCCCGCGTATACACATCAGCGGCCATTACATAGGGTTCACCGGCATATTTGCGCACTTCTGACGGACTTTGGGCGTGAGTGACCGGGTTCAGCATATGAAACAGCTCTACCGCTTTGTCTCCTTCACCAAGCTCGCACCAAGCGACAATACTCCAGATTACCCCATGCGTATACTGGGCGCCGTTCTCCCGAATGCCCGGCGGATAGCCCTGAATATAACCGGGGGTCGGGTCGGTCCGGTCGAACGGCGGCGTGAGCAGCCGCCCAACTGACAGGTCGCGGTCTACAAGCTCACGGTCGAACGACTGCATGGCTTGCCGTGCCCGCTCCTGCGGAGCAGCACCGGAAATGACCGACCATGACTGGGCGATCGCATCGATCCGGCATTCTTCGTTCCGCACCGAACCAAGCCATGCCCCATCGTCCGTACGTGCCCGGCGATACCATTCGCCATCCCACGCATGCTTATTCAACGCTTCCGCAATGGAATCCTTCCGTGCACGGTAAAGGACAGCACGTTCGCTATCGCCCTTCCGTTCGCACACGTCGGCGAATTTTCGCAGTACCTCACATAAAAACCATCCGAGCCAGACGCTCTCGCCTCTGCCTTCGTCACCAACCGAGTTCATCCCGTCATTCCAATCGCCGATTCCCATTAACGGGATCCCATGCTCGCCAAAGCGGGATGCCCGCTCAATAGCCCTGATGCAATGCTCATAGACCGAAGCGGACTCTTCCGATACGACCGTCGCTTCGTAACGTTCGTGCTCTTCGTCCTTAAGCATTTCACTCGTTAGGAATGGCGCCGTCTCATCAAGCACGCCGACATCGCCGGTATGAACGATGTATCTCGATACTGCATATGGCAGCCAGAGCAGATCATCCGAATAACGGGTCCGAATACCCCGCTCCGTCTCCTCATGCCACCAGTGCTGAACATCGCCTTCCTTATATTGGTGCGAAGCGTGCAGCAAAATTTGCTTCCTGGTCAGTTCCGGCAGCGTATGCAGCAGCGCTAGCGAATCCTGCAGCTGATCCCTGAAGCCGTAAGCACCGCCTGCTTGATAAAAAGCGGTACGTGCCCAAATCCGGCACGACAGCGCTTGATACAGCAGCCAGCCGTTCAGCATCAGATCAAGCTCACGATTTGGCGTCGTCACCACGATCTGGTTAAGGGTGCGACTCCAGTATTCTTTTACATCCGTCAGCGCTCCTTCGCAGCTCTCCGCCGTGCCGTAGCTTCGAACATGCTTCTGCACCGCTTCCTTAGTCGCGTCTGCTCCGACAAGAACATATACCTTGCGAACGGAACGGGGAGGAATCGTCAGCTGCATCCGAATTACACCGCAGCTATCGGCGAACACCCCGTCAGCATTCGAGAAACTCTCCTGCCGCATTCCTTCAGGGGAGGCGAGCGTTCCAGAGCGACCGATGAACTCCGAACGGTCCGCTGTAAAGGTGAACCTTGAGCCTTCGCCACCCGGGCCACCCTCTTCCTTCTCCGCGTGCATATGAAGGAAAGCGACCGAATCCCGGAACGTTTCTTGATAAGCATTGCGGGCAAGCAGGGAATGGGTATCCTCATTCCATTCGGAGATGATATACGGTGCATTAGCCTGTTTTCGTACGCCGAGCACCCAGTTGCAATAGTAAGCGACGGACAGGCTGCGCGGCTCGTCACGCATATTCTCAAGCTCTACAGTCACGAATTTGACCGGATCATCTTTGCTTACGTATACCGTCATCCTTTGCTTAAACCCTCGCGTTTGACGCGTAAAGCTTGTATACCCGAAACCGTGGGCGGTTTCGAAAGCATCCTTGCCGAGCTCCGGCGATGGCGCTCCCGACCAGAGGTCTCCGGTTGCTTCATCGCGGATATAGCACGCTTCGCCGGGCAGGTCGAGCACCGGGTCATTCGACCATGGCGTCAACTTGAACTCCCGGCTGTTGCGCCACCAGGTATAACCCGTTCCAAGCTCGGTAACAAGACAGCCAAAAGACGGGTTGGCCATCACATTACTCCATGGCGCAGGCAAATATTTCCCTTTTTTCATCGAGATATGGTACTCGCGCCCTTCATTTGCAAACCCGCCCGAACCGTTATAAACTTCGAGCGATTCAGGGGAGTAATCCGCAAGCTCGCTTACGCCAGATACAGCTTCTGCCGCAGATTCGGGACGAAGCCGAAATTGCGGAGGAAGCCCTTCAATTGTTGGCAGCGACTCCATGGCATTTCTTTCCTCTAGTTCCCTTGCCATAAGTAGCGCATTTGTCTCACCCGATAAACCGGCGGCCTTACGACTTGCAGGGCGAACGGCAAGCTGCGCTTTGAAGCTTGGCCCATCAGCCCGAAGCGTTAGGCGGGCAACTGCCTGGAGCAAATGAAGCTGCTCCTGCGACAGCCTGTCGGCCATTACCGGATACACGCCGCCAGGCGTTGCCGAACCGCTCACAGTCTGCTCAGCTGCGCGGCGAAGCGCATCCTGCACATCCTGGTAATAACCTCCGGCCTCTTCAATTAAGAAAACGAGATCAAAAGCTATCCCCTTTTGCCTTAAATACGAGTGGCCTGTCAGCGCTTTGATCGCAAAAGGCATTTGCGACTTATCCTGTATCCTCACAAGCGCGACCGGCAAATCACCCGATATGCCCATTGGCCATAAGCCTGACTGCCCGGCTTGATTGGCGGCTATGCTGAGTGCCCGTTCTTTACGAAGAGGCGTCTGGTAAAGAAGCCTGCCTGCCATCGTATGAAACTGGGCAGCTTCCATAGCGCTTAGATGCTGGTGCCTCAGATCGATCCGGCTGTGTGTCCAAGCCAGTTGGAACGCACGCTCGACCTGCTGCTCGCTGCACAAGCTTGCCGACACGTCCAAAGCTTCTTCACGGCTGTCCGCCACACCGGTAGCCGAGAACAGCTTGACTGTCTCCCCCGGCCTGATCGAAATACGGCGGCGCATCACAAAAGCAGGATCAAGCACAGCGCCGACCGTACCGGAGAGCCGGCATTCCAGGCTCACCGGGTAGGAGATGGTGTGACCTCTGCCGATAAAGCAGGAACGGTCCGTTTCATATTCGACTGATCCAAGCGCATCACAACCTAATGACAGACTGTGTACCGCCCACTTCGGTCTCTCCTTGATATCGCGGGGCCGACGGACGGCAAGCAGACATTCCGCTTCAGCGTCATATTCAGTCTGGACGAACAGCTTGCTGAAGGCGGGATGCGCCTCGTCCGCGGCGGGCGGAGCAAGTGCAATTTCCAAATAGGTTGTTACCTCTACAACCCGGGCATCCGCACCTGTATTCGTCAAGGACAAGCGGCGAAGCTCGGCGTTTTGATCGGGCGGCACACAAATTTCCAGCGTCGAAGCAATATAACCGTTCCGCCCTGTAAAACACGCTTTATCTAAAGCAAACTGCGCTTTTTGCTCCTCCAAAGCCATTCGGCAGGGTTCAAAAGCGGGTGACCAGACAGCATTGGTCGATACGTCCCGTATATAAATGCAGTTTCCCGGTGTCTCCGCCACAGGGTCCTCATGCCAGCGGGATACCGCCAATCCGCCGTACCGGGTAAATCCTCCCCCGGTATCGGATATGACGCTTGTAAACGACCCGTTGGATAGCACGCATACCTCGGGAATCTCGCGAGGTTTGATAAATTCCCTTAGAGGAATTCGGGTGCCCGTAAGAGGCTCCTTTGTCCGCTCCAACAATGGCTTGGCCGCATTTTTTATAATAGCAGGACGTTCAGGTATACGCTCCTGCAGCAGCAGCTCTGCCGCCTGTACGCGCTTATCCGCATGAAAACGGTCGATCATCGTGCGGGGCAGCAGCAGATTGCTTATGGTAAGAAGGCTCATTCCGATGTGGTGAGCCATAAAGCTGCGCACGATAATATAGCTCGTATCTTCCGGCATACGCTGGGCGGTGCAATCAATCGCTTCATAAAAGCCATACTTGCCTTTGGCGCCCATCTCTTCCATCCGTTTCAGAGAAGCAAGCGAATCCCCCAGTTGAATGGGAAGTGCCATAACTGCCGCGTAAGGCGCGAGAACGAGATCGTTCTCAAGTCCGCGCTGTAACCCGAGTCCCGGTACGCCGAATGCGCGGTACTGGTAATTCATTTGATAATCGAAAGCGTGATAACCTGATTCGGAAATGCCAAATGGAACTCCCCGCTGCCGCGCATATTCAATCTGACGCTTGACGACTCCATTATAAGTTGCATCCCAAATCGAATGACGGTAGGTTCGCATCAGGAGTGATGGCATCAAATATTCAAACATTGTGCCCGACCATGATAATAGCGTCGGGTGCTTGCCCGACTTTGCCATCGCCCTTCCGAGCCTAAACCAATGCGATACCGGCGCTTGCCCGAACGCAATCGCAAGAAAACTCGCCTGCCGGGCTTCAGAAGCAAGCAGGTCGTACAAGATCTCTTCCCGGCGGTCCAAAGCGGCATGAAACCCAAGCGTAAACAGCTCGGCACGATCATCATACAAGGGACGAAAATCAGTGCCGGTAACGATTGTTTCGATGCGGTCAACAAGCGCTTCGGCCCAATGCAGAAGCTCACTCCCGGCATCATGCTCTCCATCCTGCTTTGCCCATTCAAGAACGCCCTGCTTCAGCGCAATCAAATAGGCGACAAAATTGCCGGAATCGACGGTTGATACGTAGAGTGGAGGTAAGGGCCGCAGCGACTGCGTATCGTACCAGTTGTACAAATGGCCGAACCTTTTCTCCATTTTCTCAATCGTTCCGATCGTTCGTTCAACGCGGGCAAGCATGCCTCGCGTATCAATGAAACCGAAATCCCTTGCGGCTAAGGTACAGGCGAGCAGAAGCCCGATATTGGTCGGGGATGTCCGGTGGGCGACGCCGTTCGGCGGCTCCAGCTGCACATTGTCCGGCGGAAGCCAGTTATCGCTTTCCACAGCAAAATCTTCATAATATGCCCACATCTGCGCCGCCAATTGCCGCAGTTCTTTTCCTTCCGTCTCCGAAGGCCTATTATGCGTAAAGGACGGAGAGCCGTTAAGCCAGCGAACAACAAAGGGCGCGAGCAGCCAGAGCGCAGCGATCGTCAATCCGCAAGCCCTCAAAGCACCGCCAGCAAACATCAAGGCGGCGGCCCCAAACAGAACACTTAGCGTATGACCGCTCCAAATCCCTGAAATGGCCGATGCCGGTGCGCTCCTGCTGCGCCGTTCCACTTCGGCAGAGCTTGTCCATTCAAGCAGGTTCCTTTTGCTGACCGCAAGCCTGTATAACGTTCTTGCAATGGCATCAACCATCACAACCGTCTGATAAGGAAGCGTGACAAGCTGAACAAGCGATTGCCCGAACGCAGTCAGAAGAATACCCGGTCTGCGATTAAGCCGGCTTAGCGCAAACAAGGCCCGAATGAGCGGCAGTCCGAGCGTCACCAGCCCCGCAGACATGAGCACTGCTCCTGCAGCGCCGGATATAAACATGCTGGCCGCGAGCAGGATAAATACGGCGGGTTGAACGAGGCTTCGCCGCATATTGTCGATAATCTGCCAGCGGGTAAGCAAGGACAGATCAATCGGCTTCAGAACGCCGCAGCGGTCGTGCTTACTGAAAGCAATCCAGCAAAGCAGCTGCCAATCGCCCCGTACCCACCGGTGCAGACGCTGTTGGTAAGCTTGAAAGGTGACCGGGTGACCGTCAACAACCTCAATGTCCGACAGCAGCCCGCCCCTTAGAAAACCGCCTTCCAGCAAATCGTGGCTGAGCACGGAATTTTCCGGTATCCGGTCATTCAACACCTGCTTAAAAGCGGCAACGTCGAATATTCCTTTTCCAGTAAAAATACCTTGTCCGAATGCATCCTGATAGGGATCGGACATCGCAAACGAATACGGATCGATACCGGGCTTTCCTGACCACAGCCTTGCCAGACGGGAAGACGATACCGAGTCGTAGCTGATGCCGACGCGCGGCTGAAGCACCCCATAGCCTTCCGAAACGCGTGTACCGCTGGCATTCAAGCGCGCACGGTTATATGGCAGATGCATCGTACCGACCATCCGGGCGGCCGCACCAACCGGCAGCTCCGTATCCGCATCAAGCGTAATGACATACTTGTAGCGCGTAATCGCCGAGCAGTCGCCGACGATGCAATTGCAGCTTGTGTCGCTTCCACCGCTTAGCAGCTCGACAAATTCGACAAGCTTACCCCGCTTGCGCTCCCATCCCATCCAGACCTGTTCCGATTCATTCCATTTGCGGTCGCGCTGAAAAAGATAGAATGGACCCGTTCCGGTATCGGGATCGCCATACTTTCGGTTAAGCGACTCGATACGGCTGCGCGCCGCGCTGGTGATCCGCTCATCTGACTCTTCATGCTCGGCTGAAGCATCCGCGAAATCTCCGAGCAGAGCGAAACCCATATTCGGGTCAAAGTTCGCCAAATAATGAAGCTCCAGCCTGTCCGCCATTTCCTCTGCTTCTTCCGGCTTTGACCAGATTACAGGTATAACCGTTATCGTCGCAGCGTCCTCGGCAATGCCGCTCGCATAATCATATCTAAGCAACGGCTGTGTGACGTATAGCTTTCCGATTAACCCATGAACGACCGTTACCGCCCATTCGCTGACCGGAATCGAGAGCGCAAGGGCAGCCGCCGTCCAAGCTCCGATGCTGATGGCCGCTTGATTCGCGGCCGCCGCGCTCCAAAGTGTCACAGCGAGAAAGGCTGCAAAAAAAACAGTCAATATGGCTAAATAGGCGCCAATCCTAGGGCGAAGACGAATCGTCCATGAAAGCCGCTTCGGCTCTACACATTCACGAACCGCGCCCAGCAGCTCCTTATTCCCTATCCGGTCAAGCAAATAGTAAGCAGCAAAAGCTTGACGAGGCGGCAATGCGTCCGTTCGAGCCACAGTCCCTTCAGGTTCGGTAGCTTTCGGGCGGTATGTATCAGCATCGGAATGCCTGTTTGCCAAAGCGATGGCTTGCTGCGCAATCACATTTTCCGGCATGCCGTATATGCGGGCTAACCGCTCGACTTGACCCCGCAGGGTGGCGCGGCTCTTCTCGTCCATAAGCGGATAGGTTCCGGCATGCTCCTCGTTCAATGTGTGTTCCACTACGCTCATCCGTTCGAAAAGCGGGTCCCATCTAGTACGGGACAACGTGCGAAGCGATTGAATGAGGTGTCCGGCTGTCAGTTCATACGACGCTTGCAGCTGATGCTCATAAAGAATGATGCGGCTCAAGCTTTCAGCATCATTATCCAGCTTGCAGAGCAGCCAGCTGCGTACCTCTCCCGCTTCTTCAGCCCATTCATTCAAATGGCTGACCAAATGCACGATAACCGGAGCTGACAGCGGCATATGCTGGCCGGCCTTTTCTAGAGCGTTAGTTATTTTTCCGGCATCCGGCTTTGTATCGCCCTCCACGAACGGCTCCAGCAGCTTGTCTATTTCGAGACAAGCCTGCCGCCGCTCCCTGACCGCTCCCATCACTTCGGCCAATTTACCGATAATGGCAATCCGAAGCATCAAAGGCATCGACCACACTTCGGCGATCGTGAGCACAGCGACCTCCTGATAGGCATTTGAGAAGCGGACAAACGCGTCAACATCAAGCATTCCGTCAACCCGATCCACATACTCGGAGCACAGCGACAAGACGCGCGGCTCCTTTCCCTTCAGCTGCCGGGGCAGTTGACTGGAAAATCTCCTTGTCAATTCTGACTGAACCGTAAATGCTTCGGATTCGACTAAATCGGCATGATCTAACAGCCATTGCTCAGCAGGCTGAAAACATGGCGCGCCATCCTGCTTGAGCTCCGACGCGAACTCTCGCAGCTTATCCAAGTTTCGGCGAAAGGTCCGCCACATTGGGGCAGACGAACGAAAGACAGCTTTTCCGGGATGATGAATAAGAGCCAGTTCACGCGCTTTTTGCTCAAGTTGCTCGGTCGTTGGAATCATAGGCTCCCCCTTAATCCGTGAGTCATTACTATAGTCAAGAATCATTCAAACCTTGACTAACCCTGAACTTATCCGCAGATTTAACCACGACGTTCAAGGCTTACTTAAGTAATATCTCCAAATTATCGGAAAATTATGTGAGTATCGCCTATTTCATCCTTTCATGAGCTGTCCGCTTTCTTTGAGATTGTCACGGTTGGAGTGTTTTTCTACAAATCAAAACGCGGGGTGTCATAAAAGATCATCGATCTTATATGACACCCCGCGTCGTCTGATAGGCGAATCATTATTTTTTATCTACTACACCTCTTGATTCGGGTTCCAGATCTAAGTCCCATCATCACGGGCAACGTTCTCAATATGACGGGAAAATCCCGCCCTAATGTCCGCATCCGCCTGCCGCTTGATAGGCCAATATTATTTTTTGTCCACTTGAAGAAGCTTTACGGACTTTGTTGCAAAGGTATCCTTTATCTTTTCTTCCGTAATGACATTCAGCTTAATCAAGCTTGCAATTTTGGAGGAATCCGGCTTGGAAAGCATGCGCCAGATATCGGGATCCGGCAGTGCTTCATAAAGCTTGTTATCATCGTATTCTTTCCGCTCTTGGATGACAATTTTCACTTTGTGGCTGCCGATCTCCAGTTCATTAACATCCTGCTCTGCACAATAGGATATAATTTCGTTGCGCAGCTCAGTCAGTTCTTGCTCTATTTCTTTTTGCTTTTGCTTTTGCTTGTAATATCTTTGCACGATCTTGTCCAACATCATCACACTCCTCCTCATAAAACATATTTATGCGGAGTGAAGCATTTTAAGACAAAAACGGTACCGCTTTATTCAACTAAACCAAGCTTCGATCTGCTGCTTTAGCTTCGCCTTGCTTTGTTCAAACTGTTTTATCCGGTGGCCGTTGGCACCCGAAGGATGGGGCATGTCAAACAAGCATCTCTCTTCATTGACCCAACCTTTGTGGGCAAACGCTCGGATCACTTCAGAGACGGATTTACCCAACGGTATGACAAGCGCGTCCTTTACCGCCGTCAATTCCGGTAAAAGTATACTCTCCGCATAATGATAAAGCGTCTCCGATTTCAGAATGGCAGGGTTATGCCCTGTATAGTTTTTTCCTTTACGAAAAACGGGGTATCTAATAACCGATGTCGTATGCAGCAAATCTCTGCGCTCTTCAAACAAAGCCCCGCTATTGTCGATTCCGATTGCGCCTGGCAGCCCGATATCATTCAGCATTTCGATTAAGTTTTTTCTCATGGAGCCTGCAAAGCTGGCAAGCTTCTTCGCATTTTTATCAATCTGCCAGGGTGATACGCCTGCTATTAAGTCAGCTCTTGCGCTTCTGAACGCCAGCTGCATTTGAGTAAATCCTGGGGTAATGCCGACAATCATCACTTTCGCCTGCTCATTGACGTAATCATAGGGTACATAATAAATCGACAAATCACCCTTCTCCTGTAAAAGGAAGTCCTTGACGAATAGATGTTCCTTGGACAAGCTTCCGGATGCTAATGACAATATAGCGTCTTTGTAATTTTCAATTTGACTCAAATCATTCAGGCTCCTTGCTTGGATGGCTAGAGATCAAGCTCTACCATATTTTGCGCGCGTGCGGGATAGTCGGTAATGATGCCGTCAATATCGAATTTTAATACCTCTTTTAAATCCCGTTCGCTATTGACCGTCCATACCCAGACCTCGCGGCCGTTCTTGTGTGCCCGCTCAATCAGCTGCCGCGTCAATATCGCTTGCTCAACCGTATAGAAGTCTACATCCAGAAGCGATAAATCACCGATAGCAAAATACAAAATTTGCCCGATCTTTATCTCGGGATTGAGCTGTCTAACCTGCTTCAGGGACTCTCTGTCCAGGGATTGAATATAGCATTCTTCAACCATATCGAACTCCTCGATGAGCTCTACCACCTTGCGGGCGAGCTCTTCTCCAGGACCGTATGACTTAAGGTCAATAATCAGCTTTGCCTTCCCCTTCGCTTCATAAAGCGCCTCGGCAAGCATCGGAATTCGCTCCGGCTCTACTGACTTGTTTAATCGGCTGCCAATGTTCACCATTGTAAGCTCATCGAAGGTAAGGTCCTTCACCCGCATCTGCAATCCCGCCATCCGCCTGAGGTTGTAATCATGATGGAGCACCACAACCCCATCCTTCGTCAGCTGCGCGTCAATCTCAACGGCATCAACCCCGTTTTCAATGGCCGCACGAATGGCGCGGAGCGAATTTTCTGGAGCTTCGCGCGTATCGCCGCGGTGGGAGGAGAGCAGGACGTTCCATTTTACATAGACCAGAGTATCGCTAGCCGCGTAGCTAACAAGCAGTGCCAAGACCAGATAGAAGGTCACAATCATAGAGTACAGCACACGTTTATTTGTTTTATGCTTAAATATTGCCCCTACCCGCTCCTCCAGCGGACCAACCCATCGGCTTCGATAGATTTGCAGGTTATCCTCCGGCATTAAACCGCGCTTCTGGTTGAAATGATAAAATAACCGTGTCAAAAAAATGATATTAACCGGAACGAGCAGCAGCGTAAACATATAGGTAAATACGGTTGTAATCGTCAGCGAATGGTGATCCGAGATCGCCTTCAGCACGTTTATATCGAGCCAAGAGGGAAAGTACGCAACGGAAGAGAGCGTTACAAAGCCAAGCGAAACAATAAACGTATTCAGCAAAAACAAATTAACGAAGATCGATAACCGCTTTCCTTTGGTCAAGGCCAAGCTGCTTTTGATAGCTGCGCGGATCGATTTCCCTTCGATAATAATGTAATGGAGCACGAAGATCCATCGCAAAATCGTATAGACCGCTGCCAGGAAAGCAATCGCATACAAAGCAAGCCTGGATACCGATGTGTCCAGAATACGGGTATTGAAAAAGATAGGAACGTTAAAAAAACCGTAAAGGGAGGATGAAAGCGGCGAATCGATGAAGGGGACAAGAAAAAGCAAAAAGAACAGCAGCTGAATAATACCGAAGCCGAATATTTTCGGCGTTTTCCTCAGAGTGGTTACTACGGCATCGGAAATTAAAACTTCTTTGCCGAAGTAATTTTTTTGGGCAATCGTAATAATGACTCCAAATTCAATGAAGAGTACGATGACAGCAGCCAAGCCAATGGCAATAAGACCAATAATTCCAGTGTAGCTTAGCCCAACCTTATACACCTCATTATTTAATACGAAGCCAGCCCCAACCATTCGAATGATCCGGTTGAACATATAGGACATGATCGGAACAAATACAAAGCTGGTCAGCAGCATAAATAAATATTCAAATAACAGATGCTTCTTGTAGCTGGCGCGAAAATCACGGATACTTCTTCCGAATAGTTGAAGCATAGCCATTCATCCTGTTCATAAAGATGTTATATGCTTATTATAAACGAGAAAAAACCACATCTTCAAACGATGTGGTTTTTCCGATATCGAAACGGTAGGCGCTGCTATTATTTCAAAACATTGTTTTTGACGATATCATTCTTCTTAAGCGCCAGCTTTGCCTTGTATAACGTGTTGTTTTCAATCGTGTAAGGAGGCGCTCCGACGCCGGCATATACAGTAGAAATGCCTATAGCGGCGATATTGGATGTAATCGTGTTGCCACGTATAACCGCATTTAATATATCGTGCTTCTCATCCCGCTTCCAGTAATCATTTAGTTTAATGATTTCCGTTTTTTCCGATGTCAGCTTATTTGCGGTTATCGTATTGTTTTCAAATAAAACGTTTTTTGCCGACTCGATACTAATCGCTTGCGTATTTCCGAGCACCTCAAACGTCGAATTTTTGATCGTAAGATCCAAACCCGGATGAGCGCCTACCAGATTGACACTTCCTGTCGGCGAAGCCTTAAAGGAGCATTTATCAAACACATATTTACCTGCCAAAACAGCCCCGATCGACCCGATTTTTCCTCCCTCAGCACCC
The DNA here is from genome assembly GCF_003337375.1 of Paenibacillus prosopidis. Lineage (GTDB taxonomy): Bacteria > Bacillota > Bacilli > Paenibacillales > Paenibacillaceae > Pristimantibacillus > Pristimantibacillus prosopidis. The sequence goes on from NZ_QPJD01000016.1 coordinate 90,045, forward strand.
TGAAACTCACAGTTGTTATACGTCCCGGGCGGAAGCGACAGTCCATATGTGTTATTGAAACCGATAACCTTCAAATTGTCAAAAATACTTCCTTCGGCAACGCCGCCCGTTACCGAGCGAAGCTTCGGCTCGCCGATGATCGTCAGGTTTTTAATATGAATCGGTTTGCCCCAGATGGACAGTCCTGAATCGCTTTTTTTGTTGTTATGGATTGTCACGTTCGACACGCTTATCCCAAAAGGAACCTTCGAGCTTACGTTAAACATAGAATCCGTAAATACCATGCCGTCTATCTTAATATTTGGTCCCTCCAGCGTGGTAAAGGAATCGTTCATCCGGTTACCGATAAACGTTGCGTCATGAGCTGCAATAATGCGCGAACCGTCAAAATGATTGTTCTTAATAAGCGCCCCTTTAAACGGATCCGAAATAGCAAGGCCAATAGCCCCTTTTGAAGCTAAATGGTTATCCTCAACGATTGCATCGCGGCCATCGTAAAGGATGACATCATAGGATGCGTTTTTGTAAAACTTATTGCTCTTAATGGTGATGTTGCTGTTTCGATTCCCATTCTCGCCGAAGCCGCCCTCCAAATCAATGCCGGATTGCGGCATCGTACCCTTCATGTCATGGAGTGAATTGTTAGTAATCAGTACATTATCGGCTCCGCCGACCGTAATTCCCTGCCTGCGGTTAAAGGAGAATTCGGAGTTTTGAACCACAACGTTTTTGGAGACGGCCCGGTTCCAAAACTCTATGTATGCGCCTTTTTTGGTCGACTGTTCAAATACGAGATGGAAAAGAGCTGCACCGTCGGGTATTTGGAGAATATCCCGCACTTTAACGTTAGCGAGTTTTTTAATAAACGACCCGTTTGATTTATAAAAAAAGATATCGAATGTTCGCGGAAGCTTGATCGCATTGGTCAATTCAAACTCCCTTTCACTTTTGAAAATAGCATTTGAAAAGTTCAAGGGCTCCTTCGTTCGAATCTTCTTTGAATTGGAGATGTTCTTCCCTTTATCATCAATAGCGCCCGAAATGAAGCTTCCTTCATATAAATCTTTGGCAAGCGTATTGTGTCCGCCGAGAACAAGCCCGTCTCCCGTAAACTGGGTTGCTTTTACCCCGTCGATCGTCACGTTTACCGCTCCTTCCACAAGGATACCGTGCCCGCCTTCATGCGTACCGGAGCTATGCCTATTGTCCTTTTTGGAGTAATTATGCTTATCTTTGTCTCCTTCATAGTTTCCGCCTTTGAGCGTTGCATTTTTGACGCCATACCCTATATATATGATTTGGTATCTCTCTTTATCGTTAGTCTCCTTACGGAGCACAGCATCGGACGGCAGTTCAAAAATCATATTGCTAACCATGTTAATACGGCTGTTTTTGTCGATCAAATACGTTCCGGAAGGCAGCGACGTTTTTGTTTTCCCATTTTTACTGGCCCATTTGAGCGCGTCGTTAATTCCTTTTGTCGTTTCGACGGGACGGGTGCCGTCGTTACGAATGCCGAAGCGGGATAGTTCGATGAGATAATCCTGTTTGCTGTCTGCAAATGTCTCGTTTGGCAGCAGCGTTAGCTGCGTCAATAAAATAAACGACACCCATATTTTTAAAATATTCACTTCGATCCTCCTGTTTTCTCTAAAATCCAAAACATACTTTTCTAAATATAGCATCGCATCGATTCTTTATAAAGAACATTTCGAGCGAATTCGTTCTTTTTCTTAAAATTAGTTCCTTGTTCCTATGCTGCCGCATATATACAGAAAACCATAACGAAAAGCATCCGCCTCACTTCATACCGAAGTAAAACAGATGCTCATAGTCATTATAGAAGTTTAAGCAACGGCTCATACACGCCATACAAAACAAGATAAAACGCTGCGCCTAGCGCCGCCCCGATATAAGCCCCGTTTATGCGGATCCGCTGCAGATCGGTTTCGACTTTACTCTCGATAAAGTGAACCAGCCTTTGCTCCGTAAAGCTGTCCAATGTTTTTCGAACGATCATTCCGATGATAGCATGCTCGGTCTCGATAATTTTATAAACAAACCTCTGAGCATATTGCTCCAGCCAGTTCTTCGTTTCTTGATTCGTTTTAAACCAATCCCAGTAGGTCGCAATAAACCGGTTAATCAATTGTTTTATATCCGATTGGTTAACCGTGTGCTTCTGCACGGCAGCAAGCTGCATCCCCGCATCCTGAGTGAGCAGCTTTCTGAAGCTCTCCAGAATGGCCTCAATGGACGGAAGCAATGAGATCTTTTCGAGCATCTCATCCCTCCACTCATTAATAGCTGCGGATAAGTCCTCGCGATTTTGCAAGTTATCAGCAAGCTGATAGACCATACTTTCGAGCAGTACTCGAAGCTCATGCCGAGGATTTCGTAAATCCTTAATTAAGGATAACAAATCGTCATATAACGTATTCGCTGCATCGTCCAGATTAAGCGCGTTCGTTGATTCCGCAATTTCTACAGCCATTTTTTTGAGCCACTTGGAAAAAACGCTCCCTTTGTTCACGAATTTTTCCTTTTCGTTCGCTAACATTTCCCGGATAACAAGCTTAGTCTTTTCATCGGATACACGTGTAGACGCATACTCGACAACCTGACTGAGCCAGCTTTGAAAATCCCCCTTATCCATCGCCCATTTCAGAGCTTTGCCTGCATAAGGCGAGAGGTTGATTTTGCCGAGGCTTTTGCGGGCTTGCTCATCCAATGTGATCGACAGGCCTTTTAAATCAATCTTTGCCAACAATCCCGACAACAGCTTCCATCCCTGCTCCGAAAGCGTTCCTGCCGGACGCCGCTCCACCCATGCGATCGCGGTTTCCACAAGAGAGATCTGTTTAACCTTTTCCTTGAGCAGGTCTTGGCTTAGCAGCTGCTGTTCCACCATGTTAGCGACCCCCTCGATCAGCTTATCGCGGTTTTTCGGAATGATCGCTGTATGCGGGATCCATTTCCACCCGAATGGATGCCGGAATAATACAGTAACGGCGAATAAATCGGCAAGAGCCCCAACAAGTCCGGCCTCGGAGGTATAAAGAAGCATTTGAGACCACCACTTATCCGGATAAACGTATACGCTGCAAGCAGCGCCCGCAAACAAGATGGCTAGAAGAAACAGACTTCGGTTTGCTTTTTTTCTCATGGCCATTTTGTTTTATCCTCCAATCCAAAAGGTCGCCAGATACAGCACGACACCAATAAGCGCACCGACTCCGATCCCATTAATACGAATATATTGCAAATCACGTCCCGCCTTCTCTTTCGCAAGCTTAATGAGCTCATCCTCTGAGAATGTATTCAGCTTATCGGTTACCGCTTTGCCGATGTAGGAATGCTTTTGCTCCAGCCATTTGAGCAAGGTTGACTTCACATATTGATCAACGCGGGTGAGCAGCTCTGCATTCCCCTCCAAATAAACAACGCCTTGATGAATCTTTTCTCTGATCCAGGGGTATCTCTCAAGCTCTCCTTCCGCGTTCGCTGCCGCAGCCTGCCGGATTGACTCCAAGCCCTTCTGTATGTAGCTATCCAGCCTGATCTCAGCTTTAACCGATTCCAGCAGTTTCGTTTTTCCTGACTCGATCCGATAACGCAGCTGATCGTCCGTTCTTAACCGCATCACAAAATTCCCGATAAACTGCTTGATTTGCTTCCGCTGCGGATGCTCCTCTGAAGCAAATTGCTCAAGAAACGACACAAGCCATTCTTGGATTTTTCCGCTAATATTGGCCGTTTCTAAACCTGCGCTATAATCCATTAATTTTCTTCTAAACTTGTCTCCTTCATAGGAACGGAGCGCAGAGTCGACAATTTGGCCAACGACGTTACGAAATGGCGCCGACCTCACAATCTTAACCAGCTCAGGAATCATAAATTCAATCATGCGGTCATCGTACCGGTTCCGGATGGTCCAATCGCCGATATCGGCAGCGATATCAGCCACTTGTATCGTATCGGCATGCTCGAGTACGAAGGTTTGAACCATTTTAGCCAAATCCTGCAAATCAATGGTTGTAATCACGTCGTCAGCAAGCTGCTGCAAAATGTCGTTTATGCCTTCTTCACCGCCGTGCTGCTTCAAATAAACAACGAGCACGTCCGCAATGTTATATTCGTCCAGCCTTTCTTTAATGTTCGGAATGGTCAGCAATTCATTCTGCACCATCATAACAAGCTCGCCAATCAAGCGTTCCCTATTACGTGAAATAATGTTTGTCCCCATCCATGCCGGCCATTTAATGCGAAGCGGGTTGCCAAACAATGCGCTGACGGCGAATGAATCGGCTAAGCCGCCTATCGTAGCCGCACTAAAAAGCGAAAAGAACAGTCCTCCTGCAAATGAATGATGAAAGGGAAAGGCGGCGAATATGCCGATGGCTGACAAGAGCAGCGCTAAGTCCGCCTTCTTTTTAATACTGAATTTACTCATCAATAATCTCCATTCATGATCGTCTTTACTCTTATAATTATCCCATATTTATGTAGTGTGAAACAATGGAACGTACCATATGCGCATCCTGTCTGCCTTTAATTGTAAACTTCGTATATTTTCGAACAATGGAAATACTGCACATACTATGGTATAATTCAACGATCCAAAATAATAAATTATTCGGTAGGTGAACGATCATGAGAACGCTTTATCAACCAAATGTGAATGAAATCAATCTGTCAACTGTCCTTTATGCGCTTAGCGATCCGATCAGGCTTGATATAATCAAGAGCTTGGCTAAAGCCGGCGAACAAGCATGCAGTCATATAGAAATCCCCGTTCCGAATTCGACCCTCTCCCATCACTACAAGGTTCTTAGAGAATCAGGGGTTACTCACACAAGAATTGAAGGTACCCAGCGTTTCATATCTCTTCGAAATGATGATTTGAATGTACGTTTTCCTGGTTTGCTAGCGGCTATTCTTCAGGGATTGGAAACGTGAATCTTGAGACTATTGAACAAAAAGAAAGACTGTCGAGTCCATGCTCGACAGTCTTATACTATCAACCTGAAATGTTATAACGGATGCCCGGATAATTACCGTTTCTCGTAAACTCCACACCATCTTTCCATTCTATCTTCACCCAATTATAAACGCCGTTTCGCTGTTCGAAGGTCGTGCAGTCGTCCTCATAAAGCATGCACACAGACGGCTCATCGCCATCAGGCGCTTAAAGTTGCAATTGAATGCGGGAAAATGTTTGTATTTTGTCATTCTAGGATATATTCGCTGCCTGCACGTGCTTTCCATGCGACTGCACCATCACCGCTAAGAACACTCTCGATTTCATGGCCATTCTCTGTCACAGTTACTTGGCGGCTGGTTCTGATTAAGCAGTTGTTGTCCGCGTTTGACCGAATGCGCGCCTCCGCAAGCTTCCCATCCGACCAGCGGATATCGACCTCAAAGCCACCTCTGGCGCGTAAGCCGGTAATCTCTCCTTCCGCCCACGCAGCCGGCAATGCCGGCAGCAAATGAATTTCGCCCGTATGGCTTTGAAGCAGCATTTCGGACATTCCGGCAGCTCCGCCGAAATTGCCGTCAATTTGAAACGGCGGGTGGTTATCAAGCAAATTCGGAAGCGTCGAATGGCCAAGCAGCGCCTGCACATTCTCGAACGCCTTCTCTCCATCCTCCAGCCTTGCCCAGAAGTTGATGATCCACGCCCGGCTCCAACCCGTATGGCCGCCGCCATTCGCGAGACGATGATTAAGCGTAACCCTTGAAGCGTCAGCCCATTCAGGTGTCCCCCGAACGGTGAAGCGCTTGCCAGGATGAAGCGCGAACAGATGCGAGATGTGGCGGTGTCCCGGCTCCGCCTCTTCGTAATCTTCCATCCACTCTTGCATTTGACCTTGTTTACCGATCTTTGGAGCAGGCAACCGATCTCTCATCTGCTGCCATTGCTGCTGTAGGGATGGGTCCTCGCCGAGCACCGCCGCCGCTTCCGCACAAGCAGAGAACAACTCATATAAGATTTGGCTGTCCATTGAAGGCCCAATGCATAACGTCCCCGACTCGCCATTTGGCAATATATAAGTATTTTCAGGAGAGGCGGATGGCGACGTGACCAGCAAACCATCTTCTGTTTCGGTCAGAAAGTCTACAAAAAATTGCGCCGATTCCTTCAATGTAGGATATACCCGTTCCAAAAACGCACGGTCCAGTCCGTATTCATAATGCTCCCACAAATGCAGGCAAAGCCATGCGGCTCCCATCGGCCAATAAGTAGCCGGCAACCAAATATCCTGCGGTGCAGTATCCCCCCAAATATCGGTATTATGATGGGCTACAAAACCGCCGCAGTCATACATCGTTCTAGCGGTCACTCTACCCGGCTCCCGCATTCTTTCAATAAGATCAAATAAAGGCTCATGACACTCGGCCAAATTTCCGGGCTCAGCGGGCCAATAATTCATCTGCGCATTAATATTAATCGTATACTTGCTGTCCCATGGCGGCATCATGTGCTCATTCCATATGCCTTGCAAATTGGCAGGCAAAGATCCCGGCCGACTGCTGGATATCAATAAATAGCGTCCATATTGATAATATAGCGCCTGCAGCCCCAAATCTTCTTCGCCATTCTTTACCCGGTTTAACCGTTCATTCGTAGGCAGCCCGCAAGCTTCGGAATCGGCTTTCAAACGGAACGACACCCGATCCGCTAACGAACTGAAATCTTGTATATGACGAGCCTTTAAGTTCTCATAATCGCTCATTGCCGCATTAACACCCGCACGGACGGAGTACTCTTCCGGATCCGAATGACGAAACGTTGTCGCAGCTGTCAGCAGAAGCGTCACGCTGTCGGCCCTCTCGACGACAAGATGCTCTCCAATAATGGACACGGAGCCGCCTTGCGCCACTGCCCGCAAGGCGGCGCGGAAATCGGAGCCCCCGGCGCCGCCGCAATTGCCGCGCATCACGATCGTGCTCTCATCCGCTTTCACCATTTCTTCGTAGTAGCGGTTGCGTCCACGGGTTAATCGCGCCGTAAAGCTAATGCTTCCCGGCTTATCTGCCGTTAACCGGGTAACCAGCGCCTCATCGGGAAAGCTGGAAAAGCTCTCGCGCGCGTAGACAGTTCCGCCTATTTGATAGGATACTTTCGCCAAGCCGTTAGTTAAGTCCAGTTCACGGGAATAATCCTGTGCTTCTTCCTCCTCCTCATAGCGGAAGGACAGCTGTAAATCTCCCAGCGGCATATAGTGGCGCTGGGTCTCAGGTATTCCTGAAAGAGCCATTGCCGACAATTCGTGTGCTTCACGCAAACGCCCTGCCTGCAGGAGATCCCGTATCTTCTTCAGATTTGGCAGCGAGTCCGGATTGTTTCGGTTTCGGGGTCCTCCATACCATACGCTATCCTCGTTAAGAGCAATTCTCTCCCGCACCGGGTGACCGAAAACCATCCCCCCTAATTTTCCGTTTCCGATAGGCAGCGCTTCCTCCCACACCGAAGCAGGCTGCTTGAACCATAATCGATTATCACTCTGTAAGTTCATTTTGCATTCTCCATTTCATGATTAAACTTTTATTTGACCAGACAATCCTTTACTATATTACTGACACTCAAAATCAATCGGATGCAGGTGGCCGCAAGTGATTAATAATAACGAACAAAATGCTTTATCCGATTTGCTGCAATCGCTGCAGGTTCAATTGCTGGCTGCTCATAAAACGCAAGTTTCCAATGATTGGGGAGAGACGGATTCCGTTCCCGGTTACAATAAGCTTTATTTCATTTGTGAAGGGGAAGGCTGGATCCGGATCGGCACTAACGATTATTATCCGAAGCCCGGTCAATTGTTCCTTACGCCTGCGCATGTGAAAAAGTCATTTTCCGCTCTTAACGGCCGGCCCTACTTAAAATACTGGTGCCATTACAACATAACGGCAGGACCGTTCGATTTATTCCAGTGGATTGGCGTTCCGTTATGCATAGATGTCAGCGATACCGATAAGATGACGCAATTATTTCAGGAAATGATCGATTGGCACCGGCAAGATTCTATCGTTGCCCGGCTCCGCGAGAAAGCGCTGCTTCTTGAAATTATAAGCGGTTTCCTCGAAACGGTCCCGATCCGGGTGCTTCAGCACCGCAGCGAGGAGATGAACCGTTTGAACATTATCCAGCAGTATGTAGACAATCATCTTCATACGGGCATCACCATCGATCAGATGGCGGAAGCCGTCCATCTGCACCCGAACTACTTTATTTCCTATTTCAAAAAGCATTTTGGCATTCCGCCGTTAAAATACGTCAATCGCAAACGGACTGACCGCGCTAAGCAGCTGTTAATGGCAACCCCGCTAAGCATTAAAGAAATCGCGGATCAAACCGGCTTTAAAGAAACGAATCATTTCACTAAATTTTTTCGTAAAGAAACGAGTCTCTCGCCTACCGAATACCGTATGGCCTATTCTTAGTACAGCAGCTTCCTCCCACAACTCCGATTATAAAAGCGCATTCATCACATAGCGATGGAAGAAACTAAGATAAATGTGCAAAAAATTAATGTAACTGACGGATCGTGCTACTCGTACGAATGGTATTTTTTTAAGATGTTATAGTGGTTTATTAAGGAGTTTCGATTTTGGCATCGAGAGAACGGAGCAATTGTTATACAGTGGAAACAGAACAATCCATTATCTATCATTGAATCTCGGAGGTTTATTATGACAATCGTGACTTACCCGGAACTAAAAGGCATTCCCCTTCGCAGTGATTTCTCGGTTCGCGTGCGAAATGCCGGAGGGGAATGGCATTCCTTGCAGGTATTTGAAGTGAATGTGGACATGCATCAGGTACGTGAAGCGTCAATGGCTTCCTTCGATATGGAGGGCATCGTTGATGTGGAGATCGACTATCACGGCGGCAGCATCGAGTCGGCCGTTATTAGGCCGCTATCTTACAACATTCCATTCGAAAAATCTGGCAGCTCGCTTCGCTTCCAGCTAAACCGCCCACGCAAGCTGTCAATCGAAATCAATGGCGAACGGTTTAACAATTTGCATTTGTTCGCCAACCCGTTAGAGCATAACGCGCCTCGTCCTGAAGACGCTAACGTCCTTGTCGTGAAGCCTGGCATCCACCGCACCGAGCACCTATTGCGTCCGTTAACAACTGCTCGAGCCGAAGGCGGACCTGAGCCCGAGGTATTGTACTTCTTGCCAGGCGTACACTTTATTGAAGAAACGCTCCTTCGCATTCCGTCCGGCAAAACGGTCTATATTGCAGGAGGTGCCGCAGTTGCGGGCTCTATGGTATGTGATCGCGTCGAGAATGTGGTTATCCGCGGGCGCGGCATGCTGTATTTAGCTGACTTCCACCGGTTTTCCGCTTTCCGCGGCGTTCGAATCTTGTTTTCCAATAACATAGAAGTTGAAGGCATCACGACTGTAAATCCGCCGCATTACAGCATTTACATCGGCAAATCGGAGAATATTCGGATTAGCAACTTCAAATCGTTCAGCTGCAAGGGCTGGACAGACGGAATCGATATGATGTCGAGCAGCCGCATCGATATCGATGATATTTTCTTAAGAACCTCAGACGACTGCATCGCCATTTACGGCAGCCGCTGGGATTACTATGGCGATACCCGTTCAGTGACCGTACGCAACTCGACCTTCTGGGCAGATGTCGCGCATCCGCTCATGATCGGCACGCACGGGGACCATCATAACGGCGGAGATACGATTGAAGACATCCGCTTCGAAAATATCGACATTTTAGAGCACCACGAGCCGCAGCCGAATTACCAGGGCGCTATGACCATCAATGCCGGCGATCTCAACACGGTACGGGACGTCACCTATGACAACATCCGCGTGGAGCATTTCGAGCTCGGCCGGCTTTTTGATATCCGGGTCGTCTGGAATAAGGATTACAACCCCGTTCCCGGCAACAGGATCGAAAATATCGTATTCCAAAATATCGAGTATAGCGGCCAGAATGCCAATCCATCGCGCATTCACGGCTATAACGCAGAGCGGGCGGTAGTTGGCGTTACCATCAGCAATTTACGTGTAAACGGAGAAACGGTAGCTGATTCCCAGCATCCATCCTTGGATATTAACGAATTTGCTCAAAATATTACCTTCAAATAAAGTCATCATTTACGTACAAAAAAACAGGTGCGGTCTGTCTCCATGACAATCAGCACCTGTTTTTTCGTCCTATATATACTAGCGATTACGAGTATTACCCTTTAATAGCCCCCGTCGCGATTCCTTTGACGAAGTATTTTTGCAGCGATAAAAAGATGATGAGGATAGGGATGATCGACATCGTCGTTCCGGCAAAAATCATATCCCAGCGGGACGAAAATTCGCCAACGTAGTAGAAAATTTCAACGATCATCGTCTTGGTGTGGCCGGACGGCAGGACGAGCATCGGCATGAGAAAATCGTTCCAAATGCCAAGCCCGTTAAGTACGACGAGCGTTGCCGTACATGGACCAAGCAGCGGGAATACGATGCGCCAGAAAATACCGTACTTCGAGCATCCGTCAATTTCAGCCGATTCCTCGATTTCTCTCGGAATGCCTTTCAAAAAGCTTGTATATAATAAGCAGCCAAAGCCTACAGAACCTGAAATATAGATCATTACAGGGCCTGCCAGATTACCGTATAAGCCCAGGATCTTCAGTTCCTTGAAGAGCGGGATCATATACGCCTGGAACGGAATCATCATCCCTGCCAAGTAAAAGACGAATACGAATCTTGTCCATCTCTTATTGTGCCGTTCAATGGCGTAACCGGCCATCGGGATGACGAGAATCATGAATGCAATCGAGACGGCCGTCAATATTAAGCTGTTTAATATCGCTCTAGGGTATTCCGTTTCCGTCAACAAATATTTGAAGCTCTCCAAGTATACTGATTTTGGAAACGCGATCGCGTCCTTCATAATCTCCGCATTGCTCTTGAAGGCGGACATTAAGTTAAAGAAGATCGGGAAGAAAAAGACAACGGCGAGCAGCAGCGTAGATACAAAGATGATAAAGTCATTAAGACGCTTCCGTGTTTGCATATTACAGCTGCACCTCCCGTTTCCGCAGGAATTTCACTTGGATGATGGTCACGATTAGAATGAGCAGGAACAATACTTGCGCAAGCGCGGTACCGAACCCTTGCCTCAATTCCCCAAATCCGACTTTATAAATAATATAGGTTAATGTCTCGGTCTCAAAGCCTGGTCCACCATCGGTCATAACAGCGATTTGATCGAAAATTTTAAGTGAACCGATCATGGACAGCACGATACATACCGTCATTGCGCCGGCAAGGAGCGGAAATGTGATATGGAGAAACTGCTGCCAGCGGTTCGCTCCGTCGATATTCGCCGCTTCCGCAAGCTCCTGTGGAATGCCTTGAAGGCCTGCCAGATAGATAATCATATAGTACCCTGCAGATTTCCAAACCGTAGACAATATAATCGAGAGCATGGCGAAATCAGGATTTCCAAGCCAATCGGCCTTAAGCGAGCTTAGACCGATCATATCGAGCAACTGATTAATAACGCCGAAGTTGTAATTCAAAATAATCGTCCAAACAAAACCCATTACGATACCGCTAAGTAGTACAGGGAAATAAAATACGCTGCGGAACAGATTGCGGAACCAGCGAACTTGATCGACGAGCATGGCGAGAGCGAGTGCCACGATATTTTCGAGTAAAACGAGTACGACTGCCATAAAGAGCGTATTTTTGAGCGCGTTATGAACCCTTTCACTGTTCCAGATCTCAACAAAATTGTTGAAGCCGATAAACCGGATATCGCTGCTCACGCCATCCCAGGACGTAAAGCTGAGATAAAGACTGCTGAAGGTTGGTACGATAACGAATAATAAATATAACAAGAAAGACGGCAAGATGAACAAAACCGCGTAGGTTTGCCATTTTTTCTTTTTCTTTTTCTTATTGTCTGTAAGCGGCAATGCCATGGTGCTCTCCCTCCTCCAAATGTGCGCCTGGATATAAGAAAGCCTCCGCCGAAGCGGAGGCTTCTCCCATCCATCGGTTTTATCTATTGTTTATTAGCCTTAACCTGCGTATCGTATTCAACGTCCGCTTTGCCCATGTACTCGGCAACATTTCCGTCTTTCAATACGAGATCCTGCATCAGTTTATAGAACCAGTTGCGGAATTGCGGTGGAATCTGGTTCTCGCCCCACCAGTTATTGATGGCCAGTGACTTCTTCACATTTGGATCCGCCATAATTTTAAGCACTTCCTGCATTTGCTCTGTTGCTTCATAAATGACTTCTTCTTTAGTGGATGGAATGCCGTTAGCTGCTTTAAGGTATTGCGAATATTGCTCTTTGCTGAAGAAGAAGCGGATAAACGATTTCATTGCTTCTGTTTTATCTGCGTCTTTTGCTGCTTCAGCGGATAATGTCCAACCCGCAGGGGAAGGCAATCCGATTACATTAATGCCGCCTGCTCTGTCAGGCAGCGCATAGTAGCCGAATTCAAAGCTTGGATCCGCTTCTTTGATTTGCGTAAACATCCAAGGGCCGGAGAACAGCTGAGCAGCTTTGCCGGATACAAGAATCGATGCCGTTTGGTTATCAGCCGTGCTGAGCCAGCCTTTATCCACGTATTTCGTGAACAGCTCTTTATAATCCGTCATCGCTTGAACAGGACCTGCATCGGTAAAGCTTACTGTTTTCGCCGTACGTTTGGAGTTCCAATCGCCATCTTTCACATAAACCTCGTCGATTAGAAACTTATTGAGCCAGAAGCCCATATGGAAAATATCTTTACCGCCGACAACAATTGGAGTGATCCCTGTTGCTTTCAACTTCTCTTGTGCTTCTAAGAACTCGCCATATGTTTTAGGAAGCTCTGTAATGCCCGCATTTGCATAAGCCTTCTTGCTGTATATGATTCCTTGCGGAGCATTAAAAGTAATCGGTGCGTTATATACTTTGCCATTTACCTCCGGAGTTTTACTGAACAGATCTGTCAAATCCGAAGGCAGTTCTGCGATTTTGCCGGCTTTGGCAAAAATTTCTGTATCGCGCATTTCCACGAGATCCGGGAATTCGCCGACCGCATCCTTCGTTTTCAACCAATCGAGATAGGAAGACGATGTGCCTTCGCTGACGTCCACGATTTTAATGTTAGGGTTCGCATCCGTAAAAGCTTTGATCGAATCTGCCACTGCTTTCTTGGTCGCCGGGTCGCCTGTAGCGTACCCTATCGTAAATTCAACTTGCTTGGCCTCTTCTTTGGCAGGAGTTGTGCTCTCTGGCGTTGTTCCCTCGTTTTTATTGCCTGTATTGCCGTTTCCGACGTTGTTGGCGCCGCAAGCTGTCAATACAAGCGTGAAAGCCAATACAAGAACAAACAATTGAGTCATTGATTTTTTTAACATGTGTCTAAAAGCCTCCCCTTTTATATTCAAAATCGGGATTCGAGTGTCGATGTGCGCAGCATCGAGTAATAACGCTTTCCCTGTAAATAGAGTAACATCGTTCCCGATTTGATAGAATGAACTTTTTTAAGCGCCGTATGCGGGTAATTTAAGAAGGTTGCATGTTCAAAACAAACGGGCAAACAAAAAGACCGGATGCCCGGTCAATCGCTTTTTTTCCTGTCCTGGCGGTAATCGTTCGGCAGCTTCCCGAACTGTTTCTTGAACATATCGCTGAAATGGCGCGCGTTGTTATAACCTACTTTCTCTGCTATTTCATATACCATCTGATCGGTATGAACGAGCAGCCGGACAGCCTGCAGCATCCGCACCTCGGTTACATATTGCTTGAAGTTTTGTTTCGTATGCTTCTTAAAGAAGCTGCTGAAGTAATAAGGATTCATAAAAACCAAGCTGGCGACCGATTCCAGCGTAATTTCCTCCGCATAATGCTCTTCGATATATTGCTTCACCTTGGCCATCATTATTTTATCCTTGTTGCCGGAATCAATGTCCATTTGGGAAAACAGCTGCTCAATGATGCACACGATCTCGTCCTGCATCGCCTCAAACGTTTCGTAAGCCCCCAGCCGATTTTGCAAGTCATGCATATCGATGCTTTCAACCGGCAGACGTACGCCAGATTTGGTCAGCTCTTGAATGATGAACAAGACGGATGAGAAACAAGTCGATACGGCGAGGGTCCGATTGCCATACACGGCCGTTTTAACGGTTTCAAGCAGCTTTCGGATAGCTGAAGCCGCTTCTTGCCAAGAGTTTGCCATCAATTCCCGAACGACTTCCATTTGAAGCACGTAAAGCTCCTTGTCAAACGATGGCTTCGTCCCAATAGGCTCATAGACGTGAACCTTGCCGAGTCCGACAAAATATTTCGTTTGAAGCGCTTGCTCAGCTTGCCTGTAGCTCTCAGCAAGAAATGCCGTTTCCTGCACGGCTCCACCGACACCAACGGAAACGCTCAGCTTTAGAAACGCCTTTATTTTTTCCCGAATCTCTTGGGCAAGGACGGTTGCCCCCGCCTGCTCATCATGACTGATGACGATGACATGCATGCCGTTTCGCATAAACACATGGCCATTACCGGATGTTACGATTATTTCCTGTAATATATTTCCAATTGCAAAATCGATCAGCCTTCGTTCCTTCTCCGACCATCGATCTGAAGCTTCAACAAGATGATCCGTCTCTACAATCGCGATCGAATACAGCGGCCCCTGCAGCTCCTCGTTTAAAAGCCGAAACTCTTCCGAGTGCAGCGGCAGCGTACCGTCTGTAAGCCGAATCAGTGATTCCTGCAGCTGATCATTCTGACTTTTCCGCTCAAGCAGCTGGAGCTTGCTCTTCCGGATCGTTTGCTCATTTTGCTCCGATATTAAGGAGACAGCCTTAGAGAGTACATCCTCGAGCTGCTGCTTGACGACCGGCTTGACCAAATAATCAACCGCCCCATACGCCACCGCGTCCCGGGCATAGGAGAACTCCTGATAGGCGCTTATGAAGATGACTTTGGTTGGTATCCCCTTTTGTTTGATTTCCCTAATGATATCGATTCCCGTACGATGAGGCATACTAATGTCGCTAATGACGATATCAGGCGGATTCGTTTCAATTAATGCCATTAGCTCATTGCCATCATAGGCCTGTCCGACAATTTCCATACCGAATGCTGCCCAATCGATTAATTTACGAAGTCCCTTAATGATGATTGGTTCATCATCGGCCAATAATATACGGATCATGCTAGTCATCCTCCTTGATCGGCAATATCATCAGGACAGATGTCCCGACATGCTTGCGGCTGCTAATCGTTAAACCGAATTCATCCCCGCATACCGATTTGATACGATCTTGTACATTTTTAATACCGACATTTTTGGAGGGAGCACGCTGATCGGAAAGCGTTTCGTTCAGCCGTTCCAACTGCTCCTTCTCCATGCCGACTCCATCGTCATATACGGTGATAGCCAGCTTATCATCCAGCCTCTCGATCGAAATGCCGATCGTTCCTTTACCCTTCATCCTAACGCCATGCTGAATCGCGTTCTCCACGATTGGCTGTAAGGATAGCTTCAACACACGCCAGCTCAAATCGACTTGCTCGGATATATCGTAACGAAGCTCGAACCGGTTCTCGAAGCGCACTTGAATAATGTAAAAATAATCTTTGAGATGATCCAGCTCCCGCTCAAGCGTTACCCAGTCCTCCCCGTAATCAATCACGTATTTCAATTGGTTGGACAAGGACAAAATCATGTCGGCCACCTCATCCGCATCGCTATGAACAGCGTTCATCCGAATGACTTCGAGCGTATTATACAAATAGTGCGGGCGTATTTGGCTCTTCAATGCATTCAGTTCCACTTGCTTCCGCTTGATTTCCGCCACATAGGCTTCATTAATAAATACCTGAAGCTTCTCAACCATTCGATTGAAGCCATGACCGAGCCGTCCCATTTCATCATTGCCTTTAATTTCGACCTGCGCTTCAAGATTTCCCGATTCCACTTTCATCATCTGTTTAATTAAGCGGCTGATGGGCTCCGCCAATTTGCGCGAGAACCACCCGCCCATTACAATTAACACAATTGCACATATGGCAATAGCCCAATAAACGGCAAACCTGGTCGTACCAAGCTGCTCATAAAGATTTTTTTTCTCGAATAAAGCAACGACCTGCCCATCCAAGAACGGGAGCGGCTCCTTAAGCACAAGCGTCTGCTCATTGGAATCCATTAAAACGTCATGCTTTGAGCCTAAAATATTTATATTGCTGAAATAAATATTATCCGCATGATCGAGCACATACAACTCATCGTTTTCACTCAAGCTCAGCTCCTTAAAGAACTGGTCAAATACAGCAACGTCGACGTCGAAAAACAGCGTCCCGATCACTTTAGGCTCGCTCGTCAGCGTACCGGAAATATCGATTAAATTCCGTCCAATGGTAAATACCTTTTTATCTGAACCGAAATAATAAATTTCAGGGTGCATCGGAAATGAGACGACGCGGTTAGGCTGCTTGCGAAGCTGCTCCAGCCACTGCTCCACTGGCAGATCATCGGACATAAAGGTCAGGTTTTCCTTTGCTTGATAATAGAGCTTATTATCAAGCGCCCTCACAAAATAAGTGCTTCTAATAAAGGAATCACTGTACAGGATCGTTTTCAAAAAGCCGTTAATCGGAACAGAATTAATCTGTTCAAGATCATTGACATAGTGTGTCTGATTATTCCCGCTTCCATAAAGTTCATCGTATCGCCCCGTATACATAAGCTTCGAAATTTCATCGTATTCCTTGAAGACCGAATTTAAATTGTAGCTCATGTACAGAATCATTTGCTGCAAATTGTTAGAAGTATACCGCTCCACGTGACCGGTAAATGTCTGGACCGAAAAGAAGCTTAGTGCAAGCAATGGAATAAGTCCGACTAGAATGAACGCCGCCGAAAATTTGACGAACATGCTTCGCCACTTTTGCTGCCATCCGGATATCAAAGCCTGTCCCCCTTATGTGCAAATTAATAAATAACTGCCATAAAAGAAAACGATGTGCAGTCACTTGTGGTAAATACTAATTTACCACAAGTTGTTACACACCGTTATCCAAATTTTTTGCGAATGACTTAACCTATTTCATACGAAAAATAATCAAAATCCGCATGCTTCTTCGTACCGTTAATATCCTGCGCGCACAATCCGACCATCGTGCCGGTGAAGCCAAGCTTGCCGCCATATTCATCCGACAGCACGCCCATATCCAGCTCTTCTCCAACTGATTGCCATTGCTCACCATCCGGTGATGCATAAAACTGAAGCGCACGATCCTTCACAATTGCCCGCAAATAATAGGTCGGCCAGCCTTCGACGTCAAGCTCGCCGGCTCTGTCTTCCTGATACTTCCCACTCTTCGAGAACACGACGCCCAGCTTGCGGCCATTCTCGTCATCGCAGGTGACTCTTAAATAAAAATAATCCAGCTCGTCATAGTAGAATACAACTCCAGCCATTTGCATAAAATGCTCAGGCTCATAATCCATACGCGTCTCAACGGTACAGTTAAAATGCTGAAGCCTGCGTACAACCATGCTTTGGTTATGCCAGGAATGGAGCGATTCCCGGCCGCGAAGGCGCAGGTAACCCGGACGCTCGCTAAGGCTAAGCCAAGACTCCTCCGCCGGAACGCGAAGCGTTTGATATTGAAGACCTAAAGCTGGAGCATCAAAATCATCCTTCGCCGGCTGTTCAGGGAATGGATGCGGCGCAAGGTCCGGCGCAGGCGCCGTAAGTGCCGGCAGCCTTCCTTCATGAGCGAGCCGGAGCCAGCCATCCTCCGTCCAGGTGCAGCGCTGCAGCGAGGTTTCACGGCCAAGCGGATTAAGCTTCGTACCCGCAAAAGGACGGCTGCAAATATGCGTCAT
This sequence comes from Paenibacillus prosopidis, assembly GCF_003337375.1. GTDB lineage: Bacteria > Bacillota > Bacilli > Paenibacillales > Paenibacillaceae > Pristimantibacillus > Pristimantibacillus prosopidis. The sequence goes on from NZ_QPJD01000016.1 coordinate 107,928, forward strand.
ATACCATTCGCCTGTTTGCGTCTCGACGACCATGCCATGGCCTGCGTTTTGCAGCGGGTAATCAGAAGCGCCGCGCGTCGTCATAATCGGATAGGAAGGATCCGTTTCATAGGGGCCCGCAAGGTGTCTGGAACGAGCTAACGTAGCCGCATGATTGATCCCGGTTCCGCCTTCCGCTACAAGCAAATAATAATAGCCGCCGCGCTTGAATACCTGCGGTCCTTCCGTTACGCCGATATCCGTGCCCTCATAGATTTTCTTAATCGGTCCTGTAAGCCGCTGCTCCTGCGGGTCATACTGCTGCATAACAATACCGCCGAACCGTTTATGGTTATCGCGGAAATCCCACTGCATATTGAGCAGCCACTTAGTTCCGTCTTCATCATGGAACAAATAAGGATCGAAACCGCTGCCGTTCAAATAGACCGGCTCAGACCATGGACCGTTTATATTTTCCGCTGTAACGAGATAGTTGTGCAAATCCTTAAATACGCCTTTGCGCGCCTTCACATCCGTGTAGAGCAAATAGAATGTTCCGTTATCATAGGATAACGCAGGCGCCCATACGCCGCCCGAGCTTGGATTTCCCCGCAAATCGAGCTGCGAGGTACGCTGCAGGGCATGCGGAATTAACTCCCAATTCGCCAAATCCTTGGAATGGTACAGCTGAACGCCTGGAAACCATTCAAAGGTAGAGGTTGCAATATAGTAGTCTTCACCTACGCGCAGAAACGACGCATCGGGATTAAAGCCGGTTAAAATCGGATTGCTTATCATATTTAGAATGAACCTCCCTCTCTCGTGAAACTACCAATAAAGCTTCCAGTCTCTAGTGATGCGAACAAGCGCTTCAAAGTAATAATAGTCGCCCCAAATATTGCATTCATCGATGCCCATTCCGCGCGGCTTATTATAAACGCCGTGCAGTAGAATGCCGTTGGATTCAGGTGCTGAAGCAGTCGTATAATGATCGCTAAGCGATTTTAACGTATGAAGAGCCGCATTTTCGTATAGACGTCTATCCGGATCAAGCACCGGAAGATGCTTCGCCAGCTCCAGCAAGCCGCAGGCCGCGACCGCTCCAGTCGACGTATCCCTTTCTTGCTCAGTACCGCTTAAGAAAATTAAATCCCAATAAGCAACCAGATCATCCGGCAGCCGGTTTAAGTAGTAGTTCGACAGCTTCTTTGTCAGCTCGAGCAGCGCCTCGTCTCCTGTGTAAATATAGCTGAGCGGAAAGCCGTAAATGCCCCAGGCTTGTCCGCGCGCCCAGCAGGAATCGTCGGCATAGCCCTGATGCGTGCTGCCGCGCCTCGGTTCACCGGTATTCACATCCATATAGTACGTATGGTAGGTGGAAGCATCCTCGCGTACGATATACTTGGCAGCCTGCTTAATATGCTGCTTGGCAGCATCCGCATATTTTGGTTCGCCGGTAACCTCAGTTGCCCAGTACAGCAGCGGCAAATTCAAATTGCAGTCGATGATCATCCGGCCCTGCTGCTCGGGATCGTCAAGCGCTCCCCATGCCTGCACGATGCCCGCCTTCGCGAAATACCGCTCCATGAGCAGGTCCGCTGCAAGCAAGCCGATACGCTTCGCTTCCTCGTTTCCCGTCAATTTATAAGCAGCTACGCATGAGAGCGAATATAGGAAACCAAGATCATGCGTATCTGTATATAGACGCAGCTCCGCGCGTTCCCGGTAGCTTTCCAGCTGAATTTCGGCCGTCCGCCGATATTTCTCGTCGCCTGTCACTTCATAAGCTAGCCACAGCATGCCCGTCCAAAAACCGGAGGTCCACTCGATGTTGCCGATTGCCGGGTAAATGTTGCCTACGCTTGACGCATCAGGAAACTTCTCTGTAAAGGTATCTAAATTCCGATCTATCTGCTTAAGAACGAATTGAATCGCCTTTTCGACCTCCGCCCGATCCCACACCGGAGGCTGATTAAACAATTGAGCCCGATTAATCGCTTCAAATTTTACGTTTGGCATACTGTCTCTCCTTTAAGTTTGAATTGCTTTGCTTTCTGATCGCTTCTTAATCCCCGTCGTATGCGAAAAAAAGAACGCTGCTTTCATCATGAACCATTTCATCTCGGACCGAAAGTGTAGAAATATAAGATTTTTGTCAATTTATTCATTTATATTGTTGAAATTTTTACGATTTCTTTATTATCAACAATCGTAGCACGATTGTCACTTTGACATATGCGTGTTTCTTTAGAACGATGTGCATTTTTTTAATCTATTTATGAAATCATCGACCGCTGCTGAAAGTTTGCTGAATAGTTACTGAAACAGCGTGCATCTTTCCGTGAAAACGCCGATAATAGTAGGGTACTGATCATTAGGGGGAATTTGAGATGACATCCTTTAAAGGAGTTAAAATATTGCTGGTAGACGACGAACCGAACATTGTGCAATTTTTGGAACTCGGGCTTTTAAACGAAGGGTTTGAAATTAAAGTGGCTTATGATGGGGATTCTGCCCTGCTGGAAACGGCTTCCTTCCAGCCTCACATCGTTATTTTGGACATCATGATGCCGGGCATGAATGGTTTTGAAGTATGCCATGCGCTTAGGGCAACGGGGGATAACATCGCAATTATTATGCTAACCGCTAAGGACGAGGTCGAGGATCGCGTCAAAGGCTTGACGCTGGGTGCGGACGACTATGTGGTGAAGCCGTTCAGCTTCAGCGAGCTGCTTGCCCGCATTGTGGCCAGACTTCGCAACCAATTTCCGAACCTGCTCGGAGAAGTCGTCTATGGACCGTTCCGTTTGGATGACCGGAGAAAAGAGATCGTCTATATGGAGCAGGTGATGGAGCTGTCGCCAACGGAATACGATCTGCTTCGGTTCATCATTATGAACAACGGTATCGTTCTTAGCAAATCGCATATTTTGGATAAGGTATGGGGCTATCATTTTGGCGGGGAAGAGAACATTGTGGAGGTGTACATCCGGTCTCTGCGGGATAAATTGAACGACAAGGAGCATCGGCTGATCCGAACGCTGCGGGGAGCCGGGTACCGGATGGACCTCCTATGAAGAAGTCTTCGCGACTAGAAGCCGTAAAACGGTTCTTTGTCCCCCGTTCTCTTCGTTACCAGCTGCTAAATCGCTCCCTGCTCATTTTAGCAGCCTTGTTCCTGTTGATCGGCGTTCTTCAATATGTATTGATGAAAGATTTTATTTACAAAAATAAAGCCGAAGCGTTAAACGCGCAAGTCATGTCGATGCCGAAAGATTGGTTTACTGAAAAGCATGATGACAATGGTCCCTATAAACCTTCTGGACCGAATAGCGAAGTTAACGAACCGGCACCGTATATTGGCCCGCAGGATAAACATCCCAAATCGCCGATCCTTTATCAGCCGGGCTTGTCGCTGGTTGCTATTGAATTGAACGGCGCTGTAAAAGTCGTGTCTAAAGATATCGAATCAAGCCCTCCCATTCTGTCAGCGGAGCAATATGAGCAAATTAGAAACGAGCACGCCCATCACAATCAGGTCGAATACAAAATCGTTAAAAATGCCGAAGGAACGGAGCAGCTTGTCATTTACCGGATTATCGGTCCGCCCGACAAAGAATGCATAATCCAGGCCAGTACAGAAACCGATTCGCTGAAGCAGCTGTTGATGACTCAGCTGGCTATATTTACCGGGCTCTCCATCGCCGCGCTGGCAGCAGGATTAGCGCTCTATTTACCGCTGCTGCGCCGAACGCTAAAGCCGTTGTCCCGGGTCGTGAAGGCGGCACAGCAAACGGATGCGGGAAACCTGACAGAACGGCTGCCGGCCACCCTGGGTCAAGAGGAAATTGACAGGCTTTCCGACGCTTTTAACGGAATGCTGGGGCGGCTGGATACATCGTTTGAAGCGGAAAGGAAGACGACGGAAAAAATGCGCCGTTTTGTCGCTGACGCATCCCATGAGCTTCGTACGCCGCTCACGTCAATTCACGGCTTTCTCGAGGTACTGCTGCGCGGTGCAGCAACCAATCCCGATCAGCTTTACCGGGCATTGAACAGCATGCAGCTGGAATCAAAGCGCATCAATAAGCTGGTAGAGGATCTGCTCGCGCTTGCAAAGCTGGACCAAGATCCGCAGCTGCAGCTCTCTGATACTCGTCTTAATGATGTGCTGCATGAGATGGAGCCGCAGCTTCATATGCTGGCCGGCAAGCGTACCGTGCAGCTGGATCTTTCCCGCAGTGTCAGCGGACGCTATCACGCCGATAAATTAAAGCAAGTTATTTTGAACCTGTTTCTTAATGCTGTGCAGCATACCGATCCCGAAACGGGCGTCATTAAGGTAACTCTTGGTGTTAAGGGTGATCAGGCCGAGCTAACGGTTGCCGATAACGGTGCAGGTATTTCGGCGGAGCATCTGCCCCATTTGTTCGAACGCTTTTACCGCAGTGAATCGTCGAGAACTCGTAAGAACGGCGGTGCTGGTCTCGGTCTAGCCATTACCAAATCGATCGTTGATGCTCATATGGGTACGATCGAAGTGGAAAGCAGACCGGGGGAAGGCACTACTTTCCGCATATTGCTGCCGCGTTACCCTAATTGAAGCGTTAAACGAAGCCCTTTGCCGCTTGGCTTTGTAAGCGAAAACGACTATATAGGAGCAAATGCCAAGAAGATCGCTCTCTTCTGCCGATACGGCAGAAGGGAAAGCGATCTTCTTGTTTTTATAGCAGCTGCTATTATGTCCGCACAGTTTATCTATTTGGTCTATTTCACACAAATAGCGAATCTTATGTCTGCATCCGCATAGGCATGACTTGGCGGCCTGTATATTCAATCATAGATTCTCACAATTACCAGTTAGCCTCATGAATTGCATAAGTCATGTTCTTTATTCCATGAATAAAAAAAAGCAAATGAGGAAAAGTATGGGTATACCTTTTGGGGGTTATCCTATGAGCTTCTTTCGGAACGAATCAAAGAAAAATAAAAAGCAATCGCATGACCAAAATGAAAACACCGACTTGAGAAAATCAGGAAACATCCCCCTTTACTCTGATTTGAATGCCAATCTGGATAAAATCAAGAGCGAACTCGGGAATAGCTCCGATCTGATCATTCGCCACTTTGAGCTTGGAAGCTTCCAAGCTCAGGCGGCTGCTGTTTTTGTTGACACTTTGATCGACAATAAGCTAGTCGACGAGTTTATTTTGGGATCGTTAATGATCAATACCGCCCAAGAATCACACAATAATATAGAAGCGGATAAATCGGTCTTTGATTTTATTAAAGACAATGCGAGAACTATTCGAGAAGTACAAGTTGTGACGAGCTGGAATGAACTCATCATGTCCGTTTTTTCTGGGGACACCGTTATCCTTATTGACGGCTGGGCCCAAGGAATTAGTGGCAGCACGAGAGGTGGAGAATTCCGGTCCATCACAGAGTCATCCTCACAAGTGGTTATCCGCGGACCTAAGGATGGTTTTACGGAATCCATCAGCACGAATATATCTCTCGTTCGTCGCCGGATTAAAAGCCCGAATTTATGGTTGGAGCACATGAAAATCGGCGATGTAACCCAAACCGATATCGGGATCATGTATATCAAAGGAATCGTTAACGATAAGCTAGTGAAGGAAGTGAAGGATCGGCTCCAAGCTATAGAAATTGATGCGATTTTGGAGTCAGGATATATCGAGGATTTGATACAGGATGAAACCTTCACCCCGTTTCCCACCATGTTGAATACGGAGCGTCCGGATTCCGTGGCGGGTAACTTATTAGAAGGCCGGGTTGCTATTTTTATTGACGGTACTCCGTTTGTTCTCGTAGCACCAACAACCTTTTTCTCATATTTCCAATCGGTTGAGGATTATTATCAGCGCTTTGATATAGGTTTTGCAATTCGATTATTAAGGTACTTAGCTTTTTTCATATCGCTGCTAGGCCCCTCTATCTATATAGCGGCCATTACCTTTCACCAGGAAATGATCCCGACGGCCCTTCTGATCAGCTTGGCGGCGCAAAGGGATGGAGTTCCTTTTCCCGCCTTCGTGGAGGCGGTTATGATGGAAATTACGTTTGAAATATTACGCGAAGCCGGCGTTCGAATGCCGCGTGCGATTGGTCAAGCGGTTTCCATTGTCGGTGCGTTAGTTCTCGGACAAGCCGCCGTGCAAGCAGGGATCATATCTGCTGCGATGGTTATCGTAGTCGCAATTACAGGTATCGCCAGTTTTGCTGTCCCGGTTTTCAATTTGGCGATTTCCGTTCGTTTGCTCCGGTTTCTAATCATGGTCTTTGCTGCCTCGACAGGTTTCTATGGAATTGCGATCATCATGATTATGATCATCGGTCACTTGTGCAGCTTACGTTCTTTTGGGGTTCCCTATATGGCTCCCTTTGCACCGTTTAATCTACCGGACCAAGACGATGCTATTCTCCATTTCCCCTTGTGGGCGCGTTTGACACGCCCCCATTTAACTGGCAAAAAAAATAACAAACGAATGAAAAATCATTTGGCACCCACACCTGGACCAGAAGAAAAGTAAGTGAGGTGATTCTATATGAAAGCTAAGCGGGTAATGTTATACCTTTTGATTTTAGGAATAATGATATCGCTAACCGGTTGCTGGAATGGTCGGGAATTAACAAAATTAGCCTTTGTTTTAGCAATGGGTATCGATAGGTCTCCCAAAACAAATGAATATAAGGTTTCCTTTCAAGTCGTTATTCCAGGATCTGTTGCAACAGGCATTACCGGAGGCGGGGGGACAACTACGCCTGTAGTAATATATACAGGAAAAGGAAATACGTTGTTTAGTGCTATTCGAAATGCATCCAAGAGGGTTTCGAGGCAGCTATTTTTTGCGCATTTACAGCTGGTGGTGATCGGAGAGGAATTAGCGAAACAAGGCATTCAAGACCTATTTGATTTTTTTGAACGGTCTAAGGAACCACGTCTTACCACCTTGGTATTGGTCGCTAGAGGAAGCGAAGCCAAACCGATTATCAGCACGCTTACCTCATTGGAGAAAATCCCGGCAAATTCCGTTTCCGGTAAAATAAAAATGTCTTCCACCCTTTTATCTGAAAATTTTGGAATCGAGATTTATGATGTGCTTAGAGGCTTGGTAAACGAAGGCGAACCGATCATCAACGGCGTTAAACTTACCGGCGATCCGGACAAAGGAATGGAAAAATCAAATGTGGAAAAGACTCGTTCGGCAGCCGAGGTCATTATTCAAGGTATGGCAATTTTCAAAAATGGAAAATTGAAAGGCTGGCTTGATAATGGCGAAGCGCGTGGAACGACATGGATTCTCAATAAAATGAAATCCACTATTGTTGAACTTGATTGTAAAAAGAAAAAAAATTCCATAGGAGTAGAGATTATTCGCTCTTCGACAGAACTTCATGTGGAAGTAAAAAATGGGGAACCGCTCTTCCATATCCATATAAAGGAGGAAGGAAATCTGAGTGAGGTTCAATGTCCAATCGATCTAAGTAATGTGACTGTTATAGGCGATCTAGAGAAAGATTGGGAAATAAAGACCAAGAGTGAGGTCATGTCGGCTGTAAAGGCAGCCCAAAAGGAGAAAAGCGATTTTTTGGGCTTTGGCGATGCTGTGAAACGGGCCGACCCCAAGCTATGGGAGAAAATAAAAACGGATTGGAGCGGGATATTCGCTACAAGTAAGGTAGATGTTAAGGTAGACGCGTACATACGCCGCGCGGGCATGCGACTGAAGCCTTATATGTCAGAGCAAAAACAAAAAGAGAAACGACAGTAAAGGATGGTGTGCATCGCAAATGGAAAAAGCCAGAATTAATGCAAATCAATTATTTGCCATGATCTTTCTGTTTGAAATCGGCACAGCTATCGTGCTGCCCGTCGGGTTTGCCTCCGTACAATCCGTATGGATGGCCATTCTTATCGCTTTAGTATTCGGCATCGGTTTATATCTGATTTACGACTATTTGTACCGTGAATATCCCAATTTACCCCTTAGCGGTTATATCAAAGCCATTCTTGGAAAGCCGATCGGTTGGGTCGTGAATCTGTCTCTTCTCCTGTTCCTTATCCATAATGATGCGAGAGTTTTACGGGAAACCTCTGAGCTGCTCGTCACTGCTTCCTATGACATGACCCCCCTGATCGTCATTAGCGCCTTAATGATTGTGGCCGTTATTTATGTACTGAGCAAGGGTGTAGAAGTCATTGCGAGAGTAGCTGAAATATACTTTTTGATCTTCTTGTTTTTAGGTTTATTAGGCTTTATTTTCATATTATTTTCGAACATCATTGAAATAAAAAATTTATTTCCGCTGCTAAGTAAAGGATGGAAACCGGTATTTCAAGCTGCTTTCCCTAGAATTACGATGTTCCCTTTCGGTGAGACCATTTCGATTGCAACGATTCTGCCTTATTTGAAAAAATCTGTTACCGGTAGAAAAACAGGGATATTCGCGCTCATCGCAAGCGGTCTCATCTTAAGCTTTTCCCATGCCATCGAGATTTGCGTGCTCGGACCCGATATTTACGCGAGATCGACGTTCCCGCTGTTTTTGATGATCACGCGGGTTAATATTGCTGACTTTGTGCAACGGATGGATGCTTTCGTTATTCTCGCTCTAATTATCGGCGCATTCTTTAAGTGCGCGATTCATATGTATGCTGCAATGAGTGTTGCTGCAGATATGTTCCATATGGAGATACGAAAGATGGCTTTGCCCGTAGGAATTACCATTCTTGTAGCCTCGATTATGTTAGCAAGCAACTGGGCGCAATTCCTCGCAATGGGGAAAGAAGTGATTACTAGCATTCTAATCCCGATATATGGAATGTATCTTCCTATCTTTCTGGTGATCGTTCATCTGATTCGGAAACGATTGTTCAAAAAAAGTTGAGGGCTACTGCTTTTTGTGGTTATTTATCGTTTTTTTTATAAAAGAATACAACTGAGGGATTATCATAAATGAAAATAATACAGCCATTGTGACATACTCAGAACTCGTCGTAATGGTAAAAGGAGGATACAAATTTTTTATCGTTTTGGAAAGCCGAAGCCCTAATATTTTTTCAACAAGGAACGCATAGCCTATACTTGATCCAAGGATAAACATGAAAACAAACCATATTCTCATTCAAATAAACCTCCCTTAGAGGGTTGCAAAATGTTTGTTTCCGTAGGGTTCCCAACTAAACGGAAGAGTACTCGCGGTTGCCGTTAGGTCTTTAATCACGAAACTTCACCCAGTTTGCATTCTCGCCCCTAATAATCCGATATGGCGCAAAATCAGCGCAAGGCTTCATTCGGACCCCCAAAAAAGCAACAAGCCCTATGATAGCTTTCTGGATTTAAACCTGAACACAAAAAAAGGTCCCGCGGATCTTTCCCACGAAACCTTTTTTTACCGATACTTTGCCGCGCATCCCTTAGCGTAAGAAATCGGCGGCAAGATCCTTATTTAGAATCTTCTTGCTCCTGCGCCAAGTGATTGCTCTGCAATCTGAATCAATGTTCGTGTAATGTTACCACCAATGTGAAGTTATTCACCTCGCACTTTGCGACATTGTATCCCCCAAGGGACATACCTCCAACTCAGGCCCTCCAGAGTGTTCATACTCCATAGCCGGAAACGTCATGAACTGTAGATGCAGGTGTTCAACAGATTTAACCAGGGAACACTCTGCCCACAATCATATTGAACTGATTCAAATACATACTTAAATCTCCACGCACCTGCTCTTCATTGGCATAAAAACGCAGGTAATTGAAAAAGTTAGGATTTGCACTAATATAGATCCTTTTAATATGAGCAGGCATATATTTTGCCGCATCCCGGCCGATCGCCTCAAGCGATCTTGTAGGTAAATTCCCGCTTTGACTAATCCAATCAACTTGGTTAATCATTTCAGGTTCCTCGAGAAAATTGTCAGCGGTTTTTTTATTTACACGATGATTCAGTATCCCCTGCGAAGCTTTTGAATTGGGGTTGTGCCCATCTGGGATAACAGTCAGATAACCGTTTGCCTCGGTCAATAATACATAAGCGGACTGGATTCCTGGATGCTGAGCTAATATGCTTTCCGCTATCTCCGGATGAAACGCAAACGTCTTGGGTAAATGATCGTTATCCAACACCAAGGTGCGCAAACCTGCATTTTCAGTACCCTTGCGAAAATCCTGCTCTTTCGTCCAATTCGGTGTCACAATAAGCTGTTGATAGTTAACCGGCTCGTTGCTTGTACAACCTACCAATATCATCAAGATATAAATCCCGGTAACATAAAGGTATTTAACGAGTAGCTTCATAATGTTCATCCTAAGAATCCTCCAAATTTTTGAAAATTCACTTGATTAGGATGAATCACTAGGATGAAAATTATACGGGAACTACCTCGTACGCACGATTCTAACCATAGAGAAAGAAGAGATGAGAAGAGAATGAGGTCATGAGCGCTTGACGAAATCGAATAAAAATAAGCCAATCAGACCGCCGAAGGCTAATCTGAATTGGCTTATTACATTCGTATTTTATACGCCTTATTGTTCCATGAAGTAATGCTGCTGTTTCCAGCCGAGCACTTCCTTGATCTTAATATTCGACAGAAAGCTGGCTCGTCCAGGCAAGTGTTGGGCGTATTCAGCAAGCTCAGGCATAAACCTTCGGATGAGCTCTTCACTGGAAAGATCGGATGAAGTATCGTCGGCCGCCAAAATAAGCGATTGTGCGCCGAGCCCATCTTTCTCCATAGCCAATCGGCAGGCAGCCGCCATATCCCTGACATCGATATAGCTCCATAGAATGCGAATTCGTTCTTCCGGATCAGCAAAGGTCTGTTTTACTCTTGGATAATCTTCCGGTTCCAGGATATTTGCCAAACGGAAGGAAATGACCTGCATACCTGTTCTTCGATGGAAAGCTTCCCCTGTAATTTCATTAACCATCTTGGATAATCCATAGCTATCCTCGGACAATTGTGGATGGCTTTCATCAATCGGCAGGAAATTCGGCGCGAAAAACTGACTTGCAAACACAATGCCGTATGATGATTCGCTTGATGCGAGCACCACCTTGCGGATATCGAGATTAGCGGCAGCCTCCAAGATGTTATAGGTATTCATTACATTATTGCGAAACGTCACGTCATTGGGATAAATAAACGCTTGAGGTATCGCGGCGAAGTGAATTACCGCTTCCACAGGCTGCCTATCCCTAACATTATATTGCGATAAGGCATTGTGAATCTGACCTAAATCGTTCAAGTCCAGAATCTGTGTCTGGCATAGGGGTACTTCTGGCAGCTTCCAATCCAAATTCAATACCTCATACCCTTGCTCGACCAACTCTTTCACAATCCATTTGCCGGCTTTTCCGCTTCCGCCGGTCACGACTATTCTCTTTTTCATCATACCCCGCTCCAATTCAATGTAAACGTATCCAACAATATCGAAAAAACTTTCGCTCCCTACGTATTAACGGCTTTTTATTAATAATTCCATAGCTTCTTTGACCACTTTTCCGGTATCTTTGCCCGCCTCTATTTCTTCTAGAATGCACTTTTCCAAGTTTACCGCTACAATATAAGCAATGGCCTTATCTGCTGCGCTACGAATGGCGGACAGCTGACTCACCACATCCTTGCAATGTTTCTCCTCTTCCATCATGTTCAGAACTCCACGAGCTTGTCCTTCAATCCGTTTCAGACGTTTCTTAACATCATCATCATACTTCATCCTTACACGCTTCCTTTCCATTCGGTATTTCATATTGTAGTTTCCACGTTCTGCATACCCTGTGGAGTATAAATGAATTATATACCCTGCCGAGTATTGAGGCAATGCGGATAGAGTTTTATTGAAAGAAGCTGTCACTTTTAGTGACAGCTTCTCTTAATGGCATCGTATCATCAATCAACCTTTTTTTACGATAAAGGTAAACACACCATTCACTTCATGAGATTCCACAAGCTCATGCTTCGATTGATTCACCCATGCTTGAAAATCCTTCATCGAGCCTTTGTCTGTTGTTTGCAGCTTCATAAGCTGCCCCGTTTGTAAGGAATCCATTCCTTTCTTCGCTTTAACAATCGGCATCGGACAAGCAAGTCCTTTTGCGTCAACAATAAGATCAGCCATTTTATATACTCATCCTCCATTTTTTATTAATCAACTAGTAGTCTTCTTTTTCAATGGAACCCAACCATTCAGACATGCCCGGCTTCGTATTTTTCACTTTTTTGAATCCCTTTTCAGATAATAATTGGCATGCCATGTCACTCCGGTTGCCCGTTCGGCAAACGACAATATATTCTTGGTCCTTCGAAAGCTCGCCAATCCGTCCCTCCAGCTCCCCGAAAGGCATCGATATAGCGCCGGGAATTCGTCCGAAAGCATATTCCGCCGGTTCGCGGACATCAAGAATGTTGAGATTTTCTCCAGCCTCCAGCTTTCTTTGAATTTCCTCATTGGTAATGGCATGCGGGTATTGAATCTCTTTTTTTATTTCCGACGCATCCGCTTTTCGGATGAAATGACGATACACGCCCTTTACTTCTCTCAAACCAACATACTGATGACCGGTGCGTTTAGCCCATCCTTGGAGGTCGGCAACGGAGCCTTTATCCGTAGCGCTTATCTCCAGCACCTCTCCTGCATTCATTTCGTCCATGGTCTTCTTGGTGCGAACTACCGGCAGCGGACACGCCAGTCCTTCGCATTCCAAGAAACGATCGACTTTTACGGTTGACATAAAGCGCATAACCTCCTCATTTCTTATTAAGTCAAGATATCCAGCCAAATTTTGACGACGGTGGATACAATTAGAGCAGCTAAAATCCATTGCAGCAGCTTAGCCTTTAAATTCTTACTGATTTTAGCCCCTACGGGAGCAGCGATGGTACTTGCTATAACCATAACAATCGACGGGACAAGGAGCATATGTCCTCCCATCAGCTTCCCTGCAGTCGAGCCAATGGAGGAGACAAATGTAACGGCTAAAGAAGAAGCTATGGCTACACGTGTCGGTATTTTCAGAATAACCAGCATAACAGGTACTGTAATAAAAGCGCCTGCTGCACCGACGATTCCCGAAACGATCCCAATGATAGCCGCGAAGAAAGCGGCGAGCGGTTTATTGAACGTCAGCTTGGCATAGTCCATATCCTCCTTTCCTTTTTTCGGGAGAAACATCATAAACGCTGCGATAAGCGCCAGAACTGCATAGGTGGTGTTAATGAAGGAGTCGGATAAAAATTTGGAGCCATACCCCCCAATAAAGCTTCCTAATACAATAGTTGACCCCATGATGACAACGAGAGATTTATTGATGTAGCCTCCTTTACGGAAGGCAAACATACCTGCAAGTGTCGCAAAAAAAACTTGAACCGCACTGATCGCCGATACCTCCTGAGCGGTAAATGCGGTGAAGCCCAAGAATGGCGGGATATATAGAAGCATAGGATATTTGATTATGGAGCCGCCAATACCAACCATACCAGAGATTAATGACCCAACGAATCCAATAGCGAGTAACAGGATGATCCATCCATAATCCATGACTTTCTCCTCTCTAAGTTGAAGTCCGTTTCAAGCGAAACTTATTTACCATTACCCGTATGGGTATATAAAAAGGCTAAAAAATTTTATTTATTACTGCTCCATCACCCGTCAAATAAACAAGTTCACCCTTGCATCTGCTGCATCCCCTAAATAGGCAGCGACGCCGGCATATTCAAGACCATCAAGTAATTCTTCCTGCTGAAGCCCTAACAGATCCATCGTCATTGTGCAGGCAACCATTCTGACGCCTTGCTCGCGTGCCAATTCTATCAGCTGTGGTAATGAGAGTGCATTATGCTTTTTCATTACATGCTTTATCATTTTGGGACCCAAGCCTCCAAAGTTCATTCTGGAGAGGCCCAGCTTGTCAGCGCCACGGGGCATCATACGCCCGAATGCCTTTTCTAACCAACCTTTTTCGTTAGCAACATCCTGATCTTTACGCAGCGTATTTAAACCCCAAAAAGTAAAGAAAATAGTTACTTCATGATCATAGGCCGCAGCACCGTTGGCAATAATAAAAGCAGCAATCGCTTTATCTAAATCACCGCTAAATAAAACGATCGTTGATTTTTCCTTGCTCTCACTCATTTATTCATTCCTCCTAAAAATGTTATTTAATTATCGTGAACGGCACAACGATTAGGACCAATCTCCATCTCACGTTGTTCTTCATTCGAAGGGGTGATTTTCCCCATATTGGTTTGTCTTATTTCTTGATAGGCATTGGGTTGAGACGGCAAATTCTCCGTTACTGTTTTTCTAAACTCTGTATCATCTTGAATGTTTAATCCAAAGTTTTCGCGATACAAGTCACCCAAACGTGCTGCTACCTTTCCTCCTCCACCTAACTCGGTCGATTTACCAAAGTGTGCAGGAAGTACGATCAGATCCTCTGATAATTGTTTATATCGGCTGTACAATGTGTTTCGTAGATCACCCACCCAATCTTCGGCTTTTCCAGCCAAATCAGGACGACCAATCGATTGAATAAATAAGATATCCCCCGATAGTAAATATTTATCGTCAACGATTAACGAAGTGCTGCCGATCGTATGACCCGGCGAATAAACAGGCTGAATGTTGATCTTCGTGTTGCCAACGGTAATATCCGCATTCTCCTCAAGCTTATGATAATCAAATACGACTTCATCCGCGTCTTTTGGCGGCAGCCAATAAGAAGCCCCTGTTAACTCAGCTAATCTGCGGCCTCCCGAAATGTGATCTGCGTGAAGATGCGTATCAAGGGTATGTTTAATAACCGCATTGTTCTCTTTGGCGAAGTTCTCAAATACTTCCGTCATACGAAGCGTATCAATAATTGCCGCTTCTCCATCCGAAATCACCATATAAGAAAGGCAGCCTTTGCCGATACGCACGAATTGATAAATGGAGCCTCCATCTTTTAAATCGCCGATTTTTACAGGCTCCAAATGCTCGCTCCAGGATTTCATTCCTCCCACAAGGTAAGAAACATCGGACCTTTTCTGCTCAATCAATTGCTCGGCAACAAATTTCGAGGAACCTTCTTTGGAGCAAACAACCAATACTTCCTGATTGCCCGGCATTTTTTCTAGAACGCTATCCACGCCGTCAAGAAGCTCAAAATAAGGGATATTAATGGCCTGAATCTGATTGCCTTCAATTTTCCAATCGTTAAAATCCTTCTCATTACGTACATCCAAAATAAATAATGGCTCATTAGCGAAAATTTTCTTCGTCAGCTCTGCTGCTGTCATTCCTCTTAATTGAACTGGATTAGTGCTCATAATAATCCCCTCTCAATAATGTTTATACATATACCCCTATAGGTATATTGATACTTTAAATGAATTTGTTCCACTCGTCAATCCCAAAAGATTGATTCTAACCATGCGTGAAATCATTGTATGGATTGGACAGACCTGCGCAAACGAATAAGGGCTGCCCCTCAGATCTTTGCAGATCCTTCTTGGACAGTCCCTTAAACCAAACCTATTAAACCTGAGTTTTATTCGTTATTCCTCCTCAGCGCATTGCTTCTCCTTAATTAGAAGCACTAGCAAATACTGCAGCGCAGCCATCATGAACAACACGAGCGGCATCCAAGCGGATTGCAGATCTCTCGCGAGCAGGATAAGCAGCGTAATCGACAGCACCCTTCCCGCGTTCAGGAACAGCTCCCGCATAACGACCGATTCTACGCGCAGCTGGCCTTTGAGCGGCAGCGTACCGATTAACCGGTAATAATAAGAGGTGAGCGTATTCACCGCAAGCGGATTGCAGATCGAGAATAATATCATAAACAGGGCGACGGACCAAAACTCCACTTGAATAAGCAGCATTGCCGATCCAATCGCGACGCCTGTTGTCGACATGAATACGTATTTGCGTACATGCTCCTTCTGCGCCTTCCGCGAAATGACATATCCTGTCGCGACGGTTAGCGAGGAGAAGAACACGCCCAAGTAACCGACCCAATCCTCGCGTCCAACGGTTTGAAACAGCATGATATTAGGAAGGAACAGCATAATTCCTTGAAACAAACCTAACACGAAGAAGCTGTACAGCGCCTTCAGCCAGCGGCGGTTTTTGTGCATGACGAGTCCCATGAATCGCAAATAATAGGCTTTATGATGCGATTCAATTTTAGGAATCCGGAAACTGATGAGAGCGGCGATGAGAAACATTATGAAGGCCAGCATGAAAATAAAGATGTAACCCTGCAGCCCTTCGCTCCTCTGGATAATATAACCTGCAAGCGCAGGCCCAGCGAGCCCCGCCGAATTGAATACAATCATGTTCATTGCCAAGAATCGGATGCGGTTCGCTTCTGTCGATACATCATATTGAATAACCAAGTAGCCGGTCCAGTATAACCCCGCTGCGATCCCGTTGAATATAGCGAACCATATGTAATATTGCGCTACTTGTTCCTGTGCGATGATGACCATGAAGTAAAAAATGGCGATCATGACGATACCGAGCCTGTATGTCACCATCCGGTCCCGCCGCTTCGAGATCCAGCCTCCGATTGCGAAAGCAAATGGGGTCAGTACAAATACGACAATGTTGTATATGCCGTTGACGGTTAAATCTTTTGTCAGCCGCCATAAATACAGGTTTAGGAATAATCCCGACATGGAGGCGCCAAACTGAAAGCAGAAATGGATAACTAACGCGGTTACCGCGTCCTTTCCGAGCCGTCGTTCAGGCGGAAGCGGCGCACCTTTCAACATGTTCCATCTGGCCGTAAAATTCGTTCCCGTCTCCGTCCGCATTTGCAGCATCCCCCGCTGTTCATCAACTGATAACGTTGTCTTTTTGTTCATTTTATCATATGGAAACGAATTGGCATCCGCTCAAGAAAGCGCTCTCTTCCTCAAAAATGTCTCTCTCCTCGCATATGAAGCTGCCCAGGAATCGTATTCTTTGTTTTTGTCCATTGTTCGCTCGATTAGACGCCTATACTAGACTTGTAAACTGGAAACGAAGTCTTTTTCTTACTTACGTATATCCTGCTCCCTTAAAATCACAAACTAAACCAATCGCTTCGAGAGGAGGGAATAATCCATGGCTAAGCAGCAAGGTCACGCGACCAAAAATACGACAACGAAAAAGTCAGATAAGAAAGGCAACGCATCCGGCAACAACCACTAACCGTTTCAACCATTCAATATAAGCGCAAACGACCCATAGCCGGCTCCTGCTGGAGCGGAAATGGGTCGTTTCCAATGCGCAATTAAAGGTTTATCGCCATTTTTGTAGAATAACTAGCAATGAGAGACTGCCTCTTATTACTAGAAAAAGTGGTGAATCAACAATGAATATCCATTCTTATACGGTAATCGATTTTGAAACGAGCGGACTCGATCCAAAAAAAGACCGGGTCATTGAAATGGCGGCAATCCGCTGCGTCAACGGAGAAATTGCGAGCGAATTTAGCACGTTAGTTCGCTACGATGGCAAGCTGTCACCGAAAATTACCGAGCTGACAGGAATAACGGATGACATGACGGCAGGCGGCATGGACGAGGACACCGCATTCCGCATTTTGAACAGAATGCTCGGAGATCATATCCTTATTGCCCACAATGCTTCGTTTGATTTAAGCTTCCTGCATCATTCCCTGCTTAGAATCGCGGGCCGGTCGTTTCAAAACAGCTTTATCGACACGTTAACGCTCAGCCGTGCCAGGCATGTTTATCCGCATACGCTTAAGGATATGTGCAACAGATACGATATCCCGCTCATAGGCGGGCACCGCGCTTTGAACGACGTCATCGCCTGCTGGGAGCTTTTCCGCAAATTGGACGAGGAGCAGCCCGTTACCGACCATTTGAACAAGCTGGCTTACCTGAAAAAATTCGGCCCTCCGGCTTGGAGCCCGCCCGGGGCGAGGCTCGAAGCCATTGAACTTAAGTATGCGCGTTAGACGCGCTCTTTGCCTTTATCCGATTCGCCAGCGTTTTTATTAGCCGCCTCGCGGTCCTGCTGCATCTCTTCAACCGTCTTCACCTTCAGGCGGGCAGCGCCTTGATAATCACGAGTAGGGAGCAGCGGGCCTTCCGTTAAACGCTTCTTAGCTGCAGTGATTGCATCCGCATATTGCGGCAGCCACTGCTCCTGCGCCACCAGCATTTCGTCAACCATTTGCCATATTTCGTTGGGATTACATACAGCACCTACTAATGGATCCATCATGAACGCTTGCCGCAGCAGCTTATCGTCGCCGTGGATCGCAGCTTCAACAGCGAGACGCTGCACCGAAATACTCACATTGCACACGGCTGCTGCTCCGAGCGGCAGGTCGCCGACCGTCGGCATCGATATGCCGTTACGATCGACATACCCCGGCGCTTCGATGATGGCATCTGCAGGTAAATTCGCGATAACCCCTTTATTCACCACATTGAAATGACCGCGGTACACGCGTCCGGTTTCCAAGCCTTCAATGATGTACGAGCCATGCTCATGGCTGCGAAGCTCGCTCTTGAATTCATTCGCCGGGTCCTTCATCCAATTTGGAAAATCAGTCTCGAACCAATTGCGCCCCTCTGTGCACACTCGCAAATAACCGCCGGTTTCTCCGTTAATCCACGAGCTTAAGTCGATCCAATCGTTAATTTCCTCAGGCCGTTTGCGGTACCAAGGCACATACTCGCTCAAATGTCCGTTCGACTCGGTGCTGTAGTAGCCAAAGCGGCGCAGCATATCGATACGTACCTTCTCGGTGCGGCTGAAATCCGGATGCTTCTCGAACGCTTCAAGCAGCTTGCCTGTTAAGTCCTCGCCGTTATGCTTGATCTGGATATACCATGTTTGATGGTTAATACCCGCGCAAATAATATCGACCTCTTCCTGCTTCAGCCCGAAAGCTTCAGCGATTTGCCAATGTCCGCCCTGCACCCCGTGACATAGCCCGATCGTCCGTACGCCGCCGTACTTATTGCACGCCCAAGTCATCATCGCCATCGGATTCGCATAGTTGAGAAGCAGCGCATCCGCTGCGGCAACCTCGCGGATGTCGCGGCAAATATTCATCATTTCCGCTATGCCTCGTTGACCATACATAATTCCGCCAGCGCTGAGCGTATCGCCTACGCACTGGTCGACGCCGTATTTGAGCGGAATATCAACATCGGTCGCAAACGCTTCAAGCCCGCCGACGCGAATGGTACAAATGACGTACTTCGCATCCTTCAATGCTTCCCGCCGATCCGTTGTCGACTGGATAGCGATGGACAAGCCGTTCTCGTGAATGTCCCGTTGGCACAGCGCAGTCACCATCTCCAAATTATGAGCATTAATATCTGTAAACGCGACTTCAATGTTTTGGAATTCAGGCACTGCAAGCAAGTCGCGCAGCAAGCCTCGTGTAAAGCCAATCGAGCCTGCACCGATAAATGTAATTTTAAAAGAAGACATGTCAATCAACCTCCGATTATCGTTTGATAGGATTGTTAACTCTCCTCTACATTGTAGCAACGATAAATCGGAAGCGTTATCAAAATTGTGACTATCTGATCGCGGAAGTGTCAGAAATCGTCACTTCCACTTTCCTCGTTTAACCCCCTGCTGTCCAACTGCTGGTATTGAACGAGTTGCGGTAAGCGATCGGCGTCTGATTCGTATACTTTTTGAACATCGCATGAAAATATTGACGGCTTCCCACGCCTACATAATCACAAATGTCCGCAATGGCGACATCCGTTTCCCGCAGCAGCATTTTCGCTTTCTCCATCCGCAGCTCTGTCAAATAACCGGTTAACGATTTGCCAAGCTGCGCGCGGAACAAACGGTGCAAATAGCCGGGATGCAGGCTGACCGCAGCTGCAATATCCTTCACCTGAATGTCTTGATCGTAATTATGATGCATGTATTCGATCGATTGCTTTACGTACAAGTCTGCCGGATTTACGCCCTTCGCCATCGTGTCACTATATATGCGGGCGATCGTTACGATCAGCTGGGCAAACAACAGCTCGGTTTTCACATTGTTGCTCTTTCCGCGGCTGTCCAGCTCGATCACAAGACTTTTGAGTACCTGGTAGAGCTCACTTGGATCACGCATAAACAAATAGGAGGACGGCTCTGTGATCAATTTGGCCACAAAATCGTCCTCCAATGCAAGCTGCCGCATAGAAGGAAACGCCGTCATACGCTCCCTGAAGTCAAATTCAACGTTAAGCATGCGGCAGGGACCGCGCTCGTCGACGATGAGCCGATGCGGCACATTAGCATCCAGAATGACAAATTCACCCTTCTTCAGCGTCATTGCCCGTACAGCGTCAGTCGTCGTATCCTGAAGCTCGATCCCGCAACCACCGGAAATAACGTACATGATTTCAATTGAATCATGCGTATGAAAGCTCATCGAATAATCCGCCCACTGCTTAAAATAATAGGCAAATACATGCGGATATAAATCTCCGGCCATCCACTCCGGCTTAAACAGCGTTCCGCTCACATTCGTTTCCTCCCTGCTTAGCAACAACATAGATTACACAGATGCAAGCTTGAACACAGCGCGAAGGGCCGTGTTAATTTCCCGTTCCACTGCATGGTCAACGACGTCCGTATGCGGATCATAGACATCGGCAAGGTCCGAATCCGCATAACCGTCGATAGCCAAGATAGCTCCTGCACGCACGCCGCGCAGCGATGCAATGATAAACAGTGCAGCAATTTCCATCTCCACCGCAATCGCACCGGCCTGCTTGAATTGACGATGCGGTACTTCGACGACACCGGTGAAAAAGGCGTCAAGCGAAACGGTAATTCCCTTCTTCACGATGCCTTCGCTTTCAAGCGCCGCGACATAAAGCGCCTCGGTTATTTCAAAGTCCGCGACAGCCGGAAATCCGGCAGGCACCAGCTGATGCGTCAATCCCTCCGCGCGAACAGCAGCAGTACTCACGACCAGGCTCCCCGCAGGGTGATCTGCCGAATAAGAGCCGGCTGTTCCGACCCGAATCAGCGTTTTCACTCCGCCGCGAATAAGTTCCTCGAAGCATACCGCTGCACCAGGGGAACCAACGCCATGGCTTACTACTGCCAGCTGCACGCCATCATATTCTCCGACAAATGTCCGGTATTCACGGGCAAAGGCAAGCTCGCGCACGTTGGCCAGCTTACGGGAAATGACTTCTGCACGCCGCGGATCGCCGCATACGATTGCATATGTCGGCAGATCTTCCGGATTAACTTGCAAAATAGGCAGCATCTAATTAATCAAACTCCTTCTTCATCCATTCATCCTCGGGCATTAAGAACTCATCGCTGCTAAAGCGCTCTTCCTTGAACGGATCCGCATAATTGTGAAACCCGTTGCGCTCCCAGAAGCCGGGACGGTCTTCCTTCATAAATTCAATGCCTCTGATCCACTTCGCGCTCTTCCAAAAATAAAGATGCGGAACGAGCAGCCTAAGCGGCCATCCGTGCTTATCCGTCAATGGCTCTCCGTCGAAGCGATGCGCAAGCAGCACATCTTCGTGAAGTAAATCCTCTAGCGGCAAATTAGTCTCGTAATCCTCATCCGCATGAATCATCACATAACGCGCTTCCGGTTTTGCACCCAGCAATGGCAGCAGATCGGCAAACTTTACGCCTTCCCACTCCGTGCCCAGCTTCGACCAACGCGTTACGCAGTGAATATCGCATAAGGTCTTCGATTGCGGCAGCGCCATCAGCTCCTCGAAGCTGAACGTACGCTCCTGCTCAACCTCTCCGAACACGCGCAGCGACCAGCTGTTTAGATCGTAGAGAGGAACCTCCCCCTCATGCAAAATAGGAAATCGTTCCGTCACCGTCTGACCCGGCGGCACGCGATGCGCAAGCTCAGGCGCGACCTCCGCTATTTTCACCGATGTTATTTTTCTCAGACGCTCTGCTTTGTTGTGCATCGTGTTAACCTCCTATATCTATACTTATCTGGAGCTCTCGTTCGATTTACGAGCTTCCTGGATATAACCTTTATCTTTGAAGAATAACATAGCCGCGATCGTTACGATATAAGGCAGCATCATTGTAAAATGAGTCGGCATCGCAAAGCCCTGCAGCCTTATGCTGAGCGCGTCCATAAATCCGAACAGCAAGCTTGAAGCAGCAACGCCGATCGGGTTGGACTGACCTAACATCGTCGCGACGAGTGCGATAAACCCTCTACCGGAGGTCATGCCTTCCGTAAACATCGTCACATTGCCAAGGGAAAGCTGCGCGCCTGCCAGACCGCAAAATACACCGCAGATGAGAACCGCGCCATATTGAATGCGGGATACGTGAATACCAAGGCTCTTAGCAGCCGTAGGGTTTTCACCCGCGGCAAGCAGGCGGAAGCCTGTTACCGTTTTGAACAAAAACCACTGCAGCAATATGACGAGAAGCATAGATAAATAGACGAGCGGTGAGTGGCCGGACAACACGTCTCCAAGCCACGGAATGTCCTTAATGACCGGTATATCCCATTTAGGGAGCCCTACCATATCCTTGTTATCGTAAGCGCCCTTCACATCGAAAATGGCACGCAGCGAGAACGTTGTCAGACCAAGCGCGAGAAAGTTAAGCGCAATGCCGACTACGATGACGTTCGCCTTCAAATGGATACTCATATAACCGAATAAAATAGAAAATAACAGCGAGCACACAATCGCGAATAGCACCGCAGCAAAAATATTGCCGGTAAAATGATTGCCGACGATAGCCGAGAATGCCCCGATCAATACGAGACCCTCCAAGCCGACATTAAATAAACCGACGCGGGCACAAATTGCGCCGCCAAGCGCCGCAAGCAAAATAGGCGTAACCATACGAAGCGTGGATGCGAAAAGCGAGACATCAAATAGCTGCTCCATCAGAAGACCTCGCTTTCTTGCGTTTAATGAAAGAATAAGTTAGTTTTGCTGATACGAATAAGATAAGCACCGCTTGTATAATGCTCGATACCTCGAGCGGCACATCCGTATTCCGTTCCATCCCCATCCCGCCGGTTTGCAGCGCGGCCAGCAATACAGCCGCTATCGCCGTTCCGAGCGGATGCGAGCCTGCAAGCAGCGTCGCCATAATTCCTGACCATGCATAACCAGGGGTAGTCAAAGCACCGTCCAAATAGCGATACTGCGTACCCAACACCTCAACGGAGCCTGCCAAACCGGCAAAACCGCCGCTCACGAACATGCTTAGCATCATCAGCTTCCCCCGCTGCACGCCGCCATAACCGGCAAACAACGGATTGCCGCCCAGCATCCGGATTTCATAGCCTTTGACCGTATATCTCATGAATAAGAACAGCAGCACCGCTCCAACCGCTGCAAAAATAAATCCGCCATGCAGGCTCATTCCTTTGAATAGCTTAGGCAGCCATGCCGCCTGATCGATCATAACCGTCTGAGCCATAGCAGCCGAGCCTGTCCGGTCCATCAACGGATAAGAAACAAGGTAACCGGCAAATAACGTTGCGATATAATTAAGAAGCAAAGTCGTAATGAGCAAATTCATACGGAATCTGGCGTCCAGCCAGCCAGCTAAAGCCGACCATATTCCCCCGGAAATAATTCCTGCGATAATAGCTGCCGTCAGCTTAAACCAGCCGGGTCCCGGTAAATAAATGGCTGTTAAAGCAGCGCTTAATGCGCCGAGAACCATCTGTCCTTCCGAGCCCATGTTGAAAAATCCGGCGCGAAACGCAAGCGCGACGCCTAGTCCGATCAGGATGATTGGCGTAGCCCTGCTTAAAGTATTCGTGAAAAAATAAAAGCTTCCGAATGCGCCTTTCCACATTTCAGCGTATGTCTCTATTACCGAGCCGCCGACGATCGCGATCGCA
Organism: Paenibacillus prosopidis; assembly: GCF_003337375.1. Taxonomy (GTDB): domain Bacteria; phylum Bacillota; class Bacilli; order Paenibacillales; family Paenibacillaceae; genus Pristimantibacillus; species Pristimantibacillus prosopidis. The sequence goes on from NZ_QPJD01000016.1 coordinate 131,781, forward strand.
ATTGCGCCGGCTGCAAGACCGACGATTACAGCCAAAAGCGGCTGCAGCAGCGAGCGTCCGTATTGTACCAGCTTATCCAACCGCTTTTCCTCCTGCCATTAACAAACTAATTTGCTCCTCCGTAGCCGCATTCGCTGCAAGCTCGCCGACGATCCGCCCTTCGAACATGACCAAAATACGGTCCGACAGCTTTAATATTTCCGTCAGCTCTGATGAAACGAGCAAAATCGCCCCGCGTTCTTCGCGCTTCTTGAGCAGCTCGCCATGAATAATTTCCATAGCGCCGACATCGACACCGCGCGTCGGCTCAGCCGCGATAAGAAACGGCGTATTCTGCGCCAGCTCGCGTGCAACGATAAGCTTCTGCAGATTGCCGCCGGATAAATATTGCGCTTTCGTTGCCAAGGAGCCCGTTTTAATACCGAACCTATGCACCCATTCGGCAACCATGCCGCGGATACTCGATCCGCGCAATATGCCATACTTCTGATGCTTGCCTGCGTGTCCCATCAATCCGTTCTCCGTCACCGTCGCATCCTTCGCGACGCCCCATTGATAACGGTCCTCCGGAATATGCGCCAAGCCGCGATCGCGGATCGTTTGCACGGGAGCGCCTGTCACGTCTGTGCCGCGCAGCTTCACAGCTCCCCCATCCAGCTTCATTAATCCGGAAATAGCTTGTAAAAGCTCCGATTGCCCATTTCCGGATATACCGGCAATACCGACGATTTCCCCTTCGTTCACGCGCAGACTGACATCGTCCAGCAGCGGCTTCGTCTTATCGCCGCGTATCGAGACGTTCGAAACCTCCAGCACGGGCTCGCCCGGAACCGTATCGTTTCGGGTTATATGTATTAAGTCCCGGCCCACCATGAGTCTTGAAAGATGTTCCGCATCCGTGTCAGCAGCGTCAACCGTACCAGTCACCTTACCGTCGCGCAGCACCGTAATGCGATCCGCGACTTCCATAACTTCCTGCAGCTTATGACTGATCAAAATAAAGCTTTTTCCTTGACGCGCTAACGCCTTAATCGCGACAAGCAGCTCTTTCACCTCAAGCGGCGTCAATACGCCCGTAGGCTCGTCCAATATAATGATTTCCGCTCCCTGATGAAGCACCTTCAAGATCTCTACCCGCTGTTGAACGCCGAGTGAGCATTCCCCGATTTTTTGCCAAGGATCCACCGGCATGCCGTATTGTTTGCCGAGCCGCTCGGCTTCCGCCGCTGCCGCCTTACGATTGAAGCCGATCGCCTTGGAAGGCTCCCTGCCAATGACAATATTCTCGGCAATCGTAAAGGAAGGGAACAGCATAAAATGCTGGTGCACCATCCCGATTTTGTTCTGGATCGCATCGGTAGGGCTGGCGAAAGAAACCGTCTTGCCCTCCAGCTTGATTTCGCCGCTTGTCGGACTTTCCATCCCGTACAAAATACGCATCAGCGTCGTTTTGCCGGCTCCGTTCTCGCCGACGAGCGCATGAATTTCCCCTTTGCGCAGCGTAAAATGAACGCCGCTATTGGCGGTCACGCTTCCATATGACTTTGTAATGCTGTTCATTTGCAGCAGCATACAGACGTTCATCTCCCTCCCATTCGCATTCGCAAAACAAAAGAACCGCTCCCTCTATTTGCCAAGGAAGCCCATTCAACGAGCAAACCGGCTGCATGGTAGCAGCCGGCATCATTTTTTATTGAGCTAACGGGTTTTCTACAACGATTTTACCAGATTTAATGTCTTCTGCGATAGCTTTAACCTTGTCGACATTTTCTTGGCCAATGAATGCGTTAAGCGGCGCTTTGCTTTCTCTCGTTACGTATGTGAGACCAACGCCGTCTTCCTTCAAGCCGTAGTCTGCTGCTTCGTATTCGAACGTTCCTTCAACAAATGCTTTTACGGTTTCATAAGCAACAGCGTCAGTACCTTTCAATTGCGAGAGCACGATATGCTCAGGATCTTCTTCATTACGGTCCGTATCTTGTCCGGAAGCGTAGAAGCCTTTTTCCTTCGCGGCTTCGAATACGCCGTTATCGCCAACCGCTGCCATACCTGCGATATAGTCTGCGCCTTTCGAATGCTGTAGCAGCGCAAGCTCTTTCCCTTTTACCGGATCCGTGAAGCTGCCTACGTAGTTAACAAGGAACTGTGCGTTAGGATTCGTGCTTTTCAAGCCTTGCTCAAATCCAGAAGTGTATTTTTTAAGCAGCGGTGCGTCCATTGCAACTACAGCACCGACAATATTTGTTTTGGTAGCAAGACCGGCTAAAGCGCCCATCAGGTAAGCCGCTTCGTGCTCACGGAACACGACGCTGCGAACGTTCGGCAAGTCAACGACCGTATCGATAATGGCGAAGGGCTTGTCCGGATTTTCCGCAGCTACTTTTTTGAGCGCATCTTCCGCTTGGAAGGTAGCCGTTATGATTAGGTCGTAATCTTCCGCAACCGTGGCGCGCAGGTTCTGTTCGAAACCGGCAGGGTCGGTCGATTCAATCGTTTTTACTTCAGCGCCAAACTCTGCGCCTGCTTTTTTGAAGCCTTCATCCATCAGTACGAAAAACTTGTTAACGCCGATTTTTTCAGGTAAAACGAGTGCGATTTTCTGTTTTTCTTTTGTCTCGCCCGCTGCATTATTTGTTGCAGCGCTGTTACCCGCTGTATTTCCGGCATCATTCTTGTTGTTGGAACCGCAAGCCGCGACAATCGCAACCATTAAAAACAACGATACTGCCAAAGCAATAGCCTTTTTCATCGAAATCTCCCCTATATAATTGATTGTATTAATTCCTTCTTATCCTAGTGATTTTATCGGAATTTGTCAACCTAAATAAATTCAACAAATTTCTAGTTAATTTTACACTAAAACGATTCGTTTTAATAATACATTATTTAAACAGTCACGAATTTGTAACATCCTTTTACATGACTTGACTTATGCTATTCGCGAGATTAATTGGGAAATGTGAGAATCTATGTTTCAGGATTCAGCTAGCTTATCGGGTGCGGGTGCGGGTCGGGTGCGGGTCGGGTGCGGGTCGGGTGTGGGTGCGGGTGCGGATGCGGGTGCGGGTGCGGGTGCGGACATAGGATTCGCTATTTGTGTGAAAGAGGCCTAAAATGCAAACTGTGCGGACATAGGATCTGCTATACGCCTTTAAATGCACTTAAAATTAACTGTTTACGTCAAATAACCGATTCAATGTCCACAAGTACCTCAAAAGAGGGGCAAAACGGATAAATAACGTTCCCAATGTCCGCGTTGGCCTGCCATGGATCCGTTTCGATTATACATTGTGACGGTTGCTAATCGGAAGGACGCTCATCGAAGACGGAATTCCTATTAGATGGTACGAATTGCAGAAAGTCATGTACATCAAAAAAGCAATCCGCGAAGGACTGCCCAGTCGGATTGCTGTCTTGTTATTGATGCTGTTATTGATGCTGTTATTGATGCTGTTATTCATGCGCTAAGCGCTTAGGTCCACTTTCATCCGGTTCCGTGCTTGCAGGTCGCTTTTGCGAGGTACGGAGCGGAATTGCTTTTATAAACCACGTTAAGATGAAACCAGCGATTAATATAACCGCTCCTGTAAGGAAGACGCTTGATAACGCGCCGCTTAGCGCTTCGCGCATAAACATTACTAGCTGATCAAACATCGGCTGCCCCCCTTCAGACAAGCGGCTTCTCATCTGCTCCAGCTTTCCGGGATCAAGCAGTATTTGCGGATCATTAAGCTCCTTCAGCAGTGTTGCGTCAGCAGCAGGAATAACCTGCAGCCCGTCCGCTGCGTTTTTGTCCGCTGTCATTTTAGATATAAGCGTATGGGACAAAATCGTCGACATAACCGATACGCCGATCGTTCCGCCAAGAGTACGGAACAGCTGCGACGACGAGGTTGCAACTCCCAGCATTTTCGTATCGACCGCGTTTTGCACCGTTAATGTAAATACAGGCATCGCCATGCCGAGGCCAAGACCAGTAATGATCATATTGATAATAACCGTAAACGTTGTTGTGTCGGTACTCATAAAGGATAGAAGATACATACCCGCCCCCATCGTCAACGTGCCGAATAATGCAAACCCTTTATATTTTCCCGTTTTCGTCGTAAGTTGACCGCAGACTGCGCTTGCTACAACCATACTGAGCATCATCGGCATCGTAATGAAGCCTGACAGCGAAGCGGAAGTGCCCATTACTCCTTGAATAAACCATGGCATATACATGATCGCTCCGAACATGCCTGCGCCCAGCAGGAAGCCAGCCAAATTAGATACGGTAAAAATACTGTTGCGGAATAAATGCATCGGAAGAACCGGACTCTTCACTTTCAGTTCAGTAAAGATGAACAAAATTAATGCAACCATCGCGCCGCCAAATAGCAGCAGGATCGTGCCGGAGCCCCAATCATACTTCGAGCCGGCCCAGCTAAACGCCAGCAGCATAGGCACCATCGTCAGCGTGAGGAACAAAGAGCCCAAATAGTCGACAGTTTCGCCCGTTTTCCGTTCTGTCTTCGGAAACATAAACAAAATCATAAAAAACGCGATAAAGCCGAACGGCAGGAACACCCAGAACACCCAATGCCACTCCGTATGATCGACGATATAACCGCCTAAGGTAGGACCAAATAAGCTTGATAGACCGAACGCCCCCGACATAATTCCCGTCCAGCGTCCTCTCTCGCGGGGTGAGAACAAATCGCCGACTGCTGAAAATGCGGTCGACATAATCATCCCGCCGCCAAGCCCTTGAATACCGCGGTACATAATGAGCTGTACGATATCATGCGAAGTGCCGCACAAGAATGAGCCTACCAGAAAGAGACCGATGCCGGTCAAAATAAACGGCTTGCGTCCATAGATGTCAGACAGCTTTCCGACCAGTATCGTTGTAATGCTTGAAGTCAGCATGTAAACGGTGAATACCCAGCTGTAATATTCCATACCGCCGAGCCGCTCGATAATGCGCGGCAGCGCCGTGCTGACGATCGTCTGGTTTAATGCAGCAAATAACATTGCAGCGATGACAGCAATCATAATCGTCGTTTTTTTTCTGCTATCCAAGTGCTCCATTACCGTTCATCCTCTCCGGCTGCTTCCATATTCCCTCTCATTTGCTCAAACAGCCGCAGACCTTGTGCCATGTCCTCCTCCGACATCCCATCGAACAGCTTAAGCATGAGCTTTTCTCTAACTGTCTCGATTAGGTTGACGCTCTTCAGCCCTTCTTCAGTAATGTCGAGCATGACGACCCGCCGATCCTGTTCGCCGCGCTCGCGTTTAATATAACCAAGCTCGATTAAACGGTCTGCTATCCCGGTCACGCCGCCACTCGTAATGTGGAGCTGCTCCGCAAGTGCGGATGCCTTCTGCGCACCTGATTGGGCTAATATAGTGAGCATTCTCCCATGCGTCATCCCAAGTCCATGCACATTATAGTTGTTCCATTCCGCATGTATTAATCTCCGCACCTGACGGAACGATTCGTCCAACCGCTTCATTAAGGCTAACTTCTCTACGTTGAATTCGTCCATTCTTGCACCACCTTATACTTTACTCCTAAATATCTTACTACTAAAGTATTATAATTATTCATCCGGATTGCGTCAATCATTGCTTCTACACTGCAAAAAAATCCGATTCACTCTAAAAATAATGGCGAAAAGGACGTACCTGCTTCAAACTTATCTATTATCTGCAATAGTGGTAAAAAAACGTTATCTACTTCAAACTCCTCCATTTGTCTGCAATAACGATCATTGTAGGCGTTATAACTATCTTTTCGAGCATAATGCGGTAAAGCGGTATAATGCTTAAGTAACGCCTAAATTGACCGTTATTTTCCTACTATCTCACATTTTTATCACTATAACGCCCTTTTTTACCGTTACCCTACCTCGGTCTTCAGCCATGCTGTGTCCCGTTAGCTGATCAAATAAAAAAGCCATCTCCAGGCGATAGATAGCCTTAGAGACAGCTTATAAGTTTGCTCATGCTCATAATTAATTAGGTTGCTTTTACAAAAAAATCATCCCTGCAAAAAACGAAGCGGCGGCTTGCCGAGCACTCCTGCTCTTGCTGTCTGCCAAATCTCCCGCATAAGCTGCTGAAGCGGCCATGCGCCTGTCGATGCGGCGGATACGGCAACGCCAAACCGGTGCGTAAGCGAAGCGCCTGCAACAACGGGATGACCGCCGGGTGCGGCATAGCTGTCCAGAGTCTGCTGCAGCTGCTCTAGATGCATACTGTTTACGCGGTCAGAGAAAACGTAAAACGTCGCCCAGTGCGTCATCTCATCCCAGCAGCCCGGGGCATGAATGGATTGTCGCGACGGTTCAATTCGCTGCTGCTGCGAGAAAATAAGCTCATCGCCGTAACGAACCGAAAGCGCGTTGCGGTAGCAGCGGTAATCGAAACGTTCACCGCGGAGCGTTCTTCCCGGACAAAGCACATCGGCCTGCATCCAAACCGCTCCTGCTAGCAGCTGCACATGCGTTTCATTTTGAAATGCCGCACTTTTATACAGCATGACCGGCTCAGGCATATGTTCAACGACTGCGTTCTCTTCCAAATAAAAAGTCTGGTACATGGACGAACCGCCGCCCGGCCTGCTCGGATGCACCTTCATATACGATTGATTCGTTATCATGACATGCGAGTCTCGGTCCGATGTCCATTCCAATTCGTATCGGTCGCCATCAAGCAAGCCCGGCGATACATCCATTACGATAACGCCGAGCTGGCCGTCAAGCGGAAATGCTTTGGCAATTTTGATCGGTGCTGTGTGATATTTATGGTTAACTATCGTTTGTCCGCCGCGACTGGCGAATGAGGTTCGCAGCACCGACGTTCGTGTAATTGGACTATCGGCTCCGACCGGCCCAACAAGCAGAGAACGATCCATTAAGACGCGGAATGGCGATGGCTTGGCGGCGTACTGGACAGCTGAATCGTATGCGTATGTTCAACACCGCGAGCATGCGAAACCTCATGCGTAAGCCAGCTTACAATCTCATCTACACCGTCACCGCCGAAAAGGTTGGAAAATACGAATGGACGGCTGCCGCGCATCTTCACCGTGTCAGCCTCCATTACTTCAAGGCTTGCGCCTACATAAGGCGCAAGATCGATTTTATTAATAACGAGCAAATCGGAACGCATAATGCCAGGTCCGCCCTTGCGCGGAATTTTCTCCCCTTGCGCGACGTCGATAATATAAATAAACCGGTCGACAAGCTCCGGACTGAATGCAGCAGCCAGATTATCGCCGCCGCTCTCGATGAAAATCATATCCAAATTTTCAAAGCGCCGCTCCAGCTCTTCAATAGCTTCGAAATTCATCGATGCGTCCTCGCGTATTGCCGTATGCGGGCAGCCGCCCGTCTCCACGCCGATAATCCGTTCCTCAGGCAGCACGCCCGTGTTGAACAATATGCGCGCGTCTTCCTTCGTATAGATATCGTTCGTGATAACTGCCAAGTTATAGCGGGTATGAAGCTCGCGTGTCAATCTCTCGACTAGCGCCGTTTTCCCTGATCCTACCGGCCCTCCGATACCGATGCGAATCGGGCGTGAGCTATCAATAGCCGGGCTTTCCCATTCTTGATGCGTATGTCCTTGTCCTTGGCACATCTGTCATTCCTCCAATTCATTGTTTAAGACATGAATAATCTCGAATACAATCGCTCATGCCGCATCATCGCAAGCTCCGCCATTGGCATGTTGGCGTATGCTTCTTCCGGCTCAAGCGCTCTTGCAATGTTCATCGCTTCCATCGTGTGCGGAATCAGTCTCGCTATTAACGACTGCCCTTCCGTTTGCCCCATCGACATAAGACGCAGTGCGCTGTTCACGCAAGTAACGATACAGGTGTACAGGTAGCCTTGAATCGCACGTTCTTCCGAAACGCCGAGCAGCCAGCAGGCGTACCCATGCGCGAGGGGATGTGATGCAAAGCACCGGCCTGCGCGCAGGGCTTCCGTCAATGGCGTCCAATTAAGCTGTGGATGAACGGCAGCCGCAAGCTGCAGCAGGCGCCGCCCCATCTTCTCTACCCCGCTGCGGGTTTCCGAAGCGATTCTTTGAACATGGACAAGACGCTCAACCGACCACAGCCTATCCCATTCCTCTAAAGGCACATCACGATATACCGCCTTAATTACCATCGCGTCCGAACATGCCCAGCTTTGCAGCAGCATCGCCGAAGCATATGCGTACAGCTGGGCGGAAGTATTCATCCTGCCGTCCTGAACCATCGTTTCCAATCCAAATGAATGCGAGAAGCCGCCGATCGGCAGCGCCGAATCTAGAAGCTGCTGCATGGCAAGCCATCTGACATTATCGTTCATTTACCGTCCGCCCTTCCTGTCCGCATCGGTACCGGCCATCAGCCATAACCCTCTAAAACAAGAAGTAGCGCTGTGCCATCGGCAGCACCTCTGCCGGCTCGCAAGTAACATGCTCACCATCCACCGTCACGTGATACGTTTCCGGATCCACTTCCAGCTTCGGTGTGGCGTCATTATGAATCATATCCTTCTTCGTAACCGTCCGGCAGCCTTTAACCGGCTCGATCCGCTTCTGCAGCCCCAGCTCCTTCGCTACTCCCCGGTCATAGGCCGCTTGCGAAACAAACGTAATGGAGCTGCTGAATACCGCTTTGCCAAAGGACGCGAACATGGGACGGCCAAATACAGGCTGCGGTGTCGGAATCGAAGCGTTCGGATCGCCCATTTGTGCATAGGCAATGCTGCCGCCCTTCAACACGAGATCCGGCTTCACGCCAAAAAACATCGGACTCCAAATGACGAGATCGGCGAACTTGCCAGCTTCCAACGAACCTACCAAATGCGAAATGCCATGCGTAATTGCCGGATTGATCGTATATTTCGCAATATAACGCTTGATGCGGTAATTGTCGTGCTGCTCGTTGTCTGGCGACAGCGGACCGCGCTGCTGCTTCATTTTGTCAGCCGTCTGCCACGTACGAATAATCACCTCGCCAACCCGGCCCATCGCCTGCGAATCCGAGCTAATCATGCTGAATACGCCCATATCGTGCAAAATGTCTTCAGCCGCGATCGTTTCCGGCCTAATCCGTGAATCGGCGAACGCCACATCCTCCGGTATGCTGCTGTCGAGATGATGGCAAACCATCAGCATGTCTAAATGTTCTTCTATTGTATTAATGGTAAAAGGTCGCGTCGGGTTCGTTGAAGAAGGCAGCACGTTCAGCTCTCCTGCCGCAACAATGATGTCCGGCGCATGACCGCCCCCCGCCCCTTCCGTATGATACGTATGGATGGTGCGGCCGCCGATAGCCGCAAGAGTATCCTCAACAAAGCCTGCTTCGTTTAACGTATCGGTATGTATCGCAACCTGCACGTCATACTGGTCCGCCGCTTGCAAGCAAGCATCTATTGCTGCCGGTGTCGTACCCCAATCCTCGTGCAGCTTCAGCCCGATTGCTCCAGCTTCGATTTGCTCGATGAGCGGAGCAGTGAATGAAGCATTGCCTTTGCCCGTAAAACCGAGATTCATCGGAAAATGCTCCGCCGCTTCGAGCATACGCCGCATATGCCAGGCGCCCGGCGTTACCGTTGTCGCATTTGTACCCGTTGCAGGACCCGTTCCACCGCCGATCATCGTCGTCACGCCGGAAGACAAGGCCGTCTCAATCTGCTGCGGACAAATAAAATGAATATGCGAATCAATGCCGCCAGCCGTCACGATTTTGCCTTCGCCGGCAATGACCTCGGTGCTGGCACCCACAATCATATTCGGATGGACGCCATCCATAATATCGGGATTGCCCGCTTTGCCGATGCCGGCTATCATCCCGTCTTTTATCCCGATATCGGCTTTCACAATTCCCCAATGATCGATAATGACCGCGTTTGTAATAAGCGTATCCAGCACGCCTTCATCCCGCAGCGCGCCGCTTGACTGCCCCATTCCGTCGCGGATGACCTTGCCGCCGCCGAATTTGCATTCGTCGCCGTAAACGGTATAATCGCGTTCGATTTCCGCCCAGAGCCCGGTATCCGCAAGTCTTACCGCATCCCCGGTTGTCGGCCCGAACATAGCCGCGTAGCTTCGCCTGTCCATCCTGCTCATTCGCCATCCCCTTCCCAGGCAGCAAGCCGCTCCCGAACCTCAAGAGTAATCTTGCCAGCTTCCGCTTTACCTTGGCTTAAACCGTTTAACCCATAAGAAAGCTTCGAACCGCCCAGCTCGACTACCGTCACCGGCTTTTCCTCACCCGGCTCGAAACGAACCGCCGTTCCCGCAGCGATGTGCAGGCGCATGCCGAAAGCTGCCTCGCGGTCAAATTTTAATGCACGGTTTACTTCAAAAAAATGAAAATGAGAGCCGACCTGGACAGGTCTATCGCCCGTATTGACTACGATGAGCTGCTGCGTCAGGCGTCCGGCATTCAATTCAATCTCGCCCGCAGCCGTTCGATATTCTCCTGGTATCATCTTGCCCTACGCCTCCTCTTATGTATCTATTCCTTCATCTAGCCTGTAATCGGATAATGGATCGTGACAAGCTTCGTACCGTCGGGAAAAGTCGCTTCCACCTGGACCTCATGGATCATTTCGGGAATGCCGGGCATAACCTGCTCCCGCTTCAGCACCTGTGTTCCGTATTCCATTAATTGCGCAACCGTCATTCCGTCCCGCGCACCTTCCATAATTTCCGAGGTGATGAGCGCGACGCTTTCGGGATAATTAAGCTTCACGCCGCGGTTCATCCGGCGTCTCGCCAAATCCGCTGCGATCGTGATGAGCAGCTTTTCTTTTTCACGTTCGGTCAACTGCATGTTTCCACCTCTTTACCAGTAATAACTTCATTATAGACAGCAATTTAGGGTAAGTAAATCTGTTGACGTTAGATTTCGTGACATAAAAATAAAAAAACAGAATGTACGGCGTTAACTCATTCTAGATTTAACATGAAACTAACATGAATATTAACCGTCTTCTGCAGTTCTTAACTCCTCCGACAGAGGATCCCGATTGCTTTGTGTTCCTAAACAATGGCTGCATAAAATAAAATACGCGACACAAAACTGCTTTAATAAACAGTTTTATATCGCGCTTAGTATTTAATGTTTATTTTAGTATAGAGCTGCAACCACTAATAATATTGCTATATGCCCCGTTGCGTAATACCACAAATCGGTGGAAAATCTACATCAAGAATCTCCAGAAAAATTCCAATAACAAAGGAGTAATATCATATGATGCAACGTGAGAATATGGATCACATTTTCTTATTATAGTAGATGCTAAATAATGGCATCATAAGTGAATGAATTTTAGAGCAGCAATTGCACTATTTATAATAATGGAGAAGTTCAACTGTAAAGAATCAATTTTTCCGCTTGGTTCACTCCAAATGGATTCATGACTTCGTACAAGGACATTGAATCCGTTATTTATCCGTTTCGTCCCTCTTTTGAGGTACTTACGGACACCGAATCCTTTATTTGCTGCAAAATTTTGAGTGCATTCTAAGGCGTATAGAGGATCCATTGTCCGCATGACTCGTCGTTCGCAATGCAGAACACGTAATTTCATACATTTATTCCTGTTCCCGTAAAGCAAGTGTTCCTTAATGTTTTGTGAACATAAATGGCAGAAGCTTGTCTATCCCGTCTTGTAGCCAACGCTTGTCCAATGTGATAAACTTGAGTATCGATATTTTATTAAGCTAATAGGGGGCACTTTTTTCATGGCGACCAAGAGAATGCGATCAGACATGATCAAAAAAGGTTTCGACCGCGCACCGCATCGCAGCTTGCTGCGTGCCGCAGGCGTTAAAGAAGAAGATTTCGGCAAGCCGTTTATCGCGGTTTGTAACTCGTATATTGATATTATTCCAGGTCACGTCCACTTGCAGGAGTTCGGTAAGCTTGTTAAGGAAGCAATCCGCGAGGCGGGCGGCGTTCCTTTCGAATTTAATACGATCGGCGTCGATGACGGTATCGCAATGGGCCACATCGGCATGCGCTACTCGCTCGCGAGCCGCGAGATTATTGCCGACTCCATCGAGACAGTCGTTAACGCTCACTGGTTCGACGGCATGGTATGTATTCCGAACTGCGACAAAATTACGCCCGGCATGATTATGGGTGCGCTTCGCGTCAACATCCCGACGATGCTTGTCAGCGGCGGACCTATGAAAGCAGGCAAAACGTCCGATGGCCGTTCGATCTCGCTCTCCAGCGTATTTGAAGGCGTAGGCGCACACCAAGCCGGCAAAATCAATGACGATCAGCTGATGGAGCTTGAACAATTCGGCTGCCCGACTTGCGGATCATGCTCCGGTATGTTTACGGCTAACTCGATGAACTGCCTGGCTGAAGGTCTTGGTCTTGCGTTGCCAGGCAACGGCACCATTCTTGCTGTTTCCCCTGAGCGCAAAGAGTTCGTTAAAGAAGCTGCACGCCAGCTTATGAAAATCATTGACCTTGGCATTAAGCCTCGCGATATCGTTACGAAGGATGCGATCGACAACGCATTCGCACTTGATATGGCGATGGGCGGTTCGACAAATACAGTTCTTCACACGCTTGCTATTGCTCATGAAGCAGGTATCGAATATCCGATCGAACGCATTAACGAAGTTGCTGAGCGCGTTCCCCATCTGGCAAAAATTGCACCAGCTTCCGATTATCATATCGAGGATGTGCATAATGCAGGCGGCGTTAGCGCCGTTCTGAACGAGCTGTTCAAGAAAGAAGGCGCAATTCAGGGCGATTGCTTGACCGTTACCGGCAAAACGCTTCGTGAAAACGTCATTGGCTGCGAAATTCAGGATACGGATGTTATTCGTACCATTGATAATCCACATACTGAGCGCGGCGGCTTGGCTGTCCTATTCGGTAACCTGGCTCCTAACGGCGCTATTATCAAAACCGGTGCAGTAGACAAGTCGGTTGGCGGCTATCACAAAGGGCCTGCCATTTGCTTCGATTCACAGGACGATGCGCTTGCGGGTATCGCAAACGGCAAGATCAAAGAAGGCCACGTCGTTATCATCCGATATGAAGGACCTCGCGGCGGCCCAGGAATGCCGGAAATGCTTGCACCTACCTCGCAAATCGTTGGTATGGGTCTCGGCGCGAAGGTTGCTCTCATTACTGACGGACGCTTCTCCGGCGCATCGCGCGGCATAAGCATCGGTCACGCATCGCCGGAAGCTGCTGAAGGCGGTCCGATCGCTTTCGTTCAAGATGGCGATATCGTTGAGATCGATATGAACAACCGTACGATGGATCTGCTGATTAGCGATGAAGAGTTTGAGAAACGCCGCTCCGAATGGAAAGGCTTCGAGCTTAAAATCAAACGCGGCTACCTCGCCCGCTATGCACACCTTGTAACATCCGCCAGCACTGGCGGCGTTATGAAAATGTAATTAGATTCCAGGCATAAATTCAAAAATGGAGTGCGGACCTTTTAAAAGTCCACACTCCATTTTTTTATTGGCTCTTACGTTATAGTTGACATTAAGTTTATATAGCTGTTGTTTTCGTACCCAATTGCGCAGCTTCGTCGGCTGCTGCGCTTATTGACCGTTCCACAACATCGCTTATACGCTCGGCTTCCTCATGCATTTTGTTCAGCTGAATGGTAGCATAACGTCTTATTGTTGCAACCGGCATGAGCAGCATGCGCGGTGAAATCGTCTCTCTCCGCTTCTTGCCTTTGGCAGATGGCTGCGGTTTCGTCAAGACCCGTATAAGAATTCGCAGATAAACGCGGGTAGATTTCGCAAACAAGCCCTCCGGCAGTTGAAAAATTTCGAAGCCTAACCGGTCAGCTCCGCGATGAATCATCGTAACGCCATACACGGCTTTAATATCCTTCGCATCCGAATCACCCGCGAGCTGATTCGCCAGCAGAGGAAGCGCCTGCTCTACCTCCCGGAGCATGCGGATCCCTGTAGCGACAGGTGATTTGGAGGTAGCAGCGATGGAGGACAGCTTCTTGTTATCAAAATGCAATTCCACGACGCGATCACCCTTCGCAACATGGCCGCCTTCTGCAAAATCGACAGCTTCACCGTTGTACGTAGTAACCCGGTAATGAAAAGCCGGATCGTTCGTTTCGCCAACCGTTTTTAAACGGAAGGCAACGTGGAATGCTTTCTCCCAAAGCAGCCAAAGAGAAATGATCGCTCTTTTCCAAATCGACGAGCGAAATTCCCGCGCGGCTTCGGTCACCTTAATCATTTCGTCGATGCCGACAAAACGGTAGCCCCGCTTCGTTCCTTCTTCTAAATAGGCTTCAAGCGCTGTAAGCATATTTCTTGGCGCATCCTTGTCGGCTCCGAGCGTCATGCCGCAATCGTGCAGCAGTATGACTTCTCCTGGTCGCAGCTTCTTCAGCATCCGCTTCTTCAGCCGTTCCGCTCCCAGCCGAATTCGCCAATCGCCGAACATGGCTGACCACAATATAATTTGCAAATAACCTAAATTCGCATAGTCGAATACGTTTACGATTCCCCATGGCGGACGATAATAAGCCGAACGAATTCCTGTTGCTTTCTCGATAATTTCGGCGGTGCGCTCGATCTGGCGCTTAACCGTGCGGGGCCTCATGACCCAGTTCGATTTGTGAACATAATTATGAATACCGATAATATGACCTTCAGCCTTCATCCTTTGCAGCAGCTCCGTTTGCGTCTCCGCATGAGAACCCACGACAAAAAAGGTCGCCTTCGCATGATAGCGGGCGAGCAAATCAAGCAGCTGCGGCGTATAGTGCGGATCGGGTCCGTCATCGAATGTAAGGGAAATTTCCTTCTCCACCCTACCTTTATTAAATACGCGGAAGCCGAAGGTCCGGCTAATAAAACCCGGGAGGAAAGCGTAAAAAGACACGACGTACAATCCCCACAGCAGCAAATTTTCCATTTTGTTTTCCCCACCGTTATATGATTTAGTCGACGAATGAATAGCGGTACAAAACAACAACAATAGTTCTAATTGTAGCATATCGCAATAAAAAATAGGCATCTTTTTAAAAACTATAGTACAATCTTAATGGAAATATGATAACCCAAAAAGAAGGAGAAGAACGATGCTGCCATTTTACAAAAAGTATTGGCGAACCGCCTTTGACATTGCTCTTATCGCGCTCACTGTATATTTAATTATGTATTCCTTCAGCTACTTGTACCGAATCGCAACGCCTATTTTCTTTTCCTTTCTCATTTTTTTGTGCATTGAACCGTTAGCTCGGCGCTTGAATAAGCTTGGTATAAAAAAATCGATAGCATCCGGCATATCCGTTCTTGTATTTTCGATCATCATTCTTGGAGCCTTTTCCGGCATGGCCTATCTTGTGACGAAGCAGGGCTCGGAGCTGGTTGCAAACTTTCCCCAATACCAAGAAATGCTCGCGGAACAAATCGCAAATTTAACGGCGCAGATCGAACAAAGGTTTAATGCGCTGCCGCCTGACCTCGATCTTGTCGAGCGTTCTAAAGAATTGATTCAAGGAGCGTTAGCTTATCTTCAAACGTTAGCCATGACCGTCCTCTCTAATATCGTAGGTTATGTTTCTTCCTTCTCCACCTTCGTCTTTAACTTTGTGGTCGGTATTATATTAGCTTATTTCTTAAGCATTGAAATTACGACTTGGAAACAAACCGCAGAGGACAAAACGCCGAAAACGTTCAAAACAGTATTCTTTTTCCTGCGTAACAACGTATTTAAAGGCATTGCCCTCTACATAAAAGCGCAGGCTAAAATGATCAGCATCACCTTTATTGTTATTTTGATCGCATTAATCCTGCTCGGAGTGAAGAATGCATTCGTCATTGCAGTCGTAGCTGCTATTTTCGACATTTTACCGCTGCTCGGCGTAGGCACCGTCTTCATCCCATGGATTATTTACTTGATCATCGTAGGTAAAATCTCGCTCGCCATCTGGCTGTCTGCCCTGTTTCTCGTCGTCGTGCTTACGCGCCAAATTCTTGAGCCGAAAATAACGGGAGACTCGCTCGGTGTATCCGCGTTCACGATGCTCGCCTTCATGATTGTTTCGTTGTCGCTATTCGGCGTCGCCGGTGTCATTTTATCGCCCATATTAATGATTTTGATTAAGGCGCTTTACGATCAAGGCTACTTCCACCGCTGGATACGTACGCCGCAAGGTGAATTCGACGTTCCTGCGTCGGGAGAGTCCTATGTGCAAAGCCTTATGAAGCAGGATGAGGACAAATAAAGTGAAAAAAGGGCCGTGCCGCCCTACAGCGAAATCTATTTTCGCAGTAGGATGACACGGCCTTTTTATGTTTTTTTAGAAATAGATGCGTGAAAGGACGTTCCAATTGTAAAAAAGCATATAAGGGGTTAGCGTTCCCTCTCTTACTTGAGCAACGTTTTTTTGCGTGTATATCATTCAGTCTACGCGCTACTTTCCGCCGCTAAAGCGGCGTTTGAGTGGAAAACATGCCTTCAAAAACTGGAAATCTAGCCTACACGAGACCTATCCCGTCCATTTGACTGTATAAAATCACCTCAAACTACGATAACGCCCATTCCTAGCGGTTTGATTGTATGAAATCCAATTAAACGGCGTGCGTGCTTCCACTAACCGCATAGAGACGGGAATTCCTTCAAAGACTCGTAATTCTACATTTCAGGGACGAAAACAGCCGCTGAAACCGGCTACTCCTGCGTTAAACGTGCGGCAATATCCATGACGCCGCGGAATAGCTTGGTCGCCTGGTTCGCGCTGCCAGGCGGCTTGTTTTCAACGAGCACGGCAACAGCGTAGCGCGGCTTCTTGACCGGGCCGTAGCCCGCAAACCACTGGTGGTTGCGGGCGATTCCGGCCCGCTTCGTTTCAGCGGTGCCGGATTTCCCGGCCACCGCCCACAGCCCTTGGCGGATCGATCGACCGGTACCATGGTCGACGACCGCCTGCATGCCGCGCAGCAGCGCATGAGCAGTGGCCGGCTTGATCCGGCCACTGCCTCTTTGCGCGCGCTGCGCGGGCAGCTTCACCATCCGCTGGCCTCCGGCATAGCGGATCTCACTGACCAGGCGCGGCTCCATTACGCGCCCCTCATTCAGCAGCGTGACAATCAAATTTGCCGCCTGAAGCGGCGTCATCCTTACATCACGCTGCCCAATGCCGCTCTGCGCGAGCACCCCGCCATCGACCACAGTCTTCTCTCCACGCTTGCCTCTCGCTCCGTTCTCAGCTGTGTTAACAGATGCGAACAGCTGTCCAGCCTCCTCTTCCTCCAGCAGGCGCAGCGGTGCTGCGAATGGGCCGAAGGAACTTTCCCGGTGCCAGCCCGCCTTTCGCCCTATGCCTAATGCGTCTGCGGTGCGCTGAAGCTCCGCCGCCTTTAGTCGCTCGGCTATCGTTGCAAACGCAATATTACACGACTGCGCCAGACCCTCCTGCAGCGTAAGCAAGCCGTGACCGCCCTCCTTCCAGCAGGACAAGCCATATTTCCCGTATTCCCCGTTGCAAAAAAACTTCTCGCGCATATGAACGACTCCCGCTTCCAATGCCGCAGCCTCCGTGACGAGCTTGAACACCGAGCCTGGAGCTACAGCTTTAATAGCATGATTAGCCCATTCCGTCCCGTCAGCGGAAAGGAACTGCCCAGGCTTCAGCTTCGGTCGGGACACCATAGCGATAATATCCGCATTATCCGCATCGAGAACGACGATTGCCCCTTCTTTCAGACCTTGCGCATCCGCGTACGCTTCTATTTCATTTTGCAGCTTCAAATCCAGCGTCGTTATCGCCTTCAAAGGATAATACCGGTTTCCCGGTTGTGTAATGCGAAGATCAAGCCCGTGAAGCGGCGCATTACGCCCATCGATAAAATAAGAAACTGACGTCGTACCCACGCCGCGGAGCAGCTTATCCAGAGACTTCTCGAGTCCCGCGCCGCCGACCTGCTCCGTTAGCTTCCGCTTTCCGCTCGCAAGCTCAGCCGGATGAACAGCTTGCAGCCATTCTGGATGCTGGCTCGTAAAACCAATGACATGCTTTGGCTCAAACTGCGGCAGATAGCGGTTACGATAAGGCAGAACCCGAATTCCGTTTAACCTAAGCTTCTCAATTCGCATTGCCTGCTCGTCGGTTAACCGCATCGGCTGCTCTTCCCCTTCAGTCTTCCAAAAGACCGGCTCACGCACCTCGTCCCATTTTTTAATGAGGTGATCTGTTGTCACGCCCAGCAGCTCACCAAGCTCAGCCAATGCTTCTTCCGAGCCGCGAGAATCCTTCCGTACCGGAAAAAGAGCAACTCCTGAATAGGTTTCACCCGTAATGGCCAGTCCATTTCGATCGTAAAAGTCGCCTCGGCCCGTATCCAGCACCAAATTACGTTGACGCTGCACAACCGCTAGACGCTGCCAGCCTCCGCGGTTAGTTTGGCTTGAATAAACAGCTGCTGAAGAGCTGCCGGGCATTAGCTGCAGCCAAGCGAGACGTCCTATATAAAGCATCATTACTAAACTAATAAGCAACGCGGCAATCCAAATACGTCTAAACATACGATTTCACCATGATGACCGTTCTCCTTTAATACGCTCGCCTGCTCTTTGCACCGTGCTTAACGATTATTTTTATCTTTATTATTTCCTGTACGGCCTGCTGTTCAAACGTGCCTCTTAATCCGTACAGAAAAAGAGCCGTTCAGCACAATGGCTGAACGGCTCTCTATATATTATTATTTCACCACTAATCAATCTTGAACTGCGACAATGAATTTTTCAACTCGCGCGATACGGTATCCAGCTTCTCGGATAACCGCACCATGCCATCGCTTATGCTAAGCTGCTCGGAGCTGAGCGACGCTACTTCCTCCGACGTTGCGGACGATTCCTCTGCAACAGCACTGACATTCGTCATCGCTTCTGCCAGTACAGCTTGCGATTGATCAAGCTGACCGATAGAGTCCGTTACGAGATCAAGCGTCTCAGCAAATTGTCCCATTTGACCTTGAACCGTCAAGAAAATTTGATTCGCTTCTTTAACCAAACCGATCTGCTCTTGGAATAATGGGTAGGCATCCGATAAGACGCGTACGGTTTCATCAATCTCACGTCTTATTTTTTCTGTAATTTGTCCAACTACATCAATAGATTGACGAGATTGATCGGCTAGCTTACGAATTTCATCCGCTACAACCATAAAGCCTTTGCCCGCAGCGCCAGCTCGTGCAGCTTCGATTGTCGCGTTCAAGGAGAGAATGTTCGTTTGCTTCGTCAAGTTGTTAAGCACATCCAAAATCTTAACGATCGAGCCCGTGCTTTCCTTCAGAGCATCCACTTTTTCTACCATGGAACGCGTCATTTCTTCGGTCATGCCCGTCTTCTGAATTAAAACACCCATATACGTTGTTCCCTGCTCACTTGCCTTCTCGACCTCTGTTGCGGACCGTACCATTTGTTGATTGGCTTCAATCACTTTTTTCATCATCACATCAATATTTCCTGTTAAATCGGCGCCTCTCTCTGCTTCAACCGCAAGGCTGGTTGCCCCGCCTGCAATCTCTTCGGTAGCAACCGCGATCTCTTTAGCAGAGAGGGCTGTTTTCTTCGATGCCTCACTCAAATCCGTTGCTGTAGCAAGTACATCCTCGGCGGAACGGGTCGTTTGTACGGCCAACGCCGAAATTTGCGTCATCATTTGGTTGAAGCTAACGCCCAGCTCACCGATTTCATCCTGACGCTTCTTCATCACGGAACGTACGGTCAAATTGCCGCTTGCGCCCTCATTCATCAAATTCCGCAGTTTAACGAGCGGTTTAGCTATCGTCTGTATAACGAGTATGCCGATCGAAACCGCAAGTAACGCTGCTATGAACACCATAATCCATGTCATATTTTGAATAGCCTTTGCATCTTTAACGAGCTCTTTCACCGGTACTTTGCCAACCATCTTCCAATTCATCGTTGCAAAGGTTTTGTAAGCCACAAGTACCTCTTTTCCGTTAGCATTCGTTACCTTAACGGAACCCTGTAGCGCTTTATCTCCATCCGCAGGCAAAGCAAGGTTAGCCGGTTTACCGATCTTTGCAGGATCAGCGGAGGCAATATAATTCCCGCTCGGATCAATAATCGATATTTCGCTGTCCTCTCCAAGCACAACATCGCTGTATCTCTCCGAAAGCGTTTTTAGTTGAATTTCCATCAATAGCACATAGGAAGATTCATTAGATGTGCTGTCCTTGATAACACGGCTTAAACCAATCGTTGAAATGTCAGCTGAACCGGCCAACCCTTCCGGTTGCGGCGGAATCCAGTTCGTTTTGCCTGCCAGCTCGACCGTTTGCTTAAACCAATCAGTTTTCATTAATTTTTCCGCGCTGCTCGCTGAAGCTGCACCTGAAGTAACCACAGCCAGCTTCGGATTGATGGGCAGCAATATCATTCCGCTTATCGTATTATTTCCCATCACGTAATTTTGCATTTTATCGCTTAATTTGCGCGATGCTTCAAATTTAGCGTAATCGTCGTTGCTGTCTAACATGGTACGAACGATACCGTGAAAATCTTTATCGATTAATATTTGCAGCGATAAATCCTCATAGGTCTTATAAATAACGTCCATGTTATTAGCTACTTGATTAACCGTTTGAAAGCTTGCATTTGAAACCTTATTTTCAATAATGGATTTTGCTTTCGAATAAGACATGAGTCCTACCGTTAACACGCATGCAATGATACTGCAAAAAATGATTGTAAACAGCTTCATGCCGACCGATTTTACGGGGTTTGACAGCTTCGTTTCCTTCATGGATTCCGTCGCCGTTCTCGCTGCTTTGGACAGTACCTTTAGTCCTGTTTGCGCTTTCAAAGACAGTTCTGATTTACCGCTGTTTGCCCCATCCTGCTGGCTTTGCTTCTTTTGCTTTTTCGATTTTAGTACTTGCTGATCCTCTGGATTTTTCATAAGGAAAGACACCGCCTTTAAAATTGTGAGTCTAAAGTAGTTCGAAAGCTTCTAGCGAATCTTACCGAAATATGTATGTACCGTCTATTATTTAATATCGGCACGTATATGTAAATTTTTAATAGAATCCAAAAAAAAGAGCCTTATTTTTTTGGAAAAATAAGACTCAAGCATGATTAAATTGGAATCACTTTTTTCCTACCTTTTTGCGCATCATATCCATCGGTTTTACCGGTTTTAAAGTGCGAATCCGGATATGCTGAAGCGGATGCCGGGCTGAATCGAGCTTTTGGCCTTCCGCATCCGTAATTTCCGTTACGGTTTGCTTGAAGAATGTGCCTTTCGGTCCAACAAACTCGACCTCCTGACCCAGCTTAAAGTGGTTGCGCTGTTGTACAGTAGCAAATCCCGTTTTATCATCATAGGCAAGGACGACTCCGGCAAAATCGTATGGCGCCGCTTTTTCTTCCGGCTCGTAGATATGATCCTCTGCTCCCGGCGTATCTAGGAAAAAGCCGGTATTAAGCGGCCGATTAGCTGCCTTATTAATTTCCTCTACCCACTCGCGCTTCAGCTCAAAATGCTCCGGATCGGCAAAATACGCGTCAATCGCCTGGCGATAGACATTGACGACAGTAGCAACGTAGTGAATGCTCTTCATTCTGCCTTCAATTTTGAAGCTGTCTACTCCGACTTCGATCAGCTCGGGCAAATATTCAATCATGCACAAATCCTTGGAGCCCATTGTAAACTTATCTTCATCCTCAGGGTACAGCGGCATATCATCAACAAACAGATCATACTTCCACCGGCATGACTGCGAGCAGCCGCCGCGATTAGAATCTCTATCTGTAAAATGGTTCGACAGCACGCAGCGGCCCGAGAATGAGGAGCACATTGCACCGTGAATGAATGCTTCGATTTCAATATCAACATGCTGTTTTATTTCAGCAATGTCTTTAAAGCTCGTTTCACGGGCAAGCACAACGCGCGGCAAGCCCTCTTCCTTCCAAAATTGAACCGCCTGCCAATTGAGCGTCGATTGCTGCGTGCTCAAATGCACCTCCAGCTTAGGAGCCACACGCTGCGCCGTCTCGATAATAGCCGGGTCAGCCGCAATAATAGCAGCGATGCCCGCTTCTTCCAGTCCGCGCAAATAATCCTCAAGGCCGTCCACATCCTCGTTATGTGCATAAATGTTTGTAGCAACAAACACCTTAGCACCGTAACGGTTGGCGAATTCAACACCTTCCTTCATTTCCTCGAAGCTAAAGTTATCCGCATTGGAACGCAAGCCGTATTTCTGGCCTCCGATATAGACCGCGTCGGCACCGTAATGTATCGCAAATTTCAGCTTTTCCAGATTGCCTGCAGGAGCAAGCAGCTCCGGTTTGTCAAGCCGGTGCCGTTTTCCTTGGTATCGCGGGGTTGTCTTCACTGTCGTCGTCATTTAAAGTCACACCTCCTGCTTATCAGTACACTTGCTCTTTAAAAAAGAAACCAAAGCTTAGCTCACGATTCGGATCCTGCACCGCTTGAATCGATTCGAGCCATTCCTCGTTAAACGCATAGCCTTCGGGATTTTCCAGGTATGCGTCAATCGCCTGACGATATGCTCGAACGACAATTTCGTTATAAGCAATGGACTTCATAATGCCTTCAACCTTCAGGCTGTTTACTTTGGCGTCCATTAATTCATGCAGGTTCTCAACCATGCAAATATCATCCGAGCTCATAATATGTGTACCGTTGGCATCCTCATAGACTGGATACCGCTCATCCTGCCGTTCCGCTTCCATAACATAAAGCCCTCGGTCCTTATCTTTTTCAGGCAAACGTTCCGCTTCCGACTGATGCTCCATATAACTGTCCACTAACGACCGCTTGGAATGATAAATATTCGTCATGCCGTGCACCTGTACCTGAACCTCAAGCTCAGTGTTCGCCATAATTTCAACAACCTGCTCCATATTCAGCTCACGAGCAAGTACGAATCGAGTCGCACCCCGACGACCCCAATAGGCAGCAGTTACATAATTTGTTGATGTCATCTCTGCATTCCAGTGTAATGGCATTCCTGGTGCATGCAACCGCGCAGCCATAAGAACAGCAGGGTCGCCGAATACAACCGCATCTACACCAGCTGCAGCAAGCGAAGCTACATAGGAAGGCAGCGTTTCAACGGTTTCGTTGTCCATTAAGTTGTTTAGAGCCGCATAAACCCGAACGCCATGAGGCTTTGAAAGCTTGACGGCCTCCTTAATCATCTCTATGCTAAATTCCCCTGCTAACCGCATGCCATAACGTGCTTCGCCGATAACAAAAGCATCTGCCCCCGCTGCAATGAGCCGCTCCAGCTCTTCCATTGAAGCGGCGGTAGCTAACAATTCCGGCTTGTACGCCATAGGTTTATCCTCCTAAAAAGTTTTACGAAGTAAAACTTACTTCGTAAGCATAAGCTTACCCTGCTGTCTGGTTGCTCTTTTCGATGTTTCTTAAATGTTCTTTATAAGTTTTCGCGAATAAATGCGACTGTGTTCCATCTTTTTTAGTTACATAAAAGAAATAATCGGTTTCCTCCGGATATAAAGCTGCTTTTATCGAAGCAAGACTAGGGCTTGCAATCGGTCCCGGCGGCAAGCCGTTTACTTTATAGGTATTGTAGGGACTATCGATAAGCAAATCCTTCTCATATAGTCTTTCCTTTGGCTTATCGAGTGAATATTGAACGGTAGCGTCAATTTGCAGCATCATGTTATCGGCAATGCGATTATAAATGACACCTGCTACGAGCGCCCTTTCCTCATCAACGACAACCTCTCGTTCAACAAGCGAAGCTATAGTAAGCAGGTCATGAACCGTCATTTTCTTTTGCTCTAACACATCCTGCCAATCCTCCGGGAGCTCAGCCAGCTTACGGTCCAGTTCAGAGACCATTCGTTTAATAATATCCTCTTCCGTGCTTTTCTTTTCCATTTCATACGTTTCCGGGAAAAGATAACCTTCCAGCCTTTGATGTAAATCGTCGTTCTCAGGTATCGAGCGAACAGCTTCGGCATCGCCCCAAGCTGCTTGTGATGCAATCAATTCAACAAACTTTGCTTTGTCAATCAGCTTCTCAGCCGCTAGCTTATCGGCAATTTGCAGTACGGTAAAGCCTTCTGGTATCGTAAAGCGAATCGTTTCAGCTGCCACCGTTTCTCCAGCGTTCAGCTTAGCGATGATCGCATCGTTATCCATTCCGGGATTAAGCTCATACAAGCCCGCTTGGAAGCGCGCACCTTGACCATTCAATTTCAAATAATATTTAAAAATAAATGAGTTCTTAATTATCCCTTGCTTCTCCAAAATATCGGCTACCTCGTTTGCGGACGTACCTTTCGGAATTTCAATCTTTTGTGCATCGCCTGCCGCGGTTGGCTGCAAGCTGCTCCACACATATAGAGCTATGCTCCCTGCCCCTATAATCATGATGCCGAGCAAACTCAGTATAACCCACATCGTTATGCGGCTTCGCTTCGGTCCAGAGGTCGATTGATGGTCCCGATGCTCCAGCTGCTGTAATGATTTGTCCAACCTTAAACCCCCTTATTTACATTTCTGAAGCTGCAACTTTCTTATATTCGAACAAAAGAGCGGTTTAGAAACCGCTCTTTTGTCTATTGCGTATGCTTTTGTAGCCTCTTACGGCCTTTCATCATCCGCAAATAACAAATCGTCGTATGCTTCAGACGCCGCTTCCCATTCTTCATCATCTTCAATCGTTTCCAGCTGCGGCTCGCCGTCGGCTTGAATAACGCGGAACAGCTCTACTTCATCCTCGCTTCGCATCGCTTCCGATTGAAGAGCAGCATACACGCGGTCGCCAAGCTGAAACTCGGCTTTTATGAAGTAAACTTCAACACCGCCGTCATCTGCAACCAGCTCAATGTCGTTGCCGAACGCATTTTTTAAGCTGTTCAGCGTCTTAGGCGATGCATGCTCAGTGCCCGACATTAGTTTTGCTCCTCCAGCTCGCCGAGAAGCGTATTGAATGTCTCCTCGACCATGTTCCATTCTTCTTCATCTTCAATCGTGTACAGCTTCAAATCATCGCCTTCTTCTTCATAACGGAAAGCATATACTTCATCTTCCTCGTCATTTTCGCTGGCGAGCGGAACAACCATCATATATTTCTGATCAGAACCGTCAACTTCAAACTTCATGATGACCTCGAATTCCTCTTCGTTGCCTTCTTCATCCGGAATATAAATAATTTCCGGCTCTTCAAACTCCAGATCTTCATTAGTCATCTTTACCATCACCTTTTCGCTATAGAATCGAGATAATTTTGCAAAATGAGTGTTGCCGCCATTTTGTCTACGACTAGCTTTCGCTTCTTTCGGCTGACGTCCGCTTCAATAAGAGTGCGTTCGGCAGCTACCGTCGTCAGCCTTTCATCCCAAAGGTGAACAGGTATGTTTAGTTTCTGCTTAATTTGTTCTGCAAATTCAATACAAATTTCGCCACGCGGACCAATCGTTCCATTCATGTTTTTCGGCAGACCGACGACAATTTCACTGACCTCATGCTCTTTGGCCAGCTCGGCAATACGATCAAATTCACTGCCGTCACGTCTGCGTTCAATGACTCCGGTTCCTTGCGCGGTCCAGCGAAACGCATCGCTGACGGCGACTCCAATATTACGGTCGCCGTAATCCAATCCCATTAATCTCATCTCTTGTCCGGCTCCTGCCCGTTTGTTATTGTTTCTTGTGGTTTAAATAGAACCGGACAAGCTCTTCGATTAATTCGTCTCGTTCCTTCTTGCGAATTAAACTTCTGGCGTTGTTATGCCGCGGTATATACGCGGGATCTCCGGACAGCAAATACCCAACGATCTGGTTAATCGGGTTATAATCTTTCTCTAGAAGCGCTTCATGCACAGTCAGCAGAATGTCTTGAGAAGATTCCACCCCTTCCGCCTTCACGTTAAACTTCATTGTTTGGTCCATGGAACTCATCGCCAGCACCTCGCTTTCAAATCCGCTTTTCATTCCTATCATATCACATTTGTTTGGTTAAGAACTAGTTCTTCCGCAAGTTTCAAAGCTTCATCAAGCTTGGAGATATCTTTACCGCCTGCTTGTGCCATATCTGGTCGTCCGCCGCCGCTTCCGCCGCAATGTACTGCCGCTTCTTTGACAATTTTCCCTGCATGGAAGCCCTTTTTAACCAAATCCGCCGAAACAGCCGCAGCCAAATTGACCTTATCGTCCTGAATCGCGCCCAGCACGATAACGCTTGATTCCAGCTTCAGCTTTAATTCATCTACTATTCCGCGTAGCGCATCCATTGAAGGCGCATTTACTTTAGCGCAGAGTACTGTAATGTCACCAACTGTTTTCGCATTTGATTCAAGTGAGCCTGCTTCAATCCTGCTCAGCTTCGCTTGAAGAGACTCGTTATCGCGCGAAAGTTCTTTGACTTGGCCAAACAAAGCTTCGATTCTTCTAGGCACGTCAGCCGTATTTGATTTCAACAGGGATGCCGACAGCTTAAGCAGGTCAAGCTGGCTTTCCATATAGCTGTATGCATGTTTACCAGTTACGGCTTCAATTCTTCGCACGCCGGATCCGATTCCGCTTTCGCTCAGCAGCTTAAACAGACCGATTTGCGATGTGTTGCCGACATGACAGCCTCCGCACAGCTCCAAGCTGTAGTTTCCAACCTGTACAACGCGTACCACATCGCCATATTTCTCGCCGAATAAAGCCATAGCCCCCATTTCTTTCGCCTCGGTTAATGTCTTATTATCGATCGTTACCGGTGTACCAATCCAGATTTGTTCATTAACGCGACGTTCGATTTCGACGAGTTCTTCGGCCGTAATGCTGCCAAAATGGGAGAAGTCAAACCTTAAGCGTTCTGCTTCGACAAGAGAGCCTGCTTGGTTAACATGTTCGCCAAGCACTTCCTTAAGCGCTTTATGAAGCAAATGCGTGGCCGTATGATTTTTTATGATATCATCACGAACCGGTCTTGCTACAGATGCTTTAGCAACCTCGCCCGCTCGAACGGTACCTGAAATTACGGTAGCATAATGAACGCTTTGTCCATGCGGAGCCTTGGTGACGTCTTCGACCTGTAAGGCAAACCCATTGCCTGTAATGGTACCGCGGTCCCCAATCTGACCGCCGCTCTCGGCGTAGAAGGGAGTAATATCAAGCAACACCGCTACCTTGCTGCCTTCGCCAGCCGAATCGACCAATGAATCGTTTTGCAAGAGAGCAGTGATTTTGGATTGTGTTACCAAATTATTATAGCCAACAAAATCACTTTTAATCGTAAATTCAGCGAGCGGACCGCCCTGTACCTTCATGCTGCCCGTATCCTGGCGCGCTGCCCGCGCACGTTCCCGCTGCGCTTCCATAGCGGCATCAAAGCCGGAGCGGTCTACTGTCATTCCATTCTCCGAAGCAAAGTCCTCCGTCAAGTCAAACGGGAATCCGTAAGTATCATATAAACGGAATGCGTCATCGCCGCTAATTTCCTTATTGCCCGCTTTGCCGGCAGCCGCTACAAGCTCGGATAACATGGTTAGGCCATCGGACAGCGTCTCATGGAACCGCTCTTCCTCTGTACGGATAACTCGCTCAATAAATTCACGTTTATCTACGACCTCAGGGTAATAGACGCCCATAACCTCACCTACAACAGCCGTCAGTTCATGCAGGAATGGACGGTCGATACCGATCGTTTTCCCGTAACGGACCGCCCGGCGCAAAAGTCTGCGAATAATATAGCCGCGGCCTTCATTGGACGGCATTACGCCATCGCCAACTGCAAATGCGACTGTACGAATATGGTCAGCGATGACTTTAAGGGCAATGTCATGCTCTTCGTTTGTTTTGTAGCTGACTTTCGCAATCGCACAAGTACGGTCAATTATCGGTCGGAACAAGTCTGTATCAAAGTTAGAATCTACATCCTGCAAAATCGATGCAAACCGCTCAAGTCCTGCGCCCGTATCGATGTTTTTGTTAGGAAGCGGCGTGTAGCTGCCGTCTTTGTTATGGTTGAATTGCGAGAACACGAGGTTCCAAACTTCGAGGAAACGCTCGTTTTCTCCTCCAGGCCAGCACTCGGGATCGGACAAATCGCCATACTTGTCGCCACGGTCGTAGAAAATCTCCGTACAAGGTCCGCAAGGTCCTTCACCGATATCCCAGAAGTTTTCATCCAGCTTATAAATTCGCTCTGCGGGAATACCGATTTTATTATTCCAGAAGCTGAAGGCTTCCTCATCTTCCGGATATACCGTCACCGACAGGCGGTTAGGATCGAAGCCGATCCATTGCGGCCCGGTCAAAAACTCCCATGCCCACGTAATGGCTTCTTCTTTAAAGTAATCACCAATCGAGAAGTTGCCGAGCATCTCAAAAAACGTATGGTGCCGGCGCGTCTTGCCGACGTTCTCGATATCGTTCGTTCGAATACATTTTTGCGAGTTCGTAATGCGCGGGTTGTCCGGAATAACACGGCCGTCGAAATAAGCCTTCAGAGGTGCCATTCCCGCGTTA
The DNA here is from genome assembly GCF_003337375.1 of Paenibacillus prosopidis. Lineage (GTDB taxonomy): Bacteria > Bacillota > Bacilli > Paenibacillales > Paenibacillaceae > Pristimantibacillus > Pristimantibacillus prosopidis. The sequence goes on from NZ_QPJD01000016.1 coordinate 160,288, forward strand.
ATCCACAGCAAGGACGGATCGTTATGCGGTACGAGCGATGCGCTTGGTTCAATTTTATGGCCTTTGCTTTCAAAAAAAGCAAGCCATTTCGCACGAATTTCACTAGCCTTCATTTGTATGAGCCTCCTAAAAAGTTTTACGAAGTATCGTAAGTCCAATAAACACAAAAACGCCCCTGTCATAGACAGGGACGAATCAATTCGCGGTACCACCCTGGTTATTGCGCCCTTGTATGAGCATGCGCAATCGCCTTCATTGGACGATAACGGGTCCAGCCGGTGAAGTTTGTTCACACTCCGAAAAGAGCTTTCGGCCACCCTTCGTCATGAAAGCTTTCTCAACCGACGCTTGCTGCTTTCGTAAGGAGCAGGAGCGAAGAAGCTTTCTCTCTGGCTAACGGGCAATGGCTTACTTCAATTCGTCAACGTTTTAACCATTTTTTATAAATTATAGCTACAGCTATTACACCTGTCAAATAATCTTTCGCCGCACGTAATAGGCGAACATATGCTGGACAATAACTTTACATGCGGCAAATATCGGCACCGCCAAAATCATGCCGACGATACCCGCAATTTCACCGCCTACCAGCAAAGCGAAAATGATGGACAAAGGATGCAGGTGCAGCGTTCGTCCGACGACCTGCGGAGAAATGACGTTTCCCTCGAGAATTTGACATGCGGTATTAATGATAGCTACGAGAATGACCATTTTAACCGATATAGTAGATGCCATCAGAAGTGCCGGCGCAGCTCCGAAAAACGGTCCTAAATATGGAATAACGTTCGTTATCGCGACAATACCGGCAAGCAGAAGCGCATATGGCATTCCAATAAAAAAATAACCGCAATATGCTAATAGGCCAACAATGAAGCAAACAAGAAACTGACCGCGAATGTAGCTGCCGAGCGCCGTATCGATATCCTTCATCAGCCTTACTGTATTTTTACGATGCGATTTAGGCACATAGGTAATGACCGTACGTTCAAAGACGTCGAAATCCTTTAATATATAAAAGGAAAGAAACGGAATAATGAACGCGATAAACACAGCATTGAGCATGGATCCGATATTATTCACAAAGTTGAATAAGGTTTCAGAAAGCTTTTTCTCCATATGAACCAGCGATTTGTTTAAGCCGGTTCGAATGCTTTCCGGTAAAAAAGATGTGTTGTTAATATCGGTGACAATATCTGCAGCACGCATGGAAAGCTCCGGAACATGCCGGTTCAGCTCCTGCACCTGATTAATGAACATCGGAATAAGATTCACCAGCAGAACTGTAATGGCAGTGCAAAAAACGGCATAGATCAGCAGCACCGCAATCGTTCTGGGCACCTTTCGTTCATGCAGCAAAGTTACAACCGGATTAAGAACATATGAAATAATCATCGCGATAATAAAGGGTGCGAGCACGGCCCTCAAGAAGACATATACATTTAAGATTAGCGGCTTTAGAAGCAGCATAAGATAAATGGCCAGCAGTCCTAATATGATGTAAACCAACCAAACAAACAGACGGTTCTTAGTAAATCGCTCCACCGTCCTCACCCCCGTACTATTGTTTCCCTTCATTCCGACCGGTATAACCGAATCTGATTCAGTATATGTACAAGCAGAGCGAATCATCCTTAGACAACAAAAAAAAGACGGTCAAAGACCGTCTTTCCATATTCGTGCTCAAAAACACATCAGTTGACGTGTACTTGCGGTATTTCATCTTCAAAGAACAAGTCGTCGAGCGAGCTTAACGTGCCGTCCTCTTCCACTTGGTAAACCGACATTTTGTCGCCGTTAACCGTCAGTTCAATGAAGCAGCCCCAGCAATAAAACTGATGGGAACCTATTTTTCCGATATCTTTCGAATTACAGTTCGGACATCTCATCATCTTTCATTTCTCCCTATCCTTTGAATTGGAAGCTGCGACAGGCTCCAATTCCGCTTCACTGACAGCAGGAACAATAATCGCGTCTTCCCCGAGTAACACGGTATCCGGATCACTCGGCGCCTTCAGCCATTTGCGCCCTTCCATCAGATCCGAAACAAAACCGTCCGTAAGCTCGTAGCCTACTATTTGTGTACCCTGAAATGGGTAAAAATAAACATCCGATACCCTTCCCAGTTGTAAACCCTGGACAGTCATTACAGGCAAATCTTTTAATTTTACAACACCTGTGTAAAAAGAACGAAGCAATTGCTTCGGCTTCATCCGGATTATAACGTCTTCGCTGGATATGATGACGGTATCCTCTCCGCAGGTTAATACATTCTCCCACGCCACTATTTTCACAGATGACGCGAACCATTTGGCGCTGTCGAGGATTAGACCCTTCAGCTGCCAATGCTCATCAAACCAAGCATCCTTTACGGTTCCGACCAGCTTGCCGGAGTGGATAACGATTACGGGAAGTCCAATAAGCTGTTGAAGTTTAATCACGCTTAGGCGGCGGCCTCCTAGTAGTTATTACGAATACGCCTCACGATCGTTCCAACTTTATGTGCGGCTTCTTCTAATTCCTCCAAAGTATTCCCCAAACCAAAGCTAAATCTTACAGCCGATTGTATTTGCTCTTCAGGTAAATGCATTGCGCGCAGGACATGCGATCTTTCTAATGCGCCTGAAGTACAGGCCGATCCGCTTGCAGCCGCAATCCCATCCATATCAAGATTCATAAGCATCGTCTCCGTATCAACACCGATAAAGCTGACGTTAACGATATGGGGCAAATGGTGCTGTTCATTGCCGTTGATCATAATCGGCACCTCTACATTTGAGTGCAGCAGCTCTATCCATCTCTTACGAAGCTTGTCCATAAAAAGTTGCTTCTTTTCTCGTTCGTTCACACAAATGTCAACAGCTGCTGCAAAACCGGTTATGCCTGCTACGTTTTCCGTTCCCGCGCGCCGCTTTCTTTCCTGCAAGCCTCCGTGCTGGATTGCTTCGAATGGCGTGCCGTTTGCCACATATAGAGCGCCAACGCCTTGAGGACCATTTATTTTATGCGCAGAAAAGCTCATCAAATCAACCGGCAGCTCGTTCAGCCGATAGTCCATCCAGCCCAGCGTCTGTACCGCATCGACATGAAACAGCACGCCGTTTCTTTTCGTGATTTGTCCAATCGCTTCAATAGGCTGCAGCGTGCCAACCTCATTGTTTCCGTGCATAATGCTGACAAGCGCTGTTTCCGGAGTTATCGCCGCCTCGATATGCTCGGGAGCTGTGGTTCCGGTGCTGTCTATAGGCAGCATGGTTAAAGTAAAGCCTTCTTCCTTGCTTAACCATTCGCATGTATGGAGAACGGCGTGATGCTCGCCCGCTGAAGTTATAATATGCGTTTTGCCGCGTTTACGCTGCGCTCTTGCTGCGCCGATCAATGCTGCGTTATCGCTTTCTGTTCCGCCGGAGGTAAATAGCAGCTCCGCAGGCTTACAGCCCAGGGCAGCCGCAATACGGTCACGCGACCGGTTAAGCTGCTGCTTCGCAGCTCTCCCGAAAGCATGCATGCTGGATGAATTGCCGCCAGGCCCCTGCATCAGTTCGAGCATCGTTTGAGCGACGGAAGGATGCATAGGCGTAGTTGCGGCATGATCAAAATAATATGTTCTCATAGGTCAGCTTCCTTTAAATATAGAACATATAGCTGTCTGGTTTGCCTTCATCTTCAAAAGCGATCAAATCCGCGAGCGTTGTTGAATCGAGCACCTCTGCGATGCTATCGCGAATTCTGAGCCACAATTGACGTTTAGCCGGATCATCTTCCTCCGTAAAGTCAACAGGGGAGATCGGCCCTTCAAGAATACGGATAATGTCTCCCGAAGTAATACCCTCGGGATCCTTGGACAAAATGTATCCGCCGTAAGCGCCTCGAATACTTTTCACTAGGCCTGCATTACGCAGCGGTGCTACTAATTGCTCCAAATAGTGCTCGGAAAGCTGATTTCGTTCAGCAATACTCTTGAGCGAAGTCGGGCCTTCACCAAATTTAGCCGCAAGCTCCATCATTATCGTTAAGCCGTAACGGCCTTTAGTCGATATCTTCAAACTGGCACCTCTTTAACTGTTTTTGGATTTAGTTGTTGTCATATTGCCGTTCCAAATAGCTCTATAAATCACTGTATTCCCATAACACTTATATGTTAACATATCCAATATGCATCGTGTGCAAAAAGGTTGACATCTTCATGAAAAAGTTTTCTGCCTATGTTACAATGTAGGTGTTTGATTGAACAAGGTGGTGTTTAGAATGGAAAAACCGAAAGCTTCGACAAGAGTCGTCGTCGGCATGTCAGGCGGCGTTGATTCTTCAGTCACCGCGCTGCTGCTGAAGCAGCAAGGATATGACGTCGTCGGCATTTTTATGAAAAACTGGGACGATACCGATGAATTCGGCCACTGCACGGCGGAAGAGGATTCTGAAGATGTACGCCGCGTATGCGAACAAATCGGTATTCCCTATTATACCGTTAATTTTGAACGGCAATATTTTGACAAGGTATTCACCTATTTTCTGGATGAATACAAACGCGGGCGGACGCCTAACCCGGACGTCATGTGCAACCGCGAAATTAAGTTTGGCGATTTCCTGCAGCGGGCGACGGAGCTTGGAGCCGATTATTTGGCAACCGGTCACTACGCGCGCGTTGAACGCACGGCGGACGGCGTGACGAAGCTGCTTCGAGGCGTCGATTCGAACAAGGACCAAACCTATTTCTTAAGCGCCCTTAATCAGCGGCAGCTTGCGAAGGCGATGTTCCCGATCGGTCATTTGCCGAAGCCGGAAGTACGCCGGATAGCCGAGGAAGCCGATTTATATACGGCTAAGAAGAAAGACAGCACCGGAGTCTGCTTTATCGGGGAACGGGATTTCAAGACGTTCCTAAGCGGCTACTTGCCTGCTCAATCCGGCGATATGGTCGATATCCGCAATGGTGAGAAGAAAGGCCGTCATGACGGGTTAATGTATTACACGCTAGGTCAGCGGCAAGGTCTCGGAATTGGCGGCTCCGGCTCAGGAGAACCATGGTTCGTTGCCGACAAGGATTTAGAGCGCAACATATTGTATGTTGTACAAGGCGAGCAGCACCCGAGCCTTTACTCAGTGAGCTTAACAGCCAGCGGCATGAACTGGATTGTGCCTGCTGCCTATTCTGACCCGCTCCGCTGCACGGCTAAATTCCGTTACCGCCAGCCGGATCAAGGCGTTACCGTAACGATGCAGGAAGATGGAACTGCGCTTATCGTATTTGATAAGCCCCAGAAGGCGATAACTCCGGGACAAGCGGTCGTCCTTTACGACGGCGAAGTATGTCTCGGCGGCGGAACGATCGAAACCGTCCAAAAAATTGATGCGGAAGCTTTCTTGGCCCATCAACCCTAATAAGAATTAATAAGGCTGTGCTAACGCGTCAATAAGACGAGTTGGCACAGCCTTATTTCTTACAGCAAACTTGCTCGTTAGCCAATATACTTATCTTCCTCCCTCTTTGCTGAATCACCAACTCTTCGAACGATAATGCGTGAAATGCGCAAATGATCCGTTTCCTCAATAACGAACTCATATCCGCCGGGATAATTGACACGCTGATTATTGGTTGGCGGAATTTCAATTCTTGAATAGAGCCAGCCGCCAATCGTATCGTAATCATCTGTCTCAATATTGAAACCGAAGAAGCTGTTTACTTCTTCGATGAGCATCAGCCCGCTAATCGAATAGGAGTTATCGTCCCTTTTTTCCAGCTGCTCCCTTTCCTCGTCAAATTCATCTTGAATTTCACCGACGATCTCCTCCATGATGTCCTCCAGCGTCACTAAACCCGATGTTCCTCCGTATTCATCGATCAATATAGAGATTTGTGATTTACGCTTTTGCATCAGCTTAAGCAGTGTGCTGATTTGCATCGATTCGGGCACTGTCGTAATTGGCCGCGTAATCTGTCTAATATCATTCAGGCTGTGGTTCGTATCTTTGAGCAAATCTTTGATGTGAACGAACCCAATAATATTATCCTTGTCGTTCTCGCATACCGGATAGCGGGTGAGCATTTGCTCCAACGCAATTTTTTTGTTATCCGCAAGCGAGAAGTTTGTATTTAAACAAATCATTTCTGTGCGGGGAATCATTATTTCGCGCGCATTCGTTTCGGCAAAGTCGAAAATATTATCTACAAGCGTGAGCTCCGTATTATCTATTAGTCCGTTTTTGTGGCTTTCCTTCATCAAAATCCGAATCTCGTCCTCTGTGTGTGCCGAGTCCTTCTCGGACGCCGGCTCAATGCCGGTCATTTTGAGAAGCTGATTTGCCGTACCGTTAAGCACCCTAATGAATGGATACATTAATTTGTAAAAGTATATGAGAGGCGTAGCCGTTAACAGCGTTATCGTCTCCGCTTTGCGAATCGCAATTGTTTTGGGCGCTAATTCTCCCAGAACGATATGAAGCACCGTTATAAAGGTGAATGCGAGGATGAAGGAAACCGTATGAATGACCACCTCGTTATGAAAACCGAAGATAATAAACAATGGCTCGATCACTCGTGCGACTGCCGGTTCACCGATCCAACCAAGACCGAGCGATGCAATCGTAATGCCAAGCTGGCATGCCGACAAATAAGCGTCCAAGTTGCCCGTTAAAAGTGAAGCGAGTTTTGCCCGTGAATGTCCTTCAGAAGCAAGCGTATCGATGCGGCTGCCCCGGACTTTTACCATGGCAAACTCGGCGGCAACAAAAAAGCCATTCATTAACACTAAAAACAAAATAAGCGGCAATGACAAGCCTAACGGTAAAGGGTCACTCAACGATATCCTGCCAATCGTATTTGAAGGGCCCGGTAACGATGGCAGGTGCACCTCCTTTTGGAACAAAGATACGGCGATCTTTGTGTATTGTGTGTTGACACTCCTTGAAGCTAAGCCGCCGCGTCAAAACGGTCCGGTCGCTAGATTGGCCGTTTTCAAGACTGTAGTTATGTGTATTCGCCATAGGTTAACCTTTATACGCGGTTTACTGGCGTTTTATTCGAGTTTTTGTTCTGTTCAGGTTCGCGATATTCAATAAATGTTCATAAAGCCGCTACGATTTACTCACTTCATTTAAGCTAACGCTTTACGTAATCTGTTATAATTCAATCAGCTTACGAAATTTCAGGAGGATTACATATGAAACGGATATTGCTGATCTGCCTCGCTGCTCTATGGCTCGTACCAGGTATTGCTATGGCCCACTCCAAATTAGAAAGTGCGGTACCTTCGCAGGATGTGTCGATCGCCGCCTCGCCCGAGCGTATAGAGCTGACGTTTAATACCAAAATCGAGAAGCTGAGCAATTTCAAAGTACTAAACGCAGCAGGAGAAGTGATGGATACGGAAAGGGCGGAAGTTAACGGCGAGACTATGAGCGGTGCTATCGCTTCTGTACTGCCGAATGGTATATATACGGTAAAGTGGACGATCATCGGTGCGGATGGCCACTCCGTCGAAGGCAATTACACGTTTACAGTTAATGCGCCGGCGCCGACTGATTCCCCTTCCCCTTCTCCTTCTCATTCACCGGAAGCGGGTGCCGATGCCGATGTGAATGATTCAACTAATGAAAATGGGAAAAATACAACCGTAGCCGTTGATAAGGAAGATGCTAACTATACTCCCGCATTTATAATCGGCGCTATTATTGCGGCTGCTGCTCTCGTACTATTCTTACGGAGGCGTAAATAATGATATATGTCAGTGAAGGCCTTCTGTACGTTTGCTTCGCTATTTTGTCGGGAGCCTTATTGCTTCGGCTCGTGCCGGAGGATAGAAGGCCTGCCGTACATGTACCGAACGGCTTCCTCCTCGCATGCGCAATAGCGATACCGATCTTGTCTTACGTACCTATTCATAAGTTAGCTCTTGTATTTGCCAAAGATTTCGACATGACATACGGCACGATTCTCAAAAGCATATTGCTCGATATCAACACCGGTAAAGCATGGCTGTGGACAATGATTGGTTCAGCAGGGCTCGCTTTTCTGCTTGGACTTAAATCGTTCCGCAATGACAAGCATATGCCAAAGGTAGCCTTGTTTGTAACGTTTCTGCTCGTCATATGGCTTGGATATGCAGGCCACGCTTCATCCTTGAATGGTTTTAAAGGGATGCTCACACATTCCGCTCACTTTCTTGCGGTAAGTGTATGGATTGGCATTTTGTTCATCATAAGCTGGTTTGCAAAGGATAATGCCCACTGGCCTGCCTTTCTCCGCTGGTTTTCGCCAGTCGCCATCAGCTCGGTCTCCGTTACGCTGCTAGCAGGATTTGTGCTTATGACTTTTACGACGCCTGAGTATGTGAATGCATGGATGCTGCCATACGGACAAATGCTGGTTATAAAGCATTTACTAATTGTCCCGCTGCTGCTATTTGCCTACTCGAACGGATTTGGCTATAAAAAGGCCGTGCTGAATAACCCATCCTTTAATCCGAAGCGGTGGCTGCAAGCTGAGAGCGTGATCGCCCTTCTGGTGCTCGCTGCAACCGGAGCGCTTGGTCAGCAAACGCCTCCGCATACGGTCCAGGAAACGCTGCAAACCGTGTCTCCGTCACCGCTTTTCACATCCTTGTATAAGGGTGACTTCAGCCCGGATATAACTCTGCAATTCACCTTACATATGGAGAGTGTGCTAATGCTTGCTGCGGCGCTGCTAATGGCTGGAGGCTTGCTGTGGATGTACCGCTCCAACCGTCTGATCCCAGCCTTTATCATGGGTATATTGACCGCTGTGTTCGGCTACTTTGGTCTGATGTTTGCGATTGCTTAAGAAATATTGTCGGCATATAATTACTCTATAAAAAAATGGGGCTGTCCCAAAAGTCATAAAGACTTAGGGGCAGCCCCTTCATTGTTTTAAAAGTTGTAAAAAACAAAGAAACCATCCTTTGGTAAAATGGAG
>NZ_QPJD01000017.1 GCF_003337375.1 Paenibacillus prosopidis
CAAGGCTAAGGCCTTTGTTCAGTAAGATGATTTGAAGAGCCGTATGCCTTAATTGGGCACGTACGGATCTGTGAGGGTTTGCAGGCCCAACCTACCAAATGGTAGGCCTGCATTCTATTCGACTGAAAAGCTGTAACAACAACAATGTATTTAATGTCAGTATTTTTTTATTGCAAAACGATATATTCTGTGTTAAAGTCAAATTAAATTTAATAATAAGTGAGGGGCTTTTTATGAAACGAGGAACAACACTCTTTTTAAAGGCAGCTGTTATTCTTATTGGAATCCCAGTTCTTGCTTTGTGCATATTTTTGGTGCCTGAGATTGCGAATTTTGCAGCAGAATTGTATCCAGATATTACTTATATGAAATATCTCGTTTTAATCGATTTGTATGCTACGGCGATACCTTTTTATTTTGCTCTGTTTCAAGCTTTTAAACTGTTAAGCTATATTGACAAGAACAAAGCTTTCTCGGATTTATCTGTAAGAGCTTTAATGAATATAAAATACTGTGCAATCACAATCAGCAGCTTGTTTGTGGTAGGCATGCCACTCTTCTATCTCATGGCGGAGAAAGACGATGCCCCAGGTATCATAATAATTGGAATGGTCATGATTTTTGCCTCCATGGTGATTGCCGTTTTTGCTGCTGTTCTCCAAAAGCTTTTAAAAGAGGCTATTGATATAAAATCAGAAAATGATTTGACGGTCTGAGGTGAATAAAATGGCGATTATAATCAATATTGATGTGATGTTGGCTAAAAGAAAAATGAGCGTAACAGAACTTTCGGAGAGGGTTGGAATAACAATGGCTAACCTTTCTATATTGAAAAATGGAAAGGCAAAAGCGATTCGATTATCAACTTTAGAGGCGATTTGTAAGGCTTTACAATGTCAGCCTGGAGATATTTTAGAATACAAAAGTGACGAAGACACCACCATTATCGGTTAATGTGAGTTGTGATTGGGAAACCATTTGCTGGCTGGTGGAGGACTAATTCATTGAAGTAACGGGAACCTTAGTTCAATCCAATAAGGAGCAGTTTGCCTGAACTGTAACCCGAAAGATAGACACTTTAGAAAAAGTGCCCATCTTTCGGGTTTTTGTGTTTTAATAAAAAATACTACAATGAATGAGGTAAACCTACACCATGTCCAAACGCCTATTTACAACAACACAGATTAAATTGCTTGAGTCTAATCCTAATATTGAACACGAACCCGCTTGCCGGTAAACTTCGAGTTCAGTCCGCTTAAGATGCTCTACCTCAGAGCTGGTTCCCGAGTAATCATTTTCCGGTGACGGCGGAAATAAGAATAGAACCAAGGGCGCCCCAGGGACCGCGGTTGACGCGGCCTGCTGGGGTTTACCACACCGTAGCTCCCGCTTGCCATAGGCACGTGTACCGCAAACCGGCATATAGTATAGAGGCATCAAGTCATGCGCTTACATTCGAAGCGCAATTTTTCGCGAAAATGAGGTGGGATGATGTCAAACGGCGGTGTAGCGTATTTCTCGGCAGAGTTTGGACTTGACGAATCTTTACCGATTTACTCGGGCGGCCTTGGCATATTGGCAGGCGACCATATCAAGGCGGCCGCAGACATAAATGTTCCGCTTACGGGCGTAGGCATATTTTACAGTAAGGGTTACTTCCAGCAGCGCATCAACGAGGGCGGCTCGCAGCAGCATCTGTATCAAAATATCGACCCAGAGGCGAGCTCCTACCCGGTTCGTCCCGTGAGGGATGCTGAAGGGCGGCCTCTCGTCGTCGGCGTGATGATCGGCGGCAGACAGGTGTATGCGAAAGCGTGGTCCGTGCAGGTTGGCTCTGTCACGCTGTACCTGCTCAATACCGATGTTGAATCGAATAGCGACGCGGACCGTCGCTTGACCGACACACTCTATCCGAGCGAACAAGACGTCCGCATAAGCCAGGAGATGATCCTCGGCATCGGCGGTGCGAGACTGCTCGCTACGCTGGGCATCCGGCCGGACGTCTGGCATATGAACGAAGGGCACCCAGCGTTCCTAACTCTCGAGCGCATCCGCATGCTGTCCGCCGAAGGAGTGCTGTTCGAGACGGCACTTGAAGCCGTCAAGGCGAGCACTGTATTCACGACGCACACACCGGTTCCGGCTGGGCATGACGTCTTCTCCATCGACATGATGGACCGTTATTTCGGCGACTATTACTGGCAGCTCGGGACGGACAGGGAGCGGGTTCTTTCGCTCGGCCGATTGGGCGACGCGTTCAACATGACACGACTTGCCGTCAGCACGTCGTCGAAGGTGAACGGGGTGAGCAAGCTGCACGGCGAGGTGACCCAGGAGATGTTCCACCGGTGGATGCCGCATATTCCGAGTCAGGACATTCCAGTCGATTCGGTCACGAACGGCATCCATATCGGGACGTGGCTGGCCAGCGGCATGAAGGAGCTGTTCGACCGGCACCTCCCGTCCGACTGGGCCGTCCGTACTGCGGAACCGGATGTATGGGCTGCTGTTCGGGATATCCCGCACATAGAGCTTTGGGAGGAGCATCAGCGGACGAAATCCGAGATGGTCCGAGAGTTGAGACTGCCGCTTGCCCCTTCCGGTGAAGGACCGTTGATCGTCGGCTTCGCCAGGCGGTTTGCGACATATAAGCGGGCACTTCTCATCTTCCGCGACTTAGAGAGGCTCGCCCACATTCTGGGTGATCCGCAGCGCCCCGTGTGTCTAGTTTTCGCCGGAAAGGCGCATCCCGCGGACGGACCGGGACAGGAACTGATCCGCAGAATAGTGGAGCTATCCCGGGAGGAAAGGTTCAAGGGCTGGGTTTACATCGTGGAGAACTATGCGATGGATAAGGCGAAGAAGCTGGTCCAAGGCGTCGACGTTTGGCTCAACACGCCGGTGAAACCGATGGAAGCGAGCGGTACAAGTGGGCAAAAGGCGGCCATGAACGGCGTACTCAACTGCAGCGTACTGGACGGCTGGTGGGCGGAAGGCTACAACGGGCGGAACGGCTGGGCCATTGAAGGCGCGACGGACGGCGACCTCGAGTACCAGGCGCAGCAGGACAGCGAAGCGCTTTACCGGCTGCTTGAGGAAGAGATTATTCCGCTGTTCTACAATCGGGGTGATCGCGAGGTCCCGACGGAATGGGTCAACCTGATGAAAGAGTCGATCTGCTCAATCGCGCCCGTCTTCAACACCCACAGAATGGTAAGCGAATACTGGCACAAGTTATATGTCCCCACGACCGTAAGGGGGAAGCGGTTCGCCGCTGACAACTTCGAGGTCGCATCGAGGGTTGCCGCCTACAAGCAATTCATCCGTGACAACTGGTCCGAAGTCCGAGTCAAGAAAGCGGACATTCTGGCCGACCAAAGCAGCAGGATCGGGCTGAACAAGACGGCTTTCCGTGCCGAAATTCAACTCGGCGCCATTTGGAACAAGGACGTCCGCGTGGAGGCGGTCGGCTCCGATGGCCGTCGTGGCATCTGGAAGGCGAAGCTGGAGCCGGTACAGCAGCAGGCCAAGGGACTGTACGTCTACGAGGGCGCTTTACCCGACGTCTCAATCAACATCTGGAAGGCTAATGTGAACGTGCGGGTGACGCCGATTAGCCCAGATTTCACGAGCGATTTCGAGATGGAGCTGGCCGCTTGGGGATAACGGAAGAACGGCATATAAGACGGCGGAGCCTTGAAGGACACCGTCGTCTTGCATTCCCGTATATGGTATCGGATATCAAAACAATCTATGGGTAAAGCTGCTAGCAGGCTAGAAGATTCGTCGTCGATTTTGCATTTTCCTGCTCTTGCTAATGAATTATTAAGTTGCGGACTTTGAATCATGATCATAATTTAGTCCGAAATGATAAGCCTGCGTCAGGAGCCTTTCGAAAATTTCCGGCCTTGAATCCAGAGTGTCATATAATATCTCCACCTTGCTATTAGTGATTCCGCAGTAATGGGCCATTCCGATGTTCAGTTGTTGGGAGAGCATCTTATCGTATTGTCTCTTCTCAAAGTGTTCTTTCGGGGCTGCTGCTAGACCAAGCCACAGTACTTTTTTATGATGCAATTTATTGGAGCCGTATGCAAAACCATTGTTCCATACCCGGTCGATATATCCCTTTAGCATAGCAGGCAGATTGTACCACCATATCGGGAATATATAGGCGAGAGCGTCATGTTTCTTCATTCGTTCGATTTCTGCCTCTACCTCAGGCGAATAGATCTTGCTTTCAGATGACCAATCGGGTTCATCCGCTTCCCACAATATAGGATCAAAGCCGCTGCGATGCAAATCCAGCATCTCCGTTTCGTGTCCCGCATCATTGAGTCCCTGTGTAAATCTGGCTGCAACAGAAAAGGTTAAGGAGTGCACCCTTGGGTGCGATACAACGGTCAATATTTTCATAGTCGTCACCTTCCAAATCTCTACTTTTTACTTCGAATGGGGTACGATAAAATTATCTAATATGAAGTGAAAAAAAGGAAGAACGCACTTTTTAGTGCTATAAGAACTAAAAAGTGATATAGGTACCGAAAAGTACCTATTTATGACAATCTTAGAAAGTGCAACAGTATGGCTTTTCGATACATAAAAAAAGGAACAATGCAGGCGCAAGCCTAAGCATCGTTCCTTTTTAAACCGTCGTCAACTGAGATCCCATTCCTGCAGAAGCATAACGGCCGCGCCTGCGGTAACCGCATCCTCCGTCAGCTGTCCTTGCGAGAACCGGGGCTCATATTGGGGAGAATAGTATATATTGCTGCGTGCGACTTCAATGACCGTATCGTAAATCTTCTTGTCAACATTGACCAGCGGACCGCCTAAAATGACCGCTTCAGGGTGCAAAATATTAATGAGATTGGCAATTCCTATGCCAAGGTATGTAGCCGTTTGCATAAATTGCTCGGTTACGAAGGAATCGCCTTTCGCAAATGCGTCCTGCAGTGCGTCAAACCGGATGTCTTCGGCCGGTAGTGCAATGAGCGTGCTTGATTTTCCCATAGTGAGCTGTGAACGAATCTTCTTCTCAAGAGCAGGAATGGAAACCATCGCTTCCAAAGCGCCGTAATTACCTTCATCGCCGAGGCGCGGTCCATCCGTCTGAATGATCATCTGTCCAAATGAGCCTTCCATATCGACCGCGCCTCTAACAATTTGGCCGCCAGACATCATAGCCGTCCGCAAACCAACGCCAGCATGAACGTAAAGCATATGCTCAACTTCTTCGGTCCTAAGCGCCCAGTGCTCGCCGATAATGGCCGTGTTTGCGCCGTTGTCAAGCAGGGCGGGAAGTCCCAGACTTTGTTCCAAGCTTTCACAGATTGCCACGTTACTCCAGCCTTCCGCCGGAAAATACCGCGGCTTCAGCATGATTCCGTCCTCGCGGCTAAGAGGACCGACGGCTCCGATCCCTATTCCGATCACTTTTTCACGTTCAATATGGCAGTCGTTCAACATCCGTTCAGCAAGCACGGTTATTTTTCCGATCAACCGTTCCGGTGTCATTTGATCATCCATTTTCCATCTTTCGAACGCTAATGGCTTTAAGTTCAAGTCATAAAGTCCAATTGAAGAGGAGAACCTGGAAATTTCTAAGCCAAAGACGGCGCGGTGTGATGGGTTTACCCGGTACAAAATAGGTTTGCGGCCTCCGGTCGAGCGACCTAGCTCAGATGCGAGGATCAGCCCGTCCGTAAGCAATTCCTCCAATATTCGGGTTAAGCTCGTACTCGTAACGGTCAATCGCTTCATTAGCTCTGCTTTGGACACCAAGCCGCTTCGGATAATACGATCAAAAACTTGTTTTTTTATTGTTGGCAGCTTCACGTTCATCATTAAATCTCCAATTGTCCAAGTAATATTATCGGATATAAATCATTCTCTATTATAAGCTTAAGGCGCAAGTGTGACTAGTGAAATAATGAACCGTGTTCTTTCGACTTTTTATTTAATCATTTTTCCAGCATTCGACAATAAAATCGGTTGTCGCGGAAGGGAGGCAGTTCTATAATAAAGTTATGAAGCAAATTATCGATAATCTGAAATCAGGGGAGGTGAATGACGGGGGATTACACATCCTGGTTTGGCAACGCTTTCTTTTTTTGATCAGTATTATCGATAATCGATAATGTGAAATGGAGATGTGAATACGATGCAAGGGAACCTGCCGATCGCAGCAATAAACTCAATCAGTGAGCATGTCTATACGACGCTAAAGAAAGAGATCCTTGCAGGGGAGCTGCAGCCTGGCACCCGCCTGCTCGTTCTCGAAATTGCGAAAAAATTTGATATAAGTCAGGCTCCTGTGCGGGAAGCATTGGAGCGGTTGAAGCAAGCAGGCTTCATTACCGGCGTTGCCAACAAAGGCTCGGTCGTCTCCACTATTACGTCGAAGGAAATAAAAGATATTTTTGTGTTGAGAGAAATTATTGAAGGCTTTGCCGTCAGGCAATCGATGATACATTTAACCGCAGAAGATTTCAATTATCTGGAAGGCATTACACGCCGCATGCATGAGGCGCATGAACAAAATGATCTCTTAAACATTTTGGAGCTGGATATGGAATTTCACGGTTTTTTCTACAAACGCTGCGATAATCACATGATTCTAGAGCTATGGAACCATATGAAGATGAAGGTCATGCGGTTTATGGCTATTTCTAACCGCCACTTCTCTACGGATGGACTGGCCGATTGGCATCTGCGTTTGGTAGACGTTCTACGAACAGGAGACGCTGCCTTGGCTGAGCAAACCTTCATCGAACATATGCACTCTTATAAGACGATACATCTCAATTAATGTCATGCATCTCGTATGTCATCCTTACAAAAGGGGAAGTGGAGCATGCTGAAAGAGGGACAATTATTCAAAGAAGATATCATTCTCACATGGATGAGGGACCGCTTTCTTAGAGATTTGGTCTCGGATACTGGTCATGCAAAACCGGATTTGAGTTTGAGGGAGAAGCTGTCAAGCTTGCATCTAAATCCATACTATACCTTTCCGGCTATGGCTCTATTAGAGCCAACAGCTCATTTCGAAGATGAGCATGAGAAGATTGTTTTTGTAGAGAAAATGCGCGATTACTTGCAGGAGCGGATATCAGACGGCAATGTCGTGTTTATGGATGAAGAGGGAAGGATCGGAGTACTGTTTTCCTGGGTTTCGAAGGACGTGTTGGAAACGATTCAGGAGATGCTGAACGCACAGTTTGGCCAACCGATGACGATCGGCGTAGGAAAGCCTTGCAGTCATCTATATGATGTATTCCATTCTTACCGGCAAGCTTCCAGAGCGCTTGAATATAAGTTTTACCGGGGTGCGGGAGAGATTATATACTTCAGTGAGCTGCCCCGATATGAAACGATGCAGCTATATCCGTCCGATAAGGAGAAGGAGCTGTTTGATTCGTTCAAAGCTGCAGAGTCAGATGAAGAAGTAGAGGAATCCGTGAATGTTTTTTATGATTGGGTGCTTCGGAATGGGCCGATCGAAATTCAGAGCGTGTATGAGCTGACACTGCGGCTTCTTGTAGGAATGGAGAAACGGGTGCTGGCTGAGGCGGAAATGGTAAGCTCATACAAGCGGTTTGAAATTATGTCCATTGTGAAAATGGAGACAATGATCGACATTAAGCAATATGTCCATTCGTTTCTTACCGGTCTGAAAGAGGTTCTTTCCCATAACCAGAAGGAAAGCCACCGCAGTATTATTAAGAAAACCATTCACCATATGGAGCAGGAGTGTCAATACGCTTCCCTGCAAAGCGTCGCCCAGAAGGTGTATATGACGCCGACTTATTTGAGCCTGCTGTTCAAGACCAATACCGGTAAAACGTTTATTGAGCATTTGACGGATATTCGAATTGATAAAGCGAAAGACATGCTGAAGAGCACCCATTTTAAAAATTACGAGGTAGCGGAGAAGGTCGGTTATCAAGACCCGCGTTATTTCAGTCAAATATTCAAGAAAAAAGTAGGACTATCTCCGAGCGAGTATCGGGAATCGGTTGGTAAGTAATAGAGAATGAATATAAAAGGACTCTAGCGGCATGGAATATGCCCTCCAGAGTCCTTTTTCTGTTCTGCTGTTTATAGACGAACGTCGTTCTGAGGACCGTTTCGTTCCGCTTTGCGCGCTTCTTCCAGCTCGGAATCCCAGGTCAAATGGCGGTAATCGGCTGCCGCATCGTCGTTCTTGAACCAATTCATGAAGTCTTGCCACAAGGCTACATTCCATGAGGCGTCGATTTGTGCTGTCGTATAGACGCTGTCGCGCAGCCGGACGAAACCGAACACGTCCCGCACCTGTGATTTTTCCGCCTGTACGACGGTAAGCTCAGCGAGGTGCGGCGGAATGAAGATGACGCCGGCCGGCGTGCCAAGCACGACGTCGCCAGGCATACAAATAGCTCGCCCGATCCGTGTCGGAACGTTCATGCCGACCATTGTTACGTCCGCAATGGCAGTCGGATCACTGCCGCGGTAGAACACGTTTATATTTTCAATCTCGACCACTTGCTGATTATCGCGTATGCCGCCCCAAATGACTGCTCCGCCTCGCTTCGTACGGGTGGAAATAGCGGTTGACAAATTCCCGCCCACATAAGTGCCTAAGTGAACCTTATCGAACATATCCACGACAGCGACGTCATCCTCGACCAAAGAGTCGATTACCCATTGATTAAAAAAGCCTTTACGTTCCTCTTGCTGATGACCGTAATTTAGCAGCGTTTCATGCAAATCAGGCCGCTTTGGCACCATAACGGCGGTAACGGAACGTCCAACCATAACTTTATCAGGGTGAATGATTTTGAAATCGCCTTCAAATTGAAACGTATAGCCTCTGTTCCATAGAGGGCCCCATGCTTCCTCTAAAGTAATTTTGCGCATGCGGCGAAGAACGTCGTCCGGCACCTTTGGGCGCCCGTTTGGAAATCGTTCTCCTTGCCATAGCGGCGTAAGCTGAATAATATCTTCCGGATTATCAAATTTCATCAAAAGCACCTCTTCCGAATGAGTATAATGCTGCCAAGCGTAAGTCTTAAGTCTATTGTTGGGGACTTTCCCATATTTGTCGATGCGACTTTCTTAAGGCATTTTACGCCGGTCTATGAATTTTTCACACTATATAAAATCAAACACTTTCATAATTTCCTCTCCTTTATTGGTGAAACCGCTTTCGTATAAAGTAAGAGAATACCAACCAAAAAAACAATTAAAAGTTAAAGGGGGAGGAGATTATTGGGGTGACTGCTGAGACGGCGACTGGAACTGGAATGGAGAAGAAGCAACCCAAGCGGAAGCGCAATCATACAGGAGCAACCCATTTAGCCGGATATGTATTTATTTCTCCATGGTTAATCGGTTTTCTGCTGCTGACGTTATGGCCGATCGCGCAATCGTTTTATTTATCTTTCACCGAATATTCATTGCTGGAGGATCCGGTTTGGACGGGAATGGACAACTACGCGAAAATCTTATCAAGCGACGCGACTTTTACAAAGTCACTCAGCGTCACGTTCCTGTTTGTTTTATTCTCCGTACCTCTGAAGCTGTTTTTCTCGCTAATGGTTGCGTTGGCGCTTAACAAAAGCATACGAGGAATGAACATTTACCGGACGGCTATTTATTTTCCATCACTAATCGGTGGAAGTATTGCCGTCGCAGCGCTGTGGCGTAATATGTTCGGTCTTGACGGCTATATCAATCAAGTGCTGGCATGGTTTGGCATTGAGGGAGTTGGCTGGATCTCTAATCCGGACACGTCGCTTGGTACATTGATTCTGCTTAATACGTGGCAGTTTGGCTCGACCATGGTTATATTTCTAGCGGGACTGAAGCAGGTTCCACAGGAGCTGTACGAATCGGCCTCCGTTGACGGAGCCGGGAAGGTGAGGAAGTTTATTAGCATTACGCTTCCGATGCTTTCGCCGGTCATGTTCTTTAACCTCGTGCTCGGCATTATCGGTTCGTTCCAAACGTTTACCTCAGCGTTCATCATTACGAAGGGCGGGCCGATCAACTCGACCTATATGTATGCGATGTTTCTTTACGAGAAAGCGTTCAAGCATTATCAGATGGGATATGCGTCAGCTCTTGCCTGGATACTGCTCACGATTGTTGCCGTGCTGACCATCATTAACTTCATGGCATCGCGTTACTGGGTATTCTACGAATCGGATGGGGGGAAAACGAAATGAGTTCGCTCCGTTCCAAGCTGACAAACCATCTGTTTCTGGCGGCGTTCTCCTTCCTCATGCTGTACCCGGTTATATGGTGGGCAGGTGCTTCATTGAAAAAAACAGAAGAGCTCAGCTTGCCCACGCTATGGCCTTCGACACCGATGTGGAGCAACTACTGGAAAGGGTGGCATTTCTCATCGGAGTATACCTTTGCTCACTTTTTCAGCAACACGCTTCTCATGGAGCTCGGAAACGTTTTAGGAGGAGTTGCGACTGCAGCTATTGTGGCATATGGCTTCGGAAGGCTGAATTTCAAGCTGCGCGGCTTTTGGTTTTCGATCCTGCTGTTGACGATGATGCTTCCGGGTCAGGTCACAGTCGTACCGCAGTACATATTGTTCAACAAGCTCGGATTCGTCGATAGCTATGTGCCGCTGGTGCTGCCGCATTTTTTTGGGGGAGGAGCGTTCTTTATCTTCCTGCTTGTGCAATTTATTCGCGGTATTCCGCGTGACTTGGATGAGGCTGCGACGATTGACGGCGCGAGCGTCTATGGGATTTTTTTAAGAGTCATTTTACCTTTGCTTAAGCCGGCGCTTGTTACGGTAGCGATCTTTACGTTCATATGGAGCTGGGATGATTTCTTCGCTCAGGTGCTCTATTTGAGCTCGGTCGATAAGTTTACGGTCGGCTTAGCGCTGCGTATGTTCATTGACCAGTTCGACATTCAATGGGGACAGCTGCTCGCAATGTCCTTACTGTCGATCTTTCCTTCTGTCATTATTTTTTTCCTTGCGCAGAAGCACTTTGTCGAAGGAATCGCCACAACTGGCTTGAAGGGTTGACGATCTCACATTAATCAATTAAAAGGGGATGTCCAATGATGAACAAAAGTTGGCCGAAGAGCTTTGGATTTCTAATGTTAGTCCTGATGCTTGCGTTAACCGCCTGCAGCGGAGGCGGAGGCAATAATGTCGGTAACAATGTAAACAGCGGTGCTACCAATGCGCCTGATAATCAGACCGATAAGGATACGGGCGGCGAGAAAACATTAAGCATCATGTGGTGGGGACCGGATGCCCGTCACGAAGCGACGAAAAAAGCGCTGGACATTTATACGAAGCAAAATCCTAACGTGAAATTCAAGCCGGAATTTATGGCGTGGGATGCTTTTTGGCAGAAGCTTCCGACACTCGCAGCATCGAAATCCATTACCGACGTGCTGCAAATGGATGCCGCATACATTCAAGAATACGTTTCTCGGGGACAGCTGGAGGATCTGTCTGACATCGATTTGAGCGGTATCGTCGATCCTACCGTTATTGAAAATTTAAAAATCGGCGGCAAGCTTTATGGAATCCCGCTCAGTCAAAACGCGCAAGGGCTTGCATTCAACAAAACCGAGCTGGATCAATACGGAATTCCGCATCCGCATAAGGATTGGACGTATGATGAATTTTTCCAGTGGGCAAGAGACGCGCGGGCTAAGCTGCCGGAAGGAAAATATCCGATTGGCGATACGACTACTTGGGACAGCTTCAACTACTATCAGACGTCGATGGGTAAGGAGCCGATCATGTCCGATGGCGGCAAGAAGTTTAATCTCGACAAAGATTTATTTTTGACCTTCTACCAAACATATGAGGAGTTCCGTAAGGCTAAAATTGTACCTCCTGCCGAGAAAGCGGCTGCCTTCCTGGAAAATGACCCGCAAGCTGATCCAATGGCTTCCGGCGTCGTCATGACAAGAGGGGCAACTACTGGATCTGTAAGCGCCTTGGAGCAGTTAATGCCGGGTAAAGTAGGCGTCGTTAACTTACCAGTGGGGCCAGCGGGCGGCGGATGGGCCCAGTCAACGATCTTCTTGAGCGTCAGCGCCAATTCCAAAAATAAAGAAGAAGCGAAGAAATTCGTGAAGTGGTTTATTACGGACAAAGAAGCAGGGCAAGCTCTCGGCCTGACGCGTGGAATTCCGATTAACCCTGAGATCTACAAAGAGCTGGAGCCGACGCTGCAGCCGAAGGATAAGCTCGGCAAAGAAATTTATGATCTTTCGCTAGATAAAGCGCTGCCGTTCTATTCGCCGGCAGCAGGGTTTTCGGAATGGGTTGATACGTATAGGAAGGAAATGGAAGCCGTTACGTTCGGCCAGCAATCTATCGAGGACGCCTATAACAAAATCGATAAATTGGGTAAAGAATTAGCAGCTAAAGCAGGCGGCCAATAATCGTATAAAAGAGGTGTTCTAATAATGAAATTAGCAGAAGTGTTCCCGTCTCAGCCAAATCGGTTATGGCATTTAGCGAAGCAGCTTGGTGTAGATCATGCGGTGGGAGGGCTTCCTTGGGAGGAAAAACAGGAGAAGCCATGGGACTTAATGCCGCTTATCCGCATGAAGCAGCGATTCGCCGATTTTGGACTTGAGCTTTCGGTCATTGAATCGATGCCGCCAAGCAATCATATTAAGCTCGGTACGGCAGGACGAGAAGAGGAAATTGAGCAGTTCCAGAGGTTTATCACGAATATGGGCGCTGCAGGCATTCCCGTACTCTGTTACAACTTCATGGCGCAGTTCAATTGGTTCCGCACTTCAACGACGACACGGACACGCGGCGGTGCGCTCGTATCCAGTTATGATCACAGCCTTATGAAGGATGCGCCGCTCACGGAAGCAGGTATCGTTACAGAAGACCAGCTATGGGAAAACCTGGAGTACTTTATGCAGCGCATCGTTCCGGTGGCCGAGCAAGCAAAGGTAAAGCTGGCGCTCCATCCCGACGATCCGCCAATAACTCCGATTCGCGGTGTCTCGCGTATACTTCGCAGTGCAGCCGCGCTGCAGCGGGCGATTGATCTGGTTCCAAGTAAGTATAACGGAATAACATTATGCCAAGGTACGCTTGCAACGGCCGGAGACGATATCCCGGAAGTCATTCGCCAATTCGCGAAGCAAGACAAACTCTTTTTCGTCCATTTCCGCGATGTGCGGGGAACACCGGAAAAGTTCGAGGAAACGTTCCATGACGACGGTAAAACGAATATGCTCGAAGCAATGCAAACGTATTACGAGGTTGGATTCAACGGCCCCGCCAGACCGGATCATGTGCCGACGATGGAAGGGGAGGACAACGCTAATCCCGGCTATGAGCTGCTTGGGCGGCTTTACGGGATCGGATACATTCGAGGCTTGATGGAAGCTTCAGTAGCAAAATAATAAATGGGCTGGCCAGCATGTCGTTGAGACGCGGGCCAGCCCATTTTTATGAATGAAGCTACAACAATGGTGCTCTAGGATTATCGGAAGATGAAGTTGATAAAACATCATTAGAACTTATCCTTGGGTTCTAAGATTTATTTTTAATTGGTAAAGTAGCAACTATTTTCCAAAAACAACGTCTTAAGTATTAATATAAAAGTGATGAGGTGAACCGATGCGTGGGATTTTGAAAAAGTTAGCGATTTTTACGATTACGGTCACAATTGTTCTGTCTGCAGTTCCTACTTCCGCTAATGCAGCACAGGATCCATTTCTAAATGGCATTATAAGCATTGCTGGAAATAATGCGCTGGACAACAAGGGAATACTGTGGTCGTGGAATGACAAAACCTTCGAGGCAGTGCCTATCCTTGAGGATGTAAAAACCATCTCCGAAGGCAATGCGGCTATAAAAATGGATGGCAGTGTTTGGACATGGGGAAGAAAGAGCGGAAATATAGAACTTCCTGACGGAGGATACTATTACTTTAATTCCTTTGATCAACCTAGTCGTCTTGAAGGGTTAGATAATGCTATCGACATTTCAGGAAATTATGTTCTTAAAGCTGACGGAACGGTTTGGTCGTTGGAAGGATTGTGTGAGTATCAGACACCTAACGACACTTGCGCTCCTGACGCAAGTGTAGAAGAAAAACGAAAGCCGGGTCGGATTGGTGAGTTGGAAGATATCGTCGCGATTGAGGGACGAGGGTACTTTCCGGTCGCGCTCGCTAAGGACGGGACAGTTTGGTTCTGGGGACGAGACAAATACAGCGATCCGTTCCTTCCCGGTAAACTTTATCAATCTGGCATCGAGCCAACGGATTTCAAGAAGGCAGCATCGATCTCTACTGGAATGATTTTCAGCGCTTCATGGGATGTCTATATTATTAATCGATATGCCATATATGGGTTAACAACGCCAAATTTTAACGTTGCAAAATTGGCTCCGGGTGTAACGGCAGTATCGGGGGCTATGGACGATGTAGGAGATACGTATGCATACTCTTTTGTTCTCATGAAGGACGGCACGGTGTCATACTGGATTTGGCCAACAGAAGATAAGAAGCTTTTTCCAGTAAAAGGACTCAGTCAGGCTATAGCAATTAGCGCTAAGAGTGAAGGAGGAGGTACAGTGATTCACAAGGATGGCACGGTATCTTCATGGGGAAAGATGAGTAACTTTTATGGAGACGATAAATACAAATACGATCATAAAATCATTCCGAAAAAGGTAGTCAAAGGAATCGGAATTCGATTAAATGGAAAATACCTGCTTATGGAAAATCAGTCTAGGATGATAAACGGTTCAGTATTCGTTCCAATTCGAGGACTGTTCGAATCGCTAGGCGGTTCAGTCAACTATGCCAACAATATCGTTACAATCAAGTATGGCTCCAATTTAATTAAGATGGAAGTTGGGAAACAGGAAGCGGCAGTAAACGGTACATCTTTGAAACTCCCTTCCCCAATTCAGGTTGTAAAGGGCAGGACGATGATTCCGCTGCGTTTTGTAGCTCAGACGATGGGAGCAAAAGTGGTCTGGGACGGCAAGAACCGTGAAGTACTGCTAACTTTATAGCAGATAACAGTCATCATATTACTTATAAGTTTCATTGATATTCAAAAATCGATATTTTTAGATCTGGCAACCCTGGGCAATGTCATATTTAAAAATAAAAAAGCGGAACGCATTAAGCGTTCCGCTTTTTTACTATAATGTAAGGCGGAACTGATATATCAGCTCCAAAGCCGGTCATTTGAATAATAGTTGTTCCAGTTGTCTGTAGATTCCCATAAGCCTGGAATGTCCGGGTGAAGGTGCTGAGCCAGTACTTCATCGTTCAAGTCATCGATACCGAGACCCGGCGCGTCTGTTATCGTGATAAAACCGTTTTGGACGAGTTTTTTCGGCAGCCTGCTGCTTATGATGATGTCGTCCCACCAAGCTACCTCGCAGGAATGGTACTCGAGCGCCAGGAAGTTTTCAGTGGCTGCGGCGACATGTGCGGCTGCGAGGCAGGCGATCGGGCTCTCTGCCATATGAATCGCCATAGCAACGCCGTAATCCTGCGCCATATCGCCGATTTTTTTCGTTTCCAGAATGCCGCCTGTTGTAAGGACATCCGGGTGGATGACGGACACGCCTCCGGCTTCGAGCAGCGGTTTGAAATTTTCTTTCAAATAAATATCCTCGCCTGTACAAATTGGTGTTGTTACCGAACGTGACAGCTTGGCGTATTGCTCGGTATACTGCCAAGGAATCATATCCTCCATCCAAGCGAGGTTATATTTATCGACGCGGCGGCCGAGCTTGATGCAATCCTCGAGCCCGATATGGCCGAAATGATCGACGGCGAGCGGTATCTCATAGCCGATAACAGCACGTACGTCCGCAACATACTGTTCGAGCATATCCAGACCTTTCTCCGTAACATGAATGGCCGTAAAAGGATGGGGGATGTTGTAAATGTCATAATGCCGGCTCTTGATTTCCCGTATTTGTTCAGGCGTTAATCCGTCTTTGCTGGCAGTGTATCGATTTCTCGACTTTTCTCTCATTTCCTCGAGGAAGCCGGTAGGGGCGCTTAACGTTCCAGGCTCATTAATGATCTGGCCGATGCCGAGATCCATCTTCAGGAACGTGAAGCCCGCCTCTATACGTTTCTGAAGGGCCAGACCCATTGCCGTTCCTGTATCTTTGCCGACAACCTCCGTATCGCAGTACATTCTGATATTGTCGCGGAATCTACCGCCCAGCATTTGATAGACCGGTACGCCGTACGCTTTTCCTGCCAGGTCCCATAATGCAATCTCGAGTCCGCTTACGCCGCCGCCTTGCCGCGCATGTCCGCCAAACTGTTTAATGCGCCGGAACAACTTGTCGATGTTGCATGGATTTTCGCCAAGCAGCCTTCCCTTCAGCATTTGCGCATACACTTTGTCCGCGCCGTCACGTACTTCGCCAAACCCGATCAATCCTTGATTGGTATATACCTTAATCAAGCTGCTGTGAAACGGACCGCCTACAATATCGGTGAAACGAATATCGGTAATGCGAAGTTCGGCAGGACTTGAATGCGTGCTGACATGGGCAAGCGTTTCCTCATACGATTGATTGTTGGTCATAACGTTCACTCCTTTATATAAGTGTATGAATACGTATCTCAGCGATTATTAAAGCAGCATGCTGGCACCGTCTAGACGGATCGAAGATCCTGTCATGAATTCACTTTCATCCGAAGCGATAAAACAAACAAGCCGGGCGACATCGAGCGGGGTACCGACTCGGCCAAGCGGAAACTTATTTCGTATATGACCTGCCGTTTTCTTGTGCTTCTCCATATCCTCGGGAGTGATGATTGGTCTCGATTCTCTGGCGCTTTGTTTACCGACATCAACAGCGCCGGGCTCAATTGTATTTACAGTAATGCCATATTGGGCAAGCTCAATAGCACTTTCTCTTCCCAGCATCCGTATACCGCCCTTGGTCATCGAGTAGACGACATCGAAATCGGTAGGTCGCTTGCTGTGAACGGACGACATATTAATGATACGGCCTTTCTGCTTCGCTTTCATGTAGGGGATAACAGCTTGCATACATTGCCAGTAGCCTTTCAAATTAATGCCCATCATTCGATCGAAGGAAGCTTCATCATGATCGAAGAACGAGTAATTCAGCTGAAGGGCCGCATTATTGACTAGGATGTCAATGCCGCCGTATTGGTCCGCAGCGTTTTTCACCATACGCTCAATTTCCTGCTTATTCGCGACATTCGCTTGCACGATTATCGCGTCTCCACCGAACTCATCGATTTGCTGCTTCGTATGATTTGCTCCGGCATCGCTCTGATTATAATGAATGGCGACTTTAGCGCCGCGCCTTGCTAACTCTACGGCAACGCCTTGGCCGATTCCTGTTCCCGCACCGGTCACGAGTGCGATTTTGCCTGCTATGCTCATGGCACACCTCCACGCCGGCGGTTATGGACGTTTCATTTTGAAATTCATGTAATGCAGCAGAAAGCCGCCGTCCAGACGAATATCCGATCCGTTGATATAACGAGATTCACCAGAAGAAAGAAACAGGACGAGCTCGGCAAGGTCGTCATAATCTCCCAGTACGGCGTTTGGAACCTTATACTCATAATCGTTATACAGAGTAGAAAGGCTGCTCCGGAATTTTTCGTTGTCGCCTTCAACCGGACCGAGTTCAATCGTATTTACGTTTATGCCGGAACGTCCCAGCACGAGCGCTGCTTCTTTTGAAAGCATTTTAACCGCGCCTTTCGATGCACTGTAGCAAAAAGAGGAGCCCGTCGGCTTTTCCGCATGAATGGAGGAGATATAAATGATTTTCCCCGATTGCTTATCGGCCATTTGTTTACCGGCGGCTTGCGTGCAGATGAAAGCTGATTTCGCGTTCACGTTCAAGCTCTGAAGAAACCGTTCTTCTTCACATGATTCAATAGAGGCGGGCATAACGACATTATTGTTGTGAATAAGAATGTCTACCGTACCGAGCTGCAGCGATGCTTCCTTCAGCATCTCATCTGCTTCGGCACGGCTGCATAAATCAATGTTGACGACAAAGGCCTGCGATCCCGCTGCGTAAATGCTGGTTAGTTCAGATGCAATGGCCGCACCGCCCGAACGGCTGTTTAAAATAAATTGCGCGCCTTCCTCCGTTAACCTTCGAATAAGTGAAGAACCAGTGCGGCAGTCCGCATCTGTAATAAAAACAATCTGATTATGCAGTTTCATAGATCCCCTCCATAACGCAGCAATAGGCTGATCAAAATCCTTCATAGCTTAATCTTAGTTAGATTGACCCGTCCATGACGATGCCGTAAAGTTATGATTTCGTTTGTTTTTTTGTAAACCCTGAGAGCTGAGTAATGAAAAAAGATTAACTATTGGAGATGGGATAAGTTATTATGTAAGTATTCTT
The DNA here is from genome assembly GCF_003337375.1 of Paenibacillus prosopidis. GTDB lineage: Bacteria > Bacillota > Bacilli > Paenibacillales > Paenibacillaceae > Pristimantibacillus > Pristimantibacillus prosopidis. Next base: position 18,404 of record NZ_QPJD01000017.1, read on the forward strand.
GGATTAAGAACAAAGAGATGTTTGAGGGGAGTATAGCATTGACTCTACAACAATTAAAATACGTTATTGAGGTCGTGAATCGGGGCTCTATTAATGAAGCTGCCAAGCGGTTGTTTATTTCTCAGCCTAGTCTTTCAAATGCGATTAAGGATCTGGAAGAAGAAATGCAGTTTGCGATTTTTGAAAGATCTAATAAAGGAATCTCTCTTTCTAAGGAAGGAGTTGAATTTTTAAGCTATGCCCGGCAGGTAGTCGAGCAAGCGGAATTGTTGGAAAGCAGGTATCTTAATGCTAAGCCTTCCCCGCAGCATTTTTCGGTTTCTACCCAGCATTACGCTTTCGCGGTGAATGCATTTGTGAGTCTGGTCCGGGAGTATGGCCAAGATGAATATGAGTTAACGTTGCGTGAGACCAAAACCTATGAAATTATCGAGGATGTCAAAAGTTTACGCAGCGAGATCGGGATCTTATATCTTAATGAGTTTAATGGGAAAGTCATCAACAAACTGCTCAAAACCGCAAATTTGCAATTCACTAGCTTATTTACGGCTAAGCCGCATATTTTCATCAGTATTAAGAATCCGTTGGCAAAGCAATCTATCGTGACTATAGACCAGCTCCAGAATTATCCGTATTTGTCCTTCGATCAAGGGGAATATAATTCTTTTCATTTTTCAGAAGAGATTCTCAGTACGCTGACACATAAGAAGAGCATCCGTGTAAATGACCGGGCGACGCTTTTCAACTTATTGATTGGATTAAACGGATATACCATATCGACAGGGGTTCTAAGCGCCGATTTAAACGGCAATGAAATTATTCCCGTACCTCTGGATTGTGAAGAAACCATCAATGTCGGTTGGATTTCTCATAGAAATGCCTCGCTATCCAAGCTCGGAGCGGCATATATAGAAGCGCTCAAACAAGCGATAACCCAATAAAAACTTTGATATAGCCAAAGGCTATGACTAGCTATAGTTTTATCCAGTTACACTATATCTACCGATACGTGGTATCTTTCTTGTAACAATTTGTATAGGAGTGTTGCAAGATGGTGAGAAGTAGTGTTTTAGGATATCCCCGTATTGGTGCGGATCGCGAATGGAAGAAAGCGCTGGAAGCTTTTTGGTCCGGCAAGCTCGAAGAATCGGAGCTTCATAGTCAGCTGCAGGAGATCCGTTTGAATCATTTGCGTAAGCAGCAGGAGAAGGGAATCGACTTCATCCCGGTCAATGATTTCAGCTATTACGATCATGTTCTTGATACAGCCACTATGTTCGGAATTATTCCAAAACGCTTTCCTTATAAGGGCGGCATTGTGCCTTTATCTGTTTATTATGGGATTGCCCGTGGGACAAAGGATGCCACAGCTAGCGAAATGACCAAGTGGTTTAACACCAACTATCACTATATAGTACCTGAACTGGATGGGGCAAACCCTGTGCTAACCGAAAATAGACCCCTTAATGCGTATCGGGAAGCTAAAGATAAGCTCGGTATCGAGGGAAAGCCGGTGATCGTAGGCCCGCTAACCTTCCTGAAGCTGTCAAAAGGGTACAGTATATCGGAGACCGATGCTTGGCTGGAGCGATTGCTGCCGCTCTATGTTCAGATCCTTCAGGAGCTGGAGAGTGAAGGCGTTCAATGGGTACAAATAGATGAACCGATACTTGTAACAAAATTAAGCGCTGCTGATCTCCAGCGACTGAAGACAATCTATGAGACATTTGCCGCTTCGGTGCCAAACCTGAACATCATGCTGCAAACCTATTTTGAATCGGTTGAGAACTACAGTGACATCGTCGCTCTGCCCGTCAAAGGAATAGGACTTGATTTCGTGCATGGATTCTACGGCAATATGCCAACGATTAAAGCATTAGGTTTTCCTGCGGACAAGGTTCTAGGAGCGGGAGTCATCGACGGTCGCGGCATCTGGAAGGCGTCACTTCGCGAGAGACTGGTACTGCTGGAAGAGTTAGGTGAATTCGTAACGGCCGACCGGATAATCGTACAGTCATCGTGCAGTCTGCTTCATGTTCCGGTCACGGTAAAAAATGAGGCGCTGCTCTTACCTGAACTAAAGGATGCTCTCGCATTTGCCGATGAGAAGCTGGACGAGCTTGTCCTTCTGACTAAAGCAGTCTCTTCAGGTGTGGCCGTAATCGCAAACGAGCTTGAAAAATGCGAGAGTGCTCTTGAGGCGCTCAAGCTTTCAGGAGAGCGGAATCGTAACGACATTCAGCAGGCTGTCGCTGCCATTAGTGCGCAGCATCCAGAACGCAGTCTGCCTTTTTCTGAGCGTCATATTGCTCAACAGAAGAAATGGCAATTGCCGATGTTACCGACGACGACAATTGGCAGTTTTCCGCAATCAGCAGAAGTACGCAAGGCCCGTCAACTGTGGCGCAAGGGTGAATGGAACAATGAGCAGTATGCAAACTTCATTCGAGAGCAGATCGATATCTGGATTAAGCTGCAGGAAGAGATCGGGCTGGATGTCCTCGTGCATGGCGAATTTGAACGAACGGATATGGTCGAATTTTTTGGAGAGAAGCTTGCGGGCTTCGCGTTCACACAGAACGGATGGGTGCAGTCATATGGTTCCCGCTGCGTGAAGCCACCGATTATATTTGGGGATGTAGCTTTCGAGGAAGCGATGACTGTCAAGGAAACAAAGTATGCTCAGTCGAAGACCGATCGTCCCGTTAAAGGGATGCTGACCGGCCCGATTACGATAATGAACTGGTCGTTTGTCCGTGAAGACATCACACGCGAACAAATCGCCTACCAGCTGGCCTATGCGCTTAGACAAGAGGTAGAGGCGCTTGAGCATGCAGGGATTGGCATGATTCAGGTTGATGAGCCTGCGGTCCGGGAAGGCCTTCCGCTTAAGGAAGAAGACCAAGCGAAGTACCTGGCATGGGCAGTTAAAGCGTTTCGAATGACCACGTGTACGGTTCAGGACACGACGCAAATTCACACGCATATGTGTTACTGTGAGTTCCATGACATGATTGATTCGATTGAAGCAATGGATGCAGATGTGATTTCGATCGAGACATCTCGCAGTCATGGCGAGCTTATTCATAGCTTCGAGTTGAACACCTATAAACTAGGTATCGGCCTAGGCGTATACGATATCCACAGTCCACGTATACCACGAGTGGAGGAAATGACTAATATGATCGATCGTGCCTTGCGTGTGCTGGATCCGAAGCTTTTCTGGATCAATCCGGATTGTGGACTTAAAACTCGCGGATTCGAAGAAACGATCGATTCCTTGCGGAACATGGTTGAAGCGACGCAGATCGCCCGTGCGAAGCATTCATTAAAGGTGTAATAACGGGCCCCAAAATCGATAAGCCAACCGTTTTGAAAAAATAACTCCTATTATAATCATCAGCTCTTATTCTTTCGGGAATAAGAGCTTTTTTTTGTGTAATTTTTTCGACAATCATGTTCATTAATCTTTTCAGGAAAGAAAAGGAAAACGCAGGCAATGAGGAGGTTTTTACAGGTTTTTTTGAGGTACTCATCATTAAAAATAACGTCGAAAGCAGCAGGTCATCCCCGTGTCGGATTTCGTAGGCCTTGAAAAAAGGACAAAAACTCGTCTTTTGTCCGATGAACCTACATATAATCTTCACAGACTGTCTGATTGTCCTCGAGGTCGCGTATTTTTGGCGTCAAACTTAGCGCTTAATGCGTATCCTACATCAAATTATGGGAAGAGGTATAGTCATGCGAATAAAGTTAATTCAGCAAGTTTTTCTTTATTTACTCCTGTTATCTTTAATCATCACATTAGGAATGCGTTATCAACCTTTAAATAACAACTCAGCTGCAAATCCTCCTGTATCCACGGCGGAGCTTAATACCCCCGTAGCTCCTGCCTATACGCCAATCCCAATTATTGCGGATGTACAGTCACCCGCAACCATTCAATCCATTGAACAGAAACCGGAACTGGAAGAGGCGGTTACCGAAGTACCGGTTACCGAAGAACCGATACATACATATAAAGTCACCGCATACTACCTGAATGTTCGTACTCAACCGAGTGCTGAGTCTAAAATTATAAAGGTTGTTAAGCAAGGCACTGCACTTGAAATTGTTGCTTCGACCGATAATGGCTGGCTTGAATTGAAGGGTGAAGGCTATGTCCATGGCCGTTACGCCAAATTGATAAAAGAAGAAGCGGAAATAGCTTCAGCCCCGAAAAATGTGGATGTTGAACCGAAAGTCACGATTCAAAGCTTTAAAAATGCGGTTACGCAGCAAGCTGATATAAAAGATGCGGATGCGGAGCCCAGTCAACCGACGAATATCGTTCAGTCTGACTCCGGTTTAACGGAAGCTCACATTGCAAAAATCTTGGAAGGCACGGCCCTGGCAGGTCATAAACTGGAGGAAGCGATACTCGAGATTGAGGAGGAATATGGCATTAATGCTTATTTTACGATCGCAGTTATGAAGCTTGAAAGCGGAAACGGCAAGAGTTGGATTGCTCGAAAGAAAAATAATTTATTTGGGTTAAATGCCATAGATGGCGATAAATATAATAAGGCATTCAGCTTTAAAACGAAGGGTGACAGCGTTAGGAAGTTTGGACAACTCCTTTCCAAAAACTATGTAGGGAAAGGGTTAAAAACAATTGAAAAGGTCGCTAAAAAGTATTGTCCGGCAAATTCTAAATGGTCGAGTTTGGTTAAGAATATAATGAAAAGAGACTATAGAAAGCTGTAGCATGGAATTTTCGTTCATATTGTGGTATTTTCAACAGACAAGGTGTAATGGAAAAGGATGCTAAGCTATGCTATTAGATAAATCTTTTTTTGAACGGGATACTTTAACTGTTGCACAGCAGCTTATCGGGTGCCATTTGGTAAGAAGAATAGACGATCAGATTATACGCGTAGCCATAACGGAGACGGAAGCCTATAAGGGCAGCGAAGATCCTGCAAGTCATGCAAGCAGAGGAGTTACGGAACGTAATCGACTCATGTTCGGCGATGCAGGAATCATGTATGTGTATTTCATCTATGGTATGCACTGCTGCATGAACATCGTTGCTCACCGGCCGAACGAGGTTGGGGCCGTGCTGCTGCGCGGAGGAGAAGTAGTAGAAGGGATTGGCCTCATAAGAGCGAATAGAGGAGAGGGCATTGCCGATCACTTGTTATTAAATGGGCCCGGAAAGCTGGCGAAAGCTCTCGGTATAAATTTGGAGTGGAACGGTTACGATTTGCTGCAGGAGACGCATAATAGTATATGGCTAGAATATAAGGAGCCGATTAGACCGATTAGAAGTACACCGCGGATAGGCATTTCGAAAGCGGTAGATCTTCCTTGGCGATACTTATATGAATAAAGCACAACTTAAGCACAGGAGGACAGCAACGTGAGTGAAATTGCCCAAAAGATGCCGTTCGGCTATGAGCCGCCAAAAGATGACAGAAAGGGTAGCTTAATTTATTATGATACCTTTGAACATACAACAGAACGTGAGCTTGATCTCTCTGCCGACATTGCCAAGGAACGCTCGTTTTCAAAGCTTGTTCTTTATCCTCTGCATGAGGAGACCGTAAGGCGGATGACCAAGGAGTCAGTAAGTGCCTATTATAAGCGTGAAGATAAGCTTTTTGAGTGGAAGCGTGAACGAGGAGAGGAAAGCATCGTTGTTGAACGATTGGAAGGCAAGCGGAAGAAGTATACGCCGATCGATTCGGCTCTGCGCCATTTGACGCAGAACTACCCGGCTCCACATTTTCTCTTTGTATCCAGCGAGACCGCTAATTTGTTTGCCTCGTTCTCATCCTTTGAGGAGTGGATCGTTAAGGTTCGGCTTATATTAATTATGGAGCCCTCTAAGCTGCATCCCCGGCTTGAACAATACCGGCATAGATGGGAGTCCATTATTCATGCTTGAATTGAAAGCGATAGAAGAGCTGTCCATGAGGGAAACCTTGCGGACAGCTCTTTGTGTTTTACTTCTTACGTATCGTCTAGCCCGTTGATGGGCTGTTCGGCACATGACCTTTCTGCCTGGTGTTTTCATCTGTAGAAGCAGCTATATTATTTTCGGCTTCCATAGAGTGCTTGGCAAACGTCAGATTTTTAGCTTGCATGGATTTGTTTTTATTGCGGGTCATCGAGTTTCCTCCCCTAGCTTAATTGCCTTAACGATTGAGGCAGTTATAGGTTATCCAAATAGGATTGAAATTAATGGAGCAGTTGTCGGCTTTTTAGATTTGAGTATCCAAAAATTTTTTTTGGCAGCGCGTAGCGGAATTCGTTCTCGACCCGTCTATAAGGGTGGAGGTGAGTACAACGGTGAAGCTGGCCGGCCAAATCGATAGAGAAGGCTTCTCCAAGGATCCTTCAGCAGCATTGGAACAAATGATGTTTTTATATGGGAACATCGTATTGCGAACGGCTTATTTTTACATGAACGACCGGCATATCGCGGAGGATGTGAGCCAGGAGGTATTTATCCGGGCGTACCGGAACTGGTCAAGCTTCCGCGGGGATAGCAGCGTGAAGACATGGCTAACGCGAATTACCGTAAATGTATGCCGGGATAAAGCGGGTCTCAAAATGTTTTCCGAACAACCGACTGATCCGGGCTTGCTCGACAGAAATCAAATGATCAGTGTGGAAGAAGAGGTTCTGAAGCGCATAAGCAACTCGTTAATATTTAAGCATGTTCTCGAGCTGCCGCGACCCTATCAAGAAGTGCTGTATTTGTATTATTATTTGGATTTGAATACGCGCGAAATCGCTGAAGCGACCGCTGCTTCTGAAGGCACCGTGCGCGGAAGGCTGCATCGTGCGAGACAACAGCTGGAGATTTACCTGCGAAAGGAGGGGTTGAGCTCATGAGCAATGATGATCTTGAGCTGCGGGAATTGTACAAATCAGAAGCTGAACAATATTTATTTGACGGCTTGCAGTTTGATGGCCGGTTGAAAGAACGTGTCATGAGCGGCATTCAGTCCGAGAGCAAGCCGACTTCTTCCGGGAAGGGGTCTCATTCACGCCGAAAACGTTGGATATATAGCGTAATGGCGGCAGTGGCAGCTGTAATCATACTTATAGCCGCCCCTCAGGAAATTGCTCCTGAAGAAGATCCACCGTTTAATACGTTTTTGGACACAGAAAATCCAGGTCTCGTGGACGATACGAATATCGGAACAACCATGATGACTTCGACGCCGCAAAGCATAGAAGAGGCGCAGTCGCAGTTTGGTGTAGAGCTTCGGTTACCGGCTTATGTACCTCAATCGTTTGAGCTGCAAAAGGAAATCGCTGCTTACGGTACTGTCGAAGGCATACTAGACAAGGTGACATTTTCCTATTCAACGGGCACCCAAACCTTCTTGTACACGGTGGATAAAAATGCATCGGTAGAAGTGTTTTCCGAGTATGAAAAGCTGGAGCTAAACGGCGTTACCGCATATATAGACTCTTTAACCGAAACGTACACAGCGTTGTATTGGGTAATGGATAACCGGCTTTATTCTATCTACGGAGACTTATCCCGCGAGGAAGCATTGAACGTGGCAAAATCAGTAAAAACAATAAATTAAACATTCCAAGGAGGAATTACAAATGAAAAGCTTCATCATGGTTAAAAAAGGACAATGGATTACAAAATGGGTTATCGCTGCAAGCATCGCTTTCATCCCTTTGGCGGCTAACCCGACAATAGGCCATGCACAGGTCATCGAGGAGCAAGGCTATGCTAACGAAGCTTTGAGTGAAATGCACGCTAAAGTGGACGCCTATGTTTTTACAGACAAGGTCGATGAACTCGAAGCGCAAGGCATTCAAGTAACGAATACAGGGCCGGTAGGTGAATATATCGAAATCGGTATTATCGACTATACGGATGAAAAAGCTGACTTTTTATATGATGTATTCGGTACAGAACTCGTGAAGGTAGTTGAGGGCGTTCAAGCCGTTACTTTAGATAACACGATGGAAATAACAACGGATGATAAGGAAATGAGCACAACGAGCATAGACGTACCGCAAACGGACGATTCGGAAATGGCCGCTGTTACAACGGTTTCGGACGCTGTTACGACGACCGGTGCAAGTGAAGTAAATGAGACAGCAGCGGCAAATGGTGCCAACACCGCATGGATCGTTGTCATTGCTGCAGCCGCGCTTGGCGCAATCGTATACCTGGGTCGTAAGCTGGGCTTATCGAGAAAATAGCACTGCAAAAAGGCTGCTCCTTAAAAGTAGGTATATCTACTTTTTTAAGGGCAGCCCCTTTTCTTATTTAAAAGCTTGTAACATGCTCTTCACATTCCGAAGAGCAGAAGCCATTGCGTGTCTCTTCGCAATCATTACATACGATATGCTGACGGTGGCAGGAGTCATCCGCGCAATTAATGTACGTATCTGCCGGCTGAGCACAGTGATAGCACTTCCCGACGACGATATCTTCATCTGTCTGGTTGATCGTAACGGAAACCCGATCATCAAATACATAACATTTGCCGTCAAAAAGCTTCCCTTGAACTTCTTCATCCTTGCCGTAGGTTACAATTCCGCCTTCTAATTGATAAACGTCCTTGAAGCCTTCGCTAAGCATAACGCCTGTGAGCTTCTCGCAGCGGATACCTCCCGTACAGTATGTGATGATAGGCTTATCTTTATATTCTGCCAAATTCTCACGAAGCCATTCCGGAAATTCTTTGAACGTTTCAAGATCAGGCCTGATCGCGTTGCGGAAATGTCCGAGATCATACTCATAATCGCTTCTTCCATCGAGTACGATTACGTCTTCTCTTTGCAAATATTCATGAAACTCTTTAGGCGAGAGACGCGTGCCGCTAAGTGTGTTCGGATCAAGCGGTTTATCGTAACGCAGCGTTACGAGCTCCTTCTTGTAGCGAACGAATATTTTTTTGAAAGCATGCTTATCGGCTTCATCGATTTTAAACACGATATCCGAGAACAAAGGGTTCGCGCGTAAGTCACTCATATATTGCTCGGTTTGCTCGATCGTCCCTGAAAGGGTTCCGTTAATGCCTTCATCGGCAATCAGAATACGGCCTTTCACGTTTAGTTCTTTACAATATGCAAGATGCTCGGCAGCAAATTGCTCCGCATCAGGTATAGCTACAAATTTATAGTACAATAAGATTCGAAAATTGTTTTTTTCGCTCATGGTAGTATTCCTTTCCGTATAACAAATAAAAGCATACTATATTATAGATGACGGGATATATATTTTCAACAGAAACAAAATGGCATGACTGTAGAATAATGATTTTATGTATCTGCATGAAATGAATGGCGAAGTAATTCAATAAAGCGGTTCGCAATAAAAGATAATGAAGTGTCGCGTTTAGTAGCAAATCCAACGGAACGAGGCGGGATTGGCTGCACCGTCTGCAGCTGAAATAGCTTTCCTTCTTGCAGTTCTTCTGTGACGAAGGACTTCGTTACGAAAGCCGCGCCATAGCCTCGTTCAGCTAATTCCTTTAACATATCCATACTGCTGAGTTCAAATTCTGCGTCTACATCCATACCCTGAGAAGTAAGCCATTCATTAACAAATCGTCTGGTGCTGCTTCCCTTGGAAAGAAGAATAAGCGGTATATTTGCCAGGTCCGCTGAGGTTATCGGTTGTTCAGCCAAGGTCCTAAAGGCAGGTCCGACAACAAAACAATCTTGAATGGCTGTTAGATGATTGATGTCCAGGCTCTGATCAATAAATGGCAAATGAACAAGTCCTATATCAATTTGACCCTCCTTTAAACGAGCACGAATTTCTGACGTTCTGCCTTGTGAAAGACGTATTCGAACAGCCGGATGTTCAACGTGAAAGCGATCAAGCTGCGGTAACAGGAGATGCTTGATAATAGGTCCGCTTGCACCGATTCGCAGTTCTCCTGCTGTAAGGTTTTTGAGGGACTGTAATTGTCTTTCTCCGGCTTCGAGAATGGAGAAGGATTTCTCAACATACTCGAGTAAAGCCAAACCTTCAGCAGTTAGCTTTACTCCTTTGGACATCCGGTCAAACAGCTTAACCTCGAGCGCTGCTTCCAGTTGCTTTATCGCGTAGCTCACGGATGGCTGCGTAATATGAAGCTCTTGTGCGGCTCTTGTTAAATTTTCAACTTTGGCTGTATGAAGAAAAATCCGATACCATTCCATGTTCATTATCATCGTGATATAGTTCCTCTCTATGACAAATTGTTTATATTTCAATTTCATTAATTTCATTATCGAAATTATAATTGAAACATAACGTAAGCGTCAAAATGAAACGAGGGAGGCAGCTAGGATGGCTGGAAATTCTTTTGGTAATTTCTTTAAAATAACAACTTTTGGTGAATCTCATGGTGAAGCGGTTGGTGTAATTGTAGATGGTGTAACTCCTGGAGTCGAACTCGACGAGCAATATATACAGGTTCAAATGGATCGAAGAAAGCCTGGTCAATCCCCGGTTACTTCTCCCCGCAAAGAATATGATGTTATCCGTATTCTTTCAGGTATTTTTGAGGGGAAGACTACCGGAACGCCGCTCTTTATTATGCTGCATAATAAAGATATGAGACCAGCAGCTTACGACGATATCAAATACACCTTTCGTCCAGGTCATGCCGACTATAGTTATCTCAAGAAATATGGCATTCGGGATCACCGCGGGAGTGGCCGAGCTTCTGGAAGAGAAACGGCCGGCAGAGTAGCGGGAGGAGCCGTCGCTCGCAAGCTGCTCGAGAATAGAGGAGTAAGCGTCATCGCATACACGAAGGAAATTGGCGGAATCAAATGCCATACATTTAACGAATCAGTTATTGAACAAAACGAAGTTCGAGCTTGCGACCCTATAGCTGCTGTTAAAATGATTGAAAAGATTGAGCGTTTAGCAGCAATCGGGGATAGCTGCGGCGGTATCGTTGAATGCAGAATAAGAGGACTTCATGCAGGCCTTGGCGAACCTGTATTTGATAAGCTGGACGCAGAGCTTGCAAAAGCTATGCTGTCGATTGGCGCAGTTAAAGGAATTGAATTCGGTGCCGGGTTTGCTGCAGCAGAGATGCTGGGCAGCCAGCATAACGATGAGATGGACAGTTCAGGTTTCTTAAGTAATCACGCTGGCGGTATCGTTGGCGGAATAAGTACAGGCGAGGAAATCGTGTTTAGAATGGCTGTAAAGCCGACCTCATCGATTTCTGTTCCCCAGCATACGATTGATATACATGGACAAGAACAAATGATTGAGACAATCGGAAGACATGATCCGTGTATTTGCCCAAGAATTATTCCCGTGGTGGAAGCTATGTCATCTATCGTTATTGAAGATCTGCTTAAACGGCAAGCAGCATTGCATGATTAGAGCAATCGAACTGGAGTTCCGAGAGGAGATTGATTATGAAACCATCCATATTTATTGATCGCCCGATTCCTGCTGAGGTCGAGGCCTACTTGGCCGAGCATTGTGAAATTGAGAAATGGGAAAGCGCAGCCCCGATTCCGCGGCAAACGCTGATGGACAAGCTCGCCAAGACGAAAGGACTGCTTACGGCTGGCATGAAAATTGATGCCGAGTTGTTAGATCTGGCACCCAACTTGAAAGTGGTTAGCAGCATCAGTGTCGGATACAATCATTTTGATATTGCGGCTATGAAAAAACGGGGAGTCATCGGTACAAACACGCCTCATGTATTGAACGATACCGTTGCAGATTTGGCATTCGCACTTATATTGGGAACGGCGAGAAGGGTTGCCGAGCTGGACCGGTATGTTAAAGAAGGACAATGGCAGACGGGTGACGGCGTGAAATTGTTTGGGACGGATGTGCATCACGCCAAGCTGGGCATTATCGGAATGGGCCGTATCGGGGAAGCTGTTGCTCGTCGCGCTAAGCTTGGATTCGAGATGGATGTCATTTATTATAACCGCAGCCGTAAGCAGGCTGTAGAAGATCAGCTTGGTGTGCGTTATGCACCTCTTAAGGAGCTGCTGTCAACTTCAGATTTCATCGTTCAATTAGCGCCATTAACGGCGGAGACGACTCGGATGCTTGGTCGCAGCGAGTTTCAATTGATGAAGCAATCATCTATTTTCATCAATATGTCCCGCGGCCAGACGATTGATGAGGAAGCCCTAATTGAAGCTTTGCAACAGAGAACGATTGCCGCGGCGGGACTCGATGTTTATGAAAAGGAACCTATTGATGCCGCACATCCTTTCCTACAAATGCCGAATGTATTGACTTTGCCACATATTGGTTCGGCTACGACTCAAACCAGATTCGATATGGCAATGCTTGCAGCAAAAAATTTGGTCAGCGCATTAACCGGACAAATACCGTCCAATATCGTTGATGAATTGAGGTAATTCAGCTGGATAAAATGAAATTATTGCTGATTGGATCAACCGGAAAGACAGGACAATATATTCGATATTTTGTAGAGCAAAAGGGCATACAAACAAAGCTTTTCGTTCGTACTCTTCGTGAGCCGGGTCCAAATATCGTGATTGGCGATGTGCGTGACCAAAAAGATGTTAATGAAGCGATGACTGGTGTGGACGGAGTCATCTGTTCTCTCAATACAGAAAGCAATGGCACTTTGATAAGCGGAATGAGCAATGTAATTGAAGCCATGATTAAATACAAAGTGAAAAGATTGGTTACGATCGGAACGGCTGGTATTTTGCAAAGCGTACTGCAGCCGGAATTGCTCCGCTATCAATCGATAGAAAATAAACGCACTAATCATGAAGCTGCAATGGAACATCACCAGGTATATACGAAGTTAATGAACACATCATTAGATTGGACAATCATTTGTCCAACCAGGTTAGTTCAGGATGAACAGAGTGGCCATTATCGCGTTCAAAAAAACGTACTGCCCAGCGATGGCTCCAAGATATCTTTTATGGATACAGCCGAGTTTGCCGTTTCTGAATATTTTGACAGGTCATTTGTGCGGGAAAGAGTAGGTATTTGTTATTAATAACGGTTTCGAATGAAAAACCCCTGAACTCCTCATATAAGGAATTCAAGGGTTTTTTCGTTAATCCGATATGTCCTTTGTGTCAATCTTCAACACTTCTACGCGGTTAGAGAAGAAGGTAGCTCCGCCGCCCATGTCCGCCAGCCGTTGCGACGTCAATGCATTTACTGCTTGAATGCCTTTGCGGTCATCATCCCACCATAAGCCTTGTGTCACAAGCACGCCGGGAAGAACATCGGTGCCTATCCGCAAGATCACTTCTGCTTCCCCTCTGTCGTTGCGTATTTTGACGCGTTCGCCATTCGTCATGCCAAGCTCGGATGCATCGTCTGCGTGTATATACAGAAGCGGCTCCTTCTCAAGCTTTTGCAAGCGCTCTTGATTAGCGAAGGTCGAATTAATGAAGCTATGATTTGGTCCGGTCATCAGCCAAAACGGATACTTATCCGGCTCGCGTAACGGAATGTGGTCCGGAAGGGGAGGTAAGCCGTCACGCAGCATAGTCTCGGAGCATAACTCGATTTTGCCGGATCGAGTCGGTATCCGATCGGTGAACGGAGGAAGGTTATCGCCGCCAGCCTTCATCCATGTTCTGCCTATCAACTGCTCAAACGTAATTCCCGCTAAGTAAGGATTCTGGTCGCTGTCAAGTGCTTCTTGTATCATTTGCTTCTCCGAAATATCAAACGTCTCACGTTCAAAGCCGAGTCGCAATGCCAATTGTTTGAATAGAGTAAAATTCGATATACATTCACCCATTGGTTGAATGATAGGCTCGTGAAGCTGCAGGTATAAGTGCCAATAAGACGTATAGAGGTCCATATTCTCAAAATGCGACGTCGCGGGCAGCACGATATCTGAGTATTTGCAAGTATCTGTTAAGAACAAATCATGCGTGACGGTGAAAAGATCGTCGCGCAGGAGTCCTTCACGCACACGGTTTTGATCTGGCGCCACAATGGCCGGATTACTGTTGTACACAAACAGCATTCGCACGGGCGGATCCAAATCAAGCAGGGCATCACCCAGCTGATTCATATTGATGGTGCGGACATTCGGATCAGGCAGCAAATCCGGACGTTCTATCCGTTCGCCATTCAGACGCGAGTACCAGCTGTTTCCCTTCATGGCGCCACCGCCGCGAATGCCCCATTGTCCTGTCAGCGCCGGAAGGCAGGAGATGGTTCTTATGATCATTCCGCCATTGTCGTGATGTTGAAGCCCATTACCAATACGGATGAAGGAAGGGGAGGTTGTGCCATACAGACGGGCCAGTTCTTCAATCTCGGCTGCTGGTACCCCGGTAATATCCGCAACCCGCTCCGGGGTGTAATCGGCTGCTTGTTCAGCAAGCTCTTCATAGCCTATTGCATGCTGCTCAAGAAAAGCGATATCCGAAAGTCCGTCGCGAATAATGACATGCATCATGCCAAGCGCTAATGCCGCGTCCGTACCCGGGCGGACATGAATGAAGCGATCCGCCCATGCTGACGTACGGTTGCGGTGAACGTCGATATGAATAATGGTCGCACCGTTTTTTCGGGCTTCCGTAGCCAGCATCGCCTGGTGCATATTAGTCGAAACGAGATTACAGCCCCAGATTAGGAAAAGCTTCGTATGTACCGTTTCTTCCGGGTCAATTCCGATTGAACCGCCCATCGTATATTTATAGCCGGCTGCTCCGGCCGCATTACAAATGGTTCGGTCTAGTCGACTCGAGCCAAGTCGATGGAAGAAGCGGCGATCCATGCCTTCCGCGTTCAGTACACCCATGTTTCCATAAAAGCTATAAGGTAAAATGGCATTCGCGCCATGTTCGTGTATTATATTCCGCATGCGATCTGTGATTTCTTCATAAGCCTCATCCCAGCTAATGCGCTTGAAGGCAAGCGTTCCTTTCGGACCCGTCCGGCGCATGGGATAGAGAAGGCGTTCCGGATGATAAATCCGGTCAGACAATTGCCGCACCTTGTTGCAAATCGCGCCGCGCGTGACAGGATGCTCGTTGTCACCTGTAATTTTTGTGATGATGCCCTCATCCATCGTAACGCTTAAACCGCATGTATCGGGGCAATCGAACGGACACACGGAACGAAAGGTTCCACTTTTTACTGATTTTGTCATAGTCGATAAGCTCCTTTCATTAGCCAAACCATATCACTCTATCATATCATTATAAGTCCTAAGCGTTAATTCCCATGTATTTCGTTATTGACAGTAGCTTACTTATCATGTAACATTTAGCCTGATCATAAGTAAACAACAACATATATTTTTCGTATAACCTCACGGCAGTATTGGATGTAATAGGGTGAGGGTTTCTACGGGAAGCCTTAACTTCCTAACTACGAATATAAGATCATTTAGATATGATCCTGTATTCGCGGTTAGGATTTTTTTTGCGCATTTATACGTTGGTTTATAAACATCAGGAAGGAGCATCAAAACAAATGAAATATTTGTTATCGGTTTTTCTGGGTGCGGCGAGCTATGGCATATTATCGACGATAGTAGTCCTCGCCTACGGTAAAGGCTACGAGCTTGGCGAAGTAGTCGGAAGTCAGCTGTTAACGGGTTTTGTTCTCGCATGGGGGTTAGCGCTATTTATGAAATGGCGTGGGAAACAGAAAGCAAGGGTAAGTGCGGGCAAGCATAACGCAGTTACCGGTGCTGTCACCAAGCTAACGTGGAAGCATAGACTGCTTTTGATGGCTGCGGGCACACCTACGGCAATAACAGGGTTGTTATATTATGAATCTCTTCGCTACATTCCAGCGTCTTTAGCCATTATCTTGTTATTCCAGTTTACATGGATCGGGGTACTCATTCAGGCGATAAGCCACCGTAAGCGCCCAAACGGGATTATGTTTTTCACGATAGCGGTGCTGCTCGGCGGTACTTTGCTTGCAGCCGGCATCATGGAGCAAGGGACAGGTAAGTTTAATGTAACGGGTGTCATTTTAGGACTGCTTTCAGCAGTGAGCTACTCCTTATTCATTTTGTTCAGCGGAAAAGCAGTTCCTTCGGTTCATCCGGCTTATCGGAGCGCATGGATGATTAGCGGCGGGATGCTGCTCGTCTTTATTTTGTTTCCGCCCCTATTTTTGTTTAATGGACTCATATGGGGAGAGCTGCTTTTGTTCGGCTTCTTGCTAGGCATGTTTGGTGCGTTTATTCCACCCGTTCTTTTTGCTATCGGCGTACCGCATATAGGTGAGGGAATGGCAGGAATTCTTGGCGCGTCCGAGCTTCCCGTTGCCGTGCTGCTTTCAGCTTTTGTTCTAAATGAGCATGTAAGCATGCTTCAGTGGGCGGGAGTTACAATCGTGCTGCTTGGAATCGCGCTTCCAGAGCTTAAGAAATGGAGAAGACTCAGCGTACGGCAATAGTTAGTCCTATATCGATGTTTCCATAAAGCCAGCCGGCTCTTCTAGGAAGAGCGGCTGGCTTATTTGTTTATTGTTTATTTAACGAGCTATTTAGATTGGCGATCGGTGCAGGGGGCGGGAGGGCTTCCCGTGACTTCCCGGAAGTTTATTGATTCTTATGGTATAACTTGAAATGGTTTCAAAGATAATAAGTATTCATTATGTATGAATGTGACCAACCGGCTAAGCGGAGGGTGTTAGATGCGTTATGACTGTGTAATTGTAGGTGGCGGCATAGCTGGATTACAGGCTGCCATCCAATTGGGAAGATATCGTTATAAGGTAGCTGTTGTAGATTCCGCAGACGGACGTTCCAATCTGTGCAGAAGCTACCATAACCTGATCGGTTGGCCGGACGGTATAAGCGGGACTGAGCTGCGCGCTGCCGGGAGAAACCAAGCAGAGCGCCTGGGAGTTCGTTTTATACACGCGACAGTTGTTAGTGCCAACAATGACTCTGAAGGATTTCTGTTGAACACAGAAGGTGATGTGCAAATTCGGGGAAAGAGATTGCTTCTAGCAACGGGAGTCAAGGATCGACTGCCGGATTTCCCCGAGCTCCTTCCCTGCATGGGGATAAGCGTCTATGTTTGTCCGGACTGCGACGGTTACGAGGTAACGGATAAGAAGACACTGGTAATGGGATCCGGCAATGCCGGTGCGGAGATGGCGCTTACTCTCACGCATTGGACGTCGGATCTCGTTTATGTGAACCATGAATTAGCGGCTATAGACGATCAGGTTCGTATGCGCCTTGAAGCTCATGGGATTGTCTATAAGGAAGAGTCGATACGTTCAGTGCTTGCAGAGCAATCACAATTCAAAGGTGTTATATTGAGTGACGGAGCCAGCATTACTTGTGATCGTTGTTTTGTAGCATTCGGAGGTAATGAAGTGCGTTCCGCCGTTGCCATGCAGCTCGGGATCGAACTGATGGATAATAGACATATTATTGTTGATCCGCGCACAAAAAAGACAAGTGTTCAGCATGTATGGGCAGCCGGTGATGTTACCGCTCATTCCGAGATGGTGACGATTGCCATGGGGGATGGCAGCCAAGCGGCTGTTTGGATTCACAAAAGCCTATTAACAGCGAGGTGATTAACATGTCCAACCATAGATTGGCACCGCATGAATCGTTGGAAATTCATGAGATGCTGAATTTAAAAACGGTATGCTTGGCAAAATCGAAATTAATGCAGGGGCTTGTATTCGATCAAGATCTTAAAGCTTTGATGCAGAAAGACGTCGAGCAATCCATTAAGGCGATAGCAGATCTGCAAAATCTCTACAAGAAGGCACCCATCCATTAAGCAGAGGTGAAAAAAGAATGAATAATGATTATTTGGATCCGATTAACGCGGAAGGTATGCCGGATCAAGCTAATGCCTTCTTCGCCCTTGATTTCCTTCTCGCCATCAAAACCGGCGTAAGAACCTGTGCGATAGCGTTGTCGGAAACAGCAACTCCAGAGGTGAGAACCGTGCTGCGCCGCCAATTGGAAGAAGGACTCGCGCTTCATGAAGAACTAACGCAAATGATGATCGCAAAGAAATGGTTTCATCCTTATCAATTGGACGAGCAGTTTCAATTGGATCTCAAATCCGCCAAAACGACCGTACAAATTGCCGAGATGCAATTGTTTCCTAAAGATACGAGCCGTTTAGGAACTTTCGCGACGCCAGACTATTAGTTAATGGAGGAACGCCCAGCATGAAAGCAGTTACCTATCAAGGCATTAAAAATGTGCAGGTTACCGAGGTAAAAGCACCGGAAATACAGAAGGCCGACGATATGATCGTCAAGCTGACATCGACGGCTATCTGCGGCTCGGATTTGCATCTCATTCATGGGATGATTCCCAACCTGCCTGCCGGTTACATCATTGGCCACGAACCGATGGGAATAGTCGAGGAAGTAGGAAAGGGCGTATCCAAGCTGAAAAAAGGGGATCGGGTCGTTATTCCCTTTAACATAAGCTGCGGCGAATGCTTCTATTGCAAGCATCAGCTGGAAAGCCAATGCGACAACTCCAATCCGAATGGCGAGATAGGAGCTTACTTTGGCTACTCCGAAACGACAGGCGGATACGCTGGCGGCCAAGCTGAATATTTACGCGTCCCTTATGCCAATTTCACTTCATTCAAAATTCCGGAAAATTCAGAAGTAGAAGACGAAAAGCTGGTAACGATCGCCGATGCTATGACAACAGCTTATTGGACCGTCGATAACGCAGGTGTGAAACCTGGCGATACGGTAATTGTATTAGGCTGCGGTCCGGTTGGTTTACTCGCGCAAAAATTTTGTTGGCTGAAAGGGGCCAAGAGAGTAATTGCGGTGGATTACATCGATTACCGTTTGGAACATGCGAAGCGGACGAACAAGGTCGAAACGGTCAATTTTGAGCAAATGGAAGATGTCGGAAGCTATTTAAAAGAAATGACCGGGGGCGGGGCTGACGTTGTCCTTGATTGCGTTGGCATGAGCGGAAAGATGACTCCAATGGAGTTTCTTGCATCGGGCATTAAGCTTCAAGGCGGAGCATTGGGCGCACTCGTAATTGCAACTCAAGCCGTTCGCAAAGGCGGGACCATCCAAATTACAGGCGCATACGGAGCAAGATATAACGCGTTTCCTTTAGGGGACATTTTTCAAAGAAATGTAAATATAAGGTCTGGGCAAGCTCCCGTAATTCACTTAATGCCTCTCATGTACAATCTGATCTCTAAAGGCAAAGTGGATCCCGGAGATGTGGTTACTCATGTACTGCCGTTATCCGAAGCGAAAAAAGGCTATGAAATATTCGATACCAAAACCGAGAATTGCATTAAAGTAGTACTTAAACCTTAGACGGAGTTGACCCATATTGACAAACAAATACGCTTTGCATGAAACACTTGAGCTGCATGAGATTACTGTATTCAAGACGGCATGCTTGACCAAAACAAAAATGATGCAGAACCTGGTTACCGATCCGAATTTGCAAAGCATCTTGGATTTTGATGCGCAAATAACGGCCAGACAGGTTAAGGAATTAAAAGATTTATTATCAAACACGGTTGAGTAGGAGGCAAGCAGAATGAATTCCATCGTAAAATATTTCACCGGCACGGATTCAATGACCGATCAGGTTATAGCTACTGATATGCTTCTCTCTGCGAAGACTGGCATTCAAAACTATGCGATCGCACTCACCGAAACCGCAACTCCAGAAATAAAGGCTGTGCTGAGGAAACACTTGGATGAAGCGATTACCGCCCATGAACAAATTACGGCATACATGGTGCAGAACGGCTTTTACCATCCGCATGATATTCGGGAGCAAGCCAAGATTGATCTAAACAATGCTGTTACTGCTTTAAATATCCCCTAGCCTAATGGTACTCTGCTGTCCATAAAAATGACCATAATCATGGGATGATTGTGGTCATTTTTATGGATATATTTATAAAATATTTTCTAACCGATTCTACAAAGACGTAATAACCTTATCGATGATCCCATATTTGAGCGCCTCTTGAGCGGACATGAAATAGTCGCGGTCCATATCCTTCTCGATCTTTTCGATCGGCTGCCCGGTACGTTCGGAAGCAATTTCGTTTAGTTTTGACCGAATGTTCAAGATACGATTGGCACTTATAGCAATGTCACTGGCTTGGCCCTGTGCGCCGCCGTGAGGCTGATGGATCATAATCTCGCTATTCGGCAGTGCTGAACGATGGCCTTTAGCCCCGGCAAGAAGGAGAATGGCAGCGAAGGATGCTGCAAAACCTGTACAAATCGTATGCACTGGGGGCTTTACGAATTGCATCGTATCGAAAATGGCAAATCCCGCGGAAGTGGAGCCGCCCGGACTGTTGATGTACATTGAAATTTCTTTATCCGGGTCTTCCGCCGCAAGAAACAACAATTGAGCGATGATGCTGTTGGCCACATTATCGTCTATTGCCGCGCCCAGAAAGACGATCCGATCTCTCAGCAGCCGGGAATAAATATCATAGGATCTTTCGCCACGGCTCGATTGCTCAACTACATAAGGAACATAATTACTCAACATTTTAACCTCCCGATTTTCTTTCTTCGCTTTCCCCCTGTAAACGAAATAAGAGTTTCAAAAGATACGGGGCTGAGACTATAATGAAAAAAAAGAAAATTTATTTAATTTTGGCTATTCGTGCGTATCCTTTTAAAAGCTTCGTTCGTTTACTTGAGTAAGGATAGCTCCCTTTACATTTCGGAATACGGGAAGAGCAAAGGAGGACGTAAATGGTTTTAGCTGATACTCTAAATAGCAATGGGACAAAAACGGAAGATAAAAGGATCGAGCAATTACAATCTGTGGTGCAGCGGTACTGCTTATCTCTTACAAAATCGACTTGGGACGCTGAGGATTTGGCTCAAGACACGTTGCTAAAGGGATTAAATACAATTTACGGGACACAGCATAACAATCCCGAAGCGCTGCTGCTTCGAATTGCAAAAAATACATGGATTGACCAATCACGAAGAAAAAACATTTGGACTCGGATTGTTAAGCAGGAAAAACCAAAAGAGTTTTCTTCGAATCAAGGCACACTCGAAATTGAGGAAGCTCTTCATGCTTTGATCAAGCACTTGTCACCGCTGCAGCGTACTGTATTTCTACTGCGGGATGTTTTCGGTTATTCGAATGCGGAAACGGCTGAGATGCTTGGAACGACTGCCGGAGCAATCAAGGCAGCGCTTCATCGTGCACGCGAATCGCTGGATGCCGTCAAGAAGGAGCTTGAATCAGGAAGTCTTCGGTTACCTGAAGAGGAAGGCTTGAAAGCTTATCTAAGAGCGTTTGCCATTGCGTATCAAATGGAGGATATTGCACGGTTAGTTGAACTCGCGCAATTGGATATCGTGGAGGCGGCAGCAGCGGTAAGCATGGTCCAAAACAGACTGCTCCGGCATTCCATTACATTACGTCACTCCGGTTCGAATAGTAGAGGACAATTTAATACGCTGATGGCCGCATAATCGATGGCTAGACGAGTTGTTAAAGCGGGCAATAATGGTAAAGTTCTTTTATAGATGTTCTTTAGCTTTCGTTCACCTATATAATGGAAGTATACTGTTGTTGTCGGGCCGACGAATGCTAAATGAAAGGAGATGATCGATTTGATTACAAACTTTGAGGTGATCTCCGTTTAATCGGAGACCATTAATAAGTGGGAGGCCGCGAGGCCTCCTCCTATTTATTTATACAAACATTTTTACTGGCAATATTGTTAATTATTTCTTGTCAACTGAAAGGGCTTTCTTTATACTTTAATAGTGACTTCATATAAATGCCGAAAGGGGGAGACAAAAATGTTGAACATAATTAAGGTGGTTAAACTTTAACTGAATATCCTCAATTCCAGGAATATTTCAAATCCGGCCTATTATGCTTAAAGGTATGATACGTCAAGCTTGTGGTGAAGAATTTACCATAATTTGCAATACGAGGGGATTCCTGTGGAGGATATAGCATCCACGGTTTTTTTGTTTTTTGGGTTCAAAATGGGTTGTACAAATTTCGAAGGGAGGCAGGAAAGATGATGAATGCAACTGTTACTACCAGCCACACAAAGTTAAGCCTGTTCGAGGAGGACGTTTATCGTGAACTACAAAAATGGAAGAGATGTGCTTCCCCCTAGTTTATTGAAGGAGCTTCAAAACTACATTCAGGGTGATTTAATTTATATTCCCAAGCCGACTGAAAAACGGGCGCTTTGGGGCGAGGTCAGCGGAACACGGAAGCTGCTGGCGGAACGAAACAAGGAGATTTGTCTCTACTATACAAACGGATGGTCCGTTGCCGATCTGGAGCGAAAGTATCATTTGTCCGGGGAAAGTATTCGCAAGATTATCGTTAAAGCACGCTAAACCTTTATTATTGATGGGGGAGCAAAATGTCTATTCTGGAAAAACTCCCGGACAAAATTCGGGCTCAGATGTCCGACGAGCCACTGTTCAGCGCGAAAACGGATCTGCGAAATAACGGTCATTTCGGTGAGCAGTGGATCACTTTCACGGAGCGGGAAATATTGCTTTGGGAGACGGATGGTTTACAATATTTTAATCTCAAGGTCGAGGATTTGAAGGAAGCAAGAGCCGTAAACGGCGTTGGCGGCGGAACGCTGCTGGTAGATACAAAGAAAGGACCGGTAGTCGTAGCTCGATATACGGCCGCGCTATCCTCGGTGTTCGGGTTTGCCGCCAAATTGTTAACTGCGATCGCCAAAGACGAAGAGCGCCCCATGGCTTCGGAGAAAGAATTTCCGCGCTACTGTCCAACTTGCGAAAATCCGCTTTCTGAAGGTTCGCAGGTATGCCCGATTTGCAAAAACAACGGTAAAGTTATCGCGCGCATGCTGAAGTATGCCAAACCTTATAAGCTGCAAATGATTGCGGCCGGGTTCCTGCTCATATTTACGACGCTGGTGGAGCTTATCCCCCCTTACTTGACTAAGGTTATGATCGACGATGTCCTTCAGCCGAAAAACATGGGTTCCACGCTGCTTATGGTTGTCATTGGACTTGGTGCTACAGCTTTAGTGATGTCAGTGATGCAAACGGTACGCGGACTAATCGGCGTTTGGGTCGGATCAAAATTAATGGGTGATTTGCGTAAAGATATTTACAGCTCGCTGATGCGGCTGTCGCTCGCTTTTTTTGACAGGCGCCAAACGTCGCAATTTATTGGCCGGGTCAACAGCGATTCAGAAGCGATGCGGCAGTTTATGACCGACGGGGTTATATGGGTAAGCGGAGAGTCGCTTCGTGTTATCGCCATATTTATTATTATGTTTGGGCTCGATTGGAAGCTGACCTTATTCGCGCTGCTGCCTATGCCGTTCATGGTGGTGGTATCCATGAAGCTGTGGCCCAAGATAGGCCGCCGTTGGTATCAGCAGTGGCGGTCGATCTTCCGTTTGAATGTGCTCGTCGGGGACTCCCTACAAGGCGTTCGCGTCGTCAAGGCATTCGGTCAGGAAGCAACGGAAATGTCACGGTATGCGGAAGCTAATCGCGAGGTTGTCCGTCATAACATTCGAATCGAAGGGCTTTGGCAGGGCATGTTCCCTCTATTCTCCTTTATTGCCGGACTAGGTACGCTCCTTATTTGGTATTTCGGCGGTCAATCCGTGCTTCGGGAGGAGCTTCAGCTTGGAACGCTAATGGCGCTGATCGCTTATCTGACGATGCTCTTTGGTCCGCTGCAATGGGTTAGCCAAATGATTAACTGGGCGAGCAATGCCTTGTCTGCTGCTGATCGCGTATTTGAAATTATGGATACCCCATCGGAGGTTCCAGATGTACGTGACCCGGTTCCAATCGGTGTTATTGAAGGTCATGTAAGGTTTGATAAGGTCACATACGGGTACGAGAAGCATCATCCGGTTATTAAGGACATCAACCTGCAGGTAAAGGCCGGGGAAATGATTGGGCTTGTCGGCCATTCCGGTGCAGGTAAATCGACATTCATTAATATGATTTGCCGCTTTTATGATACGGATGAAGGCTCTATCAGCATAGATGGAGTTGACCTGCGGCGCATCAGCCAATCCGACTTGCGCAAGCAAATTGGGGTTGTGCTGCAGGAGACTTTTCTGTTCGACGGCACGATCGCCGAAAATATCGCCTACTCTAAACCTGATGCGACACCGGAAGATATTATGCGGGCGGCTAAAATCGCTAACGCTCATGATTTTATTGTAAGGCTTCCTGACGGCTATGACACAAGAGTAGGTGAACGGGGACACCGGTTGTCCGGCGGAGAAAAGCAGCGGGTGTCGATTGCCCGCGCAATCATTCACGATCCGCGCATTCTTATTTTGGATGAAGCGACCGCATCCGTGGATACGGAAACCGAACGGCAAATCCAAGAAGCGATAACGCGGTTGGTGAAAGGCCGTACTACTTTTGCAATTGCGCATAGGCTGTCTACACTTCGCAACGCGGATCGGCTTGTCGTATTGGAGCGCGGTAAAATAGTCGAAGTCGGTACGCATGAAGAGCTTCTCGCTAAAGAAGGCGCCTATCATAAGCTGGTTGAAGCGCAGCAGGAGCTCTCCAAGATCAAGGGGGTTGAAGGCTGATGAATGACACATACGACATTCATATGCTTGAGCCGGAACGTGTTATGTTCAGCCGCGGTCAAGGCGGAGTGTTCCAAGGTGTGATTAATGGAAAGCCCTATGAGGAGCTTGTTGTATTCCGCGCTTTTCCTTTCTTGTACACAACGCAATATATTTCGATCCGGGACGCAAAGGGCGATGAGCTTGGGATTATTCGCGATATTGCCCAGCTGGATGAAGAGAGCTTGAGGGAAATAGAGAGGGAGCTTCAGTTCCGTTATTTCCTGCCGCGGGTTACGAAGGTTGGCAGTGTGAAGCAGAAATCAGATTTATGGCTATGGGAGCTTCAGACGAATTTAGGCCCAACACGCATGGCCATGCGGAATCTGCATGAACATATGCAGTTCCCGAGCGGAAACCGGATCATCCTGACAGACATTAATGGCAAAAGGTGCGAAATCGCGGATTGGCAGTCGCTGGACAGCCACAGCCGCACACAGCTGACGGATGTGATCTAATAACGAGGTGAACGAGCAGACTGCAAGTCTGCTCGTTTTTTCTGTATTTTGCCTGGATTTTTGAGGGATAGAGGAGTTATTTGTCGAATGTAGACTGTAGTATTATGTAATAACATGTCGACCGCACTGCTCATGGAATATATGAGGGTCTGGCCAATCGGATTCTTGGAATAAATTTAATGTTCATAGAGTCGAAAAATAACCCCGTCCGATGTGGTCGGGGTTATTTTTTTAGAGCAGCATACCATAGGCAAATCTATTTCTGAAGCGTTTAAAATAAAAAATACACACAGACGAATGCGATAGCGGCATGATAAAGCGTGTTCATCCAATCTTTCCGTTTTAAATCAATCTGTACGATCACGTAAACGGACCTTACTGCAATGATAACCAATGCAAGCTGATACAAGAAAACCGGCAATTTTTCATTCCTCCTTATTGTTTTTACTTAAGGCTATGAGTGCCTTGAAGCAAATAATACTAATGTAAGGAGGAACATTTGGATTTATCTAAGCGTTGCCGTAGGAAGATTTACTGCCGTTCTAGGGTATTGATAATCATTTCGATAACAATTGGTATCCGAATCATACGAGGATTGCGAGAGGCGATGCGAGATTTCGAAAATAGGCAGCTTTGGATTGACATGCAGTATCGATTCAAAGAACGAACATCTTTCGAAGTTAAAATCTAAAGTGGTAATAAGAATGACACAATTCTTAAACGTACACCCAATAAAACTAAACCCGTCGAATGTAATAGTTTCATTAGTAAAGACTTCGTTTGATATCGTTTTCATTTATCAGCGCTCCTGTTCAATGATGGGACAACATAGTAAAAATATTAACAGATACGAGTTGTAATGTTTGTCAGAAATTGTTTGAGGATCGAAATAATTAACGACATCACTGGCGGTGATTCGAACGGAATCGCGGAAGATGGCGTATCCTTGCCGGTTTTATATTTAGGAAGACTTTAAGCTTTCAGATTTATAGGTATTCACCTATTCATGCTCTAATGAGTATCTTAATGCTAACGAAACGTTATTTATTGGAGGAATGAGTGTGGGATATTTTGTTGCTGTGGAGTCACACGTGAATATATACGTAGAGGATGTAAACCCGGGAAGCGAGAAGACCATACTATTTATACACGGTTGGCCTGCCAACCACAAGCTGTTTGAATATCAGTTCGATGTGCTTCCAGCAATGGGCTATCGTTGCATTGGTATTGATCTTAGAGGATTCGGCAATTCAGATAAGCCGCTGCATGATTACTCTTACGATCGGCTTTCGGATGATGTACGCGCTGTGATTGATGCGCTTAATTTAAAAAATTTCACATTGGCAGGACACTCTGTTGGCGGAGCGATTTCCATCCGGTATATGGCACGTCACAACGGGCATGGCGTATCGAAGCTTGTGTTAATGGCTGCCGCCGCACCCAGCTTTACTCAGCGTCCAAGCTTCCCTTATGGTTTGCCTAAAGAAGCGATAAGCAAGCTCATCGAGGATACTTATAATAACCGGCCTAAAATGCTGCAGGAGTTTGGAGATATGTTTTTCTTTCAAAATGTGACAGAACCTTTTTCTGATTGGTTCTTTCAATTAGGATTACAGGCGGCAGGTTATTCCACTGCAGCTGTTCTCGAATCGCTTAGAGACGAGTCGCTGTTCGCTGATCTGGGTAAGATTCGGGTTCCTACATTAATTTTTCAAGGTATTCATGACCAAATCGTTCTTCCTCAGCTTGCTGTGGCGATTAATGAAGGGATTCCAAACTCCAAGCTTGTGTGGCTTGAAAGCAGCGGACACGGATTGTTCTGGGAGCAGCGTGATACGATTAACGAGGAGATGTCGCAATTCATTGGATGATGAAAGTATCGGGAGGTTTCAAAGTCTCAAGGAGATGAAGAGAATCAATTTAGTGAAGGTTCCGCAATAACCAATAGAACACTTGTGCGTACCGAAGGTATTAGGTTAGAATTAAATTACAATTGAATCTTGGGTGGGCGTGGTTTCCCTTCAAAAGGAGGTGAAGCCATGGAAGTAAAAGATGCTATTACAATCATGTTCCTTTTCGGCATGTTTATTCTTGCTCTTTTAACATACATCAGTATTAACAACAAGAGAAAGTAAAAACCCACCCCAAGGTTGACCGCCGAAGGTGGGCTTTTGTCTTTTGAGAACTCAGAAGGGAATCCCATCCAAGCCAATTGTACAGGCCAAGTGTTCACAGCACTTGGTCTTTGTTACATTAATCATATCACAATAGGATCAACCCAGCAATTCTAAGTTACTTAAGAACGGATGGAAATAAAGAGTTTATTTAATGAAGTATTAAAACTATCTCATTGAAATCGAGGTGCTATTCAATGAACACGACAGTTTATATGGTTAGACATGCGGAGTCGCCATTTGTATTCGGAGAAGAAAGAACAAGAGGGCTATCCCAAAAGGGATTAGCCGATGCAAAAGAAGTGGCTGACATATTAGCTGATGTTAAAGTCGATTGTATTGTTTCCAGCCCATACACTAGAGCGATACAAACGGTACAGTATTTAGCTGAATTTAAGAATTTAACAATAGATGTATACGAAGAACTGATAGAAAGACCAATTAAAGGATTAGATTATAAAGCTTCTTGGGATCATTTGTTAGAAGCTATAGAGAAGTCTTTCTCTGATATTGATTTTGCTCTAGAAGGCGGGGAAACAACGAGGAAAGCTCAAGAAAGAGCAATACCGGTCATACATAAATTACTTAATGATTATTATGGCAAAACTATTGTGATTGGGACACATGGAAATATCATGACGATTATAATGAACTATTACAACAAGAACTACGGATATCATTTTTGGAATAGTACCTCAAAACCGGATATATATAAGCTGATCTTTGTTCAAGATCAATTAAAAGATATTGAAAGAGTTTGGGAAAATATTTCTGATGGTTAATGACAATCTTGAATGATACAGGGATGCGGCTATTGCACTTTGGGCATTGAAACGTTACATGAAGTCCAGCCAATAAAAACTCAATACGGTTTTTCTTGCATAAAACTTTACGAAAGCCTATATGACGGGAATAGGATGTGGACAGAAATGAATGAAATGATTCAAACGATATTAAATCATCGTTCTATTCGTTCTTTCGAGGATAAGCCGCTTACGGAAGAACAGATTAGTGTGATTGTGCAAAGCGCTCAAGCTGCTGCAACATCCAGCTTTGTACAAGCTTATTCGATTATCGGAATAAAAGATCCCTCGAAAAAGGAAAAGCTCGCCGAGCTGGCTGGCAATCAAGCTTATGTCAGCAAAAACGGCCATTTTTTCGTATTTTGTCTGGATCTGCATCGTCTTGAGCTTGCAGGCCGGATGGAAGGTTTGTCAGGTGAGGATGCAAAAGAAACATTGACTTCAACAGAGATGTTTATGGTTGGTGTCATTGATGCAACGCTAGCTGCCCAAAATGCTGTCATGGCTGCCGAATCAATGGGATTAGGCGTCTGTTATATCGGTGGAATCCGCAATCATTTGGAACTGGTATCCGAATTGCTCAAAACACCAAGCCGAGTTGTTCCTTTATTTGGTTTGTGTGTTGGATACCCCGCAGATCATTCCGATAAAAAACCACGGTTACCGCAAATGAATATATACCATGAAGACGAGTACAATCAGGACACTGATCAATTCATCGATCAATTAGAGCAGTATAACGCTGAAATTTCAACCTATTATGCCAGTCGAACGAACGGTAAACGAAATGACCGCTGGACGGAAGGGATGGCAAGGTTTCTAAAAAACCCTAAACGCTTATATATAAAAGACTATTTGGAAAAAATTGAGTTGCCCTTGAAATAAGCGAAAGTAGAAATTAGGAAAGGAGGTACTCTTGTGCAGCCACAGTCTAATCAAACAAAAACGAAAATTAGAGCAATCGTTACAGGTGCTACGGGAATGGTTGGAGAGGGTGTATTGCAAGAATGTCTTAATCATCCTGATGTAGAGCAGGTTTTGGTTATCAACCGGAATCCGTGCGGAGTATCACATCCCAAGCTAACCGAGATCTTGCACAGTAATTTTTTTGATCTATCATCTATTGAAGCACAATTAGTAAATTACAACGCCTGCTTTTTTTGCTTAGGTGTATCTTCGGCTGGTATGACGGAGAAGAAGTATAAGAGGTTGACGTATGACCTGACCTTATACATGGCTGGTATGCTTGCCAGCTTGAATCCCGGCATGGTCTTCTGTTATGTATCGGGAATCGGGACGGATAGTACGGAACAGGGAAGAAGCATGTGGGCTAGAATTAAAGGGATGACGGAAAACCATTTATTAAAGCTTCCATTCAAAAGAGCGTATATGTTTCGCCCAGGCTATATACATCCGATAAAGGGACTAAAGAACACTCATAACTATTATTATGCATTTAGCTGGCTTTACCCTGTTTTAAAACGTCTTATTCCCAATTACACCATTTCTTTGCGGGAGCTAGGACTAGCTATGATTCATTCTGTAAATTCAGGTAATGGCCAATCCGTCTTAGAAAGCAATGATATTAGAAGGCTGGCAGGAGAAAGATTGATTTGAGTCACATCAACGTCAA
The DNA here is from genome assembly GCF_003337375.1 of Paenibacillus prosopidis. Lineage (GTDB taxonomy): Bacteria > Bacillota > Bacilli > Paenibacillales > Paenibacillaceae > Pristimantibacillus > Pristimantibacillus prosopidis. The sequence continues at coordinate 48,036 of NZ_QPJD01000017.1, forward strand.
TATATCTAACACTTACTTTATTGTTTTCAATTTTCGTGTCATATATATTGACATATAAAAATAAATGCTCTAATCTTAAATTATTCTTTATTATTCATGATTTGCTGCACAGTGGCGTGCTAGCTTTTACGGCAACGATGCCTTTTCCGCGAAAGCAGGAGAGGGCTTTTTATGCTTATTTTTCTCTTTCATATCATCCGAGGAGGGAAGCCATGTCGATCGTAACCGCTCATCACCCTTTATCGGCTTCTGTTTCAATAGCTGTTTTAAAGATGATATCGCATTTGCAGGAACCTTTATCTGAAATGGTGCCTTTAGAGGAAGCCGATTCAAGGGTGCTTGCATGTGATTTTGAAAGTCCTTTCTCCTTGCCTCCATTTAGACGCGCGGCGATGGACGGTTATGCGATACGTTCGGCTGTCGCTTTAAATGCTTGTCAAGAACAACCGGTTCAACTGCAAGTATCGGATGAGATTCGTTCCGGACAGTCGGAGCGTTCGTATGATTCAGCGATTAGCCAATCAAGCGCCATACGCATATTTACGGGAGCACCTGTCCCAAAAGGCTATGATACGGTTATCATGCAGGAAACTGTCAAGCAACATAAGGATAGTAACGCTTTTCCAGTCATTCAAATCGACCGTCCTTATCCGCATGGCCAGCATATCGCAGAAAAAGGCGAGGACGTTCCGATGGGAATTCAATTGCTGTTCAGAGGGACGACGATTAAAGCGAAGGAAATCGCGGTACTGGCTTCTTTTGGACAAACGGAGGTAGCTGTATATAGGAAACCAACCATTGCGGTAATTCCCATTGGCGACGAATTGACCTTGCCTGGGCACGGGCTGGAATCAGGCCGGATTTATGATGCTAACAGCTTTATGGTCGGATCGCGTTTAAGGGAATTAGGCGCAACTGTGATTCGCTATGCACCGGTTTCGGATTGTATGGAAAAGATTGAAGCAGCAATTAGTTCCGCACTTGATAGCGCTGATCTTGTTGTTACCACGGGCGGCGTCTCCGTGGGAGATTACGATTATGTCAAGGTGGCTGCAGAGCATGCAGGCGCCGAGCCCTTATTTACAAAGGTCGCTATGAGGCCTGGTACGCCAACCTCGGGTTTTCAAATTAATTCCAAGCTGCTTGTCTGTTTGTCCGGCAATCCTTCTGCTTGTTTTACCGGATTAGAGCTGCTTCTGCGGCCAGTCGTTCTGAAGATGACAGGAAGGAGCGATTATCGGTCCGAATGGATGGAGGGTCGATTAACCGAATCCATTAAAAAGCCAAGTCCATACCCCAGGTATGCACGGGCTTTCGTCTATCGTGCCGAGAAAGAGTGGATGGTGGATCTGCTGGGTAATGACAAATCCGGCAATGTGGCGGCTTTCGCCAGCGCGAATGCGCTTGTACTTATACCTCCTGGAGGCTCGGGAGCTTCAATTGGGCAAGAGGTTCGCTGGGTTAATCTTTCTGTATAGTAAATCGCGTGAGTGGATGTGGACATCATATGAAGAGAAAAAAGCTGGTTGTAATCGGAAATGGAATGGCTGGTATCAAATGTGTAGAGGAAATTTACAAGCTTGATCCGCAGCAGTTTCATATTACGGTTTTTGGAAACGAGGTTCATCCGAATTATAACCGGATTTTGTTGTCTAAGGTTCTTCAGGGCGACTCCTCGATTAATGATATAGTACTAAATGATTGGTCTTGGTATGAGGAAAAGGGAATACGTCTCTATACGGGAGAGACGGTCGTACGCATTCATGCTGAAACACAAGAGGTTGAAACGGCATCCGGTATTCGGACAGCTTACGATTCCCTTATTATAGCAACAGGTTCATCTGCATTTATTCCGCCTATAGCAGGCGTTCGCAAGCCTGGAGTTATATCGTTTCGAAATATAGATGACTGTAACACGATGATGGACTATGCCAAAAAATATCGCAAAGCAATAGTCATAGGCGGGGGCTTGCTTGGTCTTGAAGCGGCGAGGGGCTTACTTAACCTCGGCATGGAAACGGATGTAATTCATAATGCGCCCTATTTAATGAACCGGCAGCTGGACCGCATGTCTGCTGACCTGTTAAGAGCGGAATTGGAACAGCAGGGCATGCGCTTTTGGTTAAATAAAGAAACGGAAAGCATTATCGGATTAAATAGAGCCAAAGGCGTCCGTTTTACTGGCGGGAGTACTCTTGAAGCGGATTTGATCGTTATCTCGGTAGGCATCCGGCCGAACATTCAGCTTGCAAAAACCTGCGGCATAGAAACCAATAGAGCCATAATTGTAGACGATTTTATGAGAACGAGTATTCCACATGTCTACGCGGTCGGCGAATGCGCGGAGCATCGGGGAACCGCCTATGGTCTTGTAGCTCCCTTGTATGAGCAAGGTAAGGTGTTGGCTCGTGTCCTATGCGGTCAGGATACGGACCCGTATACGGGATCTGTTCCATATGCCCAGCTTAAAGTATCCGGCGTGGAAGTCTTCTCGGTAGGAGATATTCGTGAAGGCGAAGCCGACACGGCTTTGCAAATGTACGACGGCGTACGGGGAACTTACAAAAAAGTGACAATGAAAGGCGGCACTATACGCGGTGCCATTTTATTCGGTGATACAGTTGAAGGCACCTCATTGCTAAGTCTAGTCAAGAGAAAAGCTCCGGTATCAGCGCTTTCTACGCCTGCAGGAAATAGCGGCGGCGGGGGACTTGATGCAGCAGCAGCAGACATGCCTGACCGTGAAACGGTATGCGCATGCAATGCTGTCAGCAAGGGGGCCATCATGCGAGCTGTTATAGAGGATGGCCTGCAGACCCCTGAACAGGTACGTGACTGCACGAAGGCATCAAGCTCTTGCGGCGGTTGTCGTCCAATGATGGAAGCTGTTGTGCGATATGCCCTCCGTAACGGGAAAGAAGGATTATCTTCCGCTGCGCCGCCTGTCTGCGGCTGTACCGAGCTAAATCACGAGATGCTTAAGGCGTCGATTGCTCAAAAAGAGTTTTCCGATATACATGAAGCCATGCTGTTCCTAGGTTGGAAAAAGCCTTTGGGTTGCGAGATCTGTCAGTCGTCTATCCGTTATTATCTTGAGCTATTTCATCCTAGACTATCCATTCAAGAGGTTTCATTCGTCAAGGACGAGAAATATAACAGCCTGTCTGTTGGAATAAAGACATCTGAAGATAAAGATGAAGAATTCAATTCCCGTTACCTAGGGGAGAAACTGCGCAAAGTTTGGGAACCTTTATCTTTGCCTTATCCGGTGAAAGCAGCTATAACGTCAGGAATGAACAGCCCGGCAGGCGTGCTCGTTCATGACATAGGCATAACGGGCGCTCCAGCCGGATGGGAGATCTTTGCAGGCGGCCATGCTGAGCACCCGGTCAAGCAAGGGCAGCTCATAGGGATAGCAGAGACCGATGAGCAGGCTGGGGAGCTTGCCGTTTCGTGCCTGCAGCTTTATCGGGAAAGGTCATACTACGGGGAATCAGTTTGGAAATGGATAGAACGGGAAGGTATCGTCGAAATAAGAGAAATGCTGTTCGATCTGGATTTCCGTCAGGAATTAGTAGAGAGAGCAGGCGATGCGGGTATGCCTATTAAAAATGACGAAAGGCTCGGTGAAGGCATATGCGGCAATTGTTAAATGATCCGGTAAGCAAGGATTCGGGCTTTGTTATGGAGACGCAGTGCCCCTTCTGCAGTGTGCAGTGCAAAATGCAAATCACAAAGGCGATGCCCGTTCCGGGCGCACGGCGCTATTCATACACAGTCGAAGGCGTTCCAAACGCCGCATCGGAAGGTCGCTTGTGTGTCAAAGGAATGAATGCGTTCCAGCATGCGGTGAGTGCAGACCGGCTCCTGCATCCGTTAGTCAAGCGGAACGGCGAGTTTGTACCGGTTTCTTGGGAAGAGGCTCTAAATACGATTAGAGACCGGTTCATCTCTATAAGCGAGGAGCATGGTCCCGACGCGATTGGCCTATACGGCGGAGGATCACTAACCAACGAGACTGCCTATTTACTCGGTAAGTTCGCGCGAGTTGCGCTGGGCACGAAATATATCGATTATAACGGACGCTTTTGCATGTCGGCAGCCGCTTCAGCGGGAGCAAAAACATTCGGCGTCGACAGGGGACTGACCTGTCGGTTGTCGGATATTCCTCTTGCACGCTGCATCGTGCTGGCCGGAACGAATATTGCGGAATGCCAGCCGACGTTGATGCCATATTTTACGAAGGCCAAAGAAAACGGAGCAACGATCATCGTCATTGATCCAAGGGTAACGGCAACTGCGTCAATCGCTGACATTCATCTTCAAATTAAACCGGGAACGGACGCCGCTTTAGCAAACGGAATGCTAAAAGTGCTTCTGGAAGAGGATATGATTGACGAGAAGTTTATTACGGCCAGGACGAACGGCTATGATGAGCTGAAACGGCATTTGTCTGAGGTCAGTCTGCAGGAAGTGGCTGAGCTCACCGGCATTGATGAAGCAAACATCCGGAAGGCTGCCGCTGCTTATGGGAAGGCTCCGACCGGCATCATCTTTACTGCTAGAGGTGTCGAGCAGCAGACGGATGGTCATGTAGCGGTGCGGAACTTTTTGAATATGGTGCTTGCTACGGGGAAAATCGGCAAGCCAGGCTGCGGTTACGGCGCAGTCACCGGTCAAGGAAACGGACAAGGCGGCAGGGAGCATGGCCAGAAGAGCGATCAATTGCCAGGCTACCGTTCGATTGAGAGCGACGTCGACCGGGCCTATGTAGCAAAAGTATGGGGAATAGATCCCGAGCAGCTGCCCCGCAAAGGAGTGTCTGCGTATGAAATGATGGAGCTCGTGCATCAACGCGCTATTCGTTCCTTATTTGTTATGGGCTCCAATCCCGTCGTTTCCAACCCGAACGCCAATTTAGTGGAGGAAGGGCTGTCTAAAGTTGATTTCTTTGTAGTGGCGGATATGTTTTTGTCAGAGACTGCCCGCATGGCTGATGTAGTACTGCCCGTGACAGCTTACCTGGAGAACGATGGAACCTTGACTAATCTCGAAGGGCGCGTGCTGCTGCGGGAAACAACTCTTAGCGCACCTGGAGAAGCTTGGCATGATTGGGCCATTTTATGCGAACTCGCAAACAGGCTGGGTAAATCATCCTATTTTTCTTTCCAATCATCCGAACAGATTTTCGAGGAGCTTAGAGTCGCGAGCCGCGGAGGCTTAGCTGATTATTATGGAATTACGTATGACAGACTGCGCCGGGAAGGAGGGGTTTATTGGCCTTGTCCGTCACCCGAGCAAGAAGGTTTGGGGAATATGTTCAAGGATTCCTTTGCACACTCCGACGGAAAAGCGGTATTCCATCCCGTGCAAAGCAGGCTCCCGCAAGAGACGCCTGACGAGGAGTTCCCGCTAACCATGACAAACGGACGAGTTTTGTCCCACTATTTGACCGGCGTGCAGACGCGCAGAAGTCCGTCATTAGCCGCACGCAGCGTGGAAAACTATGTCGAAATTCATCCGAGAACAGCAAGGAAATATCAAATCGAGGATGGGGAATGGGTAGAGGTCAGCTCCAGAAGAGGCAGCTTTAACGTGCGCAGCCGAATTACGGACCAAATTCGGGAGGACACTTTATTTGTACCTATGCACTGGGGAGGCATACAGAACGTTAACAAAGCTACTAGTCCGGAGCTGGACCCCAATTGCAAAATGCCGGGATTCAAAACATCAACGGTTATGATAAAGCCGCTCCGGATGCGGCGCTCCTAGCCGATAGAACGGGAAAAGATAGGATTTGCTTCTAAAGCCACGTAAATCGTGGCTTTTTTTGTTTCTTTATTATTAAAGCTCTACGAGCTATATTAGTAGTTAGTGAATTTGATTCAAGTATACGTTGTGGAGATGAGCAGGGTTGACTACAATCTATCAATTAAATACGATCTTTATAAGTATGGTGATGGAAGCTATTCCATTTGTTTTGGTGGGCGTACTTATTTCCGGACTCATCCAAACCTTCGTGAAGGAGAATTGGATAGCCCGCATTATGCCTAAAAACCGGTTCCTTGCCACGATTTTCGGCTGCGGTGTCGGTATTTTGTTTCCTTCATGCGAATGCGGCATCGTTCCGATCACCCGCCGGCTAATCAATAAGGGCATGCCGCTTCATGCCGGTATTGCATTTATGCTGACCGGACCGATTATCAATCCAATCGTGTTATTTTCAACCTATATCGCTTTCGGAAATGATTGGAAAATGGTGGGAATCCGCGCAGGGTTGGCAGTTGCGGTCGCGTTTACCGTTTCTGTAATCCTTTCATTTATGTTCAAAGAGCTTCCGTTCCGAAGCTATGAGCCTCAGGTTGCCGCGGCGTTAGAGCCAAGCACTGCACATTTGACTAAACGCGTTTCGTTGCAATCCCGACTTTATGAAATTATTGTTCATGCCATCGATGAGTTTTTTTCGGTAGGAAAATATTTAGTTTTGGGCGCATTTATCGCTGCGTGCATGCAGACATTCGTTCCTACATCTTACCTGCTCCATTTGGGAAGTAACCCGCTGACCTCATCGCTGGTCATGATTGCATTGGCCTTTGTGATTTCCCTTTGTTCGGAAGCGGATGCTTTCATTGCAGCGTCATTCAGAAGTACGTTTACCGTTGGATCGTTATCCGCGTTTCTTGTTTTTGGTCCGATGATCGATATTAAAAATACGTTGATGCTGCTGGGTACCTACCGCGGAAAATTTGTTGCCGTACTGATCGGTCTGGTAGCCTTCTTCACGCTCGCAGGTTCGTTAATTGTAGGGAGGTTATTCGGATGATTCGATTTTTTATTTTATTCGGATTTTCTTTCATGTTCTTTATGCTCCATTATACAGGCGATATTAACAAATACATTAATATGAAATATGCTTATTTATCTATTAGCGCTGTCATCATTATGGGGCTCCTGAGCATTTTTGAATTTGTACGCGTCTCACGTGAGCAAATTGCGGAAGAGAAGAAGCTGGCAGCTGCGGCGGCAGGGCATGAACATAACGAGCAATGCCAACATACTGAGCACCAGCAGCATGGCCATGTACATGATCATCACGAACATGGCCATTCGCACGGCGAGTCCAGCAGGTTGAAGCGCTTTTTCAGCTACCTCATTCTATTTGTTCCTATAGTTACAGGACTTTTTCTGCCTGCGCAGGCGCTTGATTCAAGCTTTGTAAAGGCCAAGGGCTTTTCCTTTCCGACCTTTGAGCAAAATATTGAAAATAACCCGGGAGCCCATCAGTTTTTAAAGCCGGATACAAGTGTTTTTTATCGTAAAGAAGATTATAACGAAGTAAAAAATAAAGAATTGGCTGAATTCATCAATCGACCGACTATTATTCTAAACGACGCAGATTATTTAAAAGGAATGGAAGCTATTTATAATTCACCGGAAGCTTTTATGGGAAAAACAATCGGCTTCGACGGCTTTGCCTATAAAGGGCAGCAGGTGGACGGGAATCATTATTTTATTTTCCGCTTCGGATTTATTCACTGTGTTGCGGATTCCGGCGTATTCGGCATGCTTGTTGAATTCCCTAATAACACTGAAATTAAAGACGATGAATGGTTTCATGTCACTGGCAAGCTAACCTGGGAGCTATATCAGCCGTTTAAGCAAAAAATTCCTGTCTTAAAAGTATCGGAGTGGAAGCCGATAGATACACCTAAAGACCCTTACGTTTACAGGCTGTAATTTTGATCCGCCATTTGGCGGATCTTTTTTTTTGTCTTCGAGCGATAGCGAGAATATGTTCCGAATCTGGAACGCTAAAGTTATTTTTTATAATGAGGCCTTCATATAATAGGTTAAACGCGGATAAGGTCGAACTTTGTCCACTAGAAGAAGCAACGCTCGCGATGCAGGTTTACTGCGCAAGGGAGGGAGGGAGATGCGATTTCACCTATCCGAGGAGCTGGAGATGACGCGTTCGGTCGTTCGGCATTTTGCAGAAAAGGAAGTTGCTCCAAATGCGGGGGGACGGGATGAGACGGAACAATTTGAACGGTTGCTATTCAGAAAGATGGGAGAACTTGGCTTAACGGGAATTCCTATTCCAGAGCAATATGGCGGAGCGGGAAGCGATATCTTAACTTATGCGGTCGTATTAGAATCGCTATCTCAGGTCTGTGCATCGACTGCGGCCGTTTTGGCTGCGCATACTGCGTTTTCTGCCTGGCCGGTCTGCAGATTCGGAAGCGAAGAGCTTAAACGGCTTTATTTGAACGAAATGGCGGGTGGAGTGAAGCTGGGGGCATGCGGTTTTCCAGCTGACAGCAGAGATAAAACCGCGAAGGAAAACGGTATTATTGCGACGGCAGACGAGGATGGATTTGTTCTAAACGGAGCAAATTCTTTCGTTATCAACGCAGGGGCAGCGGATATTTATATCGTTTACGCACAAGTGCCAAGTATAAGAAGAAAGCCGGTCCTCAGCGCTTTTCTAATCGAAAACGGCACGCCCGGCTGCTATATCGGAAATAAAGTGCGGAAGCTGGGCTTGCGCTCTTTGATGACCGCTGAAATGGTATTTGAGCATTGTAGGGTCGCGAATGAAAATAGGATCGGGAAAGAGGGTCAGGGCCAAGAAATTGCCGATCAAGTCATCGATATCGGACATATTGGCGCCGCTGCGCAAGCAGTCGGTATCGCTCAAGGAGCTTTGGAAGCGGCGGCTGATTACGCCAAGGAGCGCATGCAATTCGGCAAACTGATCGGTCGACAGCAAGGTATTTCTTTTAAATTGGCTGACATGTCGGCCAAGATTGAGGCTGCGCGGTTACTCACCTATCAGGCTTCATGGCGCATGAACGAGGGCTTATCCTGCAGCAGGGAAGCCGCCATAGCCAGAAAATATACCGCAGACACCGCTGTAGCCGTCGCGATCGATGCGGTTCAAGTATTTGGCGGTTATGGCTATATGCGGGAATACCGGATGGAGCGTTTTTTACGGGATGCCAAGTGCCTGGAAACGGACATCGGAACCGGCGGCATGCAAACGGATTTCATTTATCGCATTTTGGCGGAATAGGAGGCGATTGCCGCAGTGCGTGAAACGGTCATCGTCGGCGGGGCAAGAACGGCATTCGGCAAATTCGGAGGAGTTTTCAAAGACGTAAAGGCCGTCGAGCTGGGAGGAGCCGCGATTAAGGGAGCGCTGCAAAAATCCGGAGTTGAGGCCGCGAACGTGGATGGGGTCATTATGGGTATGGTGCTCCAAGCAGGCGCAGGGCAAATTCCGTCAAGGCAGGCTGCGAGACTTGCGGGACTTGATTGGAGTGTTCCGTCGGAAACGATCAACAAAGTATGCGCCTCCGGCTTGCGTGCTATCACATTAGCGGATCAAATCATCCGGTCCGGTGATGCGGAAATCATAGCAGCCGGCGGAATGGAAAGCATGAGCAATGCGCCTTATGCTGTTCCAGTAGCAAGGTGGGGAGCCCGGATGGGCGATTCAGAGCTTACCGATCTCATGATTCATGACGGTCTACTGTGTGCATTCGCCAATGTCCATATGGCCATTCACGGCAGCCGTGTCGCAGCGGAGTATGGAGTCAGCCGGTCTGAACAGGATGATTGGGCACTAAGGAGTCATTTACGAGCGGTTTCGGCAAGCCGTCAGGGCCTATTTGCCGAAGAAATCGTTTCCTATACGTCTGCGAGGACTATTATCGCTACTGATGAAGGACCGCGCTCCGATACGGACGCCGGTAAGCTGGCCCTTCTCAGCCCGATCTTTGACAAAAACGGAACGATTACCGCGGGAAATGCTCCCGGTGTGAACGACGGGGCCGCCGCTTTAGTGCTAATGTCGAAGGAAGAAGCGCGTCGCGGCGGATATAAGCCGCTTGCAAGGATTATCGGTCACGCTTCGATTGGGCTCGAGGCACCTTATCTGGCCACGTCGCCAGCACATGCGATCCGTAAGCTTTTACAAAAAACAGGAGTTGCTCTTGAGAACATCCAATTATTTGAGGTGAATGAGGCCTTTGCTTCCGTTATTCTCACTTGCGGAAAAATTCTCGGCTGGGATGCGGAGAAGGTCAACGTAAACGGAGGGGCGATCGCGTTAGGTCATCCGATCGGGGCAAGCGGGGCAAGAATCGTGCTATCGTTGATCTGCGAATTGCTGCGCCGGGGCGGCGGGCTCGGTATCGCTGCGATTTGCAGCGGGGGCGCTCAGGGAGATGCGTTATTGATACAAGTGGATGGATGAAGCCGGGGTGGTAACGATGGATATCCGTAAAGTCACGGTGCTGGGTGCAGGTCAAATGGGCAGCGGCATCGCCCAGACGTTCTTGCAAAGCGGTTTTACCGTAACGCTATACGATATTGATCAAGAGGCTGTTAATCGCGGATTTTCCGCTATCGGCACAGCTCTTACGCGTCTCGTAAACAAGGGACGTATGACTGAAGAACAGAAATCGCTGGTTTTACAAAACATCACTCTTTCAACGAACTTGGAGAATGCCAGCGATTCGGATCTGGTAATCGAAGCGGCACCCGAAAAGATGGAAACGAAGAAGACATTATTTAAAGCTTTGGAGCGGATCTGCATGCCGCAAACCATTATGGCGACGAACACTTCCTCACTGTCTATAACGGAAATAGCAGCGGTGACAAACCGGCCAGAGCAAGTAATCGGCATGCATTTTATGAACCCTGTGCCCGTTATGCCGCTTGTTGAGATCATTCGGGGCCTTGCGACCTCGGACGGTACGGCAGACTGCATCAGGACACTGGCGCAAGCACTTGGAAAAACTCCGGTAGAGGTTCGGGATTTTCCGGGATTCGTGTCTAATCGCATCTTGATGCCGATGATTAATGAAGCGATATACACCGTATATGAAGGGGTTGCCGTGCCGGAGGCGGTGGATCAGGTGATGAAGCTCGGGATGAACCATCCGATGGGACCGCTCGCCCTCGCAGATTTCATTGGACTTGATACTTGTTTGGCGATAATGGAAACGCTGCATCAAGGCTTCGGCGATTCGAAATACCGGCCTTGTCCGTTATTACGCAACTATGTAAAGGCCGGCTGGCTGGGGCGCAAGACGGGTCGGGGCTTTTATATTTATGAAGGACGGGGGTAGATTACCGGAAAGGAGTGCCTGACGGTGGAGCTCCGGTATACGAAGGAACAAGAAGAGCTGCAGAAGGCGGTTCGATATTTTGCGGAAACGGAGATTGCCCCTATCGTGCCCAAGATGGAACGGAGTGACGAGTTTCCGATTGCGATTGTGAAGCGAATGGCGAAGCTGGGACTGATGGGGATTCCCGTACCGAAACAATGGGGCGGAGCTGGAGCCGATTTTATATCCTATATCATTGCCATTAACGAGATCTCCAAAGTCAGCGCCGCAGTAGGGGTTATCCTGTCCGTTCACACGTCAGTCGGCACTTTTCCGATTCTGTACTATGGAAATGACGAGCAGCGGATGAAATATGTCCGCAAACTGGCTGCAGGGGAAGGTTTAGGCGCTTTCGCGTTAACGGAGCCTCATGCCGGATCGGATGCAGCCTCGTTACGAACGTCAGCCATAATCGAAGGGGACCACTATATATTGAACGGGTCGAAAATATTCATTACGAATGCCGGAGCTGCAGATATCTATGTCACATTTGCTGTTACAGACTCTACAAGAGGACCGGGCGGAATTACCGCGTTTATTATAGAAAGTAATACACCGGGTTTGCGAATCGGAAGAAAGGAAAAGAAAATGGGCCTTCATGGGTCTAATACTTGCGAATTGAGTTTTGATCAGCTGAAAATTCCGGTTACGCAGAGACTGGGTGAAGAAGGCGAAGGCTTCTCGATTGCTAAAGGTTCTCTAGACGGCGGCCGAATCGGCATTGGGGCTCAAGCACTCGGGATTGCTCAAGCAGCGCTGCATATGCTGGAAAGCCGATTGAACCCGCGTACGGCCAGAACCCTGAAACTTCGCGGCAAGCTGCTGCCGCATCACGCACGTCTTGCTGAATTGACTTCCCGGGTGGAAGCGGCGAGGCTGCTTGTCTATCGTGCCGCCTTTCTGCGGCAGGAAGGTCTGCCCTGTACCAAGGAGGCTTCTATAGCAAAAATGTTTGCGTCCGATACTGCGGTTGAGGTGGCCGGAGCAGCGGTTCATTTGTTCGGAACGGAAGGGTGTACGAAGGAGCTTTCGGTAGAACGGCTGTTTCGCGATGCCAAGGTAACTCAAATTTATGAAGGAACGAATGAAATTCACCGGATTGTGATTGGGAGCCAGTTGCTCAAATAAGTGATTCCAATATAAAAGGCGGTGGCAGAATGGCTGATTCTCCCGGATGGCGTCTGCGTCAGGCGCTTAGAGTCGAGAAGCCTCTGCAGGTAGCGGGTGCAATTAATGCTTATACAGCCATGATGGCGGAGCGGGTAGGCTTTCGCGCTTTGTACGTATCAGGAGCCGGAGTTGCGAATGCTTCCTTCGGACTGCCTGACCTCGGGATTACAACGTTAAACGATTGTCTAGAGGAGGTTCACCGAATATCGGGCGTGACGGAGCTGCCGCTGCTCGTTGATGCCGATACGGGGTTTGGTGGAGCCTTTCAAATCGCGCGCATGATCAGGCAGATGAGCCGCGCAGGCGCAGCCGGCGTTCACATTGAGGATCAGGTGATGGCCAAAAGATGCGGGCATCGGCCGAATAAAGCGATTGTCAGTAAAGGGGAAATGGTTGATCGGATTAAAGCAGCGGCAGACGCAAGGGAGGATTCTCATTTTGTCATTATGGCCCGCACCGATGCGTTAGCAGTCGAGGGTTTGGAGGCTGCGATTGAAAGGGCATGCGCTTGCGTTGAAGCGGGTGCAGATATGATTTTTCCGGAAGCCTTAACCAGTCTCGAAGATTACAGAAGATTTGCCGATGCGGTGAATGTACCGGTGCTGGCGAACATAACCGAATTCGGGAAAACGCCTTTATTTACGCTTGAGGAGCTCAGAAATGCGGACGTAAGCCTGGCGCTTTATCCTTTATCGGCTTTCCGGGCTATGTGTGCGGCTGCCTTGCAGGTTTACCAGACGATCCGGCTGGAAGGAACGCAAAAAAACGTTGTCGGGCTCATGCAGACCCGGGAGGAGCTTTATGATTTTCTTCAGTATCACGGCTATGAACAAAAGCTTGATCAGCTGTTCGGAGCAGAGGGGGGAGATTCGTAAATGGCGGGTAAAAAAACCGGCGGGCTTGCCGAAGTTATTGCCGGGCAAACGGCGATTTCCACGGTAGGCAAGGAAGGCAAAGGCCTGACTTACCGCGGCTACTCTATTGATGATCTGGCTCAATTCGGTTCTTTCGAAGAAACAGCTTATTTGCTCATATACGGGAAACTGCCGAGTCAAACAGAATTGAACCAATATAAGCAAAAGCTTTCGGGTTTAAGAAAGCTGCCGGACGGCTTACGGACGATACTGGAGCAGCTATCCGGAAGTACACATCCGATGGACATTTTGCGTACCGGCATTTCTGCCTTTTCTGCGTTCGAACCGGAAGCTTTAGACCGTGATCAATATGATATTGCCGATAGATTATTAGCAAGCTGTGCCTCTATCTTATTGTACTGGCATCATTATCATACGAGCGGAACAAGGATAGATACGGAGACGGATAGTGAAAGTATTGCAGGACATTTTCTGGAGCTGCTGCATGGGCGGAAGCCAAGCGGGCTTCATGAGAAGGCGCTTGACGTTTCCCTCATTTTATATGCGGAGCATGAGTTCAATGCATCTACGTTTGCGGCCCGCGTTACGGCGTCCACGCTCTCCGACTTTTATTCGGCCATTACGACCGGGATAGGCACGCTGCGCGGACCACTGCACGGCGGAGCGAACGAAGCGGCTATGGAGCTGATCGAGGCTTTTGAAGGTCCAAATGAAGCGGAGAACGGGATTTTGCAAATGCTGGCACAGAAAAAATTGATCATGGGCTTTGGCCATCGGGTCTATTCGGTTTCCGATCCGAGATCCGACATCATTAAGAAGTGGTCGAGAACACTTTCTGAAGCAGCCGGCGAAATGAAGCTCTATGACATTTCCGAGCGAATTGAGCAAATCATGCTGCGGGAGAAAAAGCTGTTTGCGAACTTGGATTTTTACAGTGCGTCGGCCTATCGGTTACTGGGGATTCCGACTCCTTTGTTTACGCCCATATTCGTCATTTCACGAACAAGCGGGTGGGCAGCGCATATCATCGAGCAGCGTGCCGGCAACCGGCTGATTCGGCCGAATGCCGATTACTCCGGTCCCGATCTAAAGTCTTGGCCTGCAATCAGAAGCCGTTCCTGACAATGAAGGGAGGTAGTTACATTGTCCACCCACATCAGCAACGTCCGGCCGGATCCCGACCAAGTTCTTGTAGATATATCCGAATACGTTGCGGATTATACGATCGAGAGCCCGGAGGCTTATGAGACGGCAAGGTTCTGCTTGATGGATACGCTGGGCTGCGGCCTGCTTGCGCTTCGCTATCCTGAATGCACCAAGCTTCTCGGGCCGGTCGTGCCGGGTACGATTGTTCCTGACGGCGCAAGGGTGCCCGGCACTTCGTTTCAGACGGATCCGGTAACAGCAGCTTTCAATATAGGCTGTATGATTCGCTGGCTTGATTATAACGATACTTGGCTTGCCTCAGAGTGGGGACATCCGTCCGACAATTTGGGAGGTATTCTTGCTACAGCTGACTATATAAGCAGAAAAAACAGCAAAGAAGGCAAATCGCCATTTACAATGAGGGATTTGTTGACCGCCATGATCAAAGCACATGAAATCCAAGGGGTCATCGCGCTCGAAAACAGTTTTAATCGTGTAGGACTCGATCATGTCATTCTGGTGAAGGTCGCTTCAACGGCAGTTGTAACAGCATTGCTTGGCGGCACAAAGGAAGAAATCATTCATGCCGTATCCAATGCCTGGATTGACGGTCATCCGCTTCGTACCTACCGGCATTCGCCTAATACGGGTTCGCGGAAGTCATGGGCTGCAGGCGATGCGACGAGCCGTGCCGTTCGGCTCTCACTAATGGCGGTAAGGGGGGAAATGGGTTATCCTTCCGCTTTAACGACGCCGGCATGGGGGTTTTATGACGTCTTATTTAAAGGCAAGCCTTTGATCTTCAAGCGTCGTTTAGAAGCCTATGTCATGGAAAATGTGCTGTTTAAAATATCGTATCCGGCGGAATTCCATGGCCAAACGGCTGTCGAATGTGCGATGCTGCTTCACCCTAGAATCAAAGACAGGCTGGACGATATCGATAAAATCGTACTCACGACGCACGAGTCCGCCTTACGTATCATCGACAAGACGGGGCCGCTTCATAATCCGGCCGATCGTGACCACTGTCTTCAATACATGGTGGCAATCGGACTCCTCTTCGGCACGCTGACTGCCGATCATTACGAAGATGCGGCCGCGCAGGATCCGCGGATCGATAACTTGCGGCAAAGGATGATTGCCGTTGAAGAGAATAGATATTCGCATGACTACCTCGATGAAAATAAACGTTCGATCGCAAATAGCATCCAAGTGTTTTTCAAGGACGGGACCGTAACGGATAAAGTGGAAGTCGAGTATCCTATTGGGCATCGGAGAAGACGCAATGAGGCCATTCCTCTTCTGGAACAAAAATTCGAGTCGAATCTTAGGAGCCGGTTTCCAGATAAGCAAGTGAAGGCCATATTGAAACTTTGCCGTGATCAGGAAGTGCTGGAGCGGACTTCGGTTCATCAATTCGTGGATCTGTTTATCATTTAAGCTTCGGCCAAAGGTGGGGATTACCGTGACGATTCATAAAATCCCGAGGCATCATCAGCTAGGTTTAACGGATGAGCAGGCATTGGAGATGTATGAGTACATGCTGTTAGCCAGAAGGTTTGACGAACGCGCCATCCTGCTGCAGCGCGCAGGGAAAATCGTTTTTCATGTCTCCGGAATCGGCCAGGAAACCGCACAGGTAGCCGCCGCTTTTGCAATGAAGAAGCAGCATGACTACTTCTTGCCTTATTATCGTGACTACGGATTCGTATTAGCGCTCGGAATGACAACAAAAGAATTAATGCTTTCTCTCTTCTCCAAAGCGGAAGACCCGAACAGCGGGGGAAGGCAAATGAGCGCACATTTCGGATCCAAAAAACACCACATTGTAACGGGTTCAAGCCCTGTGGCTACTCAGGTGCCTCACGCGGTGGGGCTCGCCTTATCCTTTAAAATGAAAAAGCAGGATCGAATTGCTTTTGTCACCTTCGGTGAAGGGTCAAGCAACCAAGGCGATGTGCACGAGGCGTTTAATTTTGCCGGTGTTTATCGTTTGCCGGTTATTTTCATGTGCGAGAACAATCAATATGCCATTTCGATTCCTGCCCATAAACAGGTAGCCGGCAAAGTTGCCGACCGTGCTGCCGGATATGGATTTCCCGGAATCCGCGTGGATGGTAACGACGCCCTTGAGGTCTATCGAGTTGTTAAAGAGGCGAAGGAGCGCGCCCTTCGAGGCGAGGGACCGACCTTGATCGAAGCGATGCTGTACCGGATATCGCCGCACTCCACGGCTGATGATGATATGGTTTACCGGTCCAAGGAAGAGGTCGAATTGCATAAGAAAAAAGACGGCATCAAGCAGTATCGGCAATATTTGTTCGAGTGCGGCTTACTAAGCGAAGAGAAGGAACGTTTGTTAAACGAGAAGATCATGTTGCAAATGAACGAATCGACCAGCTATGCGGAACAAGCTGATTATCCGGAGCCGGAAGATACGCTGCTTCATGTTTATGACAGCCATACGGGGCATCCATCTAATCATAAGATTCCGAATGAAGCCGACTTAAACCGGGAAAAGAAAGTACGCTTACACTCTTATGCAGCAGGAAAGGATATCCCTATTCAAGACGAGAGACCGATTTCTGAAGCCAACATGTCTCAAGTTGAGCCTGGAGTACAGCAGGGCTGGATGGCGGTTGAAGCAGACGTCAGCAATCTCGTCAGATTGCATGAAAAGCTCAAGGAAGGATTTTGGCAATCTGAAAGCGTCCAATTGACTTTAGTGCCTTTTTTCTTAAAAGCAGTCGTGAATAGCATCAAAGAGTTCCCAATGATGAATGCCTTATGGGCATCGCATAACATTATGATCAAACACGAAGTACACCTTTCACTTACTGTCAATTCGGGGGATTCATTCCTTACATCGATAATTAAACATGCTGACAGCAAAAGCATCGCAGGATTTGCATTCGAGCTTGAGGCTATAGCAAAAAAAGCTACTGGCGCTAATCCATTACGTTCAAATAAGCCCGATGGAACATTTACTGTTAAAGTCTCTGGTGCTACAGGTTCAGTCATCTCTTATCCCATGATTCAGCAGCCGCAATTAGCCAGCTTATCCTTTGAGTCGATTATGCAAAAGCCCGTAATGATAAACGATATGTTAGCGAACCGCGCTATGATTAACCTTTGCTTGTCATATGACCAACGAATTTTAGATGAAACGATCTGCAGTAAATTTCTAAAATGTATAAAGGCAAATGTGGAAGAATATGATTTAGAAACTCTCATTTATTGAGAACAAATTACTAGACGGTGAAAATATTGCGGTTTGCGCAACCGCGAGTTATTCCTTCTGAATTCACATAAATTTTGCATCATTTTTGTAACTTATTTATCTCTGCGTACGTTATAATCTATTAGTAAGCTTAATTAAATTCACCACTCAGAAGGAGCGTTAGCGCGATGAAAAAATATACAATAGCTGCCGTTGTTTTGACAGCTTGTTTAACTGCTCTTAGTTTTGCGCTGGCGGGTGAACGTGAATATGTACCGGTAGCCAAAACGGCCGGCTTGCAAACCGTCTATATCGAAAGTGTCGAGCAACGGGATCATCAATATAGGTTATCCGTAGACCAAGTTGAATGGTACGAAGGAGAGGAAGCGACCCGTATGTTCCTCGAGAGGGAGGGCGATGCGGAGATGGAAGGTCCTCCTGACGGATATTACGTTATAAATGATGACTCTACATTGAAGACCATGCCTATTGATGACGATGCGGTAGTGCTTATGCAAATTTATAACCGGACGGGAAATATTGCTGAAGCAGATATTGTTTGGGATGAGCAGATTACCGTCGAAAAGTTTATTGAACTTATAAACCTGGAGGATGACTTGCAGCTGAAAAACTTCCCTTATCACCTGACGGTGAAAGACGGGGAAATTGTTCGCATCGTTCAGCAGTATGTTCCTTAGGTTACTTAGTGTAAATTTGTATTAACGAAATGTTATAATGATGCCGAAGTTAAAAATAGGCAAGCAAATTAGTGAAACAGGAGAGTGGCAGTTTTGTTTTTGCATTTTCTGCAGAGGAAAGAACATAAAGAAGCGTTTTTGGAATTAGCGTATGTTGTCGCGAAAGCTGACGGCTTCGTAAACCGCAAGGAGAGCGGATATTTAAGGTCTTATATGGATGAGATGGAGATGCAGGAATCGGACTATACGTTTACTTCAGAAAGGGAACTCTCTGCTATTATCGGTGACCTGAAGGACGAACAGGTTAAGAACATCTTTTTTGCAGAAATCCTGCTGTTGATTTTCGCCGACGGCGATTATAATGATGAGGAGAAACAAATCGCGAGAGATCTGAAAAGGATATTTGGATTTTCGGATAGAACCTATGAAACGCTAAAAAATTGGGTCATTCGTATGGATCAACTTAAAATCGAGGGTATAAAGCTTATTTTGGACCCGTCATAAGATGTAAGGAGCACCTAGTTAATAGGTGCTCCTTTCTTTTAAATTAGCAATGTTTTTTCCAGTAGCCGTTGGTGTCGTTTTTACGCTTCTTTTTAACGATAAAAATTTTTTTAACTACAACAGCAACCAATTTCTTTTTGAAAGTCATTCCAATCACCTCCTATTCTATTACTTAGTTTATTTTATTCAAAATTGATAGATTTGATTGGATGGATGACGGAATTTTAATATGAGAATCTAAATGTGTTCAGATCTCAACCAGACGGAAATTATCCGCGTTGCAAGAGCAAATAGCCTGAAACAGCTGTTGTTTTCTTGCTTACTACAACAACGAAGCCATTCTTTTTAAGACACTTTATTGCCGGGAAAAGAAGCGCATTGGGAGTTAATTTACTTCCACAAGGCTTAGCGCTTCCAATTACGCGGAGGGCGGTAATCCTCGGAGGTGAGCCAGGTTCAAGAGGGTTTCTTATCCAAGAAACTAATACTAAATCCGGTTGCAGCGGAATACCAAAACCAGCCAAATCTATCACCTCACTTTCAAAAAAGTCTCTTTATATTAAATGCAGATAGATACCACATTGTTATATGTAAGATGCCTTTTTTCAAGGACGTGAATTAAAACGCAAAAGACCCATGGAATGGGCCTTTTGCGGAGGTTTTTATGGAGGAATTCATGCAAGCCGTATACAATTGATCACCGATAGATTTCGGCCTTTAATATCTCCCGAAGCCCATACAACTGCAAGCAATGATCACCAATAAAATGAAGAGCACCAGGATTGTACCCGTGTTCGTGAAAGCCCCGCCAACATAACCGGACATTATTACTACACCTCCTTGTATATGGAGTACACTGTATGTTATGCAAGGCTGTTGTAACATGATTGGGTGTTTGTCTTAAAGACATTTGAATAATGGCATTTGCCTAATTGGAATAAAAAGGGAAACTGAGTACCGATGTATGAACATTGGGATATACGGAATAATAAGCAAAAATCAAGAAAGTGAGTGATCATGGACACCATGAAAAAAACATTTGTATGGATTGCAATCCTTTTGATTGTTGCAACGGGATGTGCGAACAACCCAAATAATAATCAGATGGGACAACAGAATGTTAGGGACAATAATCGCGGACCTCAAATGCTGGGTGATCAAAACAATGGGGATGATTGGAATAACGGCCGAGTAGGGGGTGCAGATAATCGGAGACCTGGTCGCGACGGAGTCGGGACATTGGACAATCGCATAGAAATTGCTGACAAAGCTGCAGAAACGATTACAAAATTAAAAGGCGTAAATCAGGCTAACGTGCTTGTTACCCGGCGTAATGCTTATGTTGCAGCTGTCCTTGATAACGATCAACAAAAATTAACGAAGAATATTGAAGACCAGATTGCCAATCAGGTGAGAAAAGTGGATCCAAATATTCAAAACGTATATGTATCCACTAATCCGGAATTTGTAGAACGTATTAACGGGTATGTCGGTGACATTCAAGAAGGAAGACCAGTTACAGGATTCATGGAGCAGTTAAATGAGATCGCAGCTAGAATATTTCCTAATGCAAGATAATTAAAAACGGTTGTCCAGCACCGATAAAGAGCCTTGCCCGACTGATGAGAGTCTGGGAAGGTTCTTTTTTTTCGAATATTTGATTATCTTTAAGATGTATAAGAAAACCGCTGTCATCGGACAACGGCGATTTAACAGAGCTGTCCATTCCGTAAAAACGGCTGCGTCGCCACCTACGTGAGTATAGGAAGAGATACAATAATTTCGCTGTGGAGGTGCTGTATCATGGGTATTTTGAGATCAGTAGAAAACGTCAAATGGACAGCTGGCCAAATTTATCGCTACATGCTGCAGGATCATACAGGCAATTGGGGCATGGATATTAATCATTGGGACTGGGTGCCTGGCGTTGGCATCATTGCTATGCTATCTTATTATGAACGCACCGGAGAAGCGAAAGTGATGGATGACCTGATTGGATGGACACGAAAAAATTTTTACCAAGCGGAGAAAGTTAAAGTCATTAATGCGATGGCGCCATATGCTGTTTTTCCTGCGCTCTATGAGCATTCGCATGACTTTGTTTATTTGGAAACAGCTGAAAGCATTGGCAACTGGATGCTAACGGAAGCGCCTCGCACCAGGGAGGGGGCATTCGAGCATACGGTTACAGAGAACGTACAATTCCCGGAGCAGGTTTGGGCAGACACCATTTTTATGGCAGTGCTGTTTCTAGCGAGACTCGCCCGACTGACCGGAAATGTTTCCTATGCGAAGGAAGCCGTCCGCCAATTAGAACTTCATTTAGATTTGCTTCAGGATAAAGAAACGGGGGTACTCTTTCACGGATGGAACAGCGCTGCCCGCAACCATCTGTCAGCTGCCCGTTGGACTCGGGCCAATGCTTGGATAGCAGTAGCCACCCCCATGATTGTTAAAGAGTTGGATGGATTAGTTGCCGTGCCGGAGGAAACGCTCGATCGCTATCAAACGTTGATGCGAAGCCTCACTCGATTCCAACAAGCCGACGGTTTATGGTCAACCGTGCTGGATCAGCCTACGTTTTACGCGGAAACGTCGGGTAGTGCCGGTATTGCTTGCGGCATCGTGAAGGCTGTACGCCAAGGATTGCTGGAAACAGCTTTCCTGGAAGCCGCGTATAGGGCAGTAGACGCTGTTATCCTGAAGGTAACGCCTGGCGGTGAGGTCACCGGCGTTTCTGGAGGCACACCGATCATGCCGTCGATTGAGGCCTATAATGAGATACCTTGTCATCCGTCACTCTTCGGGCAGGGTCTTGTGCTCATGCTGCTGGCTGAGATTTGGGACGGTTCCAATGGAGCATAAGAATGGAAACTCTGGCAAGATAGTTGAAATAAAAAAAGCTTGGCGCTGCCGCCAAGCTTTTTTATTCATATGTAAGGAAAGTTCAAGAGCTATACTTTTTCCCGCAATCTCCCCCCTTTATTCCTGCCGTCCACTGTATACCACCCAGGATATGCTGCATTAATAATGGCTCTGAGTAGCATTCTTTCGTAGCATAGTTACCGAAATACAACATATATATGAACTATTTTGCGGATTGCGCAGCGGTAATTCGAAAGGAAGTGATAACCATAAGAATATACATCGCAAATGATGGTCATACCTTGAGGTATATAGCAGGACAAAATCAGGTCGATGTCACGGAACTCCTTTCGCTGAATCCAAACATTCAGGATCCTGATCAGAATATTGGAGGCATACCCTTAAAGCTGCCGCCTTTAGTCAAATCGGGTATGAAACCAAAGATTGTTCCTCCCGTTTGTCCGCCTGATCCTCCAACGGGCTATTTGGATCAATGGATTCCGCTTACTCCGTTAGAGCAGATGGAGCAGACCGAGTATGATGTTCTGATCATCGGCACCGGAGCAGGAGGTAGTGCCGTCCTTTGGAGGCTATGCGAACAGCTCGGCGCAAGCGGCAAACGGATCGGTATCATTGATGCGGGCGATCTGTTGTTGCCAATGCATGCACAGAACATCCCTACGCTCGATTTAGAGCGATTTAGACAATTATTTACGAATCCAAAAATTTCGATACCAATTGGCAAGCGGATTCCTGACTTTCCTGCTGCAACCCTGCTGCACGCGCTTGGGGGAAGAACGTTGTTTTGGTCCGGCGTCTCTCCCCGGATGCATGAATCCGTGCTGAGGAAGTGGCCAGTCACATTAAAAGAGATGAGTTATTACTATAATGTCGCAGAAGAGATTATGAACATTACACGGGATTACACCAAGGGTTCATCGGTCACGGAAGTTCTTGTGAAGCGGCTTCGGGAAGGCGGTTTTACCGAAGCGTCGGGTTTACCTATGGCGGTTGATTTAGAGACTACAAAATATGGACGAATCCATTCCAATGTATTTTACAGCGCCATGAATTTATTTGCTTATTCCTTAAATCAAAGTTCCTTTGATTTGGCTGTGAATGCCCGCGCAGTAAAGGTACTCCACGAAAAGGGGAGAGTTGTTGGCGTAGAAGTGATGAATCCGAACAAGAAATCGTTTTTTCTCAAAGCCAAGAACGTGGTCGTATCGGCAGGGGCTCTTGAAACCCCGCAGATTTTGCTTAATTCCGGGATACAAGGAGGAGCAATCGGTCATTTTCTCACCAATCATTCTTTTATAATGGCGCATGGAGTATTGAACAGAGCGGATTTTTCGGAGCTTTTAGGAACTCTGGGCATTTTAATCCCTCAGACGGATGCACAGCCTCTACAAATTCAACTCTATGGACCTGGAGATTATTTTTGGTACAGTTATGAGGAAGAGCCATTGCATAAGGAATTGGGTGTACGTTTTGAAGGTTTTGGTATTGTTGAATCGCGCTATGAAAATCAAGTGTATTTGAATCCGAATCTACGTAATGAATACGGAGTTCCGAAAATTCAAATCAATTTCTCCTATAGCGAGAAGGATAAAGAAATCATTCAAAAAGTAGCGCAGACGGTAAAACAAGTATCCGAAATTATCAAAGCGCCTTTAATCTCAAACGGGGGGAAGGCTGAGATCTGTCTAATGCCTCCAGGCCAAGATAATCATGTATCGGGAACTTGCCGAATGAGCGATGACAGCTGCGATGGGGGAACGAACCGCTATGGCGAGGTATTTTGCATGGCCGGATTATTCGTGGCCGATAATAGTGTTCTACCTCCAATTGGAGCCTCCAATCCGACATTAACGACGATAGCCCTTGCCATACGTACTGCAGATTACATTATCACGAAACTATGAAGAGTCTATCCTATAGGGAACGACTCTTCATTTTGAGCTGCATAACAATCAGGATACGATTTCTTTCGGTTTTTTAGCTGGACTCTTACGTTTGCTTTTAGGAGCGGCAGGCGGTGTTTTAGCGGCTTCAAGGCTCGCTTGAAGAGCGGCCATAAGGTCAATTACATTAGTACGGCCAGCAGCAGGAGCTGCAATGATGTCTACACTTTCGCCAGCAATTTTATGCTGGATTGCCTCAAGCATCGCAATGCGGTAATCATCGGTATATTTCTCAGGGTCAAATGTTTCGGATAGCTGCTCAATCAACATCTTTGCCATTTGCAGTTCTTTTTCATTTACATTTACTTGATCCGGTAGATTAGGTACATGCGCTATGGAGCGAATTTCATCGGGATAATGCATCGTCTCCATGCAAAGGCAATTACCTACAACTCGAATGGCAGCCAGGCTGCTCTTACTTCGAATAGATATTTTGGCAATACCGATCTTCCCGGTTTGTTTGATAGCCTCAAGCAACAGGCTGTAGGCTCCGGCTCCGGCCATATCCGGCGATAAATAATAGGCTTTTTGATAATACAAAGGATCGATATCCGTTAAATCAACAAAATCGAGAATCTGTATGACTCTTGCCGATTCCGGTTTTAATGCTTCCAATTCTTCTTCATTAAAAAGAACAAACTTTCCTTTCTCATATTCAAAGCCTTTGGCTATTTCATCCAGACCAACTTCTTTGTCACAATGTAAACAAGTACGTTTATTTGAAATAGGAGTCCCACAGTCCTTGTGTATACTCCGGAAGTGGACGTCTTTGTCTTCTGTTGCCGTAAACATTTTCACTGGTACATGGACAAGCCCGAAGCTGATCGCACCTTTCCAAACGGTATGCATCATCACACGCTCCTTTTTAGTTTAATTTCTACTGTAAGAGATCAAATTATTCTTTTGTATAAGCACATAAAAAAGATCACCCTCACGTTGCCTTTGTAGGCAAGGTGAGGGTGACTGCTGATTAAGCGGCTTTTACGTATTTCATTTGGGTAGGTTGATTAGAATTTTTTTGCAGCGTCTTTTGCCTTCTCAATAGCTTTTGCTTTAATGGCGTCTGCGTTATCCGGAGCAGCGGCCATGCCTTCAACAAAGATTCCTTCAAAGGAGGGAACGCCATGGAATTGCATGATTTTCGCAAGATAGCTGTGTCCACTTTCAAAACCGGCAGCAGGACCTTCGGAGTAGACTCCGCCGCTTGCTTGGATATGAAGGGCTTTTTTGCCTTGCAGCAAACCTACAGGACCATTTTCGGTGTATTTGAACGTCTTACCCGCAATAGAAACGGCATCAATGTAAGCCTTCAAAACCGGAGGGAAAGAGAAGTTCCACATTGGAGAAACAAAGACGTATTTGTCAGCCGCCACGTATTGCTCCACGATTTCATTCAAGCGACCCACTTTCGACTTTTCAGAATCGGATAGTTGATCGAAAGAAGAACCTGATCTAAGTTTTCCCCAACCGCTGAATACGTCGGCATCAATTTGGGGGATTTCCGATGCATACAAATCCACGGGAATAACTTCATCCGACGGATTTGCTTCACGGTACGCCTCAATAAATTCTTTCCCTACAGCCATACTAAACGAAGTCTGGTGATCATGAGGATGAGCAGTGATATACAATACAGTTGACATGTTTAAAAACTTCCCTTCTTATCTAACATTTTTAGTTGCACATTCATTATAACTTATTTATTGCTTATTTCAAATATTAATTTACTTACTTTTAATTATCAAAGTTTTCCGCCTGTGAACAAGTCGTAATCATAAATAGCTATCGGAGCTCCAACTTGTTAGGTTAATCTTCCTCAATGAATATTAACCTTTTATTGATAAATTATTCAGCGGTTTTTCAGCGCAGCCTCATGATTCCTTCAAGTGCACAATATATACTCGATCGTTTTGAGGATCCGATCAGTATGGCCATTGGCGCTCCAGGATAAGCAGCACCATCAACGTCTGTTTGAGAGCTATGTGGAAAGCGGGTAAAGAGCCGAGGTGTCATTGTGACATTTCGGCTTTTTTGCCTGAATCCAACATTGAGTTGTATCCTCTTAACGCTTATAATATAACGAGAATAATTTATAGAAAAGGTGTCATTCATGAGCATATTAAACGTAGAACGACTAAGTCACGGCTTTGGAGACCGCGCGATCTTCAACGACGTATCCTTCCGCCTGCTTAAAGGCGAGCACATTGGACTCATCGGCGCCAACGGCGAGGGCAAGTCCACCTTCATGAACATCATTACAGGCAAGCTCCAGCCGGATGACGGCAAGGTCGAATGGTCCAAACGCATGCGCGTCGGCTACCTCGATCAGCATGCGGTTCTGAGCAAAGGGTTAACGATCCGCGATGTCCTGAAGGGTGCCTTCCAATACCTGTTCGATATGGAACAAGAGATGAACGATATGTATGGCAGGATGGGCGATGTAACTCCGGAGGAGCTTGAACAGCTGCTTGAGGATGTCGGAACGATTCAGGATACTTTGACGAATCAAGATTTTTACTTGATTGATGCCAAAATCGAAGAGACCGCCCGCGGATTGGGGCTTACCGATATTGGACTGGATAAGGACGTTAACGATCTTAGCGGCGGACAGCGGACGAAGGTATTGTTGGCAAAACTGCTGCTCGAAAAGCCGGACATTCTGCTCCTCGACGAGCCTACGAACTATCTCGATGAGCAGCATATCGAGTGGTTGAAGCGCTATCTGCAGGAGTATGAGAATGCATTTATTTTAATTTCACACGACATCCCTTTTCTTAATAGCGTTATTAATCTGATCTACCATATGGAGAATCAAGAGTTGAACCGCTATGTTGGAGATTACGAATACTTCCAGCAGGTCCACGAAATGAAAAAACAGCAGCTTGAATCAGCCTATAAGCGCCAACAGCAGGAAATTGCGGATTTAAAAGATTTCGTAGCACGTAACAAGGCGAGCGTCGCGACGCGAAACATGGCGATGTCAAGACAAAAGAAGCTCGATAAGATGGATGTCATCGAGCTGGCTAAAGAGAAACCGAAGCCGCAGTTCAATTTCAAGGATGGAAGAACCTCCGGCAAGCTGATATTCGAGACCAAGGAGCTCGTTATTGGATATGACAGCCCCTTATCCAGGCCACTCGATCTCCGTATGGAACGGGGCCAGAAAATAGCGCTTGTAGGTGCGAACGGGATCGGTAAAACGACGCTGCTGCGGAGTATTTTAGGAGAGATTCAGGCTATTTCCGGAACTGTGCAGCGTGGAGAAAACCTTAGCATCGGTTATTTCCAGCAAGAGATGAAGGAGACGAATTACAACACGTGCATCGAGGAAGTTTGGAAGGAATTCCCATCCTTCTCGCAGTTCGAGGTGCGTGCGGCGCTTGCCAAGTGCGGGCTCACGACCAAACATATTGAGAGCAAAATTGCCGTGCTAAGCGGCGGTGAGAAGGCAAAGGTGCGCCTATGCAAGCTGATCAACAGTGAAACGAACCTGCTGGTCCTTGATGAGCCGACCAACCACTTGGATGTGGACGCTAAGGATGAGCTTAAGCGCGCCCTTAAGGCGTATAAAGGCAGCATTTTGCTTATTTCCCACGAACCGGAATTTTATCGCGATGTCGTGACGGATACATGGAATTGTGAATCCTGGACAACGAAGGTATTTTAAACTGGGAGCCACCGTATAATGCTTTACACAAAGAAGACCTTCGGGTCTTCTTTTTTGTGACGTATGAGATTTAGGCTTCTGTTGGAGGCAGTTGTCCCGCGAGATGAAAATATTCTTCCGCTGTGCTACAATACTAGGATTGAATCGGCAATCATTTGGGGAGGTTTATTTAATCACCATGCTCATTATCGGTATCGCAGGCGGCACCGGCTCCGGCAAAACAACGGTGGCCCGTTCCGTCATTGACCGCCAGGGATCGGACAAAGTGACGTTCATATCCCAGGATAACTACTACAAGGATCATTCACATCTCAACAAGGCTGAACGCGAATCGATCAACTATGATCATCCGCTTGCCTTTGACAACGAACTGCTAATTGAGCATCTGGGATGTCTAAAAGGTGGCCAAATCGCGCAGGCTCCGGTATATGACTTCTCGGTTCATGCCCGTTCCACTAACAAAACGGTTGAGCTAAAACCTAACAATATCGTCATTCTAGAAGGCCTGCATGTGCTGTCCGACGAAAAGCTGCGGGAGCTTCTCGACATTAAGGTGTTCGTCGATACCGACCCCGATGTGCGCATACTCCGCAGGGTGCTGCGGGATATCGAGGAACGCGGCCGGACCATTCAGTCAATCCATGATCAATATTTGAATACGGTAAAGCCGATGCACGAGGCTTTCATTGAGCCGTCCAAAAAATACGCTCACCTGATCATCCCTGAAGGCGGGCATAATGAAGTCGGCATACAACTGCTGTCCATATTGACTGAGAAATATTTAACGGGAGACCAATCTGGGATGGGTTAAAGAAACTTAGCCCGTGCTGAGTTTTCGTATGTAGCTGCTTTCTGACTACGGGATCGTCCCACTGCGCGGATAAGCCGGCCGGGAGGGCCGTTTGACTTTGTCGGCCAATGCACGAGTAGTAGGCACCGCCGTCACTCCGAATGAGCTGCTGATTGAATAACAAATAGGGCATCGTCAAAGGTATAGTTTTCAACCTTTTGACGATGCCCTTTATTGTCGGTGCAACGCCAGCGACTCTGTTCGCTATGCGGCAACCTACTCCGTGAACCGGTCCGCTACGGCGCTTGCACCATATGAGTACGGTTTGATCCTAGCTTCGTATCCAACTGAAGTTACCCAGCCTTTAATTTCATGGATAAGCACTTTCGTATCTCCTTGCTGTCCGATATCAATGTGAATTTCAAGCGGCCATTTGACCGTCAGATCGGACAACCCCATGCGGTTTAATAAATCGACCAGCTCCAGACTCAGTTCGGTTTCCCGATAGATACGCTGGCGCAGATCAAAGAGAGGCCGGATTTTGGACTTCCGGTAAAAAAATCTCGCCCCCCGGCCGGTCCGATGAATGATAAGCGCAGATACCATCATGGTATACTGTCTGGTCGTATGGGAATCAGTACCGATTACTATCTTATATTGGGATTCCGGGGATTGCTCCACAAATAGTTTTAACTGCTGCACGACATCCTCCAAGGACAACACCCCTTGTGTGGGGCTCACGAATTTCATTTCATCACATCCTTTACGGAATTCTAACCGTTTATAATAATTATATCTGATAATTTGAAATTGTTTTAATTTTCTTATTATTAATATATGCGATAAGAACTATACGGACATAGGAAACGATTGAATAATAAGAATGGGTAAAGTTACATATAAAGTGAATATTACCTTGATTATCAAGAGGTGAGCGAATACTCTGAAAACAAATAGGGTGCGCTCTTGTCTGAACATTCATCATTATTGCTATGCAAACAAGAATTTCCGCAGAAGTATATTTACTTTTGCTGTTCTCTTGAAAGAAGAATTTTGAACAATGGAAAGGAACGACCTGAACAGCGACCGGCTGAAGTATATGCAACAAGCATATTTGGATGACACGAAGAACCAAGGTACGATTGGCTGTTTCTTGGTGGCGTGCAATTGTATCAGGGGAGTGGTATACAAAGTAGTAATTAGTTAGGACTTCAACAAAATTTTGTGGTATCGGAGGACAAGAACATATATCCATTATAAGTCGCATAACTGCGGCTTTTTCATTTAGATGGATATATGTTTTTGTCCTTTGTTCAAGTCAATCATTTACCCTACCTGTCATTGATGACGCCTTTTAACAATTTAATGAATTCTTGCGCAGCTGCGGAGAAACGTTGGTTTTTGGCACGGACCCAGCCGAACTGAAGGACGAGACTATTGTTCTCGATCTCCAGCGGGATGATGTCGCCGGATTTGACGAAAGGATCCTGTTTGACTGAGAAATCCGGATAAAAACCGACGGCGACTCCTTCAGCAATTATTTTTTTGGCAGCTTCCGTATACCCGAGCGTTAGCAGAACGTTTAACTCATCCGTTTGAAGCATTTTTTTGAGGTATTCCTCTTGTCTAGATCCACCTTTAAGGGTGATGAGAGGTTGTTTAGCGATCACTTCAGATGAGATTGGATTACGTAAAGGCAGGGAAGAGTTTTTCCCTACATAGGCCATATAAGTTCCTGTTATCAAGTGAAAAAACTCAATTTTCTTATCCAAAATATCATTAGGGAGACGCGAGACGAGACCGATGTCCACCCGGTTCGACAAAACTTCCTGCAAGATTTGGGATGTCCCTTCCTCGTTGACCTCGATCCGGACATTGGGGTATTTCTTCTTATAAGCAGAAAGCACATCGCTTAGATAAGCATTACAAATACTCGGAATGGAAGCGATTTGGAGATTGCCGCTAATGACATTGGTCTCGGCGCGAACTTCGTCGTACATTTCACCGACAATATTGAGAATGTTTTGGGCCTTTATGTAGAAAGAATGGCCGATTGGAGTTAAACGAATACCGGTTCTGGATCGCTCGAATAGCTTAACGTTCAAATTATGCTCCAGATTGCTGATCGCTTGACTGATACTGGGCTGGGCGATATGAAGGTTTTGAGCTGCTAATGAAAAAGAGCCGAATTTGGCGACCTCCACGAAATATTGCAGCTGCTCGGTTCTCACTGCCTGACCATCTCCTTCACTTTATATAGGAAATAACTATATTTATATTCATAACACGTATTTTACATAAGAATATCCTATATGTAAAATGAAAAATGTAAAAAGAAACCGCTTCCAATTCTTCGGAGAAATACATGCATCATTGATCGAAATACCGACGATAGATTATGACAAATTTGAGGAAAACAAAAAGGTGGGTTGCTGGATGGGACCGCTCTCAGGGATTAAGGTTGTTGAAATTGCACATTGGCTGGTAGCTCCTTATTGCACAAATATGTTGTCTGACTTGGGCGCGGAAGTCATTAAAATTGAGCCGTTGTCCGGCGATCAGGTTCGAAGTTCGGGCAGTTACTTCAAGGACGGGGAGAGTTATTTGTTTGCGGCTTATAACCATGGAAAGCGTTCTATTTCCTTGAATCTGAAAGACCCGGAGGGCTTGATAATCGCTCATGACTTATGCCGTACTGCAGACGTTATTGTCGAGAACTACCGGCCGGGTACTTGCGACAAATTAGGTGTCGGTTACGAACAGATCAAAGAAATAAATCCGAACGTGATCTACTGCTCCATCTCCGCTTTCGGAGAAACGCAGGGATATGCGCATCTTCCTGGAATGGACCCCATCCTGCAAGGAATGGGAGCAGTGATGAGTGTAACGGGTGAAGCGGGAGGAGACCCGCTGCTCGTCGGAGTCCCGGTTGCCGACACATCGACAGCCTATCTTGCTTTCGGCGCCATCTGCGCGGCTCTTCTGGAGCGGGAAAGGAGCGGAACGGGACAAAGAGTGCTGCTGAACCTCATCGACTCCATGGTATTTAACTTGTCAACGCGCTTTGGACAGTACACCGCGTCCGGACAATCTCCCTTACCGATGGGCAATCAGCATGCGGAGGTTGTACCTTATCAAGCTTTTCCTACAAAGGACGGATGGCTGATGGCAGGGGCTCAATCCGATCAGGCATGGCTTGTTTTTTGCAAAGCGATCGGCAGCCCCGAATTGGCGGAGCATGAAGATTTTCAGTCCAATCAACTTCGATTGAAGAACCGTGAGCGGCTCAGTGAACAATTGAATCTTATTTTCTCCAATAAAACCACGAAGGAATGGTGTTCCATTCTGTCGGAGAACAGCGTTCTGCACGGTCCGATATGGAATGTGGAACAGCTTGTGGACAGCGATCTGATACGGGACCATCATATGATTGTCAATGTTGAACATCCTGTTTTTGGAACTCTGCCAGTGTTGCGAACACCGATCCGATACTCGCAGAGCGAGGTGGAGGTACAAAGTCCGCCCCCGTTATTGGGGGAGCATACAGTTGATATTCTTCAGCAGTTGGGTTATGGCTATGACGTAATTGAAAAACTGACTAAGAACAAGATTGTCTATGCGCATACTGCTATCCATGCAGGGCATCGTGTCTCGGGACTAACTGGGGGCGGAAAACCATGAATCTGCCAGGAGAAGTCGTCATAAAAGAGGTTGGTCCAAGAGACGGGTTGCAGAATGAGAAGCTGCTTGTTCCGACGGAACATAAAATTTCCTGGATCAACCAATTGTCATCGACAGGGTTAACCTATATCGAATTTTCGGCCTTTGTGAGCCCGAAATGGATTCCGGCCTTGGCCGATGCCGCAGCAGTAGCAAAGGGGATCGATCACGTTCAAGGCGTTACTTATGCAGCGCTTGTCCCTAATCAACGTGGGCTTGAAAGGGCACTTGAAGCAAGTGTAGACGAAGTTTCCGTCTTTTTATCCGCGAGTGAGACGCACAACCGCAAGAACATCAATAAATCGATTGACGAGACCTTTCAAGTGCTCGCCGATGTGGCAAGCGGGGCGAAGACTGCCGGAAAGACAGTACGCGGTTATGTATCTACCGTATTCGGCTGCCCGTTCGAAGGGAACATAAAGCTTGAAGAGGTGATTCGGGTGATAGAGTCGTTACTGGAAATCGGAATCAGCGAGGTTTCGCTGGGAGATACGATCGGAGTCGCCAACCCAAGGCAAGTGGCAGAAACCCTTGACGTCCTGCTGAAACGATATCCATCCGAGAGTCTTGCCCTTCACTTTCACGATACCGGAGGTATGGCTCTTGCGAATATTCTTGTTGCGTTAGAGATGGGGATTAAGACATTCGATGCATCCGTAGGGGGACTTGGAGGATGCCCGTATGCTCCGGGGGCTGCAGGAAACGTTGCTACAGATGATTTGATAAATATGCTGCATGCCATGGATATTCATACCGGCGTTGATGCCCCTAAACTGATCTCGTCGGCACGATTCATTCAAGAAAAATTAGGGAAGAAGCTCACAAGCCGAAAGCTTCAGGCTTGCCAGACATGAATGGCATCCCAAAGGAGATCCATATGAATCCCGTCCAAAAATTCATGGAGCAGCTTCAACAGGGGCTTCCATCCGCCACGGATGAATTCAACCGGGAAGAAAGCTTTCTGATCGAGATGAGAGATGGCGTTCTGCTAAAGACCAGTATGTATTTTCCAGCAGGAACAGGACCATGGCCCGTTATTGTTATCAGGAATCCCTATGCTGCCATCCTCCCAATATTGGCGGCGGCGGCCTCACTATGGACTCAATACGGTTATGCCGTAGTCTTACAGGACTGCCGGGGTACAGGGGATTCAGCCGGTAACTGGACACCATTTTTGAACGAAAGAAACGACGGTCTGGATACGATTCAGTGGATCATGAAGCAGAGTTGGATGAATGGGAATATCGGCACATACGGCCATTCCTACCTGAGCGCTGTTCAATGGGTGATGGCGGACCGGCTGCCGAATGAAGTGAAGGCGATGGTACTGTCGGGGTTCACGACCGAACGATACAGACAGCATTATATGAACGGAATGTTCAGGCATGACGTCTATACCGGCTGGGCAATCGAAAATTCCGGCGTAAAAAACATATCTACGGAGGGACTTTTCCAGCAAGCTGTACATATTCGTCCTCACATCGAGATGGATGAGCAGATATTTGGTCAAAAGCTTGCTTGGTATAGAGATTGGATTACGAATGTTAGTCCCGTTGACGATTATTGGAGCGCCGGTTTCTGGTCTGATTTAAAAGAAATTCCGAAAAACATCCACACGCCGATTTTGATGATAGACGGATGGTTCGACCAGCATCTGGACGGTATGGTTCGCGATTATCATAAACTCCCGGAGGAAACAAGGAGAAGAAGCCGGTTCTTTATTGGCCCATGGCTGCCATTAGATAAGTAAACGGGAAATTGCGAATGAGCACAAAAAACGCCTACACAGGCGGAGTAATACAAGAGCGCTTCACAAAAATAACGGAAATAACGGAAAGGAACCGGCCTGAAGACCGGTTCCTTTTGTCCTTAAGCAGCGCCTCCAAAGGACGGCGAAGCCGTTTACGCTTGGTCCAACGACAAGATCTTTACACCGTAAGGAGCGATGTTCAGATCCCCCGCGGCGAGGCGTTTACCTTCCAACATATCTTCAGTCTCCCGCAAAAGAAGGGCTTTGACCGGTTTGTCGGAGTAGTTCAATAAAAAGGCATAGCGGCGATTTTGTTTCACCCGGATGGCAACCTCGACCTGAGGAGGCAGTTCCGACCAGCCTGTTGTAGCAGGCTTCAGTCCAAGGCGACGGATCAAAGCGTCCGCTACTTCGCGGCTGAATGCGGCCCCGTAATAATAGGCTTCTCCGGTACCATAAGGATTTCGGGTAAGAGCCGGTTTTCCCGCATAGTAGTCTCCGTCGAACAAGGCTAGCGTTTCCACATTGTCGTTCACCGGGCGGAGGATGTCATTGAACAGGCTTGCTGGCGTCCCGGCTTCTTCCCCGCCATCGACCCATCTAATGTTCGGTGTAGCAGCCTTGTCAACAATAAGAGTAAAGTCTTCCACCGTCACTCCGCATAGATCCGCGACTGGACCAGGGAATGGCGTCATTCGGCAATGTCCCCGCTTATCCTTGTAACCCGTGCGGGCTCCGAAAATAACCTTGCCGCCTCCCGCTGCATACTGCTTCAGGAGCTCCGCCGTTTCATCCGACATAATTGTTGGATGCGGGTAGACCAGAACCTTGTAATGAACGAGGTCATCCAGGCGAGTCTTGTCCTTCAAATTCAAATAATCGAATGGAATATGGCTGAGCTGGAGGGCCTTATTCCACCCGTATATGCTTTCAATCGTGAGAGGGCCGTGCCATACGTCGAATTCCCCGTCCCATTCGTTGTCATAATCGTGCAAGATGGCGACTTCCGCAGCATAACGAGACCCGACAATAGCTTCACCGATTCGTCCCAATTCACGGCTAACGGTTTCTGCCTCTGCTACCCTCCGGTTAGGCTGGTTATGGTAGTCGTTGATCCCATGCCAGTAAATCTCGGTGCCGAAGGTTGCCGTTCTCCATCTGAAATACAAGATCATATCCGCCCCGTGAGCAACAGATTGGAAGGTCCACAATCTCATTTGTCCCGGCTTTGGCGAAGGTTGTTGCAGTTTGTTCACCCAACCGCCCGGGCCTGATTGCTGCTCCATGATGCAGAAATTGGGGGAGATCGAGCGAACCTTGGTCAGATGGTTGGAAGAGATACGGTCCATGAGCGGATTCTCTCGATCGGCATCATTCCAAAGGGTAGCGAAGTTTGGGTACGAATCATAGGAATAAAAATCCAGAAGCTCTTCAGTCATAGTATGGTTATCCAGATGAGCAAACATGCCGTTGGTTGTGATCCACTGCTTCGGCGCTAGTTTTCGCAATATCTCTGACTGTATGCGGGCAAAGGAAATGATGTTATCCGAAATAAACCGCTTTTCATCCAGAGTTTGATGAGGGTTAGGGGCGCCGCCCGGCGTAGGGCGAGGCAAATGAACCTGCTCCCAATCCGAGTAGCTTTGGTTCCAGAAGACGGCTCCCCATGCCTGATTCAATGCGTCGAGCGAGCCGTATTTCTCCTGCAGCCAAGTCCTAAACGCCACATGGTCTGCATTGGAGTAAAATGAATTAACCTCGCAGTTAAACTCATTGTCGATCTGCCAGCCTACTATTCCGGGATGGTTCGCATAATGCTTAGCCATAGCCTCGGTAATTTTTGCGCAATAGTCGCGATACACCGGGCTGCTGTAATTGTAGTGCCGTCTCATCCCGTGATTGAACTGCTTGCCTTCAAATGAAGCATTAAGAATTTCGGGGTACTTGTAGGTCATCCAGGCGGGCGGCGTAGCCGTCGGAGTTCCGAGAATAACCTGAAGTCCGTGCTTGTAAGCAAGGTCTATGGCACGGTCGAACAAATCAAAAGCGAATACCCCTTCCTCAGGTTCGAAAAAATTCCATGCAAATTCACCCATGCGCACAGTTGTAAAGCCTATTTCTTTCATCCTGCTGTAATCGTCAGCCCACATATGCTCCGGCCACTGCTCGGGATAGTAGCACACCCCCAGATGAAATTGCTCCCCCGCAATCGTTTTGTTCACGATTAAAGTCATCCCCTTATCCTATAGGTATAATAATTTTTTGTTGTATAAAGGCCTGTATACAATAATTATAGTGCTTTATACTATATAGTAAATAACATCATTTTGTTTATCATATTAGATTTTTGCGTTTTTGGAGGGGCCATGAGAATCCATTATGTGTTGCCGGAACCGATGTACAAGCACTACACGGGGTACCCGGATATGATCGGTCTGTATTCCGAATTTCCCGAGCATCAGGAGCAGCGGTCTAAGGGACAGCTGCAACAAGCGAATTTGCATCTGGTGTTAAACGGAAAAGGATATGTAAAAGATAACGGAAAGGAATACAGTTTGGAAGCAGGACAGGGCTTCTATTACGGGCCGGGACTAGAGCAGGAGTATCGTACAGATCCGAAGGAGCCTTGGGAAGTATTCTGGGTGCACATAGCAGGCGAGGGAGTGGACAGGCTGTTGAACGGCCGGGGAACTTCTTCTGTTTGGATGTTTGCATATGGCGATTTGCTAAAGCTCAAACGGCTAACCGGGGGGTTACTCGAGCTGGCTTCCCCCTATGAAAGGAACGAGGTGCAATTGGCGGTAAAGCTCTATGAACTGCTTGCTGAGCTTGTGCTAAGTGCGGAGAGTCTTGGAACAGCGACTACGTTGGATAAGCGTGCTCGGATGAGAGAGGCTGCGGAATACATCCGAACCCACTGTACAGAGCCGCTGACGCTCCTTCAGATTGCCGAGCAGGCAAGCTTCAGTACCTATTATTTTAGCCGGATGTTCCACGAAGTGATGGGGCGTACTCCAATGGAATGGCTGTTTGAATGCCGTCTTGTTGTAGCCAAACAGCTGCTCATGTCTACCGGATGGACGATTAAGCAAGTAGCAGAGACTTCCGGCTTTTCCCAAAGCAGTTACTTTATCGCACGCTTCCGGGAACATACCGGACTGACACCGCAGGAATATCGACGTTTGTACAACCCGTGACCAATTTTCACTCCTAGAAGTATTTTCACGTTATCAAACATGATCGGAAGAAATAACCACGAGATGTAACGGCTAAATCCGTTCTTCGCGTTTTTTTTTACTGACTCATCCGGACTTCACACTTTTTCTAGCTTTTAAATCGCTTATAATTATCATATAATAGTAGATATTTTCATCTATAAATAATTGTAAAAGACTATGATAGGGTTATAATTGAAACAGAAAAGGTGTGTGACTAGTTCGCGCCTTGGTTTGGTGTGACGCCTAAGCAGGAGCGCCTACATCCTTTCTGCAAATTTTAGGGTAAAAGGATGGTAAAAATGAGCAACAGAGAAGTTAAAACAGACGTCATCTTAATTGGTGCCGGAATTATGAGTGCGACTTTAGTGACACTTCTGAAAGAATTAGTACCGGAATGGGAAATTAAAGTTTTTGAGAAGCTCGAAAATGCAGGAGAAGAAAGCTCTAACGAATGGAATAATGCAGGAACAGGGCATGCGGCACTGTGCGAGCTTAACTATACGGACGAAAAACCGGACGGATCAATAGATATTAGCAAAGCTATCAAGATTAATGAACAGTTTCAGCTTTCAATGCAGTTTTGGTCTTATCTTGTAAAGAGCAAGCTGATACGTAATCCGCAGGACTTTATCATGCCATTGCCTCATATGAGTATGGTGCTAGGGGAACAAAATGTAACGTTTCTAAAGAAACGTTTTGAAGCGATGTCAAATAATCCTCTATTTCAAGGGATGGAATTTTCCGATGACCCTGAAAAACTGATGGAATGGATACCGCTTATTATACAAGATCGTCCATCGAATGAACCTATAGCGTGCACAAAAATCGATTCTGGAACGGATGTCAACTTTGGTGCTTTAACGCGTATTTTGTTTGACCACTTAAAAACTAAAAACGTCGATATCAAATATAAACATAGTGTTGATAATTTGAAACGTAATAGCGACGGTTCGTGGGAATTGAGAGTACGAAACGACAGCGGTAACGTCGAACGGCATACTGCAAAATTCGTCTTTATCGGAGGCGGGGGAGGAAGCCTGCATTTACTGCAAAAATCCGGTATTCCTGAAGGGAAACATATTGGAGGTTTCCCGGTAAGCGGAATATTTATGGTGTGTAAGAATCCGGATGTTGTAGCGCAGCATCATGCAAAAGTATACGGCAAAGCTAAGGTTGGAGCTCCTCCAATGTCTGTTCCGCATCTTGACACAAGATTTATCGACAATAAAAAATCGTTGCTTTTTGGACCGTTTGCCGGCTTCTCACCAAAGTTTTTAAAAACCGGTTCAATGTTTGATTTGGTAACTTCCGTAAAACCGGATAATCTCGTAACTATGTTGTCAGCAGGTGCAAAAAACATGTCATTGACAAAATACCTGATCGAGCAAGTTATGTTATCGAAAGAAAAGCGCATGGAAGAGTTACGAGAGTTTATCCCGAACGCCAAAAGCGAGGATTGGGATCTAGTAGTAGCGGGCCAACGTGTACAAGTTATCAAAGATACTGAAGCTGGCGGCAAAGGTACACTTCAATTTGGTACGGAAGTTATTAGCGCCTCTGATGGCTCGATTGCAGCATTACTAGGTGCTTCTCCAGGTGCTTCTACTGCCGTTCACGTTATGCTTGAGGTCATTAAAAAATGCTTCCCGCAACATATGAAAGACTGGGAGCCGAAAATTAAAGAAATGATTCCTTCTTATGGCGTGTCACTCTTGGAAAATCCGGAGCTTCTGCAAGAAATTCATACTTCAACAGCAGAGACGCTTGGTCTAAGCAAAAAAGAGCTAGTCTATAGTTAATTCTTTGGATGTAGAAACAAGATTGAAGATCTGGCCCAAAAATAAATATAAACAGCGGTAGCCGAGGATTAAAGTTAATTCCCGGGCTACCGCTGTTTTCTTAGAATGCTCTTTACTCATAATAAATGGCATGATAAGGGAATTCCAGCCGCTTCATTCGATAATCCTTCGGTGTCATGGACAATGCTTGGAACTTTGACAAGAAATCCCGATCCTTTTGGTAAGGGAATGCACTGTTGTTCATAATCAAGATAGCCTTGACCGCATAAACGCATTTGTCAACGCAGAATTCAGATTAATATCCTTTACGCCTGCGAAACATCCGAACGACGACAAAAATAACAATGATCCATAACACGAAACTAAGCAGTGAAAGCAATGGAAAACCGAGCGAAAAACCAGCGAACGGATTGAACAGCGATCCCAGGATTGTCCCCAGTGCCAATCCTCCAAACATCCCTCCGAAAAATCCACCGAAACCGGCTCGAGGCGCGGGTGCCGTTCTTGGAGGAGTAGGATTGCGAGCCGCATCATCTGGTCTCGTCGGAGCAGCACGCCCCGGCGTGCCGATTCCGGGGTTATAGCTTCGTCTGGGCGAACGAATCCCGCCGCGTTTATAAGGCTTTATCGTATCCTTCTGCTCCAATTCCCCTTGCTTTTCATAGGACTCGCCGTAAATTTCCGTCGTCAAAATTCCAAATACCAAAGGGAACAACAAGAGCACTACCAACATTTTTCTCATTTACTTGTTCACACCTCCATCATTAGCGTACCCCAACTTATAAAGAACATTCGGATGCTCTGGGATGAACGCCGTATGTCCCAATCAACGAAGACAAGTCGATCGTTGCTAATAGCGGGTATCCCTTTGGATCCCGCATTTATTTATTAGCATCCATGAAACCGGAACATTTTAAACAATGATCTTAATATTGTCACCTACCGTAAAAGATTGACGGCTTTTATAATTGGAAGCGTATACATATGTGGAAAGAGGAGGAAATTATATATGAAGAAGAAACGTCTGGCTATTGGCATACTCGCATTCATTGTGGGCGTTACCGGCCTCGGGTTTACGGCGGCCCGACAGGCTGATGCTGCATCGGGGGGCCAGCGGCTTGTCGTCGATATGTCTGCCGATACCGGCGAAATGCTGAACGGCGGTACCGGATTTCTGTACGGAATGAGCGAGCCGAACGTGCCCGATATCAATACCCTCATTCCGCTGAAGCCGCATACAGCGGTGCAGAAAGCGCCGGATGGGCTGCAGCATCCGAACGGGGATGCGCTAAAAATATCGGATTATTTCTTCGAAGCGGGCGGAAAGCAGATTCAAGTTTATATGCAGGATATCTATCAAAACTGGCCGTATGAGTACGCCGGCATGGACGATTATCTGGCGAAGGTGGAGACAATCGTCGGCAAGGTGCTTGCACATCCGAATCGGAACAAAATTGTATATGTTCCGTTTAACGAGCCGGATTATATCTGGTATTCGAACATCGGCGGAGACAAAGCGGTAGAGGCGAAATTTTTCGCGGATTGGCAGGCGGTGGTCGAAAAAATCCGCGGCTTGTATGAGACGGAAGGCCTTGGCCGACCACTCATTGCCGGCCCGAATTTCGCTTCGTACAACAACAATGTCTTTGCGGATTTCTTTACTTTCGCGAAAGAAAACGATGTACTTCCGGACATCGTGACGTGGCACGAATTATCAGACAGCTTCTTCACCAGCTGGGATGCTAACTACGCGAATTACCGAGCAATTGAGAAGTCGCTTGGCATCGGGCCGCTCGAAATCCACATTAACGAATATGCCCGTCCACGCGACCCGTCGGTTCCCGGGATGCTAGTGCAATATTTATCCCGCTTTGAAAGAAGCAAAGTATACGCCGAGCTGCCTTATTGGCATGCGGCCGACAATTTGAACGACCTCGTCGTGGAGAGCAACCGCGTAAACGGCGCATGGTGGCTGTACAAATGGACGGCTGATATGGTTGGCAGCCGGACCGTGCAGGTAACGCCTCCTAATGGAAAGGCCAAAGGGCTCGACGGCATCGCTGCGGTCGATGAAGAAAAGAAGCAGGCCCGCATTGTCTTTGGCGGAGTAAGCGGCGGAGCGGACCTAGTCCTTCAAGGGCTGAAGGCCAGCGGCATATTCGACAAGAAGATTCATGTGACGGTATGGGAAAGCGGCTGGACCGGGTACGATGGGGCAGCTGGAACGCCGACCGTCGTGCAGGAAGGCGACTATACGGTCCTGAATGGTGAAGTCGTTATTCCCGTTGCGGATATGAATGAAATGTCGGCTTACAAGGCGGTCATCACGCCAGCGTCGGCGAATACGGTTTATTCGAAACAGCCGTGGAAAGCGACCTATGAAGCGGAAAATGCTCAGCTCAAAGGACTATCAAAGGTATTTGATTTGGCTGGCAGCAGCTCTTATATCGAGTGGTCGTCATCCAACGGAAAACAGGTTGGCTCGATCGACAGCAAAGACAGCAGCGTGACATTCACCGTAAACATACCGGAAGACGGCAAATATGCGATGGACATCTTTTACGGCAATGGACCTACAGGGCCGGGAACCGAAGTCGCGCCGAAGCGGGTGACGGCAAAACATGCTTTCGCCATCGACGGGGAAGATGCTGGTGAGATTATTTATCCGGCTAATCTGGACTTCAAATTTATCGGTATCCAAAAGGTTTACGTCGACTTGAAAGCGGGCAAGCATCAGCTTAAGTTCTCCGGTTTGCCGGTGTCCGTAAGCGGACAAGCCACACGGGTTGCACTGCTTGACCGCATCGACTTGACGCTTGCGGGAAGTTATAAAGGTAATATCGCACGGGTAACGGACCGTTATGAGGCGGAATATGCGGAATTGAGCGGCAAATCGTCTGTCGACGTCAAGACAGACGGTTACGAAGGCACCGGTTACGCAAGCCTTCCTGCCGGCAAATCTTCCGCCCGGTTCGTAATCAATGCCGGGCAGGACGGCTACTACCAATTGAAGTTTCGTTACGCGACGAATGGGAATTCCAACTCCTTGCTTGCGTTGACGCTGAACCGTAATCAGGAGCTGATGCTCTCAGGCAATGATTCGACGGACGGATGGCGAACCGCGTATGCAACGGTCTTTTTGAAAGCGGGCATCAATCTGGTCGATGTGGAAAGTTCGAAGGCCAGCGTGAAGCTGGATGCGCTCGATGTAACGGCAGCACCGGATGTTACAGATGAAAATGTTACGTCAATCGAAGCGGAGAACGAAGGCAACACGCTTGCAGGTACTGCTGCAGCCGTAAACAGCGGTTATGCATCGAGCGGCGAATATGTCGGCTGGGTGGGCATGGGGGCGGATAATTATTTACAGTTTAATGATATTAACGTTCCAAAGAGCGGCACCTATAAGCTTGTCGTTCATTACGCGAACAACGAGCAGGTAGGCAATCACTCCTACAATGCCAACGTTGTGGAGCGGCATGCAATGATAAGCGTGAACGGTGCGGAAGCGGAGAAGTTGTATTTCCGCAGCACCTACAGCTGGGAGTCGTTTCGCTCGGTCGTGCTCGAAGTAGAGCTTCAAGAGGGCGCAAACACGATACGCTTCTACAATGATACAGAAGAGCCTTCTTATGAGACATATGCCCCCAATTTTGACAGGATAGACGTTGCTCCTCTTACTGCTGAAGGACCGGTGGCAACGTTATCCGGCGGGTCGTCGGTCAAAGTAGGAGAAACGGTCAATTTGACGTACAACCTCTCCGGTTTACCGAACGGAGCGAAAAGCGTTATGCTGACAGTCGGGTACAATCCCGAGCTTTTGACATACATCGATGCAGCGGCCGCGATGGAGGGAATTGTCGTGACTGCAGAAGAGACAAATGCAGGTACAATTAACGTATCGATTACCGGCGAAGAAGCGGCGGATATTCCGATGGGCGAGCTGTTCAAACTCAAGCTGGAGGCAAACGTAACAGAACGGTTAAGCGCGGACGTCGTCGTCTCGGATACTGTCGTTACAGATGCAGATGGCGGAGTGCAGGCGCTGAACGGTACGAACGTTCAGCTCCGTCTTTATGACGATGTGACGGATATTGGAGTTAGCGGGGAAGAGGGAAGGACTGCGATCGAGACGAATCGGGGTACGCTGCAAATGTCGGCCGAGGTAAAGCCAGCGAACGCGTTTACGCCGGTCCACTGGTCCGTTTCCGCACCGGATGGGACGGATACCGATATTGCCTCTATCGATGCAAACGGATTGCTTTCACCTTCCGGCCAAGGTATAAACGGACTGGTGAAAGTGACGGCCGAGGCGGCTGACGGCTCCGGCGTGATCGGGGAACAATACGTCAATGTTACCGGCCAGCTAGTCCGGCTTTCGGGCACTCCATATGGTGAAGGACCTCCGTGGTCGCCCGGCGGTGAATTTGACAAAGCATGGGATGGCAGCGTAAATACCTATTATGATTACAGCAAGGCGAACGGCGGAAAAACCGGGGTTGATCTGGGCGAAGGCAATGAGGCCGTCATTACCCAAATAAGGTACTACCCGCGGTCAACGTTCGCATCCCGGATGGTTGGCGGGATCTTTCAAGGGTCGAACGAAGGACCGAACAGCGGTTTCGTCGATTTGTACAAGATCACAGCAACCCCTGTCGTTGATTGGAATACGGTTGAAATTGTAACGGATACTCCATATCGCTGGGTGCGGTATGTCGCTCCGGACGGCGGTTACGGGAACGTCGCGGAGATCGAGTTATACGCCTCCAGCAGACTAGTTAATTCGGACAAATAAGACAGGATAATCCGAATACTGTGTTAGCGGATTGAACTTTTATGAAGAGCCTATCTGCGGCTGCGGATAGGCTCTTCTTTTCGCCAAATATGAGCAGTAAATAGACTCTCCTTTTTTGGTTAGGGCAGAGGAACTGGATTTGTAGTGCGCCCGCAACCACCACCCCCGGCCCTGGCAGGTTTAGTGAACCAGTGCCGGGGCTTTTTTTTCTCCCGGACAACCTCCCGATTCACAAATCACCACATCAATCACCACATGTGGTGATGCCGTCTCACCATATGAAAGTGTATCTTTAGATTAAGGAAAGGAATGTAGGCAGGAGCACGAGCCTGAACTGTACGAAATTCGCCTTAAGAGACACCTTGATGCAAGGTGGGCCGACATGAACACCAATCGCCAGACCGCAGTCATTAAAGGGAACAATAAGGAGAGCAAAATGAAGATTACAGCCTCGAATCTCATCCGTTGGGCAGGTTTAGCAGGTATGTTCGCAGGGATCCTTTTCATAGTCATTCAACCGATCCATCCAACTGAAAATCTTG
Organism: Paenibacillus prosopidis; assembly: GCF_003337375.1. Classification (GTDB taxonomy): domain Bacteria; phylum Bacillota; class Bacilli; order Paenibacillales; family Paenibacillaceae; genus Pristimantibacillus; species Pristimantibacillus prosopidis. Next base: position 91,933 of record NZ_QPJD01000017.1, read on the forward strand.
CGTCAGTCACCACCAGCACATGGGCCATCGTCCACTATTTGACGATCGCCATGTCCCTTTTTGGCCTGCTCGGTATTACGGGGATCTACGCCAGACAAGTGAAAGAGGCCGGTTGGCTTGGTTTGGCAGGCTTTCTACTGTTTAGCCTGTTTTGGATAGCCACGACGGCTTTTACATTCGTCGAAGCCTTTATTTTGCCGCTATTGGTGACCGACGCACCGAAGTTTATAGAGGGCTTCTTGGGGATCTTCAGTGGGTCCGCCAGCGAGGTTAACCTCGGAGCCCTCCCTTCGGCAGCGCCGCTAGCAGGGGGAATGTATATTCTTGGCGGCCTGATACTTGGCATGGCTACGTTCCGTGCCGGTATCCTGCCGCGCTGGGCGGCAGGTCTGCTTGCTTTTGCTGCCATGTCGACCCTCGCGTCTTCGCTGCTCCCACACCCGCTTGATCGGTTTTTGGCGGTACCGATGGGGGTAGCTCTGGCTTGGTTGGGATATGCACTTTGGTCTGAACGGCGAGAGAAAGTCCCGACACCCTTACAGATTAGGAAAGTGAATGGAGGAGCAAGGGATGAAAGCGATCGTATATGAGCGGTACGGGCCACCGAATGTACTACAGCTGCGGGAAGTCGCCAAGCCTGTACCTAAAGACGACGAGATATTGATTAAGGTCTATGCTGCAACCGCTGCAGCGGGGGATTGGCGCTTACGCAAGGCAGATCCTTTCCTGGCGCGGCTATTCAACGGTTTGTGGAGACCTAAACGCGTCAGGATTCTCGGATTCGAACTGGCCGGCGTAGTTGAATCGACGGGCAGCGGCGTTACTCGCTTCAAGCCAGGGGATGCCATCTATGCCGCCTGTGGAACCAGTTTCGGTGCGTATGCCGAATACAAATGCCTGAGTGAGACCGGCAGCGTTGCGCTCAAGCCGGAGAACATGACGTTCGAGGAGGCGGCTGCGGTTCCGGTCGGCGCCTATACTGCCTTGCAATTTCTCCGGAAGGGCTGCATCCAGCGCGGCATGCGCGTTCTGATTTATGGCGCTTCAGGCAGCGTTGGGACGTATGCAGTTCAGCTAGCAAAGCATTTCGGTGCGGAAGTGACCGGAGTTTGCAGCACGTCGAATGTGGAGTTGGTGAGATCGCTGGGTGCCGACCGAGTCATCGATTATACGAAAGAGCAGTTCGCAGATGGTGGTCCGGCCTACGATATCATTTTCGATACGGTAGGTAAGAGTCCATTCAAGGTTTGTGTCAAGCGTCTCACACCGAACGGTTTCTACCTGCGAGCGTTCCATGTGAGTCCTGTACTAATCTTTCGCGGGTTATGGATCAACTTGACGAGCGACAAGAAGGTGGTCGGCGGAACAATGAAGGAAAACGCTGAAGACTTGACCTATTTGAAGGAACTGATCGAGGGTGGCGAGCTGCGTTCGGTCATCGACCGCCGTTATCCACTGGAGCAAGCCGCGGAGGCACACCGCTATGCGGAGCAGGGCCATAAGAAAGGCAACGTGGTTTTAACCGTTCGACAAGGTTGATGTAATAATACTTTTTAGGTTTATATTTTCTTTTGACAGGAGCATAGGTATTGTTTTTTAGTTTTTTGTTTAGTATTAAAACAAGGCAATAACATATTGAATAGGGAGGTTTCGGTGTTTGAAGATGAAATGGGAGCTTCAGACTTGGCTTGGGACGTTGTACACATTCACGTTAGTTGGTGACGAATCTACAGAATTAAAGGTTTTTGCAAGGGATTTAGAAGAGGGTAAAAGGAAACTAATTGAGATAGTCGGAAACGCTCATGAAGTTGAGATAGATGTGGATGCTTGGGATTATTAAGCAAGAGCAACAACCATATATCCTTTTCCGATATGGCTTTGTCATTTATCTGCGGGCTATGAGGAAGCGATCATTACAGTCCAACATGATCACTTCCTTTTTTTTTATTTAGTTAGGTGAAAATTATTAAAAATTTAATGCGAGTTGAGCATTCTGTATGTCATTTGCTAATAATTGTTCTAAATTGTAGCATTGATGGTTTGTATATATAACTGTTTTAAGGCCGGGTCAGTTACTTCGTTTACCGTTCGTTTCAATTTCATTAATATGATTCATTATCTTAATAAACCTCCCGATAAATTGGTGATGTGCCTACAGCTGTAACTAAGGTATTCATCTATAGGCTTCTGGTTACAAACTAACAGCAGCGGCATCAGGGAACTGAGCTGTTAAGTACCAGGATAGATGCTATCGGCGTTATCGTAACGCAGTTTCTCCGATGCGATTTGGTCTTTTTCTTTGATCGTGACTTGCTCAGATTTTATTTGGGTATCGTTCCCGTTGCCTTCTTTGGAAGAGGTAGACGGTATCTCTTCCGTAGCAGCTGAATTTTGGTTTTCTAGATTTCTCTGAATGCCTTTAAACATGGTGAGATCCCATCCTTTTTAATCTGATAGCATAAATTTCTTGATTAATTTTGTCCAAAATTGAGGGTAACTATTCCGGATTTGGTTCGTTAAACAGAACCATACTTCTTGCGCATAATTTATCTCTCACACAACCAAATTAATAGTTATGAACGGAGGGCGCTACATAATGGAGAAGACGATTTACGAAATAAGATATAATGACTGGTTCAGAGTACGAATGGAGTCGGAACGAGAACCGATGGAAGAGATTGAGTTCGTTAAGGCGGCCTTGGAAGCGGTGATGGCGGACATCGTGTTTAGAGTGAGGGACCATTCGGGCACAATGGGCGATACAGAAACTTTATGGCGATGGATTTGCACCCAGATTGGCTTTGCATTACAAAAAACAGCGCTTGCCCCTAATTCAGAACAAGGTCCGTTAGATACAGTTATAAGCGTAGTTTCTCGGCTAAAGGGGGAGACCAAATGAACGGCTCTGACACCGAAGACACCATATCTCCCACTTATTTGTTAGAACATCTGCTTTCCTGCATTAAGGATGAGGATGAGATCGAATCTGTTGCGTATGTGGCTCGGATGAAGGACGGTACGATCACATCTGGATGGACTGATATGCAGTACACAGAAGTTATTGGCCTGCTTGAGGTCGGAAAGTTGCAAGTGGTGAAAGAAATGTGGAACGAATGGGCACCCCGCTAAAATGTGGAAGCACCGACTCTTTATTGAGGGCGGTGCTTTTTTGCTTCGCTAATACGCGTCTCCAGCGTTACTAGCTTAGCCCCTGCTTCCCAATCCGCTTCTGCTGTCACAGCCAGCTGTGAAGCATCTATGAGAGAACCAGAAAGTTTTTTTCCGCATTCAGTGACTAAGTCGGAACCTGTATCGGGTATATGTGGTTGATCAGGACGTGTGACTATCTGAAATCCAATCATGGCATAATAACCATGTTCAGATAGGAGGTGAAGGCCATGGAAAATAATAATGAACTTGATCACCGGAAGTTGGAAGGGAATGCTTTAACCCATGAACAGTTTTCGGATGTTTATGCAGCAGGAACAAGTGACGGAATTCACCAGCTTGCTGACGAGAAGATCCAGATAAAAAACACACCCTTTTCAGCACGAATTGAAGACAAAATTGATTAAAATAAATGACAAATGATAAACCCAAATTATAAAGTTAGAGGAGAGGACCATGAAAAATAAACATGAAAAAAACACAAGCTATTCCGAACTTGCTACAGTTGAATCACGGAGAAATGAATTAACAGCGGAAGAATTTCCTGAAGGTCCTTATGGCTCCTGCATTCCATCAGAAGATATTGGTAAGAGTACACCTTGGCGTCAAGATCAACGTGTATCTAATCCATATGGTTATGAAAATAAGAATTTACATGAGGGATTACCCCGTGAATTTCCGCCGGACTATGAACCTTAAATTGAATTAAAGACTATAGGAACAAGGAAAGGCTATAGAGAAAATATGAGGAGGAGTTCCTCCTCATATTTTTTGGCTTGTAAGGCAAGCGAAAAAAACCTTGCTTGATGCATCAAGGTTTTCTTTTTAAGGAACATGCAGAAGCTTGTTTTTTTATTTTTTGAATGGGATCCCTCAGATCGTAAAGTCGGTCCGCCCTAGCGAACCGACCGGCTTTAAGCAGGGTAATAATGCCCGCTTTGAGCGCCCGTGGCTTTCGCGTTGATCACATTTTTGTTTAGTTGACCTTGGGAGGGGGCTTAATTAAGAAGAATACCAAACCTAAAGTAAGCAAAGATAGAGATGATACGGTGATGAAAACAAGCCGGTCCGACTTGTCCATCATCCAACCGAATAAAGGGGGCCCGGCTGCTACGCCTAAAAATCGCAAACTGTTGTAAAGAGAGGTAATCATTCCACGTTCACTTTTCTGAACGGCACCGGTGATCATCGTATTTAAGCATGGCAGAAGCAGCCCAGTTCCGATACTGCTAATCGTTAACAATCCAATAAATAAGTAAATGTTTTTAAAAGAGAAAATACTGGAAGCGAGAGATAGGGTCATGGCAATCAATCCGATATTCATAAGCCAACGCATCAATTTACCATTCTTTTTAATCAGACTCCCTGTCGTATAAGAAGTGATGACCATACCAAGGAGTGGAATGGCCAATATCATGCCTTTTATGACGCCATCGATGTTATAAGGTTCCTCTTCAAGAATGTTTGACAAATAAAAAAGAACGCCGAACAAAATGAAAAGACCTAATGAACCTGCAAAAAATGAAGTAATCAACCACCGGCCCTTTTCCTTAAATTGCTGTCTAATTTTTCTGAGATACTCCTTTAATTCTTGCTTTTGATTATGCTTCGGTTCTTTAATCAAAAAGAGGACTGCAAGTAGAGACAAGGCACAAAACACCGGAAATGCGAAAAAGGAGGCGTACCATACGATTAAAGCAAGCAAGGAACCGATAATCGGACTTAGAACTTTCCCCGTCCCATTAGAAGCCTCGGTCAAGCCAAGAGCCTTGCTTTCAGTTCCTCCATTATATAAATCGCCTACAAGCGCCATCGCGATTGGTGCGGTTCCTGCGGCTGCAAGTCCTTGAATAGCCCTCGCAATAATAATGATTGAATAGGAACTCCAAATGGCTCCAAACCCGGCCAGGACCCCGCCTCCTCCATAAATAATCAATGCCGGAACGATAATGGCTTTTCGGCCGAAGCGGTCCGATAAATAACCGATTATCGGAATAAATAACCCGGCGGCCAAGGAGAATATGGATATAATCAAGCTGCTTTGAAATTTGCTGATTTCAAGCTCCCTCTGCATTTCGGGGAGTACCGGAACCAGCATCGAGTTGCCAAATACGAGCACCATTGGGATAGTGGCTATCGCAATAAACTCCCAAATCCGTCCTTTTGAACCGCCTTCTGACTTTGATTCCGTTCCTTTTGATTCATTTAATTCCGTTAGGTCAATATCGCTTTTAAATGTTATGTTAAGCTTCCGTGATTTAGCCTTCTCCATATTTTTTCCTCTTTCTAATCAAATGTAATATTTAGACCATGATGACTTTTGACGGGCAACATTTATCATTCCATTTTAGGCTCTTATTATCCCGCTTAGGCAAAATAACATTAGGAATAGAAAGGAGTTAACTGCTATATCTCTGTTCGTTTGGATACAGATCTTTGGAGATGTAAGAAGAAGGCGGTAATCCAAATCGAAACAAGCATAAGGACCAAGTAACCACAAAATAAAGTTACAAAGTTCACTCCTTCATACAGTTTGAACAAATCAAGCCATGACAGAATCGGCTTAAAAATGAAGGCAAAAACAGCACTAAGTAACGTTAAATAAAGGTAGGGACTCTTATGGTTATTAACAGTCCATTGATAAACAAGCATGTATACAACGGGAACTAAAGAAACATCTAATACGAAACTTAATGGCATAAATGGGACTACTTTGTATGGTATTGCCAAAGACCATGAAGCACACCAAATTGGTCAATGTATGTAAACCATATATGGATGTTAAATCCAAAAAAACCGATATGAAAAGCCTTACTTTTATCAATACAAATATACAAAGTGATTAAAGGAAACACTAATAAAGCGATATTAACCCAGAACTGCCATGTGCTTGCGTTTGAAAAGTTAATCCAATAATCAAACGATTCGATTGAAAAAGATTTTTTTATATGTCGTAGTTGTTCTAACGCATCGTACTGTTCTTTAGTCATTTTCATAACCCCTAATTTCCTTTTATGTGAAATTGTTTCCTGCTATTAAGTATTTAATGCATTTGTGACAAATACACGTTTAGCAAATAACATCAGGCGTTGAGCTCATGCTGAAATCGTTAACTGTTTTGGTAAATATCCGCCTTCTTAAGCTGAATAAACCGCATTTTGTGGCGGGATTCTAGAGTTGCGGTTGAAAAATCCGTACTGGATCCGACCCTGTGGCGATCCGGAAAACTGGCGAGGTGACGTTTGATGAAGTACTGTTGTTACCACTGTGAACAGCCTTCCGATTCCGTCCATACTTTTACCGTTTATGGAAAAGATGGGACCGAAGAACGGTTCGAGGTCTTGTGCAGTGATTGTCATGCCAACTGGCTGTTATCGCTGAAGGGCTAACATAAGGCGAATAGCGGGGAAACCGAACTTGCAAATAAGGGAGGATAACGATTTGAAGAAAAAGGCGCTCTCGCTTGCGTGTGCAATCGGCTTGTCCACAATGCTGCTGGCCGGTTGTGGCATAACCGACACAAACAGGAACACACCCGGCAACAATAACGGGTTTACAACCCGTGGAACGAATCAAGGCTTCTTACTCGCAGAACGTGACCGTATCAGCAATACGGCGGAAGATGCCCGTATGCGCCACTTGCGCGGCACAGGGAACACAGGGAACGGAGGAGTGAACCGTTCCAATATTACGGGCTATGGAGTGAATGGAACTACGGGACTTTACGGAAACGAAGGTACCGGTATTGGCGGACGCACCGGAACGATGACAAGTACAGCAAACGCATTGTTAATCGGCGACGTACTGATCGTTGCCGGGGACGGCAGTGACAACAGGGGCCGCAGCGGGGTAATGGGCACGGCAAATGACACCGACGGGACAACGGGCATTACGAATGGTACAACCGGCAATGGAGGCTTTGGCGGGACAACGGGCATTGCAAATGGAACAACCGGCAACGAAGGCCTTGGCGGGACAACGGGCATGTCGAATCAGGCAATGGGCAACGCGAGCCGGCGGGTATGGCAAGTGACGGACAAAGGAGCCATTAAAGCTCTGAACCGGTTACAATATAATTTGAACAGTATGAATCCAAGTACAAAGGCTACCGAAATCGGACGGGACCTCAGCTTTCTATTGAAACATGTTAACCCCGCCGGGCAAGGTACGGGTATGACTGATGCCGGAACTACGACCAATCATATGGGCGGTTCAACACGATAACCACTCTCCTTTGGATAAAGGCTGATTGGGCTTGAGATTAGATCTTCGAAAGATTTGATCAGCAGCCCCGGTTCGCCGGGGTTGTATACATAATAATAAAGAGCCCCTATAGGAGGCTCTTTTACTTTCTATGGCTGGAATCAGTTCATTTCCGGGACGAAGGTTTAATTTTAACCTTCACTGGATTATCATGCGGCAGCTCAAATTCAGGCGGCTTGCTTTTCTTTTTAGTCAAAGGATCGCCTCCTCTCTTGAGAATTATTATGCCATCGAAAAGGAGAAATAAAACAATGGACCATAATGTAGTCGAGGCCTTACCACGTAAAGTAAAGGAACATATCGCTAAGGTGGTTGATGGAATAAAATTCACGAAAAACTTTCGTTCGGCCACGGCTGAGGAATGGTACGTCTTTTTACCGGGCTATCAAGACCCGTATAGCGGTGGAGCAGCCGGCAAAACAATCGTTCATTACGACCTAATAGGCAACAAAGATGTTTTTATTAATACGACCGTTATATTAGATGATCCGCAGCTGCACCTTCTTGAGCACCATGCACTCGTGTATGCGATTAGCGAAGAGATCGTTAACCGGCTGGTAGGTTATGCGAATACTCTGCTTTCCGTGCATTGTGGATCCAATTCATACCAAGCTGAGTTTATAAGCTGAGGTCAAGTTACATGTGTCTGTGTTTTGACATGTATTCGATTCGTCGACGAGGTATTCGTAACGCGATCACTCTATTCTTTTTATCGATTACGTGAACACAGGCAGCCAGCCTGTGTTTTTTATTTTTAAAACAGTTAGGAGAGATCTTGCATTGAGCAAATAACCTTAAAATAAACGGAAAAGTGCTGATGTAATATTCATGTGTTGTCGAATGACAAAATGTGTACTGTTTCCAGACTGTTATAGTATTTTTAGTATTCTGTAACAGTGTCAAAAAACATTTATAATACAGCGTTTAATATAAATTTAATATTGCTGTTATAATGAATTTATGATACTGTTATCATGAAAATATCCTGGTGGGGTTCATAGATTAATAGTCACTTTGAAGTCTTCATATTTAATGGACTAGCAAACTCCCACATTAGATGTGAAAAAGGAAGTCCGTTGATCGCGATCTCGAAAAGAGTAAGCCCTTTTTGGGGCTCACACATTAGGGGAGGGAAAATATCCTGGTTAATAAAGATTTTTTGAAGGCAATGTCCGGCTATATTAGACCACATTATAAGTGGCTTCTCCTCACTGTAATTTCGCTGGTTATTTCTGTACTCATTGAGATTATAGTTGGCGAATTAACGAATCGGCTAATTGATGGTGCCCTAGCATCGGATAAAAGCTCGCTTTTCAGTATTGTTATTGCGCTTGTCGGAACGGTAATTATTGGGGGCATGACAACCTACATCACCAGCTATGGGGCGACTCGTCTTACAACCTCCACAATTAGGGACATAAGGAAGGTTATAGTGGGAAAAATTTCAAAGCTGCCTTTAGTCTATACCGAAAAACAAAAATCCGGGGAAATTGCTTCGAAGCTGTCTAATGACGTTGGTCTATTGGAAGACTTCATGAAAAACGGTCTGAGCAACTTGCTATATCAACCACTTGTATTTGTCGCGGCATTTGTCTATCTGTTATTCATCAACTGGCAGATGCTCTTGGTTAACGTGATCGTTATTCCAACGTTCATGTATGCAGCGAATTATATAAGTAAAAATATCGGCACCTCAACGGAGAGATACCAACAGAATATGGGTGAGATTAGCGCATCGGTTAAGCAAACGGTTGACGGGATCGAGGTTATCCATGCGTACAACCTCAATAGTCATATGACCGAAGCGTTTCGAGAGCGTCTAACGGAATCACTCGATTTATATCTGAAAATTGAAAGGCGCCGCTCCCTTTTACCGGGAATAGGAATGGTTTTACAAGCTGTTCCCTATGCCATAACCATTTTGTACGGCGGGTATTTAACCCTTCGTCAAGAAATAACCCCGGGTCAGCTGCTGGTCTTCATTTATTTGCTGAAATACTTGGTCCGTCCCCCTGTGACGTTACCGTGGCTGCTTTCTAGCCTAAGACAGGCAACGGCGGCATCCGGCCGGGTATTTGCACTGCTCGATGTCCCGGAAGAGTGGAGCCACCAGTCTCCAGGTAATTACGACCAACCTGATTCCTGCGCCGTTTCTTTAGATCGCGTGACGTTTCAGTATGACGACGGGAGGCCGGTGCTTCAAGACTTTCAGTTACAAATCGAGAAAAACAAAATGGTTGCAATAGTAGGGCCGAGCGGCAGCGGAAAAAGTACTCTAGCCAAATTGATGTGCGGGCTCTACGAACCGATTGAAGGGACGGTGAGTGTTCTTGGTCGGGAATTCAACCGTGAAAGCTATCCGTTGATTAGGGAGCAGATCTCGTACATATCGCAGGATACGCATTTATTTCCTGTAACGATTTCCAAAAATATTCAATATGGACAGATGCGTTCAGGCAAAATTGACATTGCGGCTGCTGCTGAGGCTGCATATGCCACCGAATTTATCAGGGAGCTTAAATCCGGGTTTGACACAAAGGTAGCTGAGAATGGCGGAAACCTGTCCGGTGGGCAAAAGCAACGATTAGGCTTGGCCCGGGCGCTTATAAAGGATTCACAAATCGTAATCATGGATGAACCTACTTCGGCGCTGGATAAAATTTCTGAAGAGTACTTTCAGAAATCTATCGCTGAGATGAAGGGGCATCGGACGATCATCATCGTGGCCCACAGACTGCCTACAATCACTAAGGCGGACGAAATTGTAGTTATGGATAAGGGCACCATTGTATCGCGGGGGTCACATGAACAATTACTAAATAACTGCGGATTGTATAACCAGTTGTATGGTTCCTTTACCTGATTGGAAGAGGTGGTAGTTATTAAACCGAAAAATCATCTATGGAAGTACATGAGACCTCAACTATTCGCTTATGGTATCGGGATGGTCGGTGATTGTGCTGTGCACGCAAGCTTGATCGTAATGCAAGCTTTCGCTTGGAAATATTTATTCGATGCGTCCATTAAGCTTAATAGTGATTTGTTGATTAAAAGCTCTCTATTCTTTCTGATACCGATCGTTCTATTGGTGACCGCTTCGCCGATTTTCTACTATGTGTATCAAATGGCTGTGAAAAAAATAATGAACGCTATTATGCTGGCTGTATATAAAAAGATCAATCGTTTGCCGCTAAGCTTTTTTGAGAGCAATCATAGCGGGTATCTGCTCTCCCTCTTTAATAATGACGTTCGAACGATTAGTTCGATATTCGATTCACAAATTAAAAATATTCTGTTCCATATTTTCATTAGTCTTGGTTCAATAGTTTCTATGATGTACCTCGATTGGAAAATCGGCTTGTTTTTAGTAGGTGTAGGGTTTTTCTCCGCTATCTTGGTCAGCTTATTTTCCAAACCACTTCGCTCCGTCAGCGATATCATTCAAAGAAGACTAGGCGTTAGAACGGCCCGACTGTTGGATGTGCTCGCTGGTATTACGGTAATTAAAATGCTGAATATCCATGCCGTCATTACTAGGAGATTCAATCGGGTAAATGATGGATTAGTAAAACTGGAGAACACGCGTGGCGACAGGGTAGCCAAGTTGGAAAGTGTAAACTACCTGATTGCATTCTTTAACTTCGGCGGCGCATTTGCCGTAGGAGCGTTTATGCTGACAAACGGCATGATTGGCCTAGGGACTTTGACGGCATTGGTTCAATTAAGCATAAGTGTATCGTCGTCTTTCTCGCAGATCGGCGGAACGATAGCACAACTACAAACCTCTTTGGCTGGCTTCAGAAGATTGTCTGAATTGTTTGGCCAATCCGAGAAGCGAGGCAATGAGTCTTGGCTGCCATCAAACGGGAAGCAGGCGCCGTTCGCTCTCTCTTTCGAGCATGTTAGTTTTAAATTCCCCGGTGAGGATCGTCGAGTGCTTGATGAGCTTAATTTCCATCTAGAAGGGACCGGCATCACAGCAATTGTTGGCAAGAGCGGCAGTGGAAAATCAACAATTGCAAAGTTGGTAATAGGCGTACATGCTCCAACAAATGGACAAATCCTGATCAATGGGAAACATTATTACGGATATCAATGGCTTGAGTTGATATCATACGTACCGCAAAAGGTTTTTCTCTTTGAAGGGACAATCGAAGAAAATATTCGGTTGGGCAACTTGCATGCCAGTCGAGGGGAGATTATACGGGCGGCGATTGAGGCTAACGCGCACCCGTTCATCACCGAACTGAAAGACGGTTATTCCACAATGATAGTTGACGGCGGGGGCAATTTATCAGGCGGACAAAAGCAGCGAATTGCATTAGCGCGGGCCTTGGTCCGTGATTCAAAGATACTTGTGCTAGATGAATCGACATCCGCTCTGGATTCGACATCGGAAGGGCTAATTCATAAGGCCATCTCAGAAGTTTCGAAAACACGGAAAGTGGTTGTGATCACGCATAAACTGGAACGGATTTTGCACGCAGATCAGATTCTCGTCGTGGAAAACGGACGGATCGTCGAAGAAGGAAATGCAACCCAACTTCGTAATGCCAAGGGATCTTTTAAAGAATTATTGTCATTCTAATTTTTAAAAAACGAAAATAAATACTTGAATAATGTTGGATGGTACTATAAAGAGATAATCTCATCGAGAAGCAGGAGGCAAGCCGGATGCTGGATCAGCTTCTGGTCGCCGAACCATCAGTTGACCAACATGCTGGTTCAAGCGCTTATGATGGTCGTCGCCTTCCTCTCGCCCGTCATGGTGGAGATTGACCAGCTTCCCTCACCGCTGCAGTGGCTGTCCTATATTTTCCCCACTACTTATGCCGCGGATGCGATGCGAAACGTGCTCTTGAACGGCTGGTCGCGCACTATTATGGAAGGGAAATTAACCTGTGAAGAGAATACATTAAATATCTTTGATCAAAGCCAAGGTAGAGAACCATATAAGGAGTTGATTTCTGTTGCCTGTTTATAATGCCGCCTGCGATGTAAATAAACCGCAAAAGGGGCACCGTCTGGCCGATATTCCCGCACACGACCCGTTCGTATTAACAGACAGCCGTACCGGTGTTTATTACTTATATACCGGAGGGGCACCTAGGTTGAACGGAATGGAACGTTACGGGGTCATCACTTACAAAAGCACGAATTTATCCGAGTGGGAAGGGCCATATGTTGTTTTCACCGTCCCTGACGGAGTATGGGCCCATCCGCAGCATGGAGCTTGGGCTCCTGAAGTCCACGAGTATAATGGGTGCTACTACTTGTTCGTCACGTTGCACAATAATGACAGGCGACTGGAAGGTGAGCCCGTAAATGGGTTTTCTAAGCATTGGCGGGGAACCGTCATATCCGTCAGCGATTCGCCGGAAGGACCTTTCAGGTTGTTGAAAGAAGATGCGCATGTTCTGCCGGAAACGATGATGACGCTAGACGGGACATTATATGTGGAAGACGGATCCCCGTGGATGGTTTTTTGTCATGAGTGGATCCAGACGATTGACGGCACGATAGAAGGCGTTCGATTAAAGGATGATTTATCAGAAGCGGTCGGAGACCCGATTCGTCTATTCAATGCTTCAGAAGCACCTTGGAAAAACGAAGATGTACTACCCGACGACAACATTCGTGTTTACGTAACGGACGGATGCCAATTGTACCGAACTTCGGGCGATAGTCTGATCATGCTTTGGTCGAGCTATCAGTCAGGCAGTTATGTGCAGACGATCGCGCGGTCAAAAACCGGAAAACTGGAAGGTCCTTGGGAACAACTCCCCCCTTTAGTGAAAGAAGATAGTGGTCACGGGATGCTTTTCCGAACATTCGAAGGAACCTGGATGTTAATCCTCCATCAGCCGTTCAAAATGCCTGAATCGAGGTGCAAACTGTACGAAATGGAAGATACGGGTGCTAGCTTCAAAATTGTGAAGGCGCGTGAAGATTTGCAAGGCGCATAGATGTGGAACAACGCAAGAAATCATAATATGAAGCTGCCAGCATCGGGCAGCTTCATTACTTTTTCGGGAGTTCTACGTAATTTAGCTGTGGAATAAACGTATACGAACTGGGAAGGCATCGTTTATAGGAAGGAGATAATATCATTGAAACCAATAATACAACTACTGCATTTTGGCTATCATCAGGCGATGAGCTGCATATTTCCTATTGCGATCTTTGGGACTTTAGCTCTTTCAAGCGTAATAAAGGTGCCTTTCATTTACCGTTACGACGCCATTCTTTTTATTCTGCTTACAGTGCAGTACCTCATGTACCGCAGTGGATTAGAGACACGCGATGAAATAAAAGTTATCTTTATATTTCACTGTATTGGTTTGTTGCTGGAAATATATAAGGTAAGGATGGGATCATGGTCATACCCTGAGCCCGGGCTTACGAAGTTACTCGGTGTACCGCTCTATAGCGGATTTATGTATGCAAGTGTCGCAAGCTTTATGTGTCAGGTATGGCGTAGACTGAAGATGGGCATGACCGGCTGGCCAGGGCTTACTTCTGCGGGATTGCTAGGAGGTGCCATCTATCTGAATTTTTTCACTCATCATTTCATTCCTGATTTTCGTTGGTGGCTGACGGCGCTTGTGCTCATTGTCTTTTGGAAAACATGGATCATATATCGGGTACGGACCATTACTTATCGGATGCCTTTGACCCTGGCTTTTTTCCTAGTAGGTTTTTTCATCTGGTTAGCCGAAAATATAGCTACATTTTTTAATGCTTGGAAATATCCTGACCAGTACCAAGCCTGGCAACTGGTTAGCTTCAGTAAGATCAGTTCATGGTTTCTTCTGGTAATCATTAGCGTCATTATTGTTGCCCAGCTTAAACATGTTAAAGCGAGCCGGAAAACAGATTCATGGTCCAGCTAAGAATATGCTCCCATGAAAGAGTGCTTTAAAAATATTAAATAAAAGCGAGGGAGGCAGAGTTAGGATGCTTTACGATTTACAAGGTGATGCAAATATGTCACCTATTGTGGGAATATTCTATTCTGCTGTGGAAGAGAATAGCCAAAGACTACAATTAATAACTGATGGCATGTCGCAAGAAGAAGTAGATTACAAGGGTCCAAATAATAAATTTAATAGTACCGCTCAGTTAATAAAACATATCATGTATGTTGATCTTAATTGGGTTTATAGATTGAAAGGACAACCACTTCCTCATTCTTTAAAAGAGCAATATGGCCCCATGATCGATGCATATAATAGGCTTCCGATAGTTAAAGGGAAGTCTTTGAACACACTTATGTCTAAATATGAAGGTGTAATAAAAATGTTGAAAGATACATGTACACAATTAACAGATGCTGATCTGGATAAAGTTGTCACTTTTGGACATGAAAATGAAAAGCAAGCAACCATACGCTGGGGCCTATGGCATATGGCTGACCATAGCCGCTATCATCAGGCTCAAATTAATCAGCTTCGAAAGTGGTATAGTGAAAATTCTCTGTTAAATTAAAGGGGCGAATGTTCAAAAGTGAAATGGTTCTTCATTACGTTGGAACTCAGCTGTCAGGATCGTGTCGGCAGCTATTTTTTATACTTCATATCGGTTAACGAACAGCAAATCATACGCGCTCAAGAAGAGCTCAATCCGGCAGCACACTTATTTTTTATTCAACAGAAATAGCCATTGATCCCTCGAAAAAGGTGTCTTATTCTGGCTAAGGCTACTGTGTATTTCACACGCATTAGCCTATTTGGTCAAGTGCTTGTGGTTTCTTTTTATTCGGGTTTAAAAACTTTTTTAAGATGTTTAGCGCCTAGCATCAAAGCTAATGAAATTACATAATAAATTATTGTAACAATAGCAAAAATAGTTCGTTTATATAGAGGGGAGTGAGGATATTGAAAATAATTAGTTTGATGTTGTCTTTAATTCTTTTATCAATTGGGTTATTTGGTTGTCAACAAAATAGTGATGGTGAGAATCAAGACAATAATATTTCAAAACCACATGAAGAAACCACAAATAGAGTAACCAACCAAAATTATGACATTGCTGGGGTTATCAGCGAAGTAAATAACGAACGTAACAGGGTATTACTAAACTTAACAAAAAAGGCACAAGAAAATGAAGAACAAATGTGGATTACAGTTGGTGAAAACACTAAAATTTCTAATGAAAATCAAGAAAGTTTAAGTTATGAAGACTTAAAACCAGCAGTTGAATTAAAGGCTAACCTTTCTGATAAGTGTTTAGAACCGAATCCACGAATTTGTTTCGCAGAAGAAATTATAATTAAGTAATAAGTTTCTTGAGCAGGCACTACCGCAGCCTGCTATTTTTATTAAACTTCGGACAAGATAGTTTAATTTACATCTTGAAAGTATTAGTGGGTTTCTTTTTGGTTTGAGGATTAAAACGGAAGACTTGAACGAAGGAAGGATCGTTCCGATGAATAATAATGATATTATAGTTAAACAAATAAATGAATTAAATTTACCATTTCAAAAACTTTACCTCAGTTAAACTCTGATCCCCCAGCTTGTTCAATCTGGATACAGACGCTTATATTGCGTTTAATCCTCCTCAAGTTCACGCGCATCCTTAAACATTAAGATTACAGCTGTTATGAATAAAACTGCGGTAATTACGCAGCATTCCACGTAAGTCATGCCAAGACCGATCCAAAGTTCGAGGACTGCGTAGAGACCCGCCGCTGAGCCTGCGAATATGCAGATGCACGCGAATAGTAACGCGATGATTACGAACATGTGGCCGCCGGCGTTTGGTTTGTACAATGTTTTCTTTTCCGGATTTAGAAATAATGAGATCCGCTCCATAATCGCCAGAAGCACGCGTGACTTGTATAGTTTTTTTCTTTTATTTGGTGACAAAGTTATCTCTCCTAATATCTTGTTATATTCTTTGTCGGAAATTGGACTGGTTAAGTTAAGACCTGAAGAGATTCCGTTAATGAAATTTGCATTCCCAGCTCTTTTTTTTAGTCGGGCAGGCCCGGATGTCCCTAAAATTCAAAGAAGGACGTGTAAATACCCGCGCTCACCGAAATTAACTGGATCGGATGGCATTAAACCAAGCAATGGCTGCCGGCATGGAACGGCAGCCTAGTTGAGCTAACTGGCAGTAAAACAATTGGAAAATAAGAATTAGGATTAATAGGGGCGAATATCTCAGCTGGAGATCCTCATTACGCAACATTAAATTATTAGTATTCGTCGAAGTAGGTGTGTGCACTTTTCAATTTGTATGTCAAAGTGGCCGTGGTCTTGTTACTATTTTATGTTTATGAAAGGATAAAGTGAGTTGCGTAGTCAAGCAAAGGGGAACACATTTGTTTAATAACATGTAAGAGCCGCCATTACGGTAGTTTTATAGTGCTAACGTGCAGTATATTGAAAGACTTGTTTAGCTATTTTTGTATGTTAAGCTTTAGGAAAGCTTTGGAGGATAGTGAAAGGCTAATAGAAAAGACAAGTGAAACTTGAAAAAATAAGTGAAGCTAGGCTTTTATTATACCACGAATTATTTGAAACTTTAGAAATGCCCCGTGATAGCCAAAAGCAACTTGAAACCCCAGAAGTAGAACATTATTTCGTGTGTACCATAAGCATGGAATCAGACATATAAAGATGGAGAATCAATTTAAGTTCGTATTTGGAGTTAAGCTAACGGAGAAAGCTAGTACAATAATCCAAACGCCTATGCACGTTGAATGATACTATATGAATATAAGTAGAAGTTAACACTATCGGGAGGATGTTAAGCATGAGCGAATCTAATCAGGAGTATATCGTTATCTCGGGTGCGAGGGAAAACAATCTCAAGAACGTATCCTTGCGAATTCCCAAGCGAAAGATCACGATCTTCACCGGGGTATCCGGATCCGGCAAGTCATCGATCGTCTTCGATACGATCGCCGCAGAATCCACGCGATTGCTGAATGAGAACTTCAGCTTGTTCGTGCGAAATTTCCTGCCCCGCTATCCGCAGCCGGATACGGACGCGATCGAGAACCTGAGCATGGCTGTTATTGTGGATCAGAAGCGGCTGGGGGGCGGTTCCCATTCCACGATGGGCACGATTACCGATATCTCTCCCATTCTCCGTCTTCTCTTCTCCCGAGTGGGTCAGCCTTATGTTGGACAAGCATACATGTTCTCGTTTAACGATCCGCAAGGCATGTGTCCCGAGTGCAACGGGATCGGTCGCAGGCTGTGCGTCGATATGAGCAAGGCGCTGGACAAGTCAAGGTCGTTGAATGAAGGGGCAATCATGCTGCCGGACTATGCGGTGAACAGCATGGATTGGTCGATGATCGTGCAGTCGGGTTCCTTCGATCCCGACAAGAAGTTGAGCGATTATTCGGATGAGGAGCTGGAGCATCTGCTGTACGCCAAGGCGAGGAAAGTGGAGATGCTGTTCGCCGGGAAGGCAGTGAATATTACCGTGGAAGGCATCATCGAAAAGTTCACCAACAAGTACATCAAACGGGATGTGAAGACGATGTCCGAGCGCACACAACGAGCTGTTGCGCCGTACATCTCCGAGGGTCCGTGCTCCAGCTGCCGCGGCGCGAGACTCAGTCAGGCCGCGCTCAACTGCAGGATCAATGGACTCAACATTGCGGAACTGTCCTCCATGGAGGTCGGACAGCTCATCCGCGTCATTCGGGAGATTGACAATCCTGTCGCCGCACCGGTCGTCAAGTCGCTGACGGAGCGGCTGCAGCATCTGGTGGATATCGGACTTGACTACTTGACGTTGAACCGTGAGACCGATACATTGTCGGGCGGCGAGTCGCAGCGTGTCAAGATGGTGAAGCACCTGAGCGGCAGTCTGGTGGATGTCACTTACATCTTCGATGAGCCCAGCGTTGGCTTACACCCCCGTGATGTACACCGGTTAAATGAATTGCTTCAGAAGCTGCGCGACAAGGGCAATACCGTGATTGTCGTCGAGCATGATCCCGATGTGATCAAATTGGCGGATTATATCGTCGACGTCGGGCCTCACGCCGGCAGCCGCGGCGGTACCATCGTGTATGAAGGAAGCTTTCAAGGCCTGCTGGAGGCAGGTACGCTGACAGGCACCCATATGAAGCGGCCGCTCCAGCTGAAGCACGATTGCAGGCAGCCGTCCGGCAAGCTCTCCATCAAGGATGCTACACTCCACAACCTGCGGAACGTGAGTGTAGATATTCCAACAGGAGTGCTGACAGTAGTTACGGGTGTCGCCGGCTCGGGCAAGAGTACGCTGATTAACGAAGTATTCCTCAGTCAGTATCCGGATGCGATCGTCATCGACCAGTCGGCGGTAGGAGTGTCAACACGTTCTAATCCCGCGACCTACACGGGCATTATGGATGATGTGCGCAAGGCGTTTGCTTCCGCGAACAAGGTGGGCCAAGGCTTGTTCAGCTTCAATTCCAAGGGGGCCTGCGAGAACTGCCAAGGGCTGGGTGTTGTGTATACAGACCTTGCATTCCTCGACATCGTGAAGCTTCCATGCGAAGTATGCGGAGGTAGAAGGTTCAAGGAAGAGGTGCTCGCGTACAAGCTGAACGGCAAATCAATTGCAGAAGTGCTGGAAATGACTGTGGAGCAGGCATTGAATTATTTTCAGCTAAAAGAGGTTGTACGCAAGCTCCAGGCGATGAGTGATGTAGGGCTGAACTATATTACACTCGGCCAGCCGCTCAGCACGCTCTCGGGCGGGGAATGCCAGCGTATCAAGCTGGCAAGCGAGCTGCATAAGAAGGGCAGCATCTACGTGATGGACGAGCCGACGACCGGCCTACATATGTCAGATATCGGTCTTCTTCTGGGGATCATGAACAGACTCGTGGATGCCGGCAATACGGTGATCGTCATCGAGCACAACCTCGATGTGATCAGCCAAGCGGATTGGATCATCGATATGGGACCGGACGGAGGCAGCAAGGGCGGCCAGGTGGTGTTCGAGGGCACACCTCCGAAGATCATCCATGCGGAGCAGTCGATCACGGGAAGATACTTGATGTAATGCATCAAATGAACGAAGGCGGTATCCAGATCACATTGATAAGATCATCCAGGCTCAATGAATGAATTTGGTATTCCGCTGACGGATAACGATAGTGGAGTGAAGCAGATTGCGCCGGCAGTCTGCTATTTTCATTTCACACGGGAAGGGTAACTGTCTTATTATTTATCCTCGAAAAATGGAGCTATATCGTTTATGACCAAATAATACATGTCGGAAGTCAAGAACTAGATCCCATTCCCGTCGCAAATTTTAAGGTGAACACTGTTGGTACGTTGACCAGCGCTCAACAAGTAATTCCGGATATGGTCGAACGTAAACAGGGGACGCTCTTTTTCAAAGGTGCGGTATTGCGCTGACTCCGAATCCACTGTATACCTCTTTATCCATTGGCAAGGCCGCGATCCGCTCGCTTGCACTTTCAATGGCCGAGACAGAAGGGGACGTATTACGATCCGGACCGGATAGCCGATGTGTATTGGGAATTATATAACAAAAAGGACCTACGGGAATATTTGTTTAGGAGATCCTGATCTCTATCTTAACCTTTTATGGGGAAGAAATCCCTGTGTATGTTACCGTAGCGGCTGTGCCGTTGGCACAAGAAAGCGGTCTGAAAAATGTAATCGGAGTTACCGTAGAAGCGGCATTCCATATTGAATCTTTTACCATTACACCTACGTATTCCATCGATGGAAACGGTGAACCTCAAGTGGAAAAAATGGTTCAGATCCATTTTCGCATGATTCACTCTCCGCCATTTTATCAAGAAACAACGGATATCATCACTCGATTAGAACAGAGTGCGAAAGGGAAAGTACCTTTGCATATCCTTGATTCGATAGAAAATTTTGTAATAGAAGGCCAAAGTAAAGGGTACCCGCGCGGGTACCCTTTACTTTGGCCTTATGCTGAACTTTATCACAGTGAGGCGAAGTTTTTGACCATAACCGCTTGCGGGTCACGGATGGGGAGACCCACTTTAATAGCAGTTGCTCATTCAAGTGGGCCGTAAGCTTGACTAGAAGAGGAGCTATCAGTTGCAACTTTTCAACTTGTCTTGAAGAATCCCTTCAAATGAACATCCCAACCAGGTAAACAATTTTCGAGCAGCCTCGTCCTCGGGCAGAAAAGCTTCGATTCGAGGATACATTCGACTGCTGACGGATATATGGATTTGCCTGAGACGAATCGGCATCCATTCGGTTCCTTCACCCATCCGGGCCATCACGACCTTTGATTGCGATATATCACTTTCGGAATCGGTCACTTTCCGGCTCCAATACGCTTTAAAATCGTTAATCTCATTTAATTGCCGGATCAAACTGAGGTACCAGGCATCATAACGGGAGTATTTATTATTATCCTTGAAAGTCTGCATACCGTATACCGTGTGCGATTCCCATAGTTGAAATGCAGTGGCGTCGAAAGTGGAACGTGAACGGATTGGATATTCGGAATTAAAGTGGAGATGGATCATATTCCTGTGCTGAGGGGGAAGTTGTTCGAACGGTGTTTCCATAGTGGAAAACACTGTTCATTTGCGAAGGGTTCGCAAGCGCCAAAGTGGATGAAGGGTTACGACCAACTTTACTCTGAATTTTTAACAAAAAAGACTGTAAATTCAATCGTTTTTCCTTGCGTTAATCAACTATACTTTATTTGTAAGCGCATACATTATTACTTTCTGCGAATCGTCCCAGACACAGAGGATCTGATGATAGTGAACAAACTATTGTAATGAATAATAGTTTGTTACGCTATTCGGTCGAAACCTATTTTATCTGAAAAGAGGAGGATTTTTATGAAAAAAGTATTACTGACTGTATTAACTGTTATCTTATGTTTGAGCTTTATGATTGGCGGTTCTGTATCTGCATCAACACCAACCGTATACAAATTTAATTTTGGCGCAGGATCAGAAGTACCGGGTGGTTATATTCAAGTCAACGCTTCCGAGGCATATACTCCCGATAAAAGGTATGGCTTTAATACACCTCAAGACGTAATTAATGTAGCAGCATCCGGAACAGGTGTGGGAAGCACAGCCGTTCAATTTGTAAAGTACGGGGTAACTAGTGCTAACACATTCAATGTTGATTTAGATAAGGGTCTTTACCAGGTTCAGGTCATGTTAGGGGACACATCGAGATCGAGCGTAGCAGCGGAAGGCGTCTACCAGCTATTAAATTTGACGGGAATCAATCCGGAAGATTCATTTCTGATTCCCATTACAGACGGACAATTAAATCTCATTGTAACTGCAGGCAGAGAGGGCCAAGCCCATACACTGTCCGCCCTCATTATTACGAAAGTGTCGAAGTATCCTGTTATGCCCAGAACGATATGGATCGGCGGAGATTCGACAGTAGCCAACTATTATCCCAAGGATGCCGATGAACTCGTCGGTTGGGGACAAATCATACCGGAGCTTGTGAATCCGGAAATCTTTCAGGTTAGAAATATGGCTTCCGCCGGACAAATTGCGAAAGGCTTCTTGGAAGGTGGATCGCTGGATACAATCCTGAAATACATTAAAAGAGGCGATTATTTCCTGTTTGAAATGGGTATCAATGATGAGAAAGCGTATTCTGAAGGTCAATTCACAATCTATATGCGGCAAATTGTCGAGGCGGTGAAAGCAAAAGGGGCGACAGTCGTCTTAGTGACCCCTCAAGGGCGGGCCATAAGCTGGACTACGGATGGGGTGAGCCTGGTGCACTATGCCGAAGATGATTTCTATAGGCACGCAATAATTGCTTTATCGAAAGAACAAAATGTCAAACTTGTGGATCTTAATGTCCTAAGCTCAGCTTACTTTACTTCCATAGGTCCGGCAGAGACGGAACTTCTTTATAAGACTGGTGATTGGTTGCACTTTAATCGCAAAGGCGCCACTGTCCTTGCTAAGCTTGTGGTGCAGGATTTACAAAAACAAGGTATGGATGGTTTTGACTATTTGATAAGCTTTTAAGTTTCTGTAACGGAAGTGCGACATGAAACTGTCTTAAAGCAGTTCATGTCGCATTTATGTCATTGCACCGATTACTTTCATAATCTTGGTGTCGCGTGAGCGGCATGAATGGCGAATACCCACAGCATAAAAGAAAGTGGGATACGATATATGTTCTTGTCTTTTAACGATATTAGCAATTCCTATCGGGGACAAGAACATATATGCTTAAGAATCCACGTGAATGGTGGCTTTTTTTATTTTTAAGGATATAAAGAAACCGTTTTTATTCGAGCGGTTTTTGACATACAAGAATTTCAAATCTACAATTTCTTGCTTATGTCAATAAAAATCCTTTATTGTCGGCAATTATCATATCTTATAAGTTGACTTGGAGATATTCCAATGTTATATTCTCACTAATTCATCAATGTTAAACAGTGTTCTATAATATAGAACAACTAATAAACCGATTCCAAAATGGATGGAGAAATTGAAAACCGAGGTCAACAAAATTGTCAGCGAATTAACGCTGATTTTATCGTTGGTAACCGTGAAATCGAGAGGGATTGGGATCAATTTCAAAAAGAGCTGAAGAATATCGGAGTGAAGAGTTTATCACCATTATGCAAAAAGAATATGCCGAGAAATGGAAGTCATAATCAAAATCCGCAGGTAAAGATCCAGGCTTCCGTCATCTGGAATGGCGGAAGTCCACTAGATTTTCTCAAGAATAGGAAGGCTATGGCTGGACCAATAAGAAACCCTTTGGTAAAACTATTTATAACGTTCTATATTATAAAACAGAGGATGATACGCCAATGCCGATCATTCAATCATTAGACCGCGCTCTGCGCATTCTTAATTTGTTTGATGACCAAAATAAGGAATTAAAAATTACCGATATCAGCCAACAGATGAATTTACACAAAAGCACCGTTCACTCTTTGCTCAAAACGCTGCAAATGCACGGCTATATCGATCAAGAGGGACATACAGGAAAATATAGGCTCGGGATGACGCTAGTCGAGAAGGGACAGCTTCTGCTGCAAGGTCTAGATATTCGAGGCGCAGCCAGACCCCATCTTCAGGAGCTGTCGGACTTAACCGGTCAATCTGTTCACTTAGTTATTATGGATGGTCATGAGGGCGTATATATCGATAAGGTGGAAGGAGCAAAAGCGGCCATTCGCTACTCGCGGATCGGACGCCGGGTTCCGCTTCACAGCAGCGCAGTCGGAAAAGTGCTGGCTGCTTATCGCTCTCCGGGAGAACTGGCCCGGATCCTCGATAATTACGTATTCCATATACATACCCCGCAAACCATTGACCGAAAGGATACCTTCTTGGAGGTACTGAGAGGGGTAAGACACGACGGGGTGGCTTTTGACCGTGAAGAAAATGAACCCGGCGTTCGCTGCGCTGCGGCCCCGATTTTCGACCATACCGGCCATTGTGCCGCAGCTATGAGTATTTCCACCTTAGTTTCGCATGTCGACGAGACGCAGCTGCAGCAATTTGTTAAGTTGTTGTTGAACGAAACAAGACGGATTTCCGCCCAATTGGGATATCGGTCATAAAGGAGCTTCTGTTTCCAATCAAACGTTATGGAATGACATCCATAAGCTCTTTTTATGTCTATATTATAGAACTATGTTTTATATTATAAAACTATGAGGTGATTTTATGCGCATTATTCGTTATCAGGAAGATGCTTCCTTCAAATTGGCTGCGCTTACAGACGCTGATGAAATTTTTTCCTTGGAAGATTCTAATGATTTTATATCATTGGTACAAAGCGCAGAACGGGATGGCATTAGTGTTTCAGAAAAGGTGAAGCGGATAATCGATTCATCCCAAGCGTTAAAAAAAGAGATTCACCAGCTTGATCTGATCGTTCCATTGGAAGCCCCAGAGGTATGGGCAGCAGGCGTAACTTATATGCGGAGTAAAGAAGCACGCAATTATGAAGCGGCAGACGGAGACAGAGAAGGCCCTACCTTTTATGACAAAGTGTATGATGCCGACCGGCCGGAGCTGTTCATGAAATCGACTGCGGCACGGACGATCGGTCCGGGCGGCGAAGTATGCCTGCGAAGTGATTCAAGTTGGCAGGTTCCAGAACCAGAACTCGGATTGGTGCTGGATAGGAACGGGAATATTCTCGGCTATACGATCGGGAACGATATGAGCTGCCGAGACATCGAAGGCGAGAATCCTCTTTATTTGCCGCAGGCCAAAATTTGGCGTCAATCCTGCTCTATCGGTCCTGCTATTAGGCTAGCCGACACCGTTGAGGATCCGTATGATCTTCAAATAACCTGTCGCATTTATCGCGATGGACAGAAGGTCGTTGATGAAACGGCCAGTACAGGACAGCTCAAACGAAGATTTGGAGATCTGGTAGCCTATCTTGCCAAGGATAATGTCCTGTTTGACGGTACTGTGCTGCTTACGGGAACCTGCATCGTGCCTCCAGGTCAGTTCACACTGGAGCAGGGTGATCGAATCGAGATTGATATTACGGGGATTGGCACATTAACGAATACAGCCGTTCCGGCCTAGAAAAGGAGATGATTTTTTATGAAGGATGCCATTATTATCGACAATTATATCGGCGGGCAATGGAAGCCACCGGCTAATCGGGAACGCCTGGAAAGCATTAATCCGGCAAACAAACGGGAGGTAATGGGGTATGTTGCGAATTCTACCGACTTTGAGCTTAATGAAGCGGTTTATGCTGCAGAAACGGCTAGGCTGCTGTGGCGGAAGAAGACAGGCGCAGAGCGCGGACAGCTGCTTGTCAGGACCGCGGAGCTGCTGGAAAGCCGATTAGATGAGATTGGCGAGACGATGTGCAGGGAAATGGGGAAAACCTTTGCCGAGGCAAGGGGAGAGACAGCGCGAGGAGCAGCGATTTTACGCTATTACGCCGGAGAAGGCATGCGTAAAATCGGCGATGTGATACCATCCAGCGATGCGGAGGCGTTTCTATTTACGACACGTGTGCCTCTGGGCGTAATCGGCGTTATCTCGCCTTGGAATTTTCCCGTGGCGATCCCGATCTGGAAGATGGCCCCGGCATTAATATACGGTAATACGGTAGTCTGGAAGCCGGCAGTCGAAACGGCGGTAACTGCGGCGGCAGTCATGCAGTGCTTTCATGATGCTGGTTTTCCTCTGGGTGCAGTTAACATGATCGTAGGCAGCGGTGCCGTGGTTGGGAATGGAATGGCTAATCATCCCGGTATCCATGGCATCACCTTCACAGGCTCTAATTCTGTCGGAAAGCAGGTCGGTCAGGCCGCTTTGGCTCGCGGGGCGAAATATCAATTGGAGATGGGCGGTAAAAATCCGATCATCATCGCGGGCGACGCCGATTTGGATTTAGCGGTAGACGCTGTTATTAGCGGAGGGCTGCGCTCGACGGGGCAGAAGTGCACAGCGACTAGTCGAGTGATTGTCGAAAGGTCTATTTACGAGCTCTTCAAAACGAAGCTGCTCGAAAAGGTAGCAACGCTGAAGGTTGGTAACGGAATGGATCCCTCTGTATGGCTTGGGCCGTGTGCGAACGAAAAACAGCTGGAAACCGTGCTTAGGTATATTCAAAAAGGAAAGGAAGAAGGAGCAGTTCTTCTATATGGCGGTACACAGCCTGAGGATAGTGATCTATCTGACGGGTTTTATATCACTCCCGCTGTGTTCGACCGTGTTGAGAGCCGGATGTCCATTGCTCAGGAGGAAATCTTTGGACCCGTGCTTGCTTTAATAGAAGCAAGGGACTTCGAAGACGCAATCACGTTGGCGAACGATACATCGTACGGACTTAGTGCATCCATATATACTAAAAATATCGGGAACGTTTTATCGTTTGTTCAGAATATGGAAGCGGGACTCATTAGGGTCAACGCGGAAACCGCGGGTGTCGAACTGCAGGCTCCGTTCGGCGGGATGAAGCAGTCCAGCTCTCACTCAAGAGAGCAGGGTCAAGCAGCTATTGAGTTTTTCACTTCTGTCAAAACAGTTTTTATCAAACCGTAACCTAAGCCTTGATAGGAGGAAATGGAATGGACATGGACCCGATCTTTAAACAGATCATGGGAAACAGCGTGGATTCTGATTTTGTCATACAAACACAAGCATCGGGGCCTAAAGGCGCGCTTCCGCTTACACATGACAGGCTTCAGAATGCGCCAAGCGGCGATTTGTTCGGCTGGTCACAAAATGTGGGAATGGGGTGGAGCCCTTCCCGGTTGCTTGGCCGAGAGGTTCTTATTTTGGGAACACAGGGCGGAATCCGCAATGAAGACGGCTCGGCGGCGGCACTCGGTTATCATACCGGCCACTGGGAAATCGGCCTTCTAATGAAGGAAGCGGCAGATGAAATTACTCGAGCGGGAGGCATTCCGTTTGCCGGTTACGTAAGCGACCCCTGCGATGGCCGATCCCAAGGCACTCCGGGCATGTTCGATTCACTGCCTTATCGCAATGATGCGGCGATTGTTCTCCGGCGGCTTATTCGCTCGCTGCCCACAAGATCCGCCGTTCTCGGAATCGGAACATGCGATAAAGGGTTGCCTGCTATGATGATTGCATTAACTGCAATGAGAAACCTTCCTGTTGTTATCGTACCCGGAGGTGTAACGCTTCCGCCGATAAATGGGGAAGACGCAGGTAAGATTCAGTCGATTGGAGTACGTTATACGAACGGTGAGCTTACGCTGGAGGCAGCGGCCGACTTAGGCTGCCGGGCATGCGCCACGCCCGGCGGCGGATGCCAGTTTCTTGGAACGGCAGGTACCGCACAGGTTGTAGCGGAGGCGCTGGGTCTAACTGTCCCGCATGCGGCACTCGCTCCATCGGGTCAGCCGATCTGGTCAGAAATGGCCCGCCAATCGGCAAGAGCGGCTTTATATATGGCGGAGACCGGTATGACCTCGGCTAGTATCATGACCGATGCCGCAATTCGAAATGCTATGGTCGTTCACGCTGCTTTTGGGGGTTCAACGAATTTACTTCTACATATCCCGGCCATTGCCCATGCGGCTGGCTTAACCGTTCCAACGGCCCAGGACTGGGCAAAAACGAACCGCAGCGTGCCAAGACTCGTAAGCGTTCTGCCAAACGGACCGCTCTTTCATCCGACTATACGGGTTTTTCTCGCAGGAGGTGTCCCAGAGGTAATGCTGCATTTGAGAAAGCTCGGCTTATTAGATGAGAAAGCTCTTACGGTAACCGGACAGACGATCGGCGGCATGCTGGATTGGTGGGCGGAATCCGAGCGGCGCAGCCGGATGAGACGTTATTTAATGGAGGTTGACGGTATCGATCCGGATACGGTTATTTACAGTCCGGAGAAAGCCAAAGCTGCAGGCATGACTTCGACCGTGACATTCCCGTCGGGGAACATTGCTCCGGAAGGGTCAGTCATCAAATCGACTGCTATTGATCCCTCGTTGATTGACGCAGCGGGCATTTACAGACATGTGGGAAAGGCAAAAGTGTTCACAAAAGAACGTGATGCGATGCGCGCGATAAAGGATGGAGGTATTGAATCAGGTGATGTTCTGGTTCTAATCGGGCGCGGTCCAATGGGAACCGGAATGGAGGAAACTTATCAATTAACCTCAGCTCTCAAACATCTATCCTTCGGCAAGGATATAGCACTTCTTACTGATGCACGGTTCTCTGGCGTGTCGACAGGCGCTTGCATCGGCCATATCGGTCCTGAAGCTCTCGCTGGCGGACCTGTCGGAAAGCTTCGCAACGGAGATTGGATTGATGTGCGAATTGATCTTGCCAAGCTTGAAGGACAAATCAATATGGTAGGGAGCGGCCTATTGCCTACTTCACCTGTGGAAGGCGATGCCGAATTGGCTAACCGCAGCCCGCATCCCGGCTTGGCCGAGGACCCGGAATTGCCTGATGACACAAAACTCTGGGCCGCGCTCCAGGCTGCAAGCGGAGGTACCTGGAAGGGCTGCGTCTACGATGTCCAAAAAATAATACAGGTTCTGAATGCTGGTATGAATGCATTGACAAGTGAAAAAGGTGAGCGATAAAGAAAAGGATGAATTTGTCTTGTCCTTCGTCCAGTATCGGGTGAGAAGAACATGATCCTTAGCCGATTTTGTCTGATAATCAAAAACATTGATACATTAAAAGTCGCGTAAATTGCGGCTTTTTTCATTTATGTAATAAGGTTCCTTTCATTTGTCGATGTCAAGAGCCTTATTCCATATGACAGGTTTTAGATTATAGAGTAACATTTTCCATTTCCACTTCGTCTGTAAGCTCGAGAGGAGAAGATATAATTAAATCCAACCATAAGTGGCTAATACTTATTTTCACTGCCATCGCGCTTGTACCGTTTGCTGAATACATTGGCTCACAGCCGGAAGGCGGCGATAATCCCGCCATTTTAACCGATTTATTTCCTTCGAGCATGAGGGGACCCGATACGGAATCCGATTCCACTACGGAAAGGACGACGCCGTAACGGCTGTGCCGCGTTTTCTGGAGACGATTCACACCTTAAAGCTCGTGACGGAAACAATTCAAGTTATAAGCGTTTGGTCGATTATATTCAATTGGAGTGGTATTCATGTACAAGTCAAATAGGATCCTAAAAACCGTGTTTTTGACATTAATGATCATGACAAGCGCGGCCTCGGACATGTCTGTTTCGGCTGCAGGAACACTAAAGCCGGACAACGCGAATAATAAGTTGCTGACAGACGTGGTCCGGATTGATGCAGGCGCACAGAGCGCCTTTGCCATCAAGGCGGACGGAAGCACATGGGCCTGGGGAGGCAATTACGGATCGCTCGGCAATGGCTCGGAACGTCCATCATATACCCCCGTTCAGATGCATATCGATCACGTTAAGCAAATCTCAGGGGGCTACCGTCACTCACTCATAATTAAAGACGACGGCACCGTATGGGCAGTTGGCGGCAATGAGCACGGACAGCTCGGTAACGGCAAGCAATCCCAGGATCTCGTCAAGGAGCCCATACAAGTACAGGATCTGGCGGATATGATCGCCGTATCTGCCGGAGATGATCATAGCCTTGCGCTTCGGAAAGATGGAACCGTGTGGGCATGGGGTGGGAACGAGAACGGTCAGCTGGGTAGCGATCCAGGCAGAAATAGCTTGAAGCCGGTCCGGGTTAACGGGCTGCCTTCGGTCGTAGCGGTATCGGCCGGCCAATACCAGTCGGCGGCGCTTGGCAACGGAGGAGAAGTATGGATATGGGGGCTCGACAAGGTCGATGATAATGGACGGAATATAGTGCGTAAACCGATGCGGCTTAAAGGGACCGGCGAATACGGGGCCATATCGATCGGGAGGCAATATGGAACGGCGCTCAGCGGCAACGGAACGGTTTGGATGTGGAAGAACGAGGCATGGCCCACTCCAGCGCTCGATACTTTGGAGCC
This sequence comes from Paenibacillus prosopidis, assembly GCF_003337375.1. Taxonomy (GTDB): domain Bacteria; phylum Bacillota; class Bacilli; order Paenibacillales; family Paenibacillaceae; genus Pristimantibacillus; species Pristimantibacillus prosopidis. The sequence continues at coordinate 121,778 of NZ_QPJD01000017.1, forward strand.
GTTTCAGATTACCGGGCTGAACGATATCATTTCCATTTCAGGTAGCGCCGGTGTGAAAGCGGACGGAACCGTCTGGCAGTGGACGATTGATGCAGATAGCGGTAAAGCGAACGTCATTCAGGTGCAGGGAATCCGGGACGCAGTTGCGATTACGGAGGGCAACCGCAATTATTATGCGCTTCTGAAAGATGGTACAGTGCTGTCATGGGGAACCAATGAGTTCGGTCAAGCCGGTCTCGGGGTAACGGATTTCCGGATAGAGACGCCACAGCCGGTACGTAAGTCCATCGACATTTATCTGGATGGCAAGGAGATTGCGATGGCGACACCACCGCTGCTCATTCAAGGAGCAACGTACGTTCCGCTCAGGGGCGTGTTTGAAAATATGGGCGCTTCACTGAGCTGGGACACCAAGATCAGATCGGCCATAGCAGTGAAAGGATCGGTTACGATCGTGCTGAATACAGTGACCGGGCAAACGACAGTTAACGGGCAAACCGTTGCGTCGGACCGTAGGCCGGTTTTGGTAAACGATAGCATATTTGTGCCTTTGCGTCTGGTCAGCGAGACGCTTGGAGCTGATGTTAAGTGGGATGATGCCGCATATACCGTGCGTATAACACAATAACCCCAAATAAAGCACAGACTAACGGAAGGGCTCTATGGACAAAGCTTACTCCATCACCTTAAGTCATAACACAATAACATGCGCTATTTTAGGAGGAATTCAAGATAAAAAATGGATGAAAACGGCTGCGGCTGCACTAACGATAGCGGGAGTACTAAATGCGGGTTCTGCGGTTATAGCTGCGCCTTTCCCTGCGGCAACACTCAAGTTGTTTATCAACGGCGTCTACCAGGACGATGTTTTAAATGTGAACGGCCGAACGATGGTTCAATTGAAAGCTTTTCATGATCCTGCCAAAATCAGCTATGCCTACGAATCGTCTACTAAGACCATCATCATTAATAATCCGGTTAACAAAATAACGATACGCTTGAAGGATGGCTTGAAAACAGCTGACATCAACGGCGAAAAAGTCGCATTAGACGCGCCGGTTACGGTGAAGCGAGGACGGACCTATGTACCCGTGCGCTTCGCAACGGAAACGCTGGGCGGCACGGCTGTTTTTGACAGCAAAAGCAAGGAGGTCATCGTTCGCACGCCGACTGGCGAGGAGCAGTTCCAAACGCTCAGAAGTGGCGAACTTGATAAAGCGCGTGTGGCTGCACTGGCCCTTCCAAAGCTAAACTTCGGGAAAGAAATTCAACCTTACGGGGAAGGCTTTACTACCATATAAACGTTTCCAAGAGGGGAAGCGCTCCGTTATTCTATAGAGTATAGAGGATTAATGACTTATGTCGAAATCAACGAAAATGGCCTTGCCGAAATAAGATGGCAAAAGGATACAATAGGGAAAAACGGAGAAACGGGCCAAGAACCGAAAGCATTTGGCGAATCCGTTTATTTTATGAATAATCTAATGACGGATTTGCTGCATTACGGAACGGTAGACAGCACAGGTAAACGAACGGAACAGGCCACCATTAACCGCAATATGAATAAAGAGTTTGAGAATGTTCTTATCATGCCGATTGAAGGCGAAGTGAGGATAGATGCGAAATAGGGCATAACTGCACAGTGAGTTCTGCGGAGCTATCGCGATAAAATGGGAAGAGGACTGATGGTCCACCCTAAGCATTTCCGTAAACTTAGTTAGACCTAGGGACGGGAGTTGAACACCGAAAGGGCTGCCGCATGGCAGCCCTTCGTTAGGCTAACTTGCAGGATTATGTGAAATATCGAGACTCCTCTCAATCGAACAATCCTAGTCAAGGAAGAGGAGACCCTGTTCGGGCACTATGGGCAGTTGGATGCCGGGCCAGCCACTTACATCGCATTGGCCATATTCATTATCACCCACAGCAACCACCGTGCCGTCCGATTTAAGGCCGAGAGTATGAGCGCAACCCGCCGCAACCGCCACAATATCGCGCCAGCCACTTACATTGCATTGGCCATGTTCATTCCAACCCACAGCCGCCACCGTGCCGTCCGATTTAAGGCCAATGGTATGATTACTACCCGCCGCTATCGCCACAATACCGCGCCAGCCGCTTACATCGCATTGGTCACGCTTATTCCAACCCACAGCCGCCACCGTGCCGTCCGATTTAAGCCCGACGGTATGAAGGTAACCCGCAGCTGCCGCTACTATGTCGCGCCAGCCGCTTACATTGCATTGGCCATACCGATTATTACCCACAATTGTCGCCGTGCCGTCCGATTTAAGCCCGACGGTATGCCAATCACCTGCCGCTACCGCCACCATATCACGCCAGTCGCTTACATTGCATTGGCCTTCATTATTTCGACCCGCAGCCACCACCGTGCCATCCGATTTAAGCCCGACGGTACGACGCCAACCCGCCGCAACCGACACAATATCGCCCCAGCCGCTTACATCGCATTGGTCATGTTTATTCCAACCCACAGCCGCCACCGTGCCGTCCGATTTAAGCCCGATTGTATGAGCATTCCCCGTATGAGCATTACCCGCCGCAACCGCCACAATATCACTCCAGCCGCTTACATCACATTGGCCATATTTATTATCACCCACAGCTGTCACCGTGCCGTCCAATTTAAGCCCGACGGTATGACGATAACCCGCCGCTATGGTATCTTTAGGCCACCTTTTTACCTTGAAAGCCGCTTCTTTCGGTGAAATGTAATCCATGTTTTACCTCCTTGAAAACAAGACCTTTATTATTATATACGTTACAACGAATAATTGCAGAATTATTGTAAAGGTTGAATCACAGCATCTCGGTGCTCATCTAGATACCAGTAGGGGATGAGCGGAAACAGCTCCTTCAGGTAGGCGCGCCAGCGATCCCAGCAGAACGGCTCTGTGATGTCGCCTCGGTAGGGGCCGTCGGCGTGGCCGTTGTCTGCTTTTTTCCTGTCAATGGATTAAGCTACAAAGACGAAGATAGTATTGCTCACGATATCCATAATACTTTGAACAGCTTACAGGACGTTGCAGACCGAAGTACACCAAAGAGAAGATTATTAGATTGTGTAGTTACCTACATGATACTGACAACATCTTTTTAAAAAAGCCTCTGGAATTTATCGCAAAATTCCCATCGGGACTTGAAAAAGTAAACAAAACTACAGAATTTGTTAACCTCATGGCAAAAATAAAATAATTGTAGCTGAGAAAAGATAGCTCAAGCTGCAAATTGAAATTCTAATGACATCTCTAACCAAACCCCCGTTGACGCTTCTTTTCGTAGGGAAAAGACGGAAGCACTAATCATACAGAATCTCATCTTTCATTTTCAATTTGAATGCAAGTACATACTTTCAAATGTTGCTAAAGAAAAGCTCCGATCGGAGCTGCTCAAAGAGTAACATAAATATTATTAGGGACTTAGAGCCTTAGTAAATAAACGTACGCTTTCTTCAATAAATTCGTTCAGAGTTTCTTCCGATACCGATTCTTTCATATTTAGGCTACTGATAAAAGCCCCAAAATTCATCCACATGAACGATAATGCTTGGATTTCAGGATTTGATGTGACAACTTTGCCTTGTGATGACATGGTAGTTAGATATTCTGTGAGCAGATTTTTCAAATGCTTAGGGTTGCGGGAAGCCTCTTGAAGAACTGCATCGGGAAGAGTACTACTTCCTTTTAATGAGATTGAAATTAGTTTTCTGTTCCGGTTCATAATGTTATGGTACGTTCGACTGAGTGTAAGAAGATCCTCATGCAGATTTCCTTTAAGACCTTCGTTAAAAAGCTTTGTCATCTCATTGCCATAGTGAAACCGGTTGAAAGCGGCCTCAAGCAGTTTTTCTTTCGTTCCAAAATGCCGAAATAATGTGACTTCGTTTACTCCAGCAGCGAGTGCGATTTCTTTGGTAGTTGTACTGTCATATCCTTTTTCGGCCATGAGGTTTATGGTTGCCAGCAATATTTTTTCGCCTGTAGTTGGATTAGCGCTCATGAATCTCCCCTCATTTAATGCAAGTGCTTGCTTTCATTAATGTTTGAATTATAGATTAAATGTAACTAAATGTCAATAGAGAGGGGATTGGAACCGTTTCGCAATAAAAGAAGCTTACTACGGGTATGAGAGCCCAATTAACATACCGCGCTTGGTAAAAACCTATCTCCTCTTTAGTAGGCAGTAGGTTTTTTATTTTTTATTTTAAATATGATGATAAGGGAGGGTGCGAGTAAAATGATGACTTCAAATGATTGTTTTGATGAATTTGTATATGTGGGAAATATTAGGTCTGGTGAACCCCGGATTTATTTGGGTTATCAGAACAACCGCTTTGACAAACCAACTATTCTGTGTTACTCTATAGCGGTAGTAAGTAATACAGAATATCAGTCGTACAGAATAGCAAGGAGTGATTGTGCTGGAAAACCTTACCGAAATGCTGAAAGGTGTGCTGGAGGGCTGTGTCCTTGAAATCATCAGCCACGAGGAAATCTACGGTTACGAAATCACAAGGCGGCTGAACGCTCTCGGATTTTCGGACGTTGTGGATGGGACAGTTTATACCATCTTGGTACGGCTTGAGAAAAACAAGCTGGTGGAAATTACGAAAAAGCCCTCCGACATTGGGCCTCCGCGAAAGTTTTTCGCGCTCAACGACGAGGGGCGTGAGGAGCTGCGGAGGTTCTGGGAAAAATGGGAATTTGTTGCGTCGAAAATCAACCAATTAAAGGAGGAGCAGTAACAATGCTTGATTCTATTATAAAATTGATAATAGGCGACATGGAAGATAAACGGGCCTATAAACAAATGATGAAGAGGGTTGACGCCCTGCCGAAAGATTATCGGTATGCATTTCGCAAAATTCAACATTATATGTTTAGCGTTGGACCCCCTGGCGGTGACATGACGATATTTACGGACTTGACGATGTTTACGGACTTAGTGGAATTATTTGAAGCAAGTGCGGCAGAGGGCAGACAGGTTCTTGATGTCATAGGCATTGACGTCGGCAAGTTTTGTGATGAGTTTATGCGCGCATCGGTTACCAATACTGAAACTCTGCGAGAAAAGCTAAACAAAGAGGTTATGGAAAAATTTAACAAGGAGGAGAAATAACGATGCTGGAACTTATCAAAAAAATGATCGGGGATAAAAAAGAGTATAGGCAGCAATTGGCAAGGGTAGAAGCACTGCCTGAAGACTATAGGTTTGTATTTGAAAAAATCCATGGATACATGTGGGGTTTCGCTGGGGGAGACGGCTCTGACATGTTGAAAACTCAGAACGAATTGATAGAGTTATTTGAAGCCGGCGCGGCGGACGGCAAGCACGTTCTCGATGTGACAGGCGAAGATGTTGTCGGGTTCTGCGACGAGTTTTTGCGCGACACGAAAAAGTGGACCGATAATTTTCGTAAAAAATTAAATCGCGACATGATGAACAAATTCGAAAGGGGGAACGATTCAAAATGAAAGACACCGCAATACAAGTGAAGGGACTGCAAAAGTCCTACAAACAACTTCATGTCCTCAAGGGCGTCGATTTCGAGGTGGAAAAGGGCAATATTTTCGCTCTGCTCGGCTCCAATGGGGCGGGCAAGACAACGGTTGTCAAAATACTCACCACGCTGCTTAAACAAGACAGCGGAACCGCAACCGTAAACGGATTCGATGTTGCGACGAAACCCGACAATGTGCGACAGGCGATCAGTCTGACCGGGCAATTTGCCGCCGTGGATGAAATTTTGACCGGACGGGAAAATCTGATCATGATTGCTAAGCTGCGATACCTAAAAAATCCGCGTCAGGTTGCGGACGACTTGCTTAAACGCTTCGGCCTGACAGATGCCGCCGAACGCAAGGTGTCTACTTATTCGGGCGGTATGCGCCGCAGGCTTGACATTGCCTTGAGCCTTGTGGGAAAACCGCATATCATTTTCCTTGACGAGCCGACCACTGGGCTCGACCCCGAGGCGCGCATCGAGGTTTGGAAGATTATCAAGGAGCTTGCCGACGGCGGCACGACGGTACTCCTAACCACGCAGTACCTGGAGGAAGCTGAGCAGCTTGCCGACCGAATTGCCATTCTGCACGAGGGCAGGATTATCGCGAGCGGCACGCTTGCGGAGTTGAAAAAGCTGTTCCCGTCCGCAAAAGTGGAGTATGTGGAGAAACAGCCGTCATTGGAGGAGATTTTCCTCGCAATCATTGGCAAAAAGGAGGCAAAGTAAATGGAGACGGCAAAGAAGCACTTTTTTAGCGATTTGGGCGTTATGCTTGGACGTTCCATGCGCCATATTTCCCGCAGCATGGACACCATCGTCACGGTCTGCATCACTCCGATTGCGATGATGCTGCTGTTCGTCTATGTGTTTGGCGGCGCAATCCAAACCGGAACGGATAACTATGTGAATTACCTGTTGCCTGGCATACTGCTTATTGCTATTGCTAGCGGTGTAGCCTATACTTCTTACCGCCTGTTTTTGGATAAGGAACGGGGCATAATTGAGCGGTTCCACTCCATGCCGATTGCGCGTTCCGCTGTGCTGTGGGGGCACGTGCTGACCTCACTGGTGTCCAACGCCATATCGGTTATCGTCATCATTCTCGTAGCGTTGATTATGGGCTTTCGTTCGTCGGCAGGGATACTGCCATGGCTTGCAGTTACCGGCATACTCATGTTGTTTACGCTGGCATTAACTTGGGTCGCGGCGATTGCCGGACTCTCCGCAAAAACGGTGGATGGCGCAAGCGCCTTTTCCTACCCGATTATCTTCCTGCCGTTTATCAGCTCGGCGTTTGTGCCGACCAATTCGATGCCGACTGTCGTTCGCGTCTTTGCCGAAAACCAGCCAGTGACTTCAATAGTGGAAGCCATCCGCGCGCTCCTGTCGGGGCAACCTGTCGGAAATGATATTTGGGTTGCGCTCGCGTGGTGCTTAGGGATACTGATCGTCGCATATCTGTTTGCGATGCGCGCATACAAACGGAAAGCAGCTTAATGTAAGATACGTGCTGATACGTTGCTTGAAAACTTCCCGCTATTTTGCTATTTTGTCTCAGTTGTCAAAGAGCCAGACGCTAAGACGCAGAGCCAGTAACCGTGAGTGAAATCACAGTTGTCGCCTCTTTCTTATGATAACTCCCCAAGCTACATGATTGCTGACATTCTTAACAACGAATACAAAACCGCTGTTTTGAACGCAGTAATACCTGAATGATTACGGCGGTTTTGAAATGACATCTAAGCCGCCGTTTTAAAATTGCGGAGGGTAGGGTAAGTGTATCCATTTTCTCTACAAAAGCAGCGGCGGCTTTGGGATAGGAGGTTTTCATGTGTTCCAAGCGACGACGGCCTTCGTAACAACCCTTACCACAAACCTGATATGAGTAATGATCGTTCAGAAAAATTTTGGATCAGGGATCACTACTTAGGGACTATAACCACCGCTACGAAATCATAACGACGATCTGGTAAGGGAGAGACGATAACTGTTCAAATATTTCTTTTCCCACCTTAAACTCCCTTGGTACAATATGGTTTTCTTACGAGTCTCGCTTATTCTTAGGATTTCGCCTGGATGGAAAAGAGTGGAGGACAGAAAGATTGACATCGACACAATATGTGTATATACTCGTTTTTATGAGAGAACATAATTCAACTTCAGATTTTTCAGGGACGGCCGATTATACAGCAGAGTGCGCTTGCTTGAATTTAAGAAAAGCGTCCCGGTTCATTACCAGTTTATATGATGAATATTTAAGACCAGTCGGGCTTCGGGCAACCCAATTATCTATCCTTATGGCACTTGAACAGGCCGGGTCTGTCACTATTACATCTCTATCCGAAATACTTCTGATGGATAGGACCACATTGCCCCGGGATCTCAAGCCGCTTGAGAGACAGGGATGGGTGTCGGTCACGGAAGGGGAGGATCGCAGGAAACGATTTATTGCTCTGACACCCGACGGCCGGAACCTTCTTAAGCGTGCGCTGCCGTTATGGGAACAGGCGCAAATCCGTATTCGAGACTATATGGGCGATGACCCTTATAAAGGTTTGCTTGGTCAATTGTCTGATATCGTTAAGCTGAACAGGCGAGATTAATTTTTTTCGTTAAAAAGGTGTATATACACATAATAAGAAAGGATAGATGAAAGTGGCCGATATGAAAAAACATCCCACAGTTGTGCGTTACTACGAATCCTCTGCGGAATCCGCAACTCTTGACAACGAAACGCTTGATTATGAGTGGATACGTGAATTGTGTCTTGAGGCCGGAGCTGACGATGTCGGGGTTATATCCATGGAACGCTCCGAATTGGATGATCAGCGTGATGACATTCTGTCCGCATTTCCGCATGCTAAGACGATGATCAGTTTCGTTGCCAGAATGAATCGAGAACCGATCCGCACACCAGCACGATCCCTTGCCAATATTGAATTTCATCATACCGGCGATAAGGTAGCGGAGACAGCACATCACATCGTGTCTGCATTGGAAGCGCGAGGGATACGGGCTTTAAATGCAGCCATGGGCTTCCCGATGGAGATGGATAAGTTTCCCGGCAAGACCTGGGTCGTTTCGCTCAAGCCTGTTGCCGTTGCAGCAGGGTTAGGCCATATGGGCATCCATCGCAACGTGATTCATCCGAAATTTGGAAACTTCATTCTGCTTGGCGCCGTTATGATGGATGCCCGGGTCAACAAGGAAGACCGGCCGATTGACTACAACCCGTGTCTGGAATGCAAGCTTTGCGTATCTGCCTGCCCTGTGGGCGCGATCGGTGCGGACGGACAATTTAATTTTTCTTCATGCGCTACGCACAATTATCGTGAGTTTATGGGCGGTTTCAGCGACTTTGTGGAAACGGTCGTGGACAGTAAGAACTTCAAAGAGTTCCGGAATGAAGTGCCGATAACCGAAACGACTTCCTGGTGGCAAAGTTTGAGTTTCGGGGCTAACTACAAAGCGGCTTATTGCTTATCGGTTTGTCCGGCGGGCGATGATGTGATCGGGCCGTTTCTGAAAGACCGTAAAGGGTTCATGAATGATATATTAAAGCCGTTGCAGGCCAAAGAGGAGACGGTGTATGTAACTCCAGGCTCCGATGCGGAAGCGTATGTCATGAAACGTTTTCCCCATAAAACGGTAAAACGCGTCGGGAATGGACTCAGGCCGAACACGATCCGCCTTTTGGTCACCCTGATGCCTCATGCATTCCAGCCGAAGCAGGCAACGGGTTTAAACTGCACCTATCATTTTGCATTCACCGGAGATGAAACGAGACAAACGACAATCGACATTCGTGATAATAAGCTCCAGATTAGGGACGGTTTTCACGGCAAGCCGGATATTCGGATTACGGTGGATAGCAAAACGTGGCTTAAGATCGTGGGGAAGGAAAAAAGTGTGGCTGCGGCATTGTTGACAAGAAAACTGCGGATCAAAGGGAACCCCAAATTGTTGATGAAGTTTGAGAAATGTTTTGCTTAATAAGAGTGGCATATTCGATAGATTCCCAGTTTTGGCAATAAGCTTGCAATAGAGAAAGGATTGTTTTTTATGAAAATGGATACCAACACAATTCTTATAACTGGTGGAACATCCGGTATTGGATTCGAGCTTGCTACTCAGCTCCTTCAGCTTGGAAACACGGTAATTATTACCGGGCGGGATCAGTCTAAACTGGACTTAGCCAAAAGGAAACTGCCAAACGTTCACACATTTCAGTGTGATGTAAGCGATCCAAAGGAAATTTCCGACCTTTTTGAAAAAGTAACCAGTCAATTTCCAGAACTGAATTTTCTGATCAATAACGCTGGGGTTATGCGTGCATTAAATCTTCATACCAAAGAGGTTGACTTAGAGGATATCAATAGCGAGATTGTAATTAACCTCAGTGGTTCGATCCGTATGGTGAAACAATTCTTATCGCATTTAAAGGCGAAGAAGTCCGCTGCGATTATGAATGTTTCATCCGGACTTGCATTTGTTCCTTATCCGGTATCGCCGGTATATTGTGCGACGAAAGCCGGTGTTCATTCATTTACACAATCACTGCGAATGCAGCTAAAAGATACTAATATTAAAGTGTTTGAATTGGCGCCTCCAGCTGTTCAGACCCCTTTACTAGAAGCTTTTGATGGCGACGAGATCAAAGGCGTAAAGCCAATGGATGCCGGTAAGATGGTTAAGTACGCAATCAAGGGTTTGGAAAAGGATCGCTTTGAGATCCTGCCGGGTCAGAGCAGTTTACTGAAGTTCATGAGTCGTTTTGCACCTCAGTTTATGTTAAATCAGATGAGTAAAACTGTTGGCAATATGCTGACTCAATCCAAAAGTTAACTATACGGAACAGTTGTATATTAAACTATTTGCGTTTAAAAAATATCCAAAAGGAAGGGAATTAATAATGAAAAAATATACAATTGTAGATAAAGAAACTTGTATTGCGTGTGGAGCATGTGGGGCTACTGCACCATCTATTTTTGATTACGATGATGAGGGGCTCGCTTTTGTTATTTTAGATAATAATAAAGGAACAGCCATCGTACCTGATGAATACGAAGATGACTTACAAGATGCTTTTGATGGATGTCCTACTGAATCAATTAAAATAGCTGAAGAGTCGTTTGAAGGTAAGATTATCAAAGCTTGAATAGTGTTAAAACAAAAAACGAAAGAGAAGGTATTTTGGGGGGAGAAATATGCTAATCACAGAAAATCAATCGGCAACAACATTCTCAAGAAAAAATCCATTTCACGCGAAGGTTCTGAAAAATGTAAATTTAAATGGAGCTGACTCCAATAAAGAAACAAGACATCTCGAGTTATCGTTAAAAGGATCAAACCTTTCATACGTCCCAGGAGATGCTCTTGGTATTATCCCCAAGAATGATCCGGAACTGGTGGCTTCTCTGCTTGAGGAAATGAAATGGAACGAAGAAACGTTAGTAACAATTAATAAGGAAGATGATATACTTCCGTTAAAAGAAGCGCTGGCAACCTACTTTGAAATTACACTGTTATCGAAAAAGATTTTACAGCAAGCGGTGGGATTTACCGAGAATGAAGAGTTGCGCAAGCTTGTATTAAATGAAAATGCAAACCAACTGAAAGAATATATCTACGGGCGTGACTTGCTTGATATGCTGTGCGATTTCGGGCCATGGAACGCTTCTGCTCAAGAAATGGTGTCTCTTTTAAGAAAAATGATGCCGCGTCTCTATTCAATTGCAAGCAGCATTGCCGCTAATCCCGAGGAAGTGAATCTAACCATCGGTGCTATGCGCTACACGGCTCACGGACGTGAACGTAAAGGCGTTTGTTCGGTTTTAGTTGCCGAACGTCTTAATGAAGGAGACACGCTTCCCATATTTATTCAACCTAATAAACACTTCCATTTGCCGGCGTCTCAAGATACAGATATTATTATGGTTGGTCCGGGGACAGGCATTGCACCGTTCCGTTCCTTTATCCAGGAACGTGCGGTAACTAAAGCAACGGGCAGAGCATGGCTATTTTTTGGAGACCAGCATGCGGCATCGGATTTCCTTTATCAGAACGAGTTGGAACAATATCAAAAAGATGGGGTCTTGACAAGAATAGAAACTGCGTTCTCCCGTGATACGGTACAAAAAGTATATGTGCAGCATAAAATGCTTGAAAACAGCAAGGAATTGTTTGAATGGCTGGAAAACGGAGCTTGCTTCTATGTTTGCGGAGATAAGCAATATATGGCGAAAGATGTCCACAACGCGCTTATTGAAATTATTGAAAAAGAAGGTGCGATGAGCCGCGAAGCAGCGGAAGTATATCTCAATGATATACAAGCTCAAGGACGTTATCAACGTGATGTGTATTAAAATGAATAGGTGTTAACGGCACCACGGCAAAAAGAGTGACATTCTTTCCACATTAAATGGAAAAGGGTGTCTTTCTTTTTTTGCCTGTACTCCCTCGAATCCCGGCCAACAGTTGCTCGATAGCTTTAGTTGTAACAAGTCGGAAAGCCCATAACCAGTATGGCCCAAGGGGAATTCATGTCATGAGTAATATCCGACCGACGAACGAATGTTGGCAGGAAAAAAATATCCATCCCCAAGCCCATAACAAAAACCACCATGCTTCGAATTAATTTTATTTGGTTGACCGGAATGCAAACATCCTGTAAAATTTTGTTAAGTGTATACTTTAAGGTAATGAACTTACTTAAAGGTAAGGGGATGATTTATCAATGATTCATCAGCTTGAATGTCCGGTGGAGACAATCCTTCATGTTCTAGGCGGCAAATGGAAACCAATGATTTTATGGCATTTGATACAATCCAATAAGCGATTCAACGATCTGGAAAAGCTTATACCTGATGTTTCTCAAAAAATGCTTTCACAACATCTACGGGACTTGGAACGGGAGGGCATAATCGATAGAACAGTCTACCCCACCGTCCCTCCAAAAGTAGAATATTCCCTTAGTGAATATGGTAAAACATTGATTCCTGTAGCAGAAGTCATGTGTGCTTGGGGAGAAAACCATAATAAGCGGAAATATGAAGAATCTGCTTCTTAAAGCTGTTTCAATTCATGTGCGTACTAATTCAAGGACTAATAACAAAAGCTGCCACGGGATTTGCCCTGGCAGCTTTTGCTATTTACAGTCAATATTCCTTTGCGATTTCAGCCGTGGACCAACATGGATAACCCTTTCTGCTTAATACTTACTTTTAAGTAAGGACCCTACATTAAAGTGGGTTCTTATCAAGATTTTTAAACGGTGCTAAGCTTAAGTCAATCCAGAGATAAACTATCGGAAGTCATTTATAAAAGGAGGAAAAAATGATGAAAATTATTGTTTTCGGAGCAACAGGAAATACGGGAAGAAGAGCGCTGGAGCAAGGGGGTAAAATGGGACATGAAATGACCGCATTCGTGCGAAACTCCGAGAAGTTTTATGAACAGCAAGGAGAGCGTTCCGCCAAACAAGTGAAGGTGATCGTGGACGATATCATAAACCCAGTAAGCGTCGGAGAGGCGCTCTCGCATCAAGACGCCGCTATTATTGCTGCCGGCCATGCAGGTCAAGGAGATGAGTTCGTTCGTCTCGTTGATAATATTATAAGCCAATGTGAAATCCACCCTGCTTTTTCCGGGAGGGTATGGGTAATGGGAGGTGCCGGCCTGCTGGATATTCCATATACTGATCTCATTGGCAACAATCTGCCCGGATTCCCGCCTGCGTATAAAAATCACAACCGGAATTTTGAACGACTGCTGCAGTCTGAGCTTGATTGGTCAATTATGTGTCCGGGAACTATGATTGATTCGATAGAACCTCCGGCGTCGGTTCATCTGCATGTAACAACGGAAACCTTGCCCATATCAATTCCGAAGACGATCAAGGAATTATCCGAGGCCGATATAGCCGGTTACTTGTTCAGTCGGCTTCAAGAGCTGGATGTTGCTTATGATGATGTCGTGAAATGCATGCTGCACCATATCGAGCTCGGAGGGCCTTTTAAGAGAAAAAGGGTCGGTCTCGCCTATCAAAGCGATATTCCGGTGAGCTAAGGAAAAAGAAGGGAGATGATCAGTTTGTTTGGATGGCTCCTCGTTTTTCATATATTGGCTTCTATCGCGGTAATCGGTCCCGCTTTCGTAGTACCCGTCATTCGAAGGTCCGCTAGAACCGTCGGCCAGTTGCGCTTTGCTTTTGATGTAACGAACAAGCTTGCCATCCTGCCTAAAATTGGCGGAGCCGTACTTATTATTACCGGGGTTTGGCTTATGATCATAACGAAGATGGGGTTGTCCCAAATGTGGCTAAATATATCGATCCTTTTATCGCTGCTCATGGTCGCCACGATCGAGGGATTGATCGGGCCGCGCATGAAAAAGATCATGGAGATTGTATCTATTAGTCAAAACAAAGGGGATGAAGTACCTTCCGAGCTCGGTCGATTGATGAAAAAGATCATACCAATCGAGACGGTGTCACAGCTGCTTATGATTGCCATAACCGTACTTATGATCCTTAAACCATTCTAAAGAAGCCGTCAACCCTTTAACAATCGGCCCCTGGGTAGCACCAGGAAGGAAGGGAATAATCGATATCGAAAAGGTGGCCGTGCGCAGCCCTTTGTTCCACTAAAGAGGAATGATGTTCAATAACGAAAGGGCTGCTGCGTGGAAGCCTATTGTTCCGTATATAAACTTCCGCATCAATGCCGTTGCGAATGTAATAGCAACAAATCGAAGTTCCCATGTTCTATTATTAAAACGTATTAATTCAAATGTTTGAAGCTGAAATTGAATTTATGCGTTCGGATGGAAGTGACTTTAGCGGTATTAAATCTGCCTTCCACCCCGGCATCGTGGTTCATGTATAAAACATCAGAGTTCAAAACGGAGAAAGCCAATTATACGAACTTATAACCTTAGCCGTATTGGAACGGTTTACTCCTCCGGCCGGTCCACCGTTGGCAAGCCTACCTGTTTTCTCGGTGCCGCGCAAGTGACGCTTACTGGCATCTTCCGCTGTATTGCTGATACGGTTACTCTCTGCGAGCAAGAAACCTTGATTAGTTCTGAGAGCGCCTTTTTCTTCAATCGTTATCCTCCCCCGGCTTCTATCGTTACGTTCGGCGACCTATTTGTTACATTTTCGATGAGCTTGTCTCAAATACTGTTTATCTTGATTCCTATGTTCTCCATAACCTCTAATGTTCGTTCCATTGGATCTCTCTCACCTTATCATGAGTACCGATCTTTCCGTCCTGTTCGTCCTGAATCGAACTTATCGCTTCTTCATCACCATTCATTACGTTTTGATCCTCAGAATGGATAACTGCCTGTTGATTTTGAGTGTTTAATGCAAATTGTTCAAAGCTAACCTGGGCACTTTTAAGTGAAGCAACAGCTGGTTTCAAGTCGGAACCAACAGTCATAAGTTTTATTCCTCCATAAATTTATTCAGGGCCTTGGCCGCTAGAGTTTAAAACACCCTTCTATTTTTCCGATATCCCAAATATTTATGAAAATAATTTTTTGCTTTAGCAGTATTGTGCTAAAGACGATAATACTTTTTTTTTTATTGCTGACTCTTTTCAAACTCATACACCTCGTAAAATCAATACCTCAGTCTATTACTTTATTTTCTTTCGAAATTTGATTAATGTTTAGGTTGGGAGTTTATCCTCTCTAATCCTTCTGTTAGTTATTAATCGTGGTAGGTCTTTTATTCTACTACAATGTAATATTATGAATACAGAAATACATGGGAGATTTTGAGCGTGAATGCCGTTGAATAAAAAAAGAAAGGATAATGATCCTTTCTTCCATGCTGCTCTATATTTAAAGTTTCTTTTTACCGCGCCATCCAGTCCTAGTGGGACCAACTTCTTCTCGACCACCGAGTTGAAAACCGAGTTGGCCGCCATGACTGCCAAGATGACCGCCGAAATTAGCACCAACACCATGACCGCCGCCGAGATGACCTCCTGCATGAAGGCCGGATCCAAATCCGCTAAGGTGACCGCTGACTTTAAACCCATGGCCGTGATGACCTGATCCCGGAGGATAAAACCCAGGGTAAAGAGATTGATAGGGATACAATTGCTGTTGAGGATACTGGCCATATGGATATAACTGCAGAGGGTATTGTCCGTAAGGGTACATGTAAGGTTGTATTGCCATTCAATTAGCCTCGATTCATGGTTGATGATCTAACCTATTCATAAATGGTTGGGTATGATGCTTGCCTCACTTCAATTGGGCATAGGTAGGGGATGGCAGCTGAATACTGTTAATACGCAAATACATAAGAGGTGAATCGAATTGAGTGCACTCAGAATTTTTTGTGTGGCCGCACTTGCTGATGTGGAAGCATGGCGCTGACGGCTTATCAATCAATTGAGCACGCCCGAACAATTCGGAGGAGGCTCGGGCGTATTTTTTTCGCGTAATGTCGCGATTTAAAGCCTTGGCGCTCAAATTTCACTTCGCAAAATACATGTTTCTTAAAAACTAGCTGGAAAGGATACCCAATGATTGAACGGGCAGGATAGTGTAATGAGGGATAGGGGGAAAACAATGAAAATTGTTCCTGACAAGTTTGAGTTTGGAATCGAAAAAGAATATGCAATAGTTTATAAAGAACGTGACTTCATAAGTTACTTATTAGCATCACAACAGATAATAGATAAAATAATGTCTAAGTCAGATATTCCTGAACATCTAGTGAAAAAAGTGGGATATCTGTTTAGCAAAGGCTGGGAAATACACCCTGAGTATACCAATGCCTTAATAGAAGTCGCTTCTCCTCCTTACACCTTGGATAGTTTTGATGAAGTAATAGATGGTTTTCAAACTTTTGAGGAAGTTGTATGTAAATTGTTAACAGACTTCAAACAAATAAACCCAAATCTAAACGGAGAGATTTTAATAACAGATAAATTTAGTTGTTCGACAGATACATTCATTAACCTTAAAAAAGAAAAAATCACTGATATCAAACAAATTATTCTTACGGATGAAGTTGTTACTTTTGTAGGAAGTAAAAATCTAATTCCCAATTCCTTTAAGAAAATTAAGGACTTAAATTTACTTTATGCAGGGTTTATTTCTACTCATGTTACACTACATCCGAAATATTGTTCAGGATGGGACATAAAACATAACGCAGAATACTTTTGGATCTTATTAAATCTTTTGTTTATGTCTGAATATGATATAAGTGACAGCACCTTTTATTATAAAGGTAAAGATGAAATTCGGTGTGCAACAACACCCCGAAGCGAACTAATTTCATGGGCGGATAAGACAAGTACTTTCTATGAAAAAGGTATTAAACAAATAATGAAAGGCGATCCACCAGAGAAAGTTGATGCATATAATGATTTTTTAAATGAACAAAATAAAGGAAACCGAACTTATTTAGCAAAAATAAAACATATTGAAGGATGGCCATTATTTGAAATTAGAAGGTTTCATAGTGGAATATCAATTAACTCAATTAAAGAATTTTTGTTAAATGCAAGTAAGATTGTAATAAACCCATAAAAAACCACACTTCAAGAAAGACGATGTAAAAAACTAGTTCGGGTACTGATATACGTGCAAAAGTATAATATATAGTTACCATATTTTTAGTTTCTTTTTAAGCTAACGAGGAACGATGAACGGAACAAGGAGCAGTTTGCCCGTGGCAGCTGCTCCTTGTTTTATTGAACGGGCAGTTTAGTATGGTATTAAATTAGTACTAGAGAAAGATAGAACTATTTAAGCAAACTAAATCGTTATATAGTTTGATTATACTATCCTTAGGAAGGAGTAATTACGATTGCTAGAGCTCATCTTACCTGTTGTGATTTCTTTAGTATTGTCACTGATTTATATTTTCAAGTTTAATAAAAATCATAAAAGTCTCACAATAATTTCAGTCGGAGCAGTTATTAATATAGTTTGTCTGCTATTGGGTATTGTTTATTTTGTGCTAACTTCGCAAGATGGTTTAGCCGTGGTTGGACAAATGGGTATTTATGCTGTATGTTTTGTCGCTATATTATTAATAAACGTTATTAAAGTCATTGCCTTGAAAAAACGTAAAGATTACTCAATGAATACACTTCCCTTACGATAACGATGGTTAGATGCTGCGGCAGTCAATAAAGGCTGCCGCATTTTTTCAGTGCCGATTATTTTTTGCTGCCTTAAACACATCGCTGACCGAATACATTAGAAGCTGCGAAAATGTGGTTTATTAACATTTAATGTGCCCGTATTCGGTATACCTTTCCTTTGGTAAAAGTGGATAACGCATATGCTACCCATTCCGAGATGCTTTCTTCTCCTCCTAGTAAAAATAAATTTGCTGTTCCGCGCCGTATAATCTCCGTTTTTGTGGCATTGGGAATATACCCTAATCTCGTAACATAAAGGACTGGAAGCTGAGGTGCCGCCTGTATATTCTTGCAGATTTCCGGCAGCAGCTCCGCGGAAGCAATCAACAAATCCATCTTATTGGGAGCATGAAATTTCGCGTAATCGGCGGCTTGCTGAAAAATATTTCGGTACACCGTAATCACCTCAATACATGATATGACCGTCGAATCAATATAATATAGGGTCATTTTAATTTATTTGGAGGTGAGATGGCACCATGCTCTCTGATGAGGAAAATCAAATGATCCGGGTATTAACGGAAGCGATTTTTCCCGGTGCAGTCGAGGCAAAAGTGTATGAATTTATATATCGAGATATGATAAGCAACCGATTTTTGGAGGAGATGTATCGTAACGGGCTGAAACGACTGAATGAAGAAGCATGGCGACTACACTGCTTGAAATTGCTGTATCTAGACCAAGGTCAGCTGACAGATCTTATGGCCATGAACGAAAATAGCGAGTTTTTTAAATATGTAAGGGATCATACATTGGAAGGAATGTTTAGCGATCCAATTTATGGCGGCAATTACTTGGCGCTCGGATGGCGGCTATTGGGGTATGCGGGCCCAACCTATCATCCGCCGGAAACGCTCAATGACGTCAAGCTTCCATCGCTATACTATTCGCTTGAAGGGATCGCCTATGAAGATAAAGAGTGATTATGACGTCATCATTGTCGGAGCAGGCGCGGCCGGGGGAATACTGGGCAGAGAATTGAGCGATGCGGGACTATCCGTATGCGTGCTGGAACGAGGACCTATGGTCGAAACAAAAGACGTAACGATGGATGAACTGCGTTTTCCGATTCGCCAGAATCTTCTATGGGCTACGCCAAGAGTAGGGGGGATGTCATGGCGACCCCATTCGCGCGCAGCAACGCAGCATGTGTTTCCTAGAATTCCTGCACTGCTTGACGGGTGGGGGCCCGGCGGAAGCATGAATCACTGGGGGGGTGCATGCTTTCGTTTCGAACCGGCCACATTTAAGGCACTGGATGTATGGGGACAGATTCCGGATGGCGCCATTGCCAATTGGCCGCTTTCATACGGGGATTTGGAGCCTTATTATACCAAGTTCGAGTATAGATTTGGCGTCTCTGGAGACGCCTCACAGATGCCGAACGAACCACCGATGTCGAGACCGTTTCCATTGCCGCCACTGGAGCAGGGATTTGCGTCGAAGCATTTTGCCGAAGCGTCAAGAATGCTCGGCTATCGGCCGTTTCCGATGCCGGCGGCCATTCTTACACGCGATTACCAGGGAAGAAAACGCACGGGGTTTTGCGGCTTTTGCATGGGTTATGAATGTACGGTGGATGCAAAATCAAACACCAGAGTGACGGAAATCAAGGAAGCGATGAAAAATCCGAATTTCACGCTTCTTACGGACCGGTACGTCTTCAAGATTACAATGAGCTCATCGAACCGCGTTGATGGGGTCGTCTGCATGGATTCGAGTGGAACGGTCCATGAACTCACCGCAAATATTATCATCGTTGCCGCCAATACACTTTATAATGTGTGGCTGCTGCTCCTCTCGCGAAATCCGTATGCACCGGGAGGAATCGGCAATCAGTACGGACAGGTCGGGATGTACTTTCACCAACATCCGAGTATCGGAGTTTTCGGTTTTTTTGATCAACGAATGGATGTCCATATAGGTCCTTCTCATACCGTTATGGCGATTACGGATTTTATGGAAAATCGGTTCGATCATAAGGAGTTAGAATTTATCATGGGTGGTTTTTTCTTTGGGGCTCATCCGGCCGGAGCGGCCGGTCAGCCGATTGAATTTGTAAAATCAATTCCACTGCCGAAAGGCATACCGGCCTGGGGACCTTTATTTAAAGCTTTCGTTGCGCAAACCTTCAGCCGGTACTATATGATAAACTCTCTGCTGACAGATCCGCCGCTCAAAACTAACTTTATTGATCTAGACCCCCATGCGAAAAACGGATTAGGTTTTCCGCTGCCTAGACTTACGTTCAGTTGGAGCCCGATGGTTGCCAAAATGCACCGTTTCTTTTATCCGAAAATGACCGAAGTTTTACAAGCAGGCAACGCTTTGAAAATTTGGGGAGGAAGCGATGTGCAGTTACCTTGGCAGTTATCTCATCCCAGTGGCGGTACGAGAATGGGGGAGAATCCGGAAGAATCGGTAACCGACAGATATGGCAAGGTTCACGGTATTCACAATTTGTTCGTCGCGGGCAATTCGTTATTTCCGACGATGTCTGCCTTCAATCCTACCGAGACGATCGGGGCGCTGGCATATTGGCAGGCGGAATATATCAAGAAAAGGGTTTTCCACGGAGATTTGATTTGACATAAGTGAGAACAAGGCTGCTTATGTTAGTTCGCTCAGAAGAAAAGAGAAAAATAAATCGAATCGTACACCCCTCCACAAGACGACAAAAGAAATCCGGCAGGTAAAAGATGACCCCTGACGTAAGAACAACTCAAGAAAGTTACATCGAGAATGACTTATGAAGAAGTAGTAGGGATTTTAGGTCATGGCAGAGATATAGGCTCTGGATTGTTTATTATTGAGTATGAATATGGAGGTCAGCAATTCACACTAAATTTCACAAGTTATGATGGATTAATAACTGAAGAGGTCTACAAAGAAATTCAAAAATTAATAGCAGTGTAATTCAAGGAACAGCCTTTTTACTCATGCTTGTTAAACGCCCTAGGTAGGGCGTTTTTTTATTTTCTTCCCGTAAAGGGCGTGCTGGTAAACTGGAATCAACATTAGAAACCCAAAATACATTATATGAACAGTAGTAAGGAGTGAACGAATTGAAAATATGGATAGCTGACCAGAGGGAGACACTTAGAACCATCGCTCATCTAAATCGTGTGCGAATCGAAGACCTCATTTCACTCAATCGTCATATCATGAACCCCGATGTGAACATTGCAGGGAAACCTGTATACTTTCCTTCCGAATTCGGGAGACAAGAGCGAATAACCGATACTCCCCCCCTTTGCGCGCTACAAACGCCCGGTCCAATGAAGCAATGGATTCCCCTGACGCCATTAGAACAAATGGAAAGCAATGAATACGATGTTCTCATCATCGGTACCGGCGCCGGAGGAGGAGCCGTCCTTTGGCGGTTATGCGAACACTGGATGAATAGCGATAAACGAATTGCCATCATTGACCGGGGTGATCTGGTAATCCCGACGCATGTCCGCAACCTGCCGACGTTGAATCCTTCCCGATTATGGGACTATTTTCTGAATATCTCAAAGGAATTGCCCGGGTCCTATCCGGATTACTTGGGGGCAAGACAAGTTTTCGCCTTGGGCGGAAGAACATTGTTTTGGGATGCCGTCGCCACTCGATTCCAAACATCTTTGTTAATGGAATGGCCGGTACCCTTCCGAGAGCTGGAATCGTATTACGAGATCGCCGAGCGGGTCTTGAAGGTTTCGGACAAATTTTTCGAAGGCGCGCAATTTACGGAGATTCTACTAAATCGTATTGAGGAGGGCGGTTTTCCTGAGGCCGTCAGGCTTCCTATGGCTGCCAATCTGAAGCCGTCCTCTTATGGAGAGGTTAATTCCGACGTTATAACAAGCTCTCTCTCTTTCCTTGCGAAAGCATTGAATTCCAGGCCGTTTGACTTGGCTGTCCAGTCCCGTGCCGTCCAAATACTCGTCGATGACGGGAAGGTAACCGGCGTAAAGGTGATGTCTCCGGATAAACGTTCCTTTACGCTTAAAGCAAAGAAGGTCGTGTTGTCGGCAAGCACATTTGAAACTCCACGCCTGCTGCTTCATTCGAACATTCAAAACGGGGCGATCGGGCATTATTTGATGAATCAATCGTTCCTGTTGGCCAGAGGAATGGTGGACCGAAAGGAGTTCTCCGAACATCTTGGAACGCTCGGAATTTATATCCCTCAAACGACGGAAAGGACCTATCAGGTTCGTTTGTACGGTCCGGATAGTTTCTGGTATTCCGTTCATCAACAAAGGCGATTAACGGAGGAATTGGCAGTTGAAATTCTGGCTTTCGGGGCGCTGGAACGGCGCTATGAGAACCGGATTACGATGAAGCAGGACAAAAAAGACGAATATGGGGTTCCCGAAGTACAAGTCCATTTTTCTTTTACGGAAAAGGATCGCGATGTCATGCAGCAGATGATGAATGGAATACGCCATCTTGCCGTCGCAGCGGGGATCCGTCCTATAAATGGACAGAATTTCTTTTGCCAGGTTCCCCGTGGGGACTTGCAGCATTGTTCCGGGACATGCCGGATGGGCGATGACCCTTCCACATCCGTCACGAACGGGTATGGCCAGGTTCATGGGCTTTCCAACCTTTATATCGCAGATAACAGTGTCATCCCTTCCCTCGGGGCCGGAAATCCCACATTGACGACCGTTGCGCTTGCCATTCGAACAGCGGATCACATCTTTCGGATGCATTAGAATTAGAAATCATCTATTTCTTCAAACCGAGACGACTTTCTCGAATTCGGTACTCTACCAATTTCCACCCGAGCAATGACTCGAACTTGCACAGCGCGAAGAAGTTTTCGCAGAAAACTAGCAATGTAAGCATCAGCTTGGAGGCCATCTCCATTTCCTACCTCACGTATAAAAAGGTTTTTTTTATTCACAAAGGACAGCTGGAGTGATTTTCTCCAGCTGTTTTTGTTAGGCGCGTGCATCTGTCTGAGATGGGGCGAGCAACATGCCAGGCCGTAACATCAAGTGAATCCTGACGCGTCGTCAAAAAGGCCTCGCAAGAGGGACAAGAGGAAGCCGAACCTCGGCTTAATGGGTCTGCTAAGAACTTGGAGCGGTAGTAAAAATAGAGATGTAGACTGAGAAATAAAGAATTAGACTAACGAAGCGTCATTAAGCTAAAGGGCAGTTAGTGCAACTTTGTATAGATAAATACGTATTGAATTAATCAGTTAAATGAGATTAGGACGTGCTCTAATATGCTCATCATATTTCTAATTGGTTTTATCATGGTCACAGTGATGTTCTTTATGATCATTTATAAATTGATTGAAAGAATAATGAAACTCCGCAAACTATATAATGGGATCCTTTCAGGTGCGATTGTATTTGTTATTATGTATCTTTGGATGATGAGCACGTTGAAGAACTTACTAACTCCTATGCCATGAGACTCCAAATGATTGAACTACTATGAAAGAACGGATTAACTTTCATTCTTTTTGGTGCCGCGCTTTGTGCGTCATGGATGGCAAACGGTAAAATAGTTGAATGATTACACATTGATGAGCAGGTGCTACGGTAGTCTGTTCATTTCATTATGCTAACAGGCAGGGTAATTCGAACTTACAATCATCAACTTATGGTAATATATATCAGAATAATAAGAATAAGAGGTGGTTGTTATGAAGTTTGAATATACTGTCTTGAGAAAGCAGGATGATATATATGGTGTTAAATACTTTTTGGATGAGAGGGATCACCTTCCAAAGTACAACGATATCTCCCTCATAAGAGTTTTAAATATTCTTGGAGAACAAGGATGGGAACTGGTAGTCAAAGAAAGCCAAAGTGCATATATTCTTAAACGTCAGTTGAAATAGTTCCTTGAAGTTTAAGCTTTTGGGTAGGATAGTCCAGTCTAGTTGAAGAATTTTGGTTTGAGAAGATTTTGGGGGAGATGGGTTAAGTGAATGAAAATATTATTCTAAAAGTTAACCCACTAGACACCTATAAATTAAAATTGTTGGTTGAAGAAAGCGCTGTTGAAGGATTTCGTCACATTAAACGATTAGTAAACGATTTTGAAACAGGGGCTAATAAATTCGATACGATAAAGATGGGGAAGCACTCTTTATCGCTTATCAGAGCAGCGATGTTGTCGGAGTCTGTGGTTTGAATCAAGACCCCTATGTGAATAGCAAAGAAGTCGGTCGTGTTCGGCGGCTTTATGTTTCCCAAAGGGTACGTCGATTTGGGATAGGGCGAATGTTAATGGATTCGGTTATTGCAGAAGCTAGTAAAAACTATAAAATGCTTGTACTCAAGACTGATAACCCTGTTGCAGATACATTTTATCGCTCTATTGGTTTTTCGGTCAATTTTAATTCAGAAAATGAAAGCCATTTTCTTCTGTTGCCGAATGCTCATTGAAGTAACTGACAGTTTTCTTCAGTGAACAAGATTATGGTGTTCCACCAAGATTTATATTAAAAAGATAAAGGATGTCATTGAGATATACGGGACACGAGAGCGTAACAATTCCACCACGAGGCTGCCGCGGGATGACCGGCAGCCTCCATTACATTAACGGGCAGTATAGTTTAGTTATAAACGTACTTTCTGAAATTTATAAATTTAGGTCTTGATAATTCTTGTTTTGCCTGCGAGTGATAAAGTTTTAGACTATCGATGGCATTAACTCTAACTGGCAGATTAACGAAAGAGGAGGAAGATACATGTTTGGGTTTAAAAAAGAGAAAAAATATAAAATACCTGCTAATAGAATACAAAAGCTGATTGCTTCTAATGAGGGTTGTATTGCAACTGATAGGATAACTGTAGATGGTTGTAAAGTTGGTTTTATGTACAGAGAAGAGCCGTATCAAAACGATAATCCCGATAGCGGATGGTGCTTTATGGCTGGTGATGAGGACGATGACTACATGAATAATCCTGATAATCATGCCATTTACCAAGTTAATACTATTTGCAATTATGATTCGGACATTATTCCATTGCTTGATGCACCGCCAGGAACTGCTTTTATTAGAGATGAAACAGGCAAGTTGGTACTAGATAAGGAATGGGAAAATCCCGAAGATTAATGTTGAGCTAACCGATAACGCGGCGATGGAACCGATCCATCGCTTGTTTAATTTTCTTCTTTTCCATCATACTTAGCTTCCCTTATTTTGCAAAATATAAATCTAAAAGTTAAATAGTATCAAACGGTCGAGAGCAGTCAAAATATGCAAGATTCTATGAGGTATGGTAATGTAAAGAACAATATGTAAACGTAGCTAAGCTGTGGCATGATATTAATTAAATATAGGTGGTTGAGTAACTTGAAGGCATTTTTAATTTATTGTTTAGTACTAATCATTGTTTTTTCAAATGGATGTTCGCGGACTGAGGAGGTCAGTAAAAACCTCCTTACGATTAACAATATTCAAGATGCACTTAAAAAACAAAAAATTAATTTTCAAGATTCAGAAATTATGAAAGATTATTTACTGAATTCAAGCGAATTCTCAAAGGGGATACGGTTGGGGAATGGCGAGGAAATCTATTTTTATGTTTTTGAGAACGAAGGAGACAGGATTCAAGGTCTAAAAGAAGTTAAAGAGCAAACAGCGATGGTTAATACAGTGTTCTCACCCAGCTTTTATGAAGCTAAAAATGTATTACTAATTTATATGCATCTTCATGGTATTGAAGGTCCTGAAGGCAAACTTAATGAAGCGATACAGGCATTAAGAAAATAGATGGAATAAGAGAGTACTCCTGAATTACAAAGTACCCTGTTGAGCTTACGGGAAACAATAGCAATAACAAGACAAGGAGCAGCTGCCGCGGCATCTGCTCTTGTCTTTATTATGCTAAAGGGCAGGACAGCGTAATAACAAAGGAGAAATTGATTGACAGCATCATAAAAGCGAGGACCCCGCGAATTATATCGCAGAGTCCTCTTATAGTGGGAAGCGGTTTATTTCAAAAATGCACTTCTAATGCTAAGTCTTACTCAAAAAGTATCGAAGCAGAAATCTCGGTCTTTTTATCCTTCTTCGTCTTTTTTTCATGGTGAATCAACAACCTTTCGGAAACTAAAATTGAATTCCGGTTTTCGCTGTTTTTCAATACCACTTCCCACTTATCCTACGTTTACCCTATTCCTAATGTTTTGAATCAATAAGGGTATTACTCTCCAAAATAAAGTTTTAGATTGACTATGCTTGATTAAGCTAACTGGCAGATTACTTATATATCCAAGTGCTTATTTGAGTAAAATAATCTAAGATATTTAAGAATCATATTATTAGAACGGAGCGGACCAAGTTGGATATTGCCTTTGCCGTATTATCCTTTTTATTTATGTTGTTTTTCTTAATTACAATTCGGGCGATTTTAAACAAAGATAAATGTGAGCTACTCATATTTGCAACATCTGTTTTTTTTGGAGCTATTCTGTTGGGCGAAGGTGCCTCGAAGCTTGTCGTTACGGCAGAGCACCGATTGAGAAGAACACGATTCAACTTCGCTTCACGAGTCCGGAAGGAAAACGACAGCAATTGGTCGAACTCGTAAGGACCGAGGGATATGAGGAGCAAGCCTTTGCATTGGACCCACGGGGATGCTAAAAGGTGACCTTTCTCTTCCTGCCGGGCTCAAATTCGATTATGCTGGTTCCGGTTTACAAAGTAGTCTGGAGCCGTGCTGTATGGGAGGTTGTAACGTGTGAAGCTATCGGTATGTATCGATTCCGTGTTTCGCGGGCTAGGATTGGAAGACAGTCTTCGTAAGGTGAAGGCAGAGGGCTTCCGGGCCTTCGAGTTCTGGGGCTGGGAGAAGAAGGACTTAGGTCTGATGACGAAGCTGGTAGAGGAACTGGATTTATCGCTCAGTGCCTTCTGTGTGAAGCAAGCGAATCTGACAGAGCCCTCCGCCCGTTCGGCTTATCTGGATGGATTGAAAGAAACGCTGGAGGTGGCGAAGCGACTGCAGTGCCGAACGCTCATCTTGACAGTGGGCAATGAGCGAGCCGGTGTACCCCGGGAGGAGCAGCGCCGGAGCTTAGTAGAAGGACTCCGTGCGAGCCTTTCTCTGCTGGAGGGGACCGGTGTGACGCTGGCCGTAGAACCGCTGAATACCCTTATCGATCATCCCGGCTATTTTTTGTCCTACTCCCAGGAGGCTTGGGATATTCTGCAGGAAGTCCGTCATCCGCAAGTGCAAATGCTCTTCGATATTTACCATCAACAGATTACCGAAGGGCATGTGACGACAAATCTGCTCCGTATGCTGGAGCGGGTCGGGCATATTCATTCTGCGGGCAATCCGGGCCGAGGTGAGCTCGGTGAGGGTGAGCTTCATTACCCGTACATTTTTAAGCGGTTGACAGAAGCCGGGTATCAAGGGTATGTAGGCCTGGAGTATTTTACGGCAGAAGATCCGGTGGAAAGTTTGCAGCGAATGGCTGCTGAGTATAGTGAATGGCTATAAGCCTGTGGGCCTGCCGTGGCGGCGGGCTTTTTTATGTCGCGAAAAGGAAAATCTGCGGAAGAATAATGTATTAGACTAACGATGCATCCGCAAACGGACAGCATAGTTTTTGAATATCCTTTATTGTTTATCAATAACTCTCTAGCTTTGTGAAGGTTCACATTTCGATACACTTTGTTACGCTAACGGTTACGATAGTGGGGGAACTGCTTCGTGGTAGCTCTTCTTTTGGTTTATTGAAGGGCAGGATAGTGAAATAACAGGAATCAAATGAAGGAGTATGGCGGAGCTGCGCAAGGGTTCAGCCTAAACGGGACGGCGCAGGTTGTAGTTAAATTACGATTGTGATAAACTGAACATAATTTTGATGACGGGAGTTGAACGAATACATGTAGAACTTTCTTGCTGCGAGATCACGAAAAGAACGGACTCAGCTATCGGCTGTGGCTGGTTTATTTCGTCTCTGCAAGAAAGGTCTGCATTTCGTTTGCGCTCTCTATCCGGACAGTCATCCGGCCCCTTGGAATGGGGCCGGATTTCCTCGTATGAATCAGAGCCGCAAGAAAGCACCTTTCTTGCGGCTCTTTTTATTTCCATACGAAAGGATGATGGCCATGCCCGCGATACAGGTATCCAATCTTACTTTTGCCTATCCAGGTAGCTATGACCTTATATTCGAAAATGTTCATTTTCAAATCGATACAGACTGGAAGCTGGGGTTTACAGGGCGAAACGGTCGGGGGAAAACGACGTTCTTTAACCTGCTGCAGGGGAAATACGAATATAGCGGCACGATCTCCGCACCGGTCTCTTTTGATTATTTTCCGTTTCCCGTCGAACATCCGGAATATTTGACCGTCGACGTCATCGAAGAGATCGTGCAAGGCTATGAGCGCTGGAAGTTGATGCGCGAGTTGAACCTGCTTAAGGTTTCGGAAGACGTGTTGTACCGGCCATTCGAATCGCTGTCCCAAGGCGAGCAGACGAAGGTACTGCTGGCCGTGTTGTTCATCCAGGACAATCGATTTCTGCTCATCGATGAGCCGACCAATCATCTCGACTTTCACGCACGAAAGCTTGTTGGCGACTATCTGAATACGAAACGCGGTTTTATTCTTGTTTCACACGATCGGGCATTTCTCGACCGCTGCGTCGATCATATTCTATCGATCAACAAATCGAATATCGAAATTCAAAAAGGCAGCTTCTCCAGCTGGTGGACGAACAAAAATCGCCAGGATACGTTCGAATTGGCACAAAACGAAAAGTTGTACAAAGACATACAGCGTTTATCGACTTCTGTCAAACGCACGAGCGGCTGGTCTCACGAGATCGAAAAATCGAAAAACGGCACACGAAACTCCGGCTCCAAGTTGGACAAGGGATACGTAGGTCACAAAGCAGCAAAAATGATGAAACGCGCGAAATCCATCGAGCAGCGGCAAAACGCCGCTGTAGAGGAGAAGTCGAAACTGCTCCGAAATATCGAACAGTCAGAAAGCCTTGTGATCTCTCAGCTCGCATATCCCAAATCCGAACTGGCCGTGCTGGATGACGTCACGATTTACTACGGGGAAAGACCGGTTTGCGAGAACGTTCGTTTGACGATCGAACAAGGGGATCGGATCGCAATTTCAGGTCCAAACGGTTCGGGCAAGTCCAGCTTGCTCCGCCTGCTCAACGGCGAGGCGCTTCACTATACAGGCACGTTTCGGCTGGAGCCGCAGCTTCGCGTTTCCTATGTATCCCAGAGTACCTCTCATCTGCGAGGATCACTTTCCGATTATGCAGCAGAGCACGGAATCGATGAAAGCTTATTTAAGGCTCTGTTGCGTAAGCTTGATTTCGCCCGCATCCAGTTTGAGAAGGATATGTCGGCGTTTAGCGGCGGGCAGAAGAAGAAGGTTCTGATCGCGAGAAGCCTATGCGAAGAGGCTCATCTGCATATTTGGGACGAACCGCTCAACTTTGTCGATGTGATTTCCCGGATGCAGATTGAAGAGCTGCTGCTTGAGTACGCGCCGACCATTGTGTTCGTGGAGCATGATCGGGAATTTCATGACCGTGTCGCCACGAAAACGATTGAACTCGGTGGGGGTTAGATTTTGTAAAGTGTCTAGGAGTTAAACATGATTTCAACGGCAGAAAGCTTTACAAACAACTTTTTTTATGAAAGGGGGAGATTTAACTAACGGGTACAATAGCTCCATGACAACAGGCTGCCGTCACCATCGGCAGCTTGCTCAACTATCGGGCAGAGTAGTTCCAATATGTGGTACCATTAATGAGCATAAATTTGCATCGGGAGCTGGTTGTTAATAAAAAGAATTTATCCAAGCTATCAGAGAAAAAGGCTTGCGACTGAAGTATTTGACAGAAAACGAATCCTGCATCATAATAGAATGAACGTTCGATCCAAACCATTTACATCGTTTAGAATGAACGTTCAATTTATAATTTGGAGGTATTAATATGAGTAAAACAGTTTTTATTACAGGAACTAGTTCAGGCTTGGGAAAACTTACGGCGATTCGGTTTGCTGAAATGGGCTGGAATGTAGCTGCAACCATGCGTACATCCAACAAAGAAACGGAGCTTACCGGTTACGATAATATCAAAATTTTCAAACAGGACGTCACCAATGTACATGAAGTTCAAACATCGGTAGATCAAGCCATTGCCGCGTTCGGTAAGATCGACGTCGTCATCAATAATGCAGGTATGGGGACTTACGGTCCGTTGGAATTAGCCCAAGAGGAGGCGATCGACTGGCAATTCGCCGTTAATACGCGAGGACCGATCAATGTCATTCGTAAATTTATACCACATTTCAGAGCCAATGGCGGAGGCATGTTCATCAATATTAGCTCTTTCATGGGAATCACGACAGCGGTGCCGCTCGGATCTCTCTATAATATGTCGAAATTTGCTTTGGAAGGACTGACGGAAGGTCTTTATTACGAACTGAAGCCGTTGAATATCGAGCTTAGATTGATTGAGCAGGGAGGTTCTACAGGAAATAATTTCAAGAACAGTATCACTTGGAACCAAGATGATAACATACATGATTACGATAATTTGATGACGAAAGTGCTGAATTTAATGAATCATGCGGAATCCAGCTCTACATTGGATGATCCTCAGATTATCGTGGATGCCATAGCCGCTTTGGCGACTGGAGAGAGCAATAAATTTCGCACTGTCATCGGAACAGCAGGCAATGATCTGATGGCGCTTAGAAATTCTGTGTCCATTGAAGAATATTTGGAGACGATCGCAAAGAATTATATGTAAGCCAATTATGAAAGGCTTCGTCATAACGCCAGGTCGAACTGACAATGTTGACTACGGATTGTATGAGGTGTATGTTAGATTAGAATGATCATTCGATCTTATGGTGGGAGCGGGATAACCTAATGTTTGAGAACTATAACAAGGTGCAGCAGGCTGTCCTTGAAACAACACTTAACATCATCATCCGAAAGGAATTACAGGCAACCTCAATGGCGCTTATCGCTAAGGAGTCTGGTGTATCGACCGGGAATATTTATCATTATTTCAAAAGTAAAGAAGATATCGTTAACGAATTGTACAAAGCCATTGTTACGTTTAACGGAGAGCAAGTGCGAGGAGGCTTGCTGAAGGGCACAACGATTCGTGAAAAGTTTGAATTAGGTTGGAATCGGGTTATCGAATTGGGGAAACAATATCCTCAGGGCTTTCAATTTATTGAGCAGTATTCGTTCTCGCCGTACATTTACGAAGAGGTAAAGCTAGAAGTCTATACCGGCGGATGGTGTGGGCCAATGAACGAGTTATATCAAGAAGCCATTCGGGAGAAGCTGTTTATCCCGATGAATCCGAAAATGATGGTTCAGATGCATTACGGCACATTTGTTTATATGTTGAAGGCCCATCTTCACGGAATCTTCGAGTTAAGCAGTGAGAGCGTCAGTGGTGCAATCCGTTCGTGTTGGAATGCTGTTACTCTTAGAGATATAACGTAGGTAAATGGCTAAAAGCCGCCCTCAAAGGAAGTTCGATAACAACCTTTGAGGGCGGCTTCTGTTTTTATGGGTGGGGCATAGTCGCCATTGGACGGCTTATTCTCGTCAACTTCAAGCGAGTCAAGAACAATTCAGCATTATTTGTCGGGTGACAAGAACATGATGTCATTAATTGCCGCGTAAATCGCGGTTTTTTGTTTAATGGGATAATGTTCTTGTCAAAACCAAATGACAAGAACATTATCTCATTCCCGACGAGGCTCATTGAAGAAGATATAACGAAATCGAAGTCACACCTGCCAAGGGGGTTAAGCTGATGGAAGATTTACGCAGCAGCGCCATGTGCAGTGGACTTTGCCCAGGAAGCATATTTGACGAGGACTGGTAAGGACTTTATTTATAAAACTAGGATGTTCTTAAGAGTCATTTGAAAATAAAAGTGGATTGAACAAACGGGTACGATATCATTCCTGAAGAGCGTTAAATTTCCTTTCTAGTCAATCCACATCTCGTGAAAAAGAACAAGGAAAACCGCGACAATACGCCTTCCAAGAGTGACCAAAAGGATGCTCTCGTTATCGCAGACATGGTCAAAAACGGCTACTACTCGTTCATACGCAACACACTAGAAGCATTTGAAGAACTACGTGTCTTTCTCTCAAACCGCGACTCTGTCGTAACGAGACTCGTTAGTGCGAAGAACCAAATCCATCGCTGGGTCGACATTATATTTCCTGAGCTGCGACAAGTTTTCAAAAACATCATGTGTATCGGTTCATTGGCCACACTTCGGCTTTTCCCAACGCCCGAAGAATTGTGTAAATTACAGCCTTAAGATATCTTACGAGGCTGGAAATCGCTGATGAAACGACATTCGGGTGATCGAAAAGCTCGAGCTCTTATCTTATTGGCTTGCAGATCTGTTGGCTCTAAGAAAGCCACACATGCCTATAAGCTCCACCTGAAGCAGCTGCTCGATGAGTACGATCTTGCTTGCCTTCAACTGAAAACGGTAGAAACGGAGATTGTTGCCGTTTTGGAACGCATTGCATTTGCGAAATCCATGCTTGCTGTCAAAGGGATTACTTACCGTTTCGTGTACGAGTTTTGGCTTATTCGCAGGATTTCAAAGAAAGCACGGAGTACCGGATACATTGAACCAAAGGTCACCGACCCGTAACGATAGCAAGACCGGCCTCCACCCCTTGGACAGGCGTAACGAAGGAATGAGAGGGCGTAGACCCGTTGAGACATGGGAGTGAGAACCTAAAGGGCGGCGTGGAGAAAGCGTGCAGTAAATGGAATTATATGGGGCAGTATATATTCCCCTCTATTCCTGTGCGCCTTCATGTTGCCGAAGTCTAACACGGTGTCCCCCTTATTGTCTTTCATCCTTAACCAACCGGGCGAAATCCTGCGAATAAGCAAGCATTCGTGAGAAAAACGTATCGTACTGAGGGAGTTGAGCACCGAAGGGCTCCTGGCAGCCCTTTTATAATATAACTGGAAGATTCGCTTAATACCAAATTACCAAGTGTTTGTAGAAAAGTTTATGCAATCGAGGAATAAGGAGGAGGAGGCTTTATGAATTTGACCTCAATCGAATTGGTTACTATTCATCCAATTTATAATCATGCATTTACTGTGTCATAACATCCAGATGGTCAATTAACTCATATAGGAGATGCATTAGGTTGTGATTGTGTAATTGAAAAATATGTAGATGGATGGATGGGAAAGTATAGGAATGATGGACGCAATAATGAGGATTGGTACGGATGGGTGCTGACGTTCTTGCTCCTTTTGACGGAATTGTAGAATCTATTTATATTAACCCAGTTACTAATACACCAGGAAATTTTCAGCACTCTAGAGCAAGGAGCATTCGATTTTTAGGACATGACGATGTAAGGGTTTGTTTTTCGGTCATGTAATGGATTTGAGCGTAAAGGAAGGCGATAACGTTAAAGCAGGTGATATAGTCGCAAAAGTAGGAAACAACGGTTATTCTAGACATCCTCATATTCATGTTGGAGCATGGAAGGGAAATATTCCCCTTCAAATACGATTTGATTTAAAGTCTATGGGAAGCCAATTAAAGAATTTGGGGGAAGAAATGTATTATTTATAGGCATTTTCTAACGGGTACGATAGTTTAGAGGTATTTACTTTTGCTTCAAAGAAAAGACCATCCTTTGCACAGGATGGTCTTTCTTCAAAACTTGCCGTTACAGACAACGCGGTGAACCGTATACAAATAATGGAAACTCATACGGTTGTCTGTGCAGGATAAAAGTCGGGCTCATTTTTATCAATCGCATACAAATACGACTTTACATCATGACCAACAAATGCTTTCCAAATGATGAGGTTATAGGGATAGCTCCAATCGATCTCGTAGCCCCCAAACATCTCGTGTAGTCGGTTGCTGTTAAAAAGGATGGAGCCCTTTTGATCAAAAGTGACCCCGTCGACCCATAGCATTCGATCGTCAGAAACAAAATCATGGAATGTATGGAAGGAAGGTGTATAGATGCCTATTCCCTTTCCTTCCAGCATGGTGTAGAAGACATTTCCTTTATTATCCGCGTGCATCCCATCGGTGGTCGTGCGCTTGCTGCCAATAGCCCTTACTGCCTTGCGGATTTCTTCTAATGGCGTATTAAAGTTTCGTAACAGTGAAGTATCAAGTGCATATAGATTTCGCCCTGTGACCTGACAGTAATACAAAGTGGAACGATCCGCGGATAAGGCGATGCCGTCAGCTCCGATTCGAAGAGGTTTATCCTTGAATACCGGCTTATAGTCAATTTGAAAATGAAAATCGGGAAGATCCTGTGTACTGTAATGGCGATCGAGCACCCGTCTGAGCGTTCTCGTCCTCATGTTGTACACAATGATTCCGCCGTCAAGCGGGTGATCCGGCCAACCGCTACCGGAATCGGTAATATAGACAAAACCGTTCTTATTGTCCACGACCAAATCATTTAAAAAAGATGTCCCGTACGGCGCAATCTCATTTGGGATGATTATAGAGTCGATCATCCGGTTGGTATTCAAATCCCAGACGACCAGCTTCTGTGACCCTACGGGAGAAGGTGCGTAGGCTATCTTCCCTTGATCCAACAGCCACATCCGGTTAAATTCATCGATCTCATAACCAAGAACGGATTGAAGGACATTAACATTCCCCGCTTGATTCCATTCCCAACTCGGGAAGGCCTCCAAGAGCGGTTTTCCGTCTTTGATAATGATCCGATTCATAGTGGAAGGGATGCCATAGGCCCAGCGGGGCACTGAAACATAATAATGGCCTTGCTGATCGACTTTTACTCCGGCAGGCATCGCCTTTTTCCAATATTGATTGGCTTCAAATTCTTGCTTCATCCTTAAGTCAGGAAAGTTCCAATCCAATCGGTTCCAATGGAAGATCATTTGATAGCGTCCTATTGGATTGACTTCTTTTGAAACGGGATTCTGCAGCTTGTGAAACGGTTGTCGATAAGAGGACTGCTGACGAAGAATCTGCCCATTATGGTTCTGTATCATATATAGCCTCCCAGTGTAGGTTAACAATCATGATCATCACCTGATCTTATAGATATATGCCTATAGCGGAAGATGGTGCGGGTTCAAGTTCAAGCATGCACAGCATTCATGTATGTCTTTATATTGGAACTTGCCGCTACAGACAACACGGGGACCGTACCGAAAGTCATTGAACTAACGGAACGATAGCTGAATAAAGTAACGACGGCAGCCGGACGATCGGCTGCCTTTTCGTAATGGGCAGGATAGTTTAAATCATGATGACTGATCAGCCCATACTAAAAATCTTGACAATATTTTACACTGGCATTAAGTTAGATGTATATTAAATTAGATCATCGTATAATTAGTATGGAGAGAACTACCCAGAACTTAAAACATTACAAGTCAGAGCGATGTCAGTGGAATTGAAAAACTACGAAGGGCGGAAGAGGAGAGAACAATGAACATACATGATATTCCTGTTGAATTTGTAGATCAAATAGGTGCGATTCAAAACATCTCATTCCCTCGACAAGGGCATACTTCTATAGTTGTTAGAATTGAAACTCGTGATCATCAGTTCATTATTAAAAAGACTGAACATGGTTTATTTAATGAATGGTTATTAGAGGAATATAAAGCATTACAATATCTTTCGACTACTGGAATACCAGTTCCAAAGGCATATGCTTTCCATATTCAGGACAAATCAAGATGGCTACTCATGGATTATATAGATGGAATTAGCTTGAGACATTTCCTGAGTGGTAAACCTAATCTTAGGGATAGAGAAAAAGTTATATCTCACTATGGTTTATGTTTAAAGCAAATCCATGAATGCCAATGCCCTGTTGGATTGCGCAAGAATGATCAATCTTGGTTAGATACGATGCTCATGAGGGCAAGTCACAATTTTGCTAATTATAATGTGGAAGGCACTGAAGAAGTACTTATACGACTAAAAAATGATAGACCTAAACCGATTGAGAATACTCTGATTCATGGTGATTTTCACACTAATAATGTATTGGTTAACTACAATAATGTAATTGGTATTATCGATTGGCCGAGAGCTGCGTTTGGTGATCCACGATTTGATATCGCGTTGGCTATCAGACCTAAGCAGGATGTATTTGATGAAAAGGGGAATAAAGAATTATTCTTTGAATCCTATGGTAGATTAAGGATAACAGATGAAGAATATAGGTATTTCCAAGAAGGTATATATAAGTTCTTTTAAGTATCTGAAGGTGCCAACCATCAGATAACACCATTCACGCTTCCAATGAAGTCCATGACAAGGCAGCCTAAGGCCTTGCTCAACTACCATGAAAGAACGGATTAACTTTCATGCTCTGTGGTGCAACATAAGAGATGCATGGATGGCTAACGGGATAGTGGGAGGGGCATGCCGCGATGCAGCTCCTCTTTTTTCATTGAAATAACGGGTAGTATACTGGAAAATAATTCTGAAACATTAATCAGACATTTATGTTACCATTTGAGGATGAATTCTTGTGTCAGTTTAATGGAGGTTATGAAAATTGGTAAAAACCCAAATGATTGTTTTATTTCTATTAGTAGCTATGCTGACTGCTTGTGGAAATGATATGAAAACTACTCGGAAAAATATTAATGAAACTCAGCAGGTACAAAGAGTTGTAGACCCAAAAGTTGTTACAACAACAATCGAAAATGTTGAGGCAATCTATGTAGTACAAAATGATAATAACTCAGTTGAAATAATTGTTGATGGAAAACTTAATACTTTTAGATTAGATGAAATGAAGGATACTGATTTCAAAACCTTAACTAAAGATGATAAAGTCAAAATTAGTTATACGATTAAAACTGAACAAGTTAAAGATGGAGAAATTAAGTGGAGTAATTTAACAAAGATTGAAAAGGTTAAATAAAGGTTTGTAAAGTTGCGGGAGTTGAAGTTGCTTCGGCAGCCATTTTTTTGCTAACTGGCAGTCGCGCCACATTAACGAGTACATGAGGGAAGTGATCATAGATGGTATGGACTGCAATAATGAGCTTTATTGGATTACTAGCCTTTCTTGGCGTAATGCAGTGGATAACAGGGCAATTTGACATACGAATAATAATTCCTTTTTTCATCATTGGATTGTTTCTTGATGTCAAAGAATCCAGTCAAAGAATAAAAGAACTAGAGAAAAGATTGAAAAAATTAGAACAAGATAAATAGCTTGTTTGTGATTTTGGTTCAAGGCTATATTATACAAAGCCACCCTGGAAACCCCACATTCTTTGACTTTTATAATAGTTGTCTGTTTAGGTATATTGTTGATGAGTATTAACGACCACAAATGATCATTAAGCTCCCTCAGAGAATAAGGTTTTTCTCACGAATGCTCGCTCATTCGCAGGATTTCACATGCGTGTTTAAATAGGAGTTTAAAGGATTACATAACATGGGTTAGGCAGTTCCGTTTGAGGGCATGCGGGAATAGAAGGTGTTGGTCTATTTACAACATCTTCCACAGAAAGATTTACTGCACGTCTCTCTCCACAAGGTCCTTGGGATTCACTCTCCCAAATCTCAACGGGTCTATGCCCTCACATTCCTTCGTCCTATCTATCCAAGGTGTGGAGTCCGATCAACGTTAACGGAACGGGTCTATGCCCTAAAGCCTAAAAATCTCGGTACTCCGTGCTTTCTTTGTGAAATCCTGCGAAACGAGCTAATCTACGTGTCTGGGTTGCGAATGTAGTTGTTAAGCTGCTAGTGGCGGTTGAGCCTTATCCGCGGAGAAAGTTTGTCCTTCTCTGGCCATAGCTACAAGCATTCGAGCCAATTTTCCAATCAACTTCATCATGGATTGCATTTTCGTCATTCGTTTTACTTTAATATTGTGTGCATGAAGGGCTTGGAATGCACGATTGTGAGATAAGAGGTGAAACACCGAGAAGTACAAATGCTT
>NZ_QPJD01000018.1 GCF_003337375.1 Paenibacillus prosopidis
TGGGTTACCTATCTCCAGAGCAGTTTGAAGCTCTGTACAAAAAAAGTATTAGCTAATTGCTCTTATTTAGTGTCCACTTTCTTGACTGAGGTCCAGTTTTCCCGTTATGCCTTCCTGGAAAACACCCGCAGAGTGATCTTGTTCTTAAGTTCAGTTGCAGTATGAAACTCGTCGATAGTCACCCAATCTTAACAGCGTATTTAGTCTAAGTAGTTCGGGATTGTACGGAGGATCGTCCGTTCCGCGAAAATTTCCGGGTGTATGTCCGAACCCAGGGAATAACCCAGTAATCCCCGCCGAAGCGGCCCGCGTTCATCCCTGCTGCCAAGAGGAAAAATTGGACGATGATCATGTTTGGATTATGGCTGATCGCCCCCGCAAACAAAAAATTGAAGTTCATGAAGATGCCCATGAATGCCGCGAATGTGGTAAGAGTACCTGTAATCAAGCCAAGACCGACGAGGAATTCGCCCCATGGGATCAGGAAATTAAAAGCATCCACATTCGTCAAGGTGAAACCTTGAAGGAAGTCCCCGTACCATTGTTGTACGACAGGCTTTTCTCCACCTGCTTTGCCAATAGCCCCCTTTATAAATCCGGATGCATCGAACGGCTTGTCGCCGGATAATTTCCCCCATCCGGCCGAGATGAATTTCCATCCCACATACAGCCGCAGCACCGTCAAGAGTCCTGCCGCCGTCGTACTATTTCGCAACCAATTCATCATAAAAATTCCTCCAAAATAAGTATTTGACCATCATAAGTCGACCTGATATGCACGGTTTACAGCTTAATAAATCACCCCCCCATGTTTCCTGAGGAAACAATTTTAAGCCAAGAGACAAATTGTTGCACAACGGAAACTTTTAATGAATTTAATATACGCTGAACAAAGGTTTTTGTAAACTAAATTTTGCAAACGCCAATTTTCAAATGATTTGTACGTTTTCGTTAAGGTTATTTATTATTTCTCATTATTCGAAATGTTTTTCTTTAAAAACATACAGTTTATCCTTAAAAAACCGCATTGTATTCAAACTATAGGTGCTGTATTTTTTAATAGAGAATGTAAACGTTTTCAATAAGAGAGGATGACTAACCATTTACTCGAATGATTTACGAGGCAAGAAACAAGGAGGGCGATACATACTCATTTGATAGATTTATTAGCTTCATATTCGGAAATCGCATATGGTTCAATCCAATTGAGGAACGAGGAGATCAACATGATAACAAAACATTTCAAAAGTGTCCTGGCTGTTTGCCTGAGCGTCGCCCTGATGCTGCCGGCAGCTTTACCGCTGCAACCAAAGACCGTACATGCTGAACCGATTGCAGCTGCTAATCCATATACCGATAAATTGGTATTTGGTAATTCGGAGTCAGAACAACAACACCAGTTCAAAGGTGAATTTACCAGCGCTATCGTCGGCGCATTGGGTGAGCCTGCACGGGTATC
The DNA here is from genome assembly GCF_003337375.1 of Paenibacillus prosopidis. Lineage (GTDB taxonomy): Bacteria > Bacillota > Bacilli > Paenibacillales > Paenibacillaceae > Pristimantibacillus > Pristimantibacillus prosopidis. The sequence continues at coordinate 1,460 of NZ_QPJD01000018.1, forward strand.
CCTGCCGCGTATACCAGAAGATATTCAAGGCGGAGAATTAACTTTTACGATGAAAGTCGATCCTGCCGCTCAAAACTACTTCACCATGAAGTTTTGGGGAAGCGATGAATCATTCTACAAAAGTATGGTATTCATCAATGGCGAGCAAGTCGGCTATCGCCGCGTTGGAGATTACCAACCGATCAACATGGGTATTAGCAAAGGTTTGCCGGAGCGGTTTTACTATAATACAACCATGCTTCCGTTAGTAAGCACACATGGACAAAATACCGTACAAATTACCGTCAGAACGTACAGCGGAAATTTTGGCGATAAAGTGAACGCGCCATCCAGAGGGTATTACAACGCCTATACGCACACGGGGGCTCACTTGGATGTATCGGGTGAAACCCAGGGTGATATTGCAGAAGATCCGGTTTCAATGCTTAGAGAGGATCTGACGGATGAGGCAAAGCAAGCCCTCATTAACGGCTACACGCAAAATCTGGTAAAGACGTTCAATGATTATTCCAACCGGGTTGATGCCAGCGCAGCCGGCAAATTATCCATTGTGCGTTATCAGGATGAATTGAAGTTTTATGCGAACGCGCTTCATTACGATTGGTCGCCGGCTCAAACGGCCGAAGCAAAGAAAGCGGCGCTTGGACGGATTTTTAAAGTGATTGACAATCATGTCAAGGATTATTACGGAAATATCAGATTGGTGACACGGGGCGGACATCAAGGCGATTGGGGCGGATATTACGGCGCATTAGGCGAGGCGTTGTATATTGTCGAACAGCTCATCAAGGATGACGCCATCTTTGGCGAGGCGGCATTCAACGCATTCCTCGATCAGCCGTTTGCGACGGGAACGGTCGATGGACTGTACTCGCTAGCGGGAGTAGACTGGAATGGCGGAGCTTTATCTCGCCGTGAAGCGTGGGAGCGCGTGCTGAAAGCGAATTTCGATTTTGCCCGTACGCGGCTGTCCTACATCTATAATCAAGTGGTGTACACGTATGAAGGCGCATGGGAAGCGCACGAAGGTCTGCGCCTGATCGGTTCTCCGTTCTTTGAAGGCAGAGAGCGCAGCCATCAGATTCTTCTTGAAGCGTTAGGGGGGCAGCCGTTCCTCGGGGAAGAAGTGCTGGTCGGCCCGAACGGCGAGGAATTGGATTTGTACCATTCCTTGTTCTATCATGACCAGACGGCTAGATTTACGGAAGATTTTTTGCAAATTGTAGCTAAGGGACTCGCGAAGAGCAAGCTGGATGCGGACGGGAACGTCGTCAGGCGGGTGCCGTACGGCGAGCATTACTACGGCCTGACGGAAGCGGGGCTGACAAGGGAAAACGGATATGTCGCCAATTACGGGGAGGCGGCCAACTACCTTTTGAAGAACTTCTACAAAACGTTAAACCACCCTGGCGATGAGGAATTGAACGATAAAATTCTGAAGCTTGCATTGAAAAACATGCATGCCCGCGGGTTTGTCCGGTACACGTCTTTGGATGACGACGGAAAACGAATTATGAGAGCGGAACAAGTCACGGATGAGCGGAACACGGCTCTGCCAGGTTTCTACGCGTATGGCGCGAGAACTTCAACCGGATTGTCGCTGCAGTACGCTTCCCTGGAAATGGAGATGGTCCATAACGAGCAAAGGTACAGCGGTCCGGAATGGGACGAGTACTGGCGGTATGCGAAGGAAGCGGTCGGTTTCGCGCAGCAGCAGCTTGCGGATCACCAGCTGTTCAATTTCACTTTCGGAACTAGAGGCACGAATAGCGGAGAGGATTACCATCTGGCAAACACTTATAAATACGTCACCGGCGACCGGGCAGGTTTCAATCGCTTCGGCGGCCAGGTGACGGCAGGAGCCGTCCTTCCGCAGACAGATTTTAATTATTATACCGAAGAAGAAATCGCGGCGCTTAATGTGAACCCGGCCGACTACGAACAGTTTGCCTGGGCGGACGTTGACAATATGTTCCTCTCGATCCGGGATGGCGATCTTCGTATGTTCGCTAACCTGAACGAGCTTAATAAAGGTTACAGCGGCAACGGCAGACTTCATGTGATTAACGACAACTATGACAATATCGTACAAATTGCAACCGACAGCAAATTTCAGTATCAGGACTATTTTATGCGTATGGAAAATATCGATATGATATTCTTTGAAGATCAAGTAACGAATGGTGCTGACGCCCCTCAAGCTCTTGCGGGAGAAATTTTACCGATTACTTATCAGCCTGGTGTCGGCCAGACGGAACGGGATAATTTTGAGGCGGACACGCCTTATGCCGGTTATCCTGATCTGTTATCGGCAAGGTACGGAAAGTATTTCATGATTTTCAATACAACCCGCGACGAATATGGAAATAAAAAGTCCTTTGATGTGAAAATGCCGACAGATTATAAGGGGAACAGTACCGTATTGGACCTTGTATCGGGAAAACAAATTCCGGTTAGCAAAACTGGAAAGGTAACGGTTCCGCCGAAATCTGCGATGGTGTTGAAATTAACGTCCGATGTCCATATAGACCCGTTGCCGTTTACCGTTAATTTCGTAAAAGCATTCGCGGGCAACGGATATGCGGGAATTACCTGGACTACAACCGCCGGAGCGAAGTCTTATACTATTAAGCGTTCTGAAACGGAAAATGGTACGTACCAAGTCATTGCAACAGGAGTAACAGGCAATTACTATAAAGATTCGACGGTTCAAAATGGAAAAGTATACTACTATAAAGTTTCTGCAGTAAATGATCTAGGTGCTGGAGATGAATCCTATCGCGCAAAGGTCAATTTGACTGCACCGGTATCCTTAAACGATCCGGGCGCGTTATGGCGTGATGACCGCATCGGCACAAAAGCAGGCAGCGCAACAAATACAGGCACAACTATTGCAATCGAGGGTGCCGACGGCACAGGCCTGGGTGAAGGCGACGACTTGAACATGTACGATAGAGATATCAACGATTCTCTGCATTTCGTAAATCAGGTCGCAGCCGGCAGCAGCTCCATCCGTGCGAAATTGGACAGCCACAGCGGGAACGCAAGCGGAATTATGATGCGTGATTTGCTGCAGTCCAATACCCGCTACATTTATTTTGGAGCCGATCAAAACGGCAATCTTGTATTGCAGAACCGTACAAGGGATTCCCGCCACGCATTCTCGGAAGAGAAGAAAAGTCCGATGAATGCGAAACTCATTGGATTGCACGCGGATGATTATCCATATCTGAAATTGGTGCGTGACTACGATTCGCATTATATTCATGCTTATGTGTCCAGGGACGGAGCGGATTGGATCATGGTGAAGAAAATGTTCACCCCATTCCCTTACGCCATCTTTACGGGCGTCGCGGCTGCGGAGCAAGCGCAGTTCAGCGAGGTGACTGTCGAAGAAACGGCTCGCGGCAAGCTTTATCCTTATATTCAAAGAGTGAATAACGGCAGCGGTATTTCTCTTTCCTGGAACAAACCGAAGCATGCGGTAAGCTTCAATTTGTACCGTACCTATGACAAGGATGCCGGCTTAACAAACCCGGTATTTAAGGAAGGCACTGCGGAGCTGGCGGAAGGCTCGCCTTGGACCGCGCTCGTTACGAATGCGACGGCATTGTCATTTGTTGACCCCGAGCCGGGTTTTGAAGATTCGCCGGGCTATAAGGTAGTTGCCAGGTTTGCGGACGGAACGTTGGGAGAATTCTCCGATACGGTCTATCCTCCTGCTGTAACGGCGCCGCCTTCCGTAGCCGGCATTACGGTAACCAACTATCTTGAAGGACAAGCAGATACGGTAAAAGTGACCGGTCTGGCGGCAGGCGATGTTGTAAAGGTATATAGAACGGCTACGGACCTTGCTGTGATTGGCAAAACCGTTGCCGAAAGCACCTACGCAACCGTCAGCATCCCCCAAATCGGTGCGAATTCCGGTGTCCTGTATGTATCTGCAACCACACCGGGCAAAATGGAAAGTGCCAGAACGGCCAAGTCATATCCAGGGGAAGACGGACTAATTAACTTGAAGGCGGAAAAGGATGCAACGCTGCGGTTTAACACCACTGCACCTGGCGGAGATCCACAGTTAGTTATTCTTTCCAATGGACCGGACGAAGGGGCTAAACGATTTGGTATCGTTACATTCAACAACGTACCGGATTTCGAGGATGGGAATATTGAATCCGTATCATTAAGAATGTATCGGAATAATGGAAGAACGGCGACCCTGCGTGCGCAGCATTTGGAGTGGGATAACTGGAAGGAGACCAGCGGTACGCTTGGAGCGGAATTGAAAAGCGAGTACTTTAATGGAAGCTGGGAAGCGGCCACAGCCTTTTTGGCAGGACCGTCCGCTTCAGCCGTAGTTAAACCCGAGAGTGCGTATACGATGCATGCTATTAACGGGAGCTGGACTCTTGACGTGACCGAAATTGTGAAAGCAAACGAAGGGAACAGAGCAACCTTCCTATTATCCGTTCCTAGCGGCGAAGTGAACCCGGTTACGAAAGAATATATTTCCGGTAACAGCAGCCCTGGTCAATACGGACCTGAATTAATTGTGAAATATAAATCGGATAACATCACTGTACCGCCTTCGGAAACCAGTATCAAAGTAACCAATCATTCGGAAGGAACTGCGGACACGGTTAAAGTTTCTGGATATGAGGCAGGAACGGTTGTAAAGGTCTACCGTACGTCTTCGGATTCCGTAGCGCTTGGCTCAACCGTAATCGAAAGCACGTACGGAACCGTAAGCATTCCGCAAATTGGCGCAAGTCCAGGCACCCTGTATGTTTCGGCAACTGCCCCGTTCAAGCTGGAAAGCGAAAAAACGGCAAAGACTTACGTCGGCGAATCTTTAAGCTACACGAAAGGAAGCTACTACACGTACCAGAAAGAAGTGGAGCGGATTGAATCGGAATTGAACAAACCGGATGCCGATAAAGTGAAGCTTGCGGCTGAGCTTGAACAGGCCAAAGGTTTGCTGGTTCTGGTTCCTCTATCACTCTATTCGTTTGATGGCCATGCGGACAATACATTCGGGTCAACTCACGCAACCGTGAGCGGGACGCCTGCTTATGTAGAAGGAAAGTTCGGTCAGGCGATTGATCTGAACGGAACCGGCTCCGTTACGCTGCCTTCGGCGCATGCTCTATCCACATCCGATGCCGTCACAGTGGCAACCTGGGTGAACTGGAAGGGTGGAAATGCGTGGCAGCGAATCTTCGACTTTGGCAACAATACGAACCAATACATGTTCCTTACGCCGAGTTCCGGCGGCAGCAATACGCTGCGTTTCGCGATTAAGAATGGCGGCACCGAACAATTGGTGCAAACCGCGAAGCTTCCCGTGGGTGAATGGGTGCATGTAGCGGTGACGCTGGGCGGAGGTACGGCGAAATTGTATGTAGGCGGAGTGTTGATGGCTACTAATAGCAGTGTCACAATCAAGCCGAGCGATTTCAAGCCGAGCGTTAATTACATCGGCAAGAGCCAATGGCCCGATCCGCTGTTTAACGGCATGATCGACGAATTCCGCACTTATAATCACGTCTTGAGTGCGGAAGAAATTCAGGCAGCGATGAACAATACGGCGAAGAAATGGATTGACAGCAGCCTGGTCAATGTCTTGCTGGCAGAAGCTGCTGCGCTCGATGCAGCGCTATATACCGAATCGAGCTGGCAAGCGCTTGAGGCAGCGGTCGCGGAAGCAAATGCACTGCCAGCGGATGCAGCTCAAGAGACTATCGACAATGCGGCTGCACAGCTTCGGAATGCGCTTGAGTCGCTGGAGAAGAAGAACGTTTAAAAGAAAAAGCCCCGGGTCCCGGGGCTTAGTCATCAATCTTAGCGAGTGTATGTCAATCATACACTCGCTATTTTTTTTATAGAGGGGATAATAGAAATTACTCGGCCCTTTTGAGATTCATCCATTGGAAGAGGCTAACTTTACCGGATGCCTCACACGGCGTGCATTCAATTAAACCGCTTCCATCACAGGTCATACACTTTCCATGTCCATAGCCCAATCCTTCACCATTGCAATCGGAGCATTTTGTCTTCCCGGTTCCTTCACACGGTTTACACTTCATCATTGTTCCTCCTTCACTGTTTTTGAAAAATGAGGAGCCCGCATATGGGTGTAACGAGATGTGAGATGAGTCAAAAATATCATATCATTATCTTTTTGGTGAAGGCAAAGCCGTTATAAATGGTTTATTTGCGATATACCCCTAAGAAGTCTGACTATTCTGAAATATTCTCCCGCATTCTCCAAATTCCTTACCATGTTAGTCCATAAACAAGGAGTTTTGGCGCTGAAGTCCAATATATACTAGGAAATGGACGATTAAGAGAGGCTGCTAGGATTGATGAATGTCGAAAAAGAAAAACCGATGTAGGTCTGCCGGCCGGTTATGAGGGCATATCCGCTGATTTTGATGGATATTCGTTTGATATTAAAGATTCACTGGATCTCTTGGTTTCCGCAGTTCTCCCACTCCAGGTCGTTGTTGTTTTAATAGCTGATGTTTTCGAGTATACATCCCGAGAAATTACGGACATAGGGAGGCCGAAGGTTCTTCTATAAATGTTCTTATCCTTGCGGCCTGCCTTTAGATTGAATTATGCTCAAAAAAACACGGTCCGAATGGGTGAGTGTATGGTTAAGGAGCTAAGTATTATTTTAGTAACCGGGATCATGGCAAGTGGAAAATCGACAGTAGCACAATTACTTTCCGAGAAATTCGATAAATCAGTTCATCTTAGAGGAGTTGCGGGTACGACTGATTGCACGTCGATCCAGTGTAAAGAAAATAAACGGGAGGATTGAAAATGATGGAGACAGAATTAACAAGCAAGCTGAAAATTAAATATCCGATTATTCAAGCACCGATGGCAGGTGGCCCCACGACTCCAGACTTAGTGGCTTCAGTTTCAAACGCTGGGGGGCTAGGAAACCTGGGGGCAGGTTACTTAACTCCAGAACAAATCCGCAACGCAATTCGGGATATCAGACAACGAACAGATCGACCGTTTGGTGTGAACTTATTCGTACCCGAGCAACTGAGTACATCGGAAGAAACAATCGCCGGTATGAACGATTATCTTAATAAATATCGTTCGGAGCTAAGCATTGCTCCAAACCCATCGATCCCGAAGTTTACAGAGTCGTTCGAGGAGCAGGTGCAAGTATTAATTGAAGAAAATGTACCGGTATTTAGTTTCACCTTCGGTATACCGCCGCTGGACGTAATACAGGCCATGAAACAGCTTGGGACCGTTGTTATTGGCACGGCAACGACGGTCGAGGAAGCCAAACAGTTGCAAGCCGCCGGAGTAGACGCGATTGTGGCTCAGGGAAGCGAAGCAGGTGGACACCGTGGAACGTTCTTAAAAAGCACTACCGACGCACTGATCGGTACTATGGCTCTCGTTCCTCAAATTGTGGATTATGTTTCGGTCCCAGTTGTCGCGTCGGGTGGCATCATGGATGGACGTGGGCTTATTGCGAGCCTTGCATTAGGGGCTTCTGCAGTACAGATGGGCACCGCTTTCTTGGCAAGCCCTGAGAGCGGTGCCCATGAAGCGCATAAACGAAAAATCATATCGTCAAACGAAGACTCCACCGAAATGACGTATGCATATTCGGGTAAAGCCGCACGTGGCATTCTCACAGATTTTATGAACGACATGCGATTTTATCCGGGAACCATTCCCGCCTACCCGATTCAGAACGTAATGACGAGAGACATTCGCCAGGCGGCCGCCAAAGCGAATAACCCAGAGTATATGTCACTCTGGGCGGGCCAGGGGCTTAGGTTAGCCAAAGATCACGCTGCTGCTGAAATCGTGAAACAGACCATAGATCAGGCTTTCGTTCTTGTCAAAAGCTTTAGTAGTCTTGGTGTTGTAGAGGAATGAGTACAGTGTTTAAACAAAACGGGTAGTACGACAAGTTTGCAGCTTTTCTCAGAGCGGTGAATCTGAAATTATTCTTTCGTGCGGAATTCGTTCAACCCTTAATCCAGAGATCGTTTTTACGGAAGTAATTCTCTAGATAAGCTACCTCTTCTTTATACACAGAGAGTAATCTTCGCAAAATTTTGAATTCGTCTTCTGGTTCCTTTTTGTTTTTACGAAGTTGTAGTCTCCATTTTTTTTCTACAGGGATGATCATCACAATCGAATGACCACCTACAGCAGTCGCAATTAATTGCTCATCGTAAACCAAATCTATCAGTTGAGAAGGGTGGAAAATGCTTGAGAAAGCAAAATATGACCCTTCTTCTTGTAGCCTTAAGGCCTCTTCCAGCAATTCGTTCGTCTGTTTGCGGTTAAAGGTAGGTGGAGTGGTTAGCTGTTGTGCCCATAATAATATCAACCCTTTTTCTTCATAGGTGAACATAAAAGCGAAAGCATACAGGGTATAGATTCGGTTATTGTACATGGTGAACAGTTGTTCGACTTCTTGCTTAACGATTGACCTTAAGTGAGTAAAATCTATATGCGCCACATTCCCTACCTTAAGAATGGGAGCCGTATAGGAATCGGGATGAAAATGAAACAACACATAGCTTGGGTCTTTTTGGTTTTGGATTATAAACGGGTAATACTCTGCAAGTTGGCTCATGTTATCCAGATTTAGTTTCATTGTTCCGTGCGTTTCTTGACGAACAGATGTCATTAATGAAGTTAGCATAGGAGCCCTCCTTGCTGTAGATTGTTTATTTTGGGGTTTGAAAAAACAGAAGCACCTCAGTTTGGGAATACTCAACCGGTCAAAATTCCGTCATCCAGGAGGGTGCCGTACTATGAAGTTTAAAGTGAAATTCAAACAAAATCAACTGAGTTTCTTGTTATATGTAATTTTATCTAACATCAATCGTTAAAATTTGGAAAAATTTTTCTGCAATCATTTTTTTAAGTCATGTTTAATGACATTAGGTCCTCCTATACATCATACTGTCGGGGTGCATGTTTTGGATATTTTGAAAAAGGTTATTATGAAAAAATACATTCAAAGTGATTAATTGTGCGGTAAACCCTCTACAGCCATTGCTGATATTGTTCCTGTATCGTGTCTCTTACAACCTGTCTTTTTTGCAAAATGGCTACCGGGACCATCGTATTGTATTTCTTTATTTTTATATTGATTTCGGCTATTTCCCAGTCCAATTTATTGTCGCTGTTATCAGGGAGAGAGGTTAGCAGCTTGCGGATTTGCTCTCTTATTTCTCGCTGCAGCTGTAACCAATCGGGCAGCACGTTAGCATTTTTGAGTATGCTGTTGAAGACATCGCCAGAATCGAGATTCAATGGCTTTCCTTTGCCAGGAAGATGATCGAATGCGCCCTTTTTCTGTTGCTCCTTGTACATTTCATCGAGCCAATGGCTTTGCGATACATTAGTATTCCAATATTGCATTTGATGAACCGTAGAATCACCGGTGTCCGATACCAGCGGAGAGTCAGTCTCAGCTAAAACATCAGAAGGTTGAGGCTGAGTCTTATCCACTTTAATTATTGGAGTATCGTGGTCGTCATTGTTCGCAGAAAAATGAGTGTTCTTCTTTTTGAACCAAAGAAACATTCTTTTCCCCTCCGCATCCCGTGATGAGATTATCATACTTGAAAATCCGGAAGCTGTCGCAAAGTTGTATGACTATTCTGTGAATTCATAGCGCCCGAGATTAAGAACAAATGGGGTGAGGAGGTGTAGCCGCTTGCGGGTCGGTCAAGGCGATCCCTCCCTTATCGGGAGGCCTTAAATGAGACAGTGTTTTGGCTTCCGACGTTATGTTATTGCTTGTAAACGGATCCAGCAATATCAAATGATTAATATTATCAGCTATTTCAAACGTATCTGTGATCTGCAGAGAAGGATGTAGCTATTGGATGTTTATGGTGGTTCTACTCGGGAGGCGCGAACGTTCAGTGGCCGGATAAGAATGGAACCAATCAGCAATGGATCATATCGCAACTGTAAGGGTGAATAATTTGGCAGAAAGAACATCCGTAGCGTTTTGTACGCTTTACGGTTGTTCTTTTTGCTTTTTCTTTTGCTCGAATTAGGAGTATTAGATCTCAATGAAGAAATAGTTTATTAAATATTAAATCAATTAACAAAAACATTATTCAGGTAATAACATAATCAAAATATTCCTTGCTTCGATAAATTTTCCGGTATAATATAGGTATAAATTCGCTGCCACCTTTCTTACTCGGTTCTAATTAAGAGCCAGAGGGAGGTTGATTCATTTTTATATTAACATGATAACATTTTTGATATCCACCTAATTGCGAAACGGACGTAATGCTTATGGATGATCGGGTAACGCAAAGTGGCCGAATTCAAAAAAATGTAAACGCTTTATTGGAAACGCTTTAATTTTAGGTATCGGCAATGGATGACAGACAAGTTATTAATCCTAAACTACTATTTTAAGGCAAGAAGGGAGACTAGTTATATCATGACGCTTTTCCAAAAAGGTTGGAGCAAAAAGCTTTTCGCACTGGTAATGATTATTGCTTTGTTAGCAACCGCCGCAACCAGCGCCTTCGGAGCAGCCAGTTCTTCGACGACTTCAACAACGACCCGAGTTTCGGTACATGATCCGGCCGTTGCTTATGATTCCGCGACAAACAAATATTATATTTTTGGCTCTCATTTGGCGCAAGCTTCAAGTACGGATTTAAGGAATTGGTCGTATCTGGGAACGCAGGGCTACACCAACTCAAGCTTGTACGCAGCATCTACTTTTGAGGGCTATTATTATATCAAGAATAAGAACAGCGGGTTATATTTGGACGTCGCCAACGGATCTGCGGATGATGGCACGAATATACAACAGTGGAGTTATAACGGCTCCAATGCGCAAAAGTTTAGAATTGTGTATTTCGGCAATGGAGACTATTATATGTTGACCGCCAATTCGTCCTACAAGAGCGCAGTCGATGTAGTAAATGGTTCCTCCGCCAATGGTGCCAACATTAATCAATGGACGTATTGGGGCGGCAATCCGCAATTGTTTAAAATACAACAAAACGATGACGGGACAGTTGCGTTCCTTACGAAAGCATCAGGATATACCGGTGCTCTTGATGTCATTAATGGCAGTACGGCTCTCGGTGCCAATGTTCAACAGTGGCAGTACTCGGGCGGCGACATGCAAAAATGGGAGCTGGTTAAAGCCGGCGGCACGGGCAATGCTTCAAGAGCTACGGGTACAGCGCTAAAGAATGCATTAGCTCCTTCTTTTGCATGGGCTGGCTATAACGATCAAGACAGTTCAGGCGGCCATTCGGTATGGGCACCCGAGCCGGTTTACAATGCATCGTATGTGTGGGCGGATGGTTCGACAGGCGCCTATATGCTTTATTACTGTACTTCATCCACTTATATTCGTTCCGCAATTGGTTTAGCTGTATCCAAGTCGATAACAGGTCCATACGAATATGTGGATACGATCATCTATTCAGGATTTACAAGCGGAAGCAATTCCATTACGACAACCTCGTCTTTAGGGACAAAAACGGTTAATACATGGTATAAAAATACGAATATCCCGGAATTGATCGACAACGGGACGACCTCGGGAACGAGAAGCGGCTGGTTTAAAAGCGACGGATCATTCAATAACAATCTCTTTCCTAATGCAATCGACCCCGCGCTTGTGTACGATAGTACAGGGAAATTGTGGATGACGTATGGATCCTGGTCCGGCGGTATCTTTATCCTAGAGATTAACAAGGCAACAGGAAAGCCTTACTATCCGGGCGTGGATAACGGCGATACTGATCGTTACTTCGGCAAAAAAATTGCCGGAGGATACACGAAATCCGGCGAAGCACCTTACATTGTTTATGATTCGGCGGCCGGCTACTACTATTTATATGTCACTTACGGCTGGCTGGCAAATTCGGGCGGATACCACATTCGTCTATACCGTTCTACATCTGTTAACGGACCATACACCGATGCTGCGGGCAATTCGGCGGTTTATGCGTCCTCATCTGTGAATCAATCCAATTACGGCATTAAATTGTTTGGAAATTATAATTTGTCGGGATTGCCGGTGGGGTATAAATCGGGAGGCCATAACTCCGCATTGATCGATACGGACGGCTTGAGATACTTGTTGTACCACACAAGATTTGATAACGGTACCGAGGGGCATGAGGTTCGCGTGCACCAACAATTCATGAACGCCGACAAATGGCCTGTAACCGCCGTATACGAATTTTTGGGAAGCAGCATCTCGCCTACGGGCTACAGTGCGACTGATATGACGGGAACTTATCAGTTTGTCGATATGGGTCTTGATGCGTCTACATCAAACGTTGGTATGCTGTCAACCCAAAGCGTGACCTTGAATTCGAATGGTACCATAACGGGCGGTGTCACAGGTTCATGGTCTTATACGGCAGGAACCTATCACTGCACGATGGTAATCGGTGGAATCACTTACAAAGGCGTGTTCTTCAAACAAAGAAATGAACTGTCCAGTCATAATGAAGTTATGACATTTTCGCTAATCGGCTCAAACAATAAAGCGATTTGGGGTTCGAAATAATAGTCTAGAAGGCGTTATCCCATGGGCGGACGGATGTGCTGCCCGACGGTTCCCTCCTCAATGCAAACCCCCGACCGCTAGAGGTCGGGGGTTTGCATTAACTCCCTTATTAAATCTGATAAAATGCACTTACAGTCATAAAGTTATTACTGTAATAAGGTATTACTTTATGAGCGTACAATGGGATTAGAAAATGATGAATGGTGTGAGCAGGATGTTCGATTGAAAAGATGTAGAAGTCAAGTGGCGAAGAGCCGGAGTGTGATGAGGAGTTATCGTATCGCATAAAATGCCTGGAAGACGCTATCCCGTACATGGGATTTTCCATCATATTTACTCGTGTGAACAACCCTTTGAGTATGTGAAACGAAATATTTAGTCTTTTTGCAGCAGCCTTTGATAATTTGAACCAATAACGTTTCGCAGACTGCCGTAAGAGGAAATGGCAGCCTGCGCTACACTAACGGGCACGATAGAAAGAAGCAGAGTGCCGCGGCACTCTGCTTTTTTCTTTGAAGTACTGGCCGCAGCCAAACGGAGAGCTTTCATCCAATCCCGTTAAAAATTCCGAATGGAATCCGGTGGTTTTCCGGGGTGTAAAAAAGGCCGCGGGGCGATCCCGCGGACGGTCATTAAGCTTCCGTAAACATAGCAATATCTTCAGTGATTGTCATATTTGATGCTCACATAGACGAAAACTTTCTTATCCGGACTATAATCTTTGTCCGTATGTCCCTTAACCCTCCAACCTCCACTCCGCTGTGTAAACTCCGGGTACCTCGGCAGCACTGTACTCGGTACCATCTGGGAGTTCCGTCGGATAACAATAATAACGAAGAAACGGCAGTATAGTTTAGTTATAAACGTACTTTCCAAAAAAGTGTGTGGTAAACTATTCGAAGCACGACACTTGAGGGGGATGAAAGAAACTATGGAGGACTCAGTAGTTATGCAAGCAGAACGAATTGCAAGCGATTTTCTGCGGGAACAAATAAAAACATCTTACCAAATCATAGGTAAAGGTATCACAAATCAGGTTTGCGTAGTCGAAACTAAGAGCCATAAAGTCGTTGTCCGCATGAACGATAAAGATACATTTCCAAGCTTTATCAAAGAAAAATGGTGTATCGAGCAAGCAGCCGCAGTTGGCATTCCTGGACCTGAGGTGTTGTCCACTGGCATCGTTGATGAAACAGCCTATATGATTCAAACTTTTATAGATGGCAACAACGGGTTAGACAGTACGGTTCCCAGGCCCGATATTTGGAGGAAACTGGGCGAATATGCCAAGCTTATTCATTCGATTCAAGTGAAGGGATATGGAGGGAATCTGATTGATCCAGTCCATGGTGAGTTTCAGTCACCTTCTCATCCCGGATCAGACGGCAGTTGGCAAGGGTATGTGGAGTATAATATCAATAGTTTGACTGAGTCTGACCGGTTGATTGAGCTTGGAGTAATCACTCAGATGGAATCGCAGAAAGTAAGAAAACTGTTTGAGAATCTGAAGAAGGAAACGTTCCGGTTCGGTTTAAACCATGGAGATCTCTCTATAAAGAATACGATTGTCAACCAGGCAAACCAAGTTATATTGCTGGATTGGAATGCAGAAGTAAACGTGGTACCGCATACAACTGTTGCTCAATTGATGCATTACCAAATCCTAGGACTAGAAGAAAGCGCAAGTGTTGAGGAATTCAAAGCGTTTATGGACGGGTACGGAATAAGTGAAAAAGACCTTTCTGAAACGAGGCATTTGCTGCTATTAAGGGCTTTCGATAACCTCAGGTGGGCTATTGATCGAAGTCCTGATCTGATCGAACCCTATGCTTCGTTTGCGAAACAAGTCGTTGACATGATTATGGATTAGTTAGGGAGATAGAGCGGTGTTTCTGTATCTCAATTCAACCAAGGGTGAAGAAATTAACGGGAGTTGAACACTGAAAGGAACCGCGTGGTAGCCCATCGTTACGCTAACTGGCAGGTTAAAGAGCGAATGTGTTATAAGTGGGGTGATGAGCTGAAGTACATCTTTAATGGTTGGGGTATGGTTAAAGATTGTGATCGAATCCTTTTTCATTTTAGTGGGGAACGAGGAGAAAAGAACGATTTTTATACTTACCACGAAGAGCTGACAAAAATAAGCGGTGAAGAATATTTTAGGTCAAAATACCGCGGAGCATACAAAAGTATTTCTGCTATTTATAAGGAGACAATAACAGACACTTCCTATGATTCTTCTGGTAATATATATGTTTGTTTTTATCAGGACGGTGTTATTAAAAAATTCAATTTACATGGCGTTTTAACACATGCGTATGAAGATAACTACGATACTATATATGATATAGAAATTCAGAGCCAATCAATATGGCTGGCATATCCAACTGCGCATACAATCAAAAGGTATAGCTTAGATTCATTCACCGAGCAAGTATCGCTTGGTGACCGATTTGATGAATCCATATTTTCATTTCCTGAAAGTATTGCGTTCTATGATCATTCATTATATGTATGTGATATGGGCAATTGTCGGATCAGGAAAGTTGATGTGAGCAATTTGCAAATAACGGATTACAGAACGTTTGATGAACCTGTTTGGGAGTATATTAGAACCACAAACAAAGAATACGTGAGACTGGAATCTGGTATTTATGTTCTGTGAGCAGGTAGAATAATCATTTTCTACCATTGAAGTAACGAGTACTATAGTTCAATACCGGACTGCCAATTGGCAGCCCCTTCCCCACGCTAACTAGCAGTTATGCGCATATGTTGGTCACGTCTAATTGTTTAGATCTTATGATAACGCAAAAATGAGGTCGACCAGAAAGTCTTGTGAATGAATCTTATTGAAAGAAGTTGAACATTAAAAAATGAACAAGAATTATAAGAAAATTGGTGTCATAATAATTTTAATTATCTTGGTAATGACAAATATTATTTTTTTCGCTAAATTTAAAGAGCTAAGACAGGTAGAGACAGCTTCATACTCTCAATTAGTAAATCGTTTTTATGTGATTGGCATAATGAATACATATAGTACAATTCAATTAGTAAATGAAAAAATAAAAAAGGATACTACTAATAAAGAAGATGTTAAGACCTGGCTGCTTGAAATTACATCGGACATGAAATTAGCTGCACATACATCTTCAATTGCATCAAATCACTGGAATCTTACAATCGAAGATAAGAATCGACATGATTCAGTGGCTGAGGTTTCTCAATTTTTTGAAAACATTCAAATCAGTTTATATGATATTATTCAAACCGAAAAAGACTATAGTGTATGGAAACAGGCATGTATTGACTTAGAAGAAATATTAGAAATTATGAAAAGCAACACGAATGAACAAGTTTTTTTAAATGCTGATTATAAAGAAATTAAAACGTACTGGAAAGAATTAATGAAAAAAATATATGAAAAGCATTCAGAATCGAGATTACTCAAATCCTATTTTAAAATGTATTACTTCAACGATATTTAATATTTCAATGGTCACGACCTTACGACCTTCTGATAACACCATATTCTCACTTCGGGAACCCATTCATTAACAGGTACGATAGTTCAGAATTAGCTGCCTAATGATATGGCGGTTTTTCTTATGGTAAGAAATCAACAATCACGGAATTGGATTTTCATAAGCTGTGACAGATTTTCGAGAACGGCTACATTGACAGCCGTTCTTTTTGTTTCATCTCGAACGGTCAGGATAGTTTAGTCTTGTTTATTTAAGTAACTGACAGGATAGCTCAATAGTTGGAAATTATGGCGGGAACTAAAAGGACACTAACTCTATTGACATAAAGATTAAATTGCATAAAAATGGAAAAGTATAGGTAATTTTAAGGGAACTACACATTCAAATAAGATATGAGGTGTTTTTATTTCGGTCGTGTTAGCAATGCATATTCTTACACATTTTCTTGTAGGGGGGTTTATTTGCACTCTACTGGCGGGAAGACAAAAGATGTCTTTCTATAATAAAATCGCCTTTATTTCGATGGGAGGATTTTTTGGTATATTCCCAGATTTTTTTGGGCCTCGTGATATTTCGCCGTGGTCACATTCTATTCTTATAATGTCTTTGATAATGATACCAATAGCTTACCTACTTAAGAGGTTTATTTTTAACCGCACCTATTTATCCTTATATTTAAGTGTAACGGGGAGTGTGCTGATAGGTCACATCTTTGTTGATTATCTGGGGCATGGAGTACATATGTTCTATCCAATTTCACAAAAGGCCTTTTCCCTGCACCTCATTTTTCTTAGCGATCCCACAGTCTGGTTTCCTATTTTAATCGGAATCGTTAGTTTCCTCCTTCCGATCAAACGAAAGCTATTTGTTGATTGGATGTTTGTTTCCCTTGTAATTATTTATTTGGGAATAAAATTAATCACGGTGTTGCAAATAGAACAACACATCGGTGAGAAATATGCTCTTACAGGAAACGCGGTTATAAGTGTGTATCCCTTAGAAGAATATCAAGTCGAGGAGTTAAGTGATTATTGGAAATTAGGATATAATATAACTGACTCGCAAAGGGATATTAGGGGTATTGTACCGCTATTGACAAAGGATAATTTTGTCAATGTAAATTATATCTACAATTCAAAAGGTGAAGTCATCATAAGTCCTACTGGGAAGGATAAGATGGAAAGGGTCTACCGAGAATCAGCAATGAACAACGAACAACCTTTCTTTGTAAAAAAGGAAACTCAGGCTGGTGATAACGCTGTAATTTTAGCTGAAAATCGGGAGGGAGATAAATATGTATTTTTCCTCCAAGATAATATATGGAGTTTAGTTCCTGTGGATACTAAAACTCAACTGATTACCGAGGGTATGGGGGCGAAATGATGTTCGCTTCCATTATGCTAAGGGGCAACTATAATAAGTAGATCGGTAAGCGGTGGCTCCTTTCTTTGTTTAAGTAATGGGCAGGTTAACGTGGCAATTGATATCTACCAGAAGGAGGAAGCCATTTGTCTGAAATCCATTATGCGAATAAACTAAAAGAGTTCATTGCAGATACTATTGATCCTATGTTTTTTTCCGCAGGTTTCAAACGTAGCGGGAGGAATCTAATTCGGGAAACAAATGATGTTTTAGTCACAGCTCATATTCAAAAGAGCAGAAATAATTCGTCTATGTATGCAACATTCACAATAGTCGGTTCAGTGTGCTTACCTAATTTTGCGCGAAAAATGGAAATAGTGTTGCCATCTAAATTCTATTCGGGAGTATATGATTTATATTTTAACTCTGAGTGGTATAAGATGGGGGAAATTCCTGGGTTTGAACCATATAGGGGTTTAACAGAGGATGACATGAATCCTAATAACCCCTTTCAAAGATATAGTTGGGTTTGGAAAGACCCAATCATTGTAAAAAATATAATTGTTGAAGATATAACAAAGGTCTTAACATTAATTGAACTTTTAAAAAGTGAAGAAGAAATATATCACTATCTAATAGATAAAGCCAACGTTCCACTTCTCGGTCAATTATTCATAGCTGTGAAAAAAATGGAGAATGGACTGGTCAGTGAAGGATTGGCTGTAATGGAGAAGTTAATGAATAACCAAGCATTCGAGCCACATATTAAAGCGTATTTGAAATCGAGTAAATTCAAATAATACATATTATCTCGCTATTGGAGATGAATAGTTTCATAAACGAAGGAACTGTGGACCATTACATCACATCCTGTTATTACGGGTACGGTAGAATAACACCAGGACAAGGCTGCCGGCATAGTCGGCAGCCTATTGTTCACCTAGCGGGTAGTTGTGCTAGTGGATCACCGATTTGAATTTTTTCAGTTTTCTATGAATCTGTTGTTACGTGATTACGCCAATTCCCTTTAAAGAAAAACAAAACACTGACATATAGGTGTCAGTAATAGTTCTTTATAATGGCAATAAAGAATAGTCATTTTTATTATAGGAGGAAAATTGATATGAGTATAAAACAAACATTACGAGGATTTGCGACTATCAGTTATTGGGCAGATGATATGGAGGCGGCAAAGGTGTGGTATTCAGAGCTGCTGGGCATAGCGCCTTATTTTGAACGCTCAGGGCCTGATGGTAAACTTGCTTATGCCGAGTTTCGCATAGGGGACTACCAACACGAACTGGGACTGATCCATCGACGTTTTGAACCGGCTAATGCAGTGGCTGGCTCAGGTGGTGCCATCATGTACTGGCATGTTGATGATATTGAAGCTACACTTAACAATTTGAAAGCCATGGGAGCGAAAGAGTACGAACCACTCGTACAGCGCGGAGAGGGCTTCATCACGGCTTCCGTTACAGATCCATTTGGTAACATTCTTGGCATTATGTATAATTCTCACTATTTAGAGATGCTGAATTTCAAAATTCAGGGACGGCTGCAAGAATAATCGAAATAGAAAAATTAGTACATTCACACCTGTAAAAAGGAATCAACGGCAGTCGAATATCCGGCTGCCGTTTTTCAGGATAGCTTAACAGCACTGGAGAAGACCCACTAATTACCAAATGGTTGAACGGAACAATTGAACAAATAGAACGTCAAAGGAGTATCTGCGAAATAAGGGGAATGTGAAATGAAATTTCGAATTATTATTTTCATGCTTGCAATTGTTGCTTTTATCACAGGCTGCACAAACAGTGAAAAAGAAGAGGACAAATTCACGGTAGAAAATGTTATTCAAGCAATTCAAGCTGAAGGTCCTAAGTTAATTTCAAAAGGGCAAGCTGATGATGCATTTTCTAATCTTAACAATGTAAAACCCAATGTATTCAATATTTCGAATCCAATAGAAAGTTCCAAACCCGAATCTATTTCCGTTTATATTTTCGATTCTGAAAAGGCTCGAATAGAAGGACTTAAAATTTTTAATCAGCACATAGAAACAGCCAAATTAGTGTCATATCCCATAGTTTATGAGCAAAAAAACGCTTTGGTAATTTATTTTAGCTCCCGAGAAAAAAATACGAAGTTCGGTGAGAAGATTCAAACGGCAATGAGGAAGTTATAAACTCGATTCGATGGGCGACTAGCCTGAAGACTCTAACGGATAACGATATTGAATGAACGCATCATAAACCAGTCCTTAGAGGGGCTGGTTTCTTCAGAGTTTAATTCCCCACATTTTTTCCAGATCTTTACTGCCAAAAAAATACCCACCCTTTTAAAAAAAGAATCCTACGAAGATTATAGTTTCGATCAAGGACAAACAGGACAATAGTGGTTTCGTCCCCCCAGCTTCATTGATTGCCCCATCCCGTATGCCTGGCGGCATCCTATACAATGAAGCTACGAGACGGGAGGAGATGAAAGCATGCATAAAAATCGAATCGGAGCCTATTTGTTCAGCTTTCCCAGCTTTTTTCTGACAATGGCACTCGGCATTTATCCGGTAATATGGGCGCTTCGATATATGTTCTACGATTATCAGGGCTACGGTACGCCAAAATTTATCGGACTCGGCAATTTTGCGAGGGTTGCCCGGGATACCGAGTTTTGGCAGTCCGTTGTTAACACTTTCATATATGCGGGCGGCAAGCTCATTATTACGCTGCCATTATCGCTTATTTTGGCTGTTATACTGAACCGCAAGCTGCGTGGGCGGCATGCCTTCAGGGCGATATTTTTTCTGCCGACGATCTTCAGCGCATCGGTCATGTCCATCGTATTCTATATCGTATTTAACTCTTACAACGGCATTATTAATCAATACCTGCTAAAGCTGAATATCGTGTCCGGACCAATCGATTGGCTAGGCGCAGCTTATGCGATGCTGACTATCGTTGTTATCGCGGTCTGGGGAGCTGTAGGCAACTATATGCTGCTCTTCATTGCCGGACTTCAGAACATCCCGGAGGACGTCTATGAGGCGGCGTCGCTGGACGGCGTGAATCCGGCCCAGCGCTTGTGGTATATTACGATTCCAATGCTGGGGCCTGTGCTGCAGATGATCATCATGCTGGCAATCACGACCTCACTTAAAGGCTATGAGAGCATCATGGTATTAACGGAAGGCGGCCCTTTCGGCAAAACGGAAGTCATGTACTTGTACCTTTACAAGCTGTTTTTCCCGCTGACCACGACGGGGACCTCCGTTCAGAACATCGGATATGGCAGCGCGGTCGGCTTCACGACTGCCATAATCGTCGGTTTAGTCACCTGGCTTTACTTCTCGATGTCGAAAAAGCTGAACAACGTTTATTAAAGGGGGAAGGAACTTGACCATTCGTAAAATGCTAATCAGAACGCCGTTATGGCTGCTGCTGCTGATCACGGGGGCGCTCATGCTGTTTCCGATCATCATCGCGCTGCTGGGCTCCTTCAAGACGAATCTGGAGCTGACGACGGGAGCGACGCTTCTCCCTTTAAAGTGGCAATTCCAGAACTATGTGCAAGCATGGAATCAAGCCGATTTTTCCGGCTTTACATTTAACAGCTTATATGTAGCCGTTTTCGCTACGGTTGGTACTTTACTCGTATCCGCTATGGCGGCTTATGCTGTCGACCGCGTCGCCTTCAAGGGAAAGAAGCTGTTCATTTTTCTCCAATCGTTCACGCTGTTCATATCCATCGGAGCCGTAGTGCTGCGGCCGCAGTTCGATCTGATGGTATCCATTGGATTGCAGAAATCATTATGGGGTGTCATAATCATTTTAATTAGCGCCCACGCTACGGCGTTTTTCATGATCATTGGCTTTTTCCGCGGCATTCCGAAGGATTTGGATGAGGCTGCGCTCATTGACGGCTGCAATTTCTATTCCACCTTCTGGAGAATCATTTTACCGCTCCTCAGGCCTGCACTGGCTGTCGTGGCGTTGTTCACCTTCCGGAACGCATGGAACGAATATATACTGCCGCTTGTTTTCTCGCTGTCGCGGCCTGATCTGCAAACGCTTCCTGTCGGCCTGGCCAACCTGAGGTACGGGGCGGGGGCGGCGGTGGAGAATCAGCTGATGCTGGCAGGCGCATGTATCTCTATTTTACCCCTTCTAATCGTATACATTTTCGCAAACCGCTCCTTCATGCAGGTAACGGTCGGCTCCGTTAAGGGCTGATAATCTAATATTAAGGCGCTGGACAACATGAAACGTTTATTCAGAAAAATGTCTCTAAAAAAACGGCTTTGGGTCTCATTCGTTTTACTGACCGTCGTTTGCATTTCAGTCACGGGAACCTATGTTTCCGTGTTTTTTTCTCATGAAATGGAAAACCAGGCGACAAAGACAAGCCAGGATACGCTGAATAAAACGGCGCAAGTATTCGATGAACGCTTGCGGAATATCGTCGTTTCGGTCTCTACCTTCATGATGGGAGAGCCGTTTCAGCGTACAATGCGCGATGCCCAGGCAAATAACAGCAAGGATTACTATAACAGGCTCTCCCAGCTGCAAACTCCCTTTGCCCAAATGATGCTTGCCGAGCAGTCAATAGACTCGGTATTGGTGCATACGCCAATTGGCGATTTTTATCCGACGGAGAGCAGGCGCAGCATGGCGGTTGATTTTGAAGATACTTCGATCAATGAGATGATTCTGGACACCCAGAAGCGGTGGAGCACGCTTTGGGTGCGGGGGCATGCCGAGGAGCTGTTCAGCAGGGGAAACCCGGTTATTTCCTTAATCATTAAGCCTTTATTCGAAATGCAGCTGCCGGGCGTTTATGTAGTTGTTAATATCCGGGAAGATCATTTGCAAGAGCTGATACAGGCTCATTTGCAGGAGGGCAACCTCGGGCAGCTCGTCGTTGACCGCAGCAGTCAGGAAGTATTCTCCTCCGTGCCCGCCATGCCGGAGAATATGCAGCTGAATGAACGGATCGGCAGCAGCGACAGAGGCCACTTTGAATATTTATCGGAGAGCGGCAACTCTTATCTGGTTAACTATGCGGCGCTTGGCATGAATCCGGATTGGGTGCTCATCGGCTATCAATCCAAGTCTAAGCTGCTGGCTCCCGTCCAGCATATGCGCTGGACGATTCTAACGATCATGGGCGTCTGCGTCGTGCTGGCCCTGATCATGTCCAGCATGCTGTCGGAGCTTCTGCTAAAGCCGTTGTTCAAGCTTCGCAATCTTATGTTTAAGGTAGAGCAGAATCATCTCGACGTCCGATTCGAGAGCGTGTTCGAAGATGAGATCAGTCAGGTCGGCCACAAGTTCAACCGGATGCTCGGGCAGATCGGCGAATTAATCGAAGAGGTCAAGGCATCCGAGCAGGAAAAACGAAAATCAGAAATCAAAGCGCTGCAGGCGCAGATTGATCCCCATTTTTTGTATAATACTTTAAATACGATTTATTGGAAAAGCGAAATGGAGGAGCATCAAGATGTCAGCGGGATGATTGTTTCGCTTTCGCTGCTGTTCCGGCTTGGGCTTAACAATGGCAGAGAGATTACAACGCTCCGGCAGGAACTCGAGCATGTTGCGCAATATTTGAGTTTGCAGGCGATGTGTTATCCCGATTTGTTTCAATATGAAATAGTGGCGGTGGATGAGAAGCTGATGAATATTCCCGTGCTCAAAATCCTGCTGCAGCCGCTCGTGGAAAATTCGATTTTGCACGGCTTTCAGGAGCTGCCTCATCAGGGGCGAATCCGGATCGAGGCTGCTGCTGCCGACGGTTTCCTGACGCTCACCGTAACCGACAACGGCAGCGGGATGGATGCGGCCCGCGTCGAAAAGATACTGAACGGGACAGAGGCGGAGCGAACCAGCTATGCGCTTTCCAACGTTCGAGCCAGGCTATCGCTGTATTACGGGTACAAGGCTTCTATGAAGCTTGAAAGCGAGCCGGGCGTGCAAACGTCAGTTAAGCTCATCATTCCTATTCAAGAGGTGATAAACGGATGAACGGGATTACGATGTGCGTTATAGATGATGTGAAAACGGTTATAGACGGCATCCTGAAGAAGATTCCATGGTCGGAGCACGGAATAGAAATCGCGGGCACGGCCGCGAACGGCAAGGATGGCCTGCAATTGATCAAGGACAAGCGCCCCGATATCGTTCTGACTGACATCCGGATGCCGATGCGAAGCGGAATCGATATGGTCCGGGAGTTAAAGGAAGGCGGAGAGCAAGGGGCAAAGGTTATTTTTTTCAGCGGCTATTCCGATTTCGCTTATGCTCAGGAGTCGGTACGGCTCGGGGCATTCGATTATTTGGTCAAGCCGTTTACGACGCAGCAGATTGTGGATGTCGTGCTGCGCGCCAAAGCCCTGATTGAGGCGCAAAGGCTGGAACAGCTGGACCGGATGGCGCTGGAGAGGAAGGTAAGGGAAAGCCTCCCTTATTTGCGCCAGGAGTACTTCCGTCTGCTGATCCGCCATGATGAGCTGCCTGAGCGGGCTTATGACAAATGGGAGTTTCTCGGCATTGACATGGAACTACGCGGTTTCGTGGCTATGTCCGTTCAAATCGACGGGTTAATGAACGAGCGTTCACCATTGTCCGTACGCGAAGTAGAGCTTACCCGGTTTGCCGTTCAAAATATTATGGAGGAAACCATTAAGAAGCTGGCGAAAGGGATCGTGTTCCGGGAGCATTCGAGCCAGTTCGTCATTTTGCTGAATCCGGATAAGGGAGTGGATGTGCCCGCTCTCGCAGAAGCCTGCAGGCACAATGTAAAGCAATATGCGAAACGTGATATTTCGATTGGCGTTGGAGGCCGGGTGGAAGGGATCGGCGAGATCGCTCTTTCCTATGATCAAGCCAAAACGGCGCTCAGCTACCAGTTTTATTCCGGCAGCGGCTGTATTATTTCCTACAGCGATATTGAACGGCAGGATCCTATTACGCCGCATTATTCCGCGGACAAGGAGATGGAGCTGCTGTACTGCCTGCGGTCGGGCAACCGGGAGGGGACGGAGCGGCTGCTCGCAAGCATTTTCGAGGAATGCTTGCGCTATCCGGCACCGCCCGATCCCGAAGTCATGACGAATTTATTCTACGGGCTGGCTTTCTCCATGTACCGCGTCATAGCCGAGAAAGCCGACCCCAATCAGCGCATGTGGCTTGATGAGCGTTTAAGCGCCATGAAGAAGGGACGCTATCTGTCAACCGCCGAGCTGATGAGGGATGTGAAGGATTTGGGGCTAACCGGCTGCGAATGGCTTCAGAAGCGTCAGAAAAATGATGTCGGCCAGCTGATCCATCAGGCTCTGAATTATGTGCGCAGCCGGCTTAGTAATGACCTGACGGTACAGGAATGTGCGAATGTCGTGCATTTGAGCCCGAGCTATTTCTCCATCCTGTTTAAGAAGGAAACGGGGATGACGTTCATGCAGTACGTGACGTCTGCGCGAATGGAGAAAGCAAAGGAGCTGCTTCTGGAAGGCATGCAGGTACAGGATATCACCTTCGAGCTCGGCTACCGGGACAGGCCGTATTTCAGCGAGCTGTTCAAGAAGCATACGGGCGTAACGCCCACGGAATTTCGGACCAAATATGAAGGAGCGGGCCATGACGGCTAATCAGAGTGATTTTCCCCTCCCAGGATCGTGTTTTTGTCCTTCATGGCTGGACGCGATTAGGTGCTAAAATGAGGTCAGCAAGGTGAACCGGACGGGATGTGCCGAGGAACACCGCTTGCCAAACAAAGGGGAGGTACAGCAGATGAAGAATAGGTTTGTCACGAAGAGTACGCTTTCGGTCTGTTACTTGCTGGTTATTGCATTAATGCTGGCGGCATGCTCGACCAATAACGGGCCGAATGCAAAGCCGGAGGCTGAGGAGGGGGGCAGCGGCGCTGCCAAGACCAAAATTGCCTATTGGACGATGGATCGTCATGATATGGATTATATGCAGCAGCAGGTGGATACCTATAACGCCACGAATACAGATAATATTGAAGTGGAAATGAAGGTAATGGCGGATAATTACAATCAGGCGGTGGAGGTTGCGTTTGCGAGTAATCAGGCTCCTGACATATTCAAGAGCGGTGATTTTCAAACTTACGTGAATAAAGGCTACTTTGCCCCGCTTGATACGCTGCTCAGCAAGGAGTTCCTGGCGAAATTCGATGGTCTGCTGGTTGAAAATATTTATGCCATGGATGGCCATGTCTATACGCTTCCTAATACCGGTCAGTTCTGGCGGCTGCTGTATAATGTGGATTTGCTGGAGAAGGCCGGCTACACCGAGCCTCCAAAAACGCTTGATGAAATGGTCGAGTATGCAAAGAAAATAACCGAAGTGGGCAAGTCGGAAGGCATTTATGGTTTTGCAAGCAATTTTAAAAACGGTTCCGGATTTACGCGTCCGGCTTATGCATCGGGCTCGCTCGGCTCGGACACCAGCCACGAAGGCTTTAATTATCAAACAGGGGAATTCGACTTCGGCATGTTCCGTGATATCGCGGAAGCGCTTCACCAAATCAAAAAGGACGGCAGCATGATCCCCGGGGCTGAATCACTGGACATCGATCCGCTGCGCGCGCAATTCGCACAAGGCAAAATCGGGATGTATGTGAACCATTCCAGTGAACCGGCGGTGTACACCTCGCAGTTTCCGACGGACATTCGCTGGGCATCGACGATCGTACCTACGAAGGACGGCCAAATTAACGGCGTTACATGGGTCAATGCAGCCGGTTATTTGGGGATCAGCGCTAAATCGGATAAGCAGGAGGCAGCTGTGAAGTTTTTGGAGTTCTTGTACAGCACGGAGCTTCGTTCGGAATACCAGGAGAAAGGGCTTGGAATTTCGGTTCTGCCATTCGTCAACGAGGCGGCAGGCAAGCCTGAGCTGCCAGGTATAGACGGATTTCTCCCAACTAAGTATGACGGGATCTATCCGGCGACTCCTCTGTCGATCACAGAGACGAAGCTGGAAGGCAAAAAAATGTCGGATGTGTTTATTGAGTATATTTTGACGGATAATCAGGAGCTGGATGCTGCCATTTCGGATCTGAACGTCAGATATGGAAAGGCGCTCGCAGCGGCGCGTGCGGAAGGACTGACGAATATCAAGGCCGATCCGGCATTCAGTGCCAAGAGCCTTCAGGGCTCCCTCGGCGAATAGCCGTTCAGTTGAAGGAGAGGCTGCCAGCAAGGGCAGCCTTTGTTTTTATTTTTGTTTTACTGAGAGGAGGAGAGGATTCGGGTGGACCATTTGTTCTTTCGAACAGGGCAAAGAAGAGAGTGGGGAGATCGTTTCAAACTGCTTTTTCCCGAGAAGGCGTCGGAAGCGATTGCGGAGGCAAACCGATGGTACGAGTGGAGCAGCTTTATTTGGAAAAATACCGGGATCGACATGGGCTCTCCGATCGATTGGCTTCATAATCCGACCGGAGACAAGGAATTTACTTGGGGAATTAACCGCTTTAAGCATCTCCGTTCCTTAGGTATCGCTTATGCCTGTACCGGCGACGAGAAATATGCGGCCAAAGCCTTGGAGCATATTATGGGATGGATCGATACCCAGCAGTGCCCGCGCGGTTTGCCGGCAGAAGAAATCACGTATTTTCAAAGGCCCGGTCCCTGGCGGCTGCTGGAGACGGGTCTTAGGCTTCGCCAATGGGTTTACGCTTATCATTTCTTTCATGGGTCGGAAAGCTGGACCGAAGGCTCGGAGCGGCGATTTTTCGAATCCGTCAAGGAGCATGCCTGGTTCCTCTCGACCTACACCGCAAGCATAGAAATCAACCATTCTATCATGCATATGATCGGCCTGCTTAGCGCAGGGCTTACCTTCGCGTCATGGGAGGAGAGCGCGGGGTGGTGCAGCATCGCGGTCGAAAGGCTGGAAGAGTGCATTCGCGTGCAGGTACTGCCCGATGGCGTTCATTCAGAGCTTACTCCGCACTATCATATGGTATCGCTAGAGCTGTTCATCGATTGCGCGGTTATGTTGAAAAAGCGGGGGCTCGCGTTCTCTGAGGAGTATGAGCGCATTTTGGCCGGGATGGTGCGATTCTCGTGCTGCATGACTAGGCAGGACGGCAGCATGGCTCCGTTCGCGGATTCCTATGCGAGCCACCCGCCTGATCTCAACGCGGCGGCCCTTTACTATAATTACCCGGACTGGATGCTTGCCGAGCAGCTGCATGAGCAGTTTTGGACGGTTGGTCCTGAGCGGATTGGCGAATTGCTTGCGGATGATGATGGCAGGAGGCTCCAGGCTTTTGCTAACGGTGAGAAGCTGCCTTTCGCATTCCCGGAAGCCGGGTATTACGGGCTTGGCGACGGCGAGCAGAAGCTGATTTTCGATGCTGCTGCGTTAGGGGGCCCTCATGGGCATGCGGATGCGCTTTCCTTCGAATTGTGCGCATACGGCGAAGCTTTGTTCGTGGATCCGGGGACTTACACCTATATGGAGAACCCTTGGCGCCGTTATTTCAAAAGTACGTCCGCGCATAACACCGTCCTTGTGGACGGGCAGGATCAAACGCCTTATTTGCGCACGCAGCGGTGGGGAGAGCCGGAGGCGCGGGTAGCTTTGACGGCTTGGGAGCCCCAGAGACAGATGATTTGCGCGGAGCATGACGGGTATGCGGGCCGCGGCATTATTCATAAGCGTGCCGTGTGGTTTCTGGAAAGCGGCGAGTGGGTTATCTATGACCGCTTGACGGGAACGGGAGGTCATACCTATCAACATCGTCTGCACAGCAGGCTGCTGAACTGGGAAGTGGAAAAGCTGGTGGAGGAGCATGCTGCCAAGTTTTACGCCAAAGGCAGCGGATTGGCAGGCGGAACTTCGCCGCTCGGGTGCGAAATGCTTGTTTTTGGACCTGAAGCGTTGGAGCTTGACGTGGAGGACAGCTGGGAATCGGTCCATCCGATGACGATGCAGCCCCTTAAGGTGCTTCAGGGTCTGATGACATCGGAGGAAGGCGCTTGGTTTATTACTGTGCTGAGGCCGTGCCGCGGCAGCGGTGAATTGCAGCCAGCGGAGTGGAGAGTTAGCACGGATGAACGCAGCCGTCCCATCCTTAGCATGAGCAGGACTGGAGAAACAACCCGGTTTCATATAAATTGAATAGAAAGGGGAGTACGCTGCTATGAGCAGATTGAACGTATGGGAAAACGCCGAGCCGGGCGTAAAACGGAAAATATTTACTCCGGGCCAGACGATCATGATGATGGAGGTTCATTTCGAGGAAGGAGCGGAGGGTTATTTGCACAGTCATGTGCATGAACAGTTTTCTTACTGTATGGAAGGGCAGTTGGAATTTTCGGTCAACGGAGAGAAAGTCGTCGTTTCGGCGGGAGAGACGATCTACATTCCGAGCCTTGCCGAGCATGGATGCCGCGCCCTTCAGAAGAGCAAGCTGCTAGACACCTTCACTCCAATCAGGCAGGACTTAATCGGATAGCACGGACTGCCCGCAGGCCGACGGCAAAGATAAGAAAGGATTTGGGGAGCCATGTAGCGGCTCCCTTACTGCATTTATAGTAAGTTTAAGGGTGACTCTCCATCGTTAAAATCCCCTATCTTTCAAGAGATTGAAGAGCGATTCGCCATCCGTCGACTTCAGCAGCTTGCGAACGGAGACTGCGGCGGCAGCGAGCCATACAAGCAGCATGACGCCGGCGAGAACCGGGAGAACCGTCAGTTCGAATGCGGTAAGGCCGAGAGCGGTTTGGACGGCGATGAGAAGGATCGTTATCATCCATGCGATGCTGCCGGCGTGTATCCACGTGCGGGCGGTCTTCCCGTCTGTATTTGCCCGTTCAAGCAGCCAACCGAGCAGCGGAAGTGCCTGCAGCGCATGGAAGCCAAGCCCGTGAAGGACGATCAGGTTGCCGGCGTCTCCCATATAGCGGCCCTGCAGCACGATCATCGACACACCTCCGGCGAAGGCGACCATCGTTGACACGAACGCATAGCGGATGCCTAGCACAAGCAGCGGGCGCGTTTCGGGCCGACCTTTGCGGAAAAAAGGGATCGCAAGCAGCACGGTGGCGACGATAATCAAGAGCGATTCCAGACCGAATAAAGCGCTGAATATCGAGTCGGCAATCGTGCCGGCCTGCGAGAACCGCGGATTGATGCCGCGGAAATGCTGGATCGTCTCCGCGGCGTAGGAATAGAGAGTGCCTTGAATAAATAGCCACCGGATTATTGCCCGTTTGCGGGAACTAAGGCCGGATAACGGCATGATTGCGGCAATGGACAGGATAAATAACCCGATTGCTGCATCGAACGAAAACGCGCTTTCCAAATTCCCTTCCGGCAGTACGGCCGCTCCATTGAATCCGATGTAAAGAGCAATGATTGCGGCAAGCGCAAAACCTAGCAGACCGATCATGACAAGCAATCGTTCACCTGCGAACAGCCTCCCGTTCACGTCCTTGGCGGCATGTTGCCGCCACCTAATTAACCGCTTGCTCAGCCCTTATTTGAAACAAAGCAATTGAGGCAAATTCAATACTTCCGATAGTGTAATAAGCAAACCGGTTCCGATGAATTGGCTTGCCGCCGCTTCCGCATTCGGAATATGGGCCTCGTGGAACTTGGCGGTTATCACCTTGTAAATGATAGCGAATTTGTCCCTGACATGTTCCCGAATGACGGGTTCGGCGATGGTGTACGCCTGCATGACAAGCAAAATTTCGTCACGATGCACGTTCATGATCGATACGAACGCCATTCCCATCGTTTCCTCCAACCGGTCGGCCGGCGCTTCGATCCCCGAGAACGTTTCATAAATGCGGGTCACTGCCCGGTCAACGACCGCCTTGAACAACTCTTCCTTGCTGGCGAAGAAATGAAACACATAAGGCTGCGTTACGCCCGCCGCCTTTGCTACCAGAGCCGTCGTCGCTTTGTAATATCCCTGTTCCGCGAATACCCCCACGGCTTTATCGATGATCTGTTCTTTCCGATCTTCGCGGACGACCATTCTCTCATCCCCTTTTATTTATTTATTAATAAATAAATTTATTATTTCTCGAATTTGAAATAATGTCAAGGTGTTAATATCGGGTATAGTCAGGCTTCAACATATCCAACTATTGACATCTCAAGATAAAACATTCATTATATATCTATAAGACATATCTATAAGACATAAACGGAGGGCATATGCAGGATAAAATCATTTTAGGATTGCTTTTGGACGGGGATAAATCCTCGTACGATCTCCAAAAAACGATGGAAAAAAGTACAGGGTATTTTTACAATGCGAGCCAAGGCAGCATTCAACCTGCGCTGAAGAAGCTGATGAGCAATAGTCATGTTACATTTTCGGAGGAGTATCAAGGAGAGAGAGTAAAGAAAGTCTATCAAATTACGGATGAAGGCAAAAAAGATTTTTTTAACTGGGCTTCTCAAGCAATCGATTTAGAAAAGCCAAGAGATCCGGCGCTTGTGAAAATGTATTTCTTTAATTATGTGGAACAGGACCGGAAGATTGAATTGGTCGAACAATATTTGCATGAAATTAGATCCGTGATAGCAACCATGACGATGATGAAACAAATGTCACTCGAACAGATTGCGAAGATTAAAGAACCTTTGGATACCGGAAAGATCGAAAGCAGAATGGCTACATTAACATTTGGCTTGGACTATTATACTTTTTTGAACGAGTGGTATGAGAAATATTTAACGCAGATAAAAAATAAAATAGGGCAGGATGATGGCTCATGAACGAAAGAGCAAACGATAAAAAAACGCTAAGAAATATCATTATTTTTTCACTGATTGTATTAAGCTGCGGATGGATAGGCCGGCTAGTGGATTTGAAGGTCGGTACGGATGACAACGGCAGTCTTGGCATGCTGATTTGGATTGTTTCACCTCTTCTTACGATGGTTATTCTTCGTTCTTTCATGGGAGATGGTTGGAAGGATTTCGGTATTAAGCTAAACCTGAAGGGGAATACCTTCCCTTACATTGTTAGCATTCTTTTCTTCCCCATTTTGGCTGTGATCATTATTTTGTTAGGGCATAATTTAAAGTGGCTGGATGCAGCGAATTTATCATCATCATTTGTAGCTGCATTTGGGATGGCCCTCATACCTGCTTTTATTAAAAATATTTTCGAAGAATTTGCTTGGAGAGGTTACCTGGCTCCGAAGCTGTATTCGATCGGATCCAACAGGCTTTTCTTTCATATTTGCGTCGGACTGATTTGGGGCGCGTGGCATATTCCCTATACCTTTGTCATTATGCACACTACCGAAAGTATGATCACCTTTATTCCACGTATGTTAATTGGCGTTGCAGCTTTATCCATCGTGTTTGGGGAAATATGGATCATCACCCGAAGCGTATGGCCCGCTTTGATCATGCATACAGTAGGAAATTCCGTTCTGGATACTTTGTTTTTAAAAAACTACCTGGTCGTACCTAAAGCATATGAATTTTTGGTTATGCCAACTTCGGGAGTAATCCCTATTGTGATTGCCTTACTAGTGGGATTCTGGCTGTATAGAAGGAATACAACGCTTATAAAAAGTAAAAGCTCAGGCATGTACATTGCCTGAGCTTTTTTTTCGATGAATTGCAGCTTTAGTTGTAGATTTGAACATCGTCGATATTGATACGACTGCCGGCTGTGCCGGATACGAGTATGCGGAAGCGAACGCTGGCAGTCTCGTTTACGGTAATGCTCTGAACAGCCAGGGTGGAGGAGCTTGAAAAGGTTCCCGTCACATCGGTCCAGCTCGAGCCGTTGTTTATGGATTTCTGCAGCTTCCAGGTCGCGCCTGTGTCTGTGCCGAAGTTGGCGTGGCTTATTTTGACCGTTTTCGCACCGGCAGCATTGAAGTTCATCGAGATGGAGCCTGCTGCTTTAATACGGGCAGCCTGCAGTCCATTTTTCTTATCCGTACTCAGGTTGCCGATTAAAGCATTATCCATATTCCATGAGCCTGTCGCGAGAGTGACATTTCCTGCTGTGTAAGAGCCCTTGCTTCCGCTCTCGAAAGCTTCGTTTAGAATCATGACAGCTGTTGCGGTAACGGTGACCGTAAAGGATGTGCTAACGGAGCCTCCGTTCCCGTCAGCAGCAGTAGCCGTAATGGTAGCTGTGCCTGCCGCCAGCGGGTTAACGGTAATCTGCTTGCCGGAAACACTAACGGTAGCGATGGATGTATTGCTCGAAACAGCCGTAAGAGTGAGCGCATTGCCATCAGGATCGCTGAATGTATTCGTGGCATCAATGATTATCGCACTACCGCCTGCCGCAGCGCTCTGATTGGCAATCGGATTCGCCACGACTGGAGGTTGGTTGGACGCCGTAACCGTATGGCTGCCGAGGTTGGAAATAGTATCAATCGCATAAGCATCCCATTGAGATGCATTGTAAGTGGTTGTACCGGAAGTGATCGTTCCTTTACGGACAAGCGTTTTATCGGTGCCAAATGAAGTACCTGCGGTACCGATGGCGTCGAGGCTAGTTCCATTCTTAATCAACGTAACGGAATCATCACCATTAAAGCTTAAATTGCTGGATTGCAGGTCTGCTTTTGACAAAATACCGGCGGACGCGCTAGAATTCGCTATCACGTAAACATCGCCATTTGACAATGTTCCACTTAAATTAATAGCTGTTCCGGTGTTCGATAAGCTAACGGAATATCCGGTCAAATCAACGCTTGTACCCGTGCCGTTGTAAATTTCAACCGCTTTGTTGTAGCTGCTGCCTTCTATATATTCGGAGAAGAAGATCCCTGAAGTTCCGCCCCCTCCGGATCCTCCGCCTGTCGTACCGTAGCCGTAAGAACCCGCTTTGAACGTAGAAGGATCATACCATTTGTAGCCTGCTGCCGGAGCAGCCCATGGCTCGCTTTGCGGTTCGGTGGATGTCTGGGGATTTTCCATAGCAAGAAGCGGTGTAGCTTGGTCAAGCGTAAGACCGCTGACTTGATTCAAGCTTGTATAGCTTTCCTTCGTGGAAAGCCAGTTCACTGTATTGACTAGGAGAGTCGCGTCATTTTGTTCTGAAAAGCCGGCGTAGGTTGTTTTGGTGCCGCCAGTTTCTTCCCTTTTGTACTTCGGAGTCGCATCCTCTACCGGAGAAGAATCGCCGATGAAGGCAGCTTTGCCTGCGCCTACCTTGGATATAGCAGCATAAGGACCTTCGGCGGTTCCGCCTCCTGCATACACGCCTTGATCGACTGCATTGCTCCATTTTGCGGTGGTGGCAGGCAGGTATACAATCCCTTTTGCCTTATTAGGATCGATAATAGCTAGTGTTGACCCGGCATGCATGGCTACTGTAGATACGCCGGCTGTAATATTGAAGGCTTGCGATGGAGCTACAATCTGGTTAGCCGTTACATCGCCAATGGCGTTGTACCTGAAGCGGACTCCAAAGTTGGCAGCCAGCCAATCGGAGCTGGCCACGCCGCTCATCGCTGCGGAACTGCTTTCTTCCGTGGACATGCCAAGTGCAGGATTCTCCCAAGCTCCGCGGCGGTAGCCATTAAACACCTCTGAGGAATCCCAACGGTTCTTGTTCCGGTCCGCATTATAATGATCCGCTATAAAAAAAATACTGCCGCCATTCTGCACATACTGGAGCATAGCTGCTTGCTCCGACGTTTTGTATGGAA
Source organism: Paenibacillus prosopidis (assembly GCF_003337375.1). Lineage (GTDB taxonomy): Bacteria > Bacillota > Bacilli > Paenibacillales > Paenibacillaceae > Pristimantibacillus > Pristimantibacillus prosopidis. The sequence continues at coordinate 35,559 of NZ_QPJD01000018.1, forward strand.
TATTCGCTTCTCCAACTACGAAGACGTCATAAGCGGACAGGTCGCTTAGGACGATTGGAGTTGATTTACGCAGCTCCTTGACATCATAGCCCTCATTGGCCAAAGCATTTCCGAAGTCGGAGAACGCGCCATCAATGACCCAATCCGCTGCACCTGCCGTTTGACCGTGCGTATTATCGAAAAGTACTTTTTTTCCGTTAGCTGTTCCGACATGCAGGATTTCAGGAGCCGGATCGTTCGGACCCTCTGCATGAGCCTGCGGTGCATAACTAAAACTGGAGAATAAAACGCTGAAGCTTAAAGCTGAAGCCAGGAACACACGAAGCATGGGATAGCTAGCTTTCATTAAACTCATCTCCTATCTAGTATTTTTCGAATCTCTCTACACAGGATCATTCTAGCATATACAAATGTTGCCATATGATAAGGTTTGGTGAAAATTTGTATGAGAAATAATTACCGCCAACAAGTTACTTTACAGAGAAACCCAATAAAATCCCTCCTTTCCAATCATTTTCGCCGGTTCTTTCTATCCAAAAGTAAACAGCGCCATTTATAATAGAAGTAGCAATTACCTGTCATGCGTGACATAAATATAGAGCTATTTTCTAGCTCTATATTTGCAATATTTGTTAGTTTTCGAGATTTAGAGCTAATTTAGCTCTATATCACAGATGTGGCGCGTTCGAGGCCGAGCGGAGCACAATAGACATACGCGGGAAATACCGTGCAAACATCAATATATTGAGAGAAATGTTTAGGGGGATATTCGCATGCCATCCATTCAGACCGAAATCTTGGTCGTTGACGACGAGCCCAAGCAGCGGCGCGGACTGGCCGCAATGATTCGCTCGCTGCGGCCGGAGTACCGGGTCCACGAGGCGAAAAATGGCAAAGAAGCATTCGAGCTTTCGCGGAACCATTCGCTTGACATTGTATTTACGGATATTCAGATGCCGATTGTGAACGGCATTGAGTTTCTGGAAGCATTAAATAAAGAAGAAGCCAAACCTCCTAAAGTTGTTTTTGTAAGCGTATTCCACGAATTCGAATATGCGCAGCGGGCATTGCGTCTCGGAGCCAAGGATTATTTGGTAAAGCCGGTAAGCAGCGAGCATGTTGAAGCCATCCTTGTCGATTTGGAACAGCAAATCGACAAGGAGAGCAGCCGGCAAACGCAGGAGAAAAACCTGACTGACCAGCTGGACCACACGAAATCCGTTTATCTGGAGCACCTGTTGTATAAATGGATGACCGAAGAATTGCAGCCGTCTGAAGAGAGTGAAGTCAACAGCCATTTCACGGCTGCCGGATGCGGCACGGTGCTGATTCTAAAGACTAAGGCGGCCGCCCGCATGGAATCGGAGAGCGAATGGAAGAGCATTCTGAAACGGGCGATTAAGCAAACGCTTTGCCCTTTTGGAGAGAACCTGGTAATTGCACCCGAGCACGAGAAGGACCGGCTTTATGTGGTTGTTGCATGGAAGCCCGGTGTGTCGGGAACGGAAGTTCTGGAGAAGCTCCGGACGGCTCTGGCTCAGCTCGGGAATGTATACAGCCGTTCGATTTGCGCGGGAATCGGTACGGAAGCCGCCAGCCTCGAAAAGGATATCCGCAAGTGCTGCGGGAGTGCCGGAACGGCGCTGGAATATCTTTATTATTTTCCCGAAGGCATGTGGCTGTCCGCGGATGCGCTTGAGAATATGCTGGACAAAGCTGCAAACGCGCCTATCACGCCGGGTGATACCGATGCTTTAGATGAGGCGGTGACAGAAAGCGACGTGGAGCTTGCGGTCGCAAAGCTGGATGCCATTCTGGATAACATTGCGGCCGCCTATCCATCTCCTTTCCGCATGAAATGTCATGCGATCCATCTGCTGTTAACGTGCATCAAGCGTGCCGAACCGGTACTCGACAAAGAAATCTGCCGCGGCCTCACCGATCGGATCGATCGGGAGCTCCTTGCGTCAGACTCTTTGCAGGATACGAAAGGCACCGCTGCGCGTTTGCTTACGGACATCGTGAATCAGATGAAGAAGGATAAGGGTTCGCGCAGTGAAATGATCATGCAGAAATGCCGTGAGTATATGGAGGAGCATCTCCACGAGGATTTGGGGCTGGAGACGGTAGCGCAGCGGTTCTTTTATAATCCCTCTTACTTCAGCATTCTGTTCAAGAACCATTTCCAAGTTTCTTTTACCGATTTTCTGGTGAAAACCCGGATGCAGAAAGCACGCAGTCTGCTCCTTCACTCGGATCATAGGGTGGCGGATATCGCCAGCCAGGTCGGCTATAAAGATATCAAATATTTTAATAAGGTATTTAAAAAAATGTTTATGTATTCACCCGAAGAGTTTCGGAGAATGTTCTCAAACTGATGAAACGAGGCTTACAGATGCGCATCATGAGAAAACTGGCCGAGCTGGCAGCCAATGCGAAATTCCGGATCAAATTAATCGTATCCTACTTTCTGCTGGTCAGCTTCATCATTCTGATTCTCGGATTCGCCTACTACCAGATCAGCGCCGGCAACATGCTCTCGAACGTCAGGGAAAGCTTGGGCAATGTCGTGCTCAACAACAATCAGCTGCTGGACGAGAAGCTTCAGAATATCCGCGACAAGAGCGAAGTGCTCCCGATCGACAATGATTTATACCAGATGATCACCGGTGCGGACCCGGCTGACAATGAATCTCTGATGAAGGCGGACCGGCGTATTACGCAAAGCTTGTTCAAGTATTTCGGCGGTGATGAAAGCATCTACGCTTCGTTTATCTTAACCCCCGAATATACCTTCGGTAATATGTACAGGATGTTCGTTACGCCTGACGGCTTTTTCAATTCCGCCTTATATCGCAAAGCCACCATGGGGCAGGGAGACCTTGTGTGGCTTCCGACGTACCCGTTTGCCGAAAGCCTGGGGGAGCCTGACATGACGAACCTGAGCTTCGAATATAGCCGTCTGGTGTCGGCCGTGAAAGAATTGAATCTCACCTATATCGACGACAATGGCAATTTCCACACCTTGCCGAGGGCTATGAAAAGGCCGGTACTCATGGTTAATCTGACTCCGGACTATATTGGAAGGTTATTCGCCGAGTACGCGCGGCAGAGTGAATTCCGCAATTTATCCTACGGCATCGTTGACGGGACCGGGACCATTGTCGTCCATTCCGATGAGAAGCGAATCGCCGAACGTGAACCGCCTTCGTGGCTGGGCGAAGCCATAAACAGGAAGCAGGGCAGCTTTCAGAAGGTGATTGACGGGAGGGAAATGCTGATCAGCTTTGGCAGCATGGAAAGCACCGGTTGGATCTCCTATATCGAAATTCCTGTCGAGGATGCCCTGTACGATCTCAAGGCGCTTCGCTTGTATTCCATACTGTTTCTGGCCGTCATGCTGATGGTATCCATTCTGCTCGCCTATCTGATGTCGATATTCATTACAAAGCCGATCATCCGGATTAAGAAGGCCATGAAGATGATGGAGCGCGGTAACTTCCATATCCATATCCCGGAGAAGGGCCGGGACGAATTGGGCCAGTTAACCCGGATGTTCAATACGATGAATGGGCGGATTCAGACGCTCATCGAAGAGAATTATGCTTCCCGCCTACGGGAAAAGGAGGCCGAGCTGATGGCATTGAACCTCCAGCTCAATCCCCATTTCCTCTATAATACACTGACGACGATGTACTGGATTGCGGTGGAAAATAACCAGCATGAGATGAGCCGGATCATGCTTAGCCTTGCGGAAATGCTGCAAACCTCCACTCGGAACAAAAATGAAACATGGCCGCTCCGAACCGATCTGGATTGGTTGGACAAGTATATTTATATTATGTCGAGCCGGTTTGAGAACCTGTTCTCCGTCAGGATGGATGTGGAAGAGGGACTTCTGGACATGGAGGTTCCTAAGCTGTTCCTACAGCCTTTCGTCGAAAATGCCATCATTCATGGCTTTGCCGAAATGGAGCATGGCGGGGAAATCGTGATCAAAGGTTGGGCTGACGACGGTATGGTTCTGTTCTCGGTTCAAGATAACGGAAGCGGCATCAGCAGGGAGCACATTGACAAGCTCAAATCTGGTCAGGTTCGGTCTACAGGTATGTCCAATGTAGAAAAGCGGATTCAGCTGCTTTATGGACCAAGATATGGCACCGAAATCTATTCTTCCGAAGGCAAGGGCACCAGCATACGGATTCGCATTGGCAGGCAGCCTGGCTCGCAGGACACGCAGGACAGGACCGAGATTCAATGATGGGTGAAAGGGGGGAATGACGGGTGAAGGGAAAAGGATATGGACTCATAGTGATTCTGTTAGTATGCACAGCACTGCTTACGAGTGGCTGCCGGAGCGCCTGCGGCAATACGCAAGGCGAAGTGTCCGGCAAGGACTCTGCTGACGTGGAGCGGGAACGCGTCGTCTTAACGTACGCTTCCTGGGGTTCGCCGAACGAGAAACAGGCCCAAGAGCGAATAATCAAGAAATTTATGGAGAAATATCCGTGGATTACCGTTCATTATTTGTATGTTCCCTACGATTATTGGGCAAAGCTTACGACCTTGTACGCAAGCAATAAAGCGCCGGATGTATTCACGCTGCACAAGCATAAAGCTCTCCATTGGGCAGAACAAGGCAAGCTTTACAATTTGAATGATTTTCTTGCCCGCGATAAGGAAATTAATGAGGATTCCTTGATCCCGAACGCCGTCATGTATTGGGATGAGGGGAAGGTAGCTGGAATTAAAGTAGCCGAAGAGTCTTTTGCACTCTATTACAATACAGACATGTTTCTTGAAGCCGGCGTCCCGCTGCCGCCAGTCAAAGCTGAGGAAGCCTGGACGTGGAATGAATTCGTCCGGACCGCGAAGAAGCTGACGATCGACCGCAATGGCCATAACGCCCTGAGCCCGGCATTCGATCCATCAAACATCAAGCAATACGGCGTGCGATTCCATTCGTGGATGTGGTATTTGATGGTGCCTTCCAACGATACGAGCATCATCGCGCCGGACGGCAGCAGGATGAATCTGGAGGATCCGGCTGTGATCGATGCCGTCCAGAAGCTGGCCGACCTGATTTTCGTCCATCATGTGGCCCCGTCCCCGATTCAGGAGAAGAACCTTCCGCAGCCGGCGCTCGCGCTGCAAAGCAAGAAAGTAGCGATGGATCTTGACGGGCAATGGATTCAGCTTGACCTTGCCGCGGCCAAAGTTAATTTTGGCGTTGGCGTGCTGCCGAAGCTGAAGACCAGCAAGACGATTCAGTTCGGTGAGCCGGTGGTCATGTCCGCGTCGACCAGACATCCGGAAGAAGCTTGGCTGTTGTACAAATGGCTGCTTCATGCCGATAATTTGATCGAAATGCATGCCGGCGGCCTGTGGATGCCGATTCTGAAGGACTACTATTTAAAGCCGGAGCTAATCGCCAGATGGGCATCCGTGAAGCCGGGACATCCTGACGGTTATGAGGATGCGGTCATGCGCCAGACCCTTGAGAACGGGGTCAATTCCTACGAATTTCACCTTAAAAATATAGAAAATATCCATGCGATTCTGCATCCGGCGCTCGATCAGGTATGGCTTGGCAAGAAAAGCGTCAAAGAAGCGTTCACAAGCGTCTCGGCGCAAATCAATGCAGAGTTTATAGGAACGTATCCGTAACAAACCGAACACAGTGGGCCCGCGGCAATAAAACGCGGGTCCTTTTTTTTGTCTCAGCCAACCCATATCCAATAAAAATACCCCAAATCCAATCAATTTCCGAATTGTCCGACATGTAAACGCTTGCTAAGATAAAGCTGTCAAACGCTGCAGCTGAGACAACCCGCCCTCGAACCTTCAGGGGGTCACCTGAAAAGAATAGGATTGGCCTGAAGGAAATGTAAGCGATATCAAACGAAAAAACGGAGGATATGGGGATATGAAAAAAATAATAAGCCTTGTTCTGGCCTCGTCCCTGCTCGCCCTGTCTTTGGCAGGTTGCAGCGGCAGCGGCAATACAGAAAATCAGAACGCCGCAAACAATACTGGCAGTGTGAACAGCGATAATAAAGGCACCGAGAAAAAGGAAATCGTAAAATTAACGGCCGTTATGGTCAAACACCCGCTGACGAAACCGCTCAAAGAAATGGAATGGCTGCAAAAAGCGGAAGAAGACGCAGGTGTGGACATCGTTTGGCAGGAGATTACGGCGGACTGGGGCCAGAAGAAGGGCACCATGCTGGCCAGCGGCGATATCCCTGATTTGTTTGTCGGAGGCAATGTCATTACGGACGCCGATTTTGCGCAATTTACAGGATTGTTTGCGGATTTGACAGAACTAATCCCGCAGCAAGCGCCGAACGTACAAGCGATGTTCGATGCGAAGCCGGAAACGAAAGTCATTGCGACCCAGCCGGACGGAAAAATTTACGGTCTGCCGAAATACCAAAGATTCTGGCCTGCTTCCGCATCAAGACAATATATTAATCAGAAATGGCTGGACAATTTGGGCTTGCAAATGCCGACGACGTGGGATGAATTATATGACGTCTTGGTAGCATTCAAAGAAAAGGACGCGAACGGGAACGGAGATCCGAACGATGAAATCCCGATGGACTGGCCGGGAGGCATTGGCGGATTTTTCAATCCGGCACTCCTGCTCGGAGGCATGGGCGTTACTTTATCCGGTGGAAGCGGGCAAGGCTACTTTGTTGAAGACGGCAAAGTGAAAAACTTCCTGATCGACGAGCGTTATAAGCAATTGGTTGCGTTTTTGAACAAGCTTAATAAAGCCGGATTGATTAACAAAGAAGTATTTACTCACGATTATACAAAATTCCAATCGACTGCCCGGGGAGAAGGGGACAATGCGAAAGTCGGCTTCACTTGGGGTTGGGTCGCATCGGACCGGTTCGGCGAGCAGCTGGCGCCGCAATATACTTCGATGTCACCGCTCAAGGTGTCAGCCGATTATGCGGGCAAAGTATCTTGGAGCTATGATTACAACAATTTAAACTATGGTACCAATCATATTGTCGTGTCGGCAAAAACGAAAAATAAAGAAGCGGCAATGAGATTCATCAATGAATTATATAACCCGGTTGTAAGCATGCAGGTGTTATTCGGTTCATTAGGTACGAATATCAAGGATAATGGAGGCGGCTCTTACAGCGTACTGCCGCCGACAGATGCGAAGATGGATCCGGGAACCTGGAAGTGGACATCGACAATGGCCGATGCCGGACCGATGTACATTGCCGATACGTTAAGCTTGGAGCTTGGCAAAGATATGCAAGAGGTCCTTGGCCAATCGGAGCCTTTGGAGGATGCATTGAGTGTGGATGTAGAGAAGGATGTATTACCGGATATGTTTATCAAGTATAGCAAAGAGGACAATAACAACATGAGCCTGAACAACACCAACGTGATGAATTTGGCGAATACTAATTTTGCGAAATGGGTGACCAAAGGCGGCGTTGAATCTGAATGGGATGCTTATGTGAAAGAAAGCGTCAAAGCCGGATTGGAAAAAAATATTGAAATCATGCAAAAATACTACGATGACTACATGAGCAAGAATTAATTGTAACCCTAACTTGATGGAAGATGCTGCACCGTCCCCGTACGGTACAGCATCTTCCTGAACTTAGCCTACAAAACGACTTTTAGGAGAATGCCTTTATGAGCTCTCAAACGATAGAAATCGGCAGCAATAGTGAGGCCGGTGTCCGGTTATCGAAGAAACCGACGGTTTTAAACACTTTTAAACGCGACTATCAATTGTGGATCATGATCCTGCCGGCTATTGCCGTTATTGTTATTTTCAGCTATTTGCCGATGTACGGCATTCAATTAGCTTTCCGGGACTTTGATTTCAGCAAGGGGCTTACCGGGGGCGCATGGCGCGGACTGTATTATTTTGATCAATTTATTAACAGCTATTTGTTTATCGATTTAATGAAAAATACATTTTTCATCAGTCTCGCAACGATTGTCATCGGTTTTCCCGCACCTATTCTATTGGCGCTAATTCTTAATCAGATCCGAAGAAAAAAAATGAAGCAAATCATGCAAACGACCGTGTATTTGCCTCACTTTATATCCATTATCGTATTAGTGGGGATGCTGAATGTCCTGCTGTCGCCGGAAACGGGCATTGTCGGCTATATAATGAAGTCCATCGGGCTTGGCCATATCAACTTATTGGCTTCGACGAATACTTTTATACCTGTTTATGTGCTTTCAGACATTTGGCAGCATTGCGGATGGAACAGCATTATCTATTTGGCAGCTCTTTCGACTGTCGATCCGCTACTATATGATTCCGCGAAAATTGATGGAGCCAGCAGATGGCAAACGGTACGGTATGTAGATTTTCCGGCTATTGTTCCAACGATTATTATCCTGTTTGTTCTCAGTATGGGTGGGATACTCAGCACCGGCTTTGAGAAAATTTTCCTTATGCAAAATTCATTAAATCTTCCCGTAACAGAGGTTATAGCAACCTATGTCTACAAGATCGGTATTGTGTCCAATCAGTTCAGCTACGCAGCGGCCATCGGTTTGTTCAATACCGTCATTAACTTTATTTTCTTGTTTGCCGTAAATGCAATTGCAAAGAGAGCTTCAAACATGAGCTTGTTCTAATCGGTTTTCGAAAGAGGGAATAGCTATGGGCCTTACTCAAAAAAGCGGCAGTGAAATCTTGTTCAGCATATTTTTATTCCTAGTATGTACGATTATCTTTCTAATCATTGTCTATCCATTGTACTTTATCATTATTGCATCGATTAGCGACTCCACCCTTGTATCAACCGGTAAGGTATTCTTAATTCCGAAAGGAATCAGTCTGTTCGGCTACTCGGAAATTTTTCAGGATTCCAGGATTTGGACCGGATATCGGAATACTGTTTTTTACACGGCGCTGGGTACATTTGTGAATTTATTATTCACTCTGCCGGCTGCCTATGTTTTATCCAGAAAGGAATTTAAGGCAAGACGGATTATCATGCTTCTCTTTGTCATCACCATGTTCTTTAACGGCGGCTTGATTCCGACTTATTTGTTGATGAAAGGGCTGCACCTGACCAATACGATGTGGGTTTTTATAATCCCCTTCTGCGTGAATGTGTTTTACCTTATTATCGCAAGGACGTTTTTTGAAACGTCATTGCCGTCCGAATTGTATGAGGCGGCTGCCATCGACGGCTGTTCCCATTTCAAATTTTTTGCGCTTGTTGCCATGCCTTTATCTAAAGCGCTTATATCCGTTATCGGGCTTTATTACTTGGTCGGGCATTGGAATGATTTCTTCACGGCTTTGATTTATATCCGAAGCAATGAATTGCAGCCGCTGCAAATTGTTTTAAGGGACATTCTGTTGTCGAATCAGGTGTTTGCGAGTGGCGCAGGCGTCGGCGGAGATTCGGGGGGCTATGCGCAGCGGTATGCCGATCAAATCAAGTACGGCGTGATCATCGTATCGACTTTACCGATCTTAGTCCTTTACCCTTTCCTGCAAAAATATTTTGAAAAAGGCGTCATGATCGGATCGGTCAAAGGTTAATGGAGGCTGACTTAGATAGGGTTAAATAAAGGGAGGGGCTGTCTCTTAAGTCGTAAGACTAGGGATAACCCCCTTTTTAATGAATCGCGTACTAAGGAGCAGCAAAGAGCATAAAATGAGATAAGAGCAGCGGTTGAGCCTTAGGGCCAGCGGCCATTTCGTGTTTAGTGATTAGAAGCCGGTACCTTAACCAGGGTATTGGTTTTTTTAATTACTGGAAAAGCAGGTGGTAGCATGCAGCCAATGGACGATAGGTTTGTGCTTGTTAATGGGGGAACGATGACGATTGAACAGGTTGTCCGGGTAGCCCGCTATATGGAGAGGGTGAAAATAGGTCAATATTGCGTCGAGAAGATGAGGCTCAGCCGGGAATACGTCGAAAAACTGCTTCGCGAGAAGCGGGTGGTGTATGGGCTCACGACCGGTTTTGGGAAATTCAGCGACACGTATATCTCAGCGGAGGATGCCAAGCGCATGCAGCTCAATCTCATCCGAAGCCATGCCTGCGGGATTGGACCGCCGCTGTCAGTAGAAGCCGTACGAGCAACCATGCTTCTGCGCGTAAATGCCCTTTCGCTCGGGTACTCCGGTATTCGGCCGGGAGTTGTTCAGCTTCTGGCCGAGATGCTGAATGCGGGCGTAACGCCGGTCATCCCGGAACAAGGCTCGCTTGGGGCAAGCGGGGATTTAGCGCCCTTGTCCCATCTGGCGCTCGTGTTGGTCGGCGAAGGAGAAGCTTATTATCTCGGCGAACGTTTGCCCGGCAGCGAAGCTATGGCGAAAGCCGGCTTACAGCCCATCGCGCTTGAGGCCAAAGAAGGTCTTGCCTTGATTAACGGGACGCAGGTGATGACGGGGATCGGGGCGCTTGCTTGCTTTGATGCCATTAATTTATCCAGGTGGGCGGATTGCGCGGCCGGGTTAACGGCAGAAGCGCTTCGCGGTATTCGCGACGCTTTCGAACCGCTCACCCACGCGATTCGCCCACACCGTGGGCAGGGACAATCGGCAAAAAATATCAGGCGGTTGACGCTCGGAAGCCGGCTGATGACAAGTCAAGGGGAGCTGCGCGTACAAGATGCCTATTCGATCCGCTGCGCGCCGCAGGTCCATGGAGCAACCCGGGACTCGCTGCGGTATATCCAAGAGAAGCTGGAAATCGAAATCAATTCCGCAACAGACAATCCACTTATTTTCGCTGCCGAGGACCGCGTCATATCCGGCGGGAATTTTCACGGTCAACCAATCGCCTTAGCGATGGATCATCTCTCCATCAGCGCTTCCGAACTGGCAAATATCTCGGAACGCCGTATCGAACGGCTCGTCAATCCGCATTTGAATGAGCAGCTTCCTCCCTTCCTAACGAAGAACGGGGGCGTACAGTCGGGCTTTATGGTCGCCCAATACGCGGCAGCTGCTGTTGTTTCCGAAAATAAGTCGCTTTCTCATCCGGCCAGCGTTGACTCTATTCCTTCGTCGGGCAATCAGGAGGATCATGTCAGCATGGGAACAATCGCGGCCCGTAAGGCCCATCAAATTGTAGGGAACGCCTATTCGGTGCTCGCTATCGAGCTTCTGTGCGCCGCGCAAGCCGTTGATTTCCGGGATCCGGAGCATCTTGGGAAGGGAACGAAATGGATCTACGACCGGTGCCGCGAGCATGTGAGCTTCCTGGACGAGGACCGTGTATTATCGGACGATTTTCGCGTCATCGCCGAATGGATGAGAAATACGAATGTGCTGGAAGAAATCGCTTCAGTCATCCCTATCGAATAATAGGAGTGGAGGTTGAACGGTATGAAGGAAAGAGTTATTCGCGCGCCGCGGGGCGCGATGCTGAATACGAAAGGCTGGGTCCAGGAAGCGGCACTTCGAATGCTGATGAACAATCTGGATCCGGATGTGGCCGAATATCCGGGCAAACTGGTTGTGTACGGGGGGATCGGCAAAGCTGCGCGCAATTGGGAGAGCTTCGATGCCATCGTCGAAACGCTCAAGCAGTTAGAGGAAAACGAAACGCTGCTGGTGCAGTCAGGGAAGCCTGTCGCAGTCTTCCGGACCCACCGGGATGCGCCGCGCGTGCTTCTAGCCAACTCCAACCTAGTACCGGCATGGGCGAACTGGGATACGTTCCACGAGTTGGATAAGAAGGGGCTTATGATGTATGGTCAGATGACAGCGGGCAGCTGGATTTATATTGGCAGCCAAGGTATCGTTCAGGGCACCTATGAAACGTTCGCGGAATGCGCGAAGCAGCACTTCGACGCCAGTCTAAAAGGAACGATTACCGTAACGTCCGGCATGGGCGGGATGGGAGGCGCTCAGCCGTTAGCGGTCACGATGAACGATGGCGTGCTGATCGGGATCGACGTCGACAGATCGCGGATCGAGAAGCGCATTCATTCCCGTTATTGTGATTGCATGCTGGAAAGCTTGGATGATGCCATTTCTCTCGCAAACGAGGCGAAGAAGGAAGGAAGGGCGTTATCCATTGGTCTGGTCGGCAATGCGGCCGAGCTATTGCCGGAAATGATCCGCCGCGGCTTCATTCCGGATATTATTACGGACCAAACCTCCGCACACGATCCGCTTAACGGTTATTTGCCGGCGGGCTTTTCGTTGGAAGAAGGCCGCAGGCTGCGTGAGGAAGATCCTGAAGCTTATGTAAGGAAGGCAAAAGCGAGCATGGCCGTGCATGTGAACGCCATGCTTGAGATGAAGCGGCTTGGAGCCGTCGCCTTCGACTATGGCAATAACATTCGGCAGGTTGCGTACGATGAAGGCGTCAAGGACGCCTTTGCTTTTCCCGGTTTTGTTCCTGCTTACATCCGCCCGCAATTTTGCGAAGGGAAAGGTCCGTTTCGGTGGGCGGCGTTATCCGGGGATCCTGAGGACATTTATAAAACCGATGAGGCCATCCTAAAGACGTTTTCGGGTAATGAACACCTATGCAAATGGATTCGAATGGCGCAGGCCAAAATCGCGTTCCAAGGCCTGCCGTCCCGGATTTGCTGGCTTGGCTATGGCGAGCGGGCTCTTTTTGGCCGCATTATCAACGACATGGTTGCTTCCGGGGAATTATCGGCACCGATCGTGATCGGACGCGATCATCTTGACGCCGGCTCCGTCGCGTCGCCGAATCGCGAGACGGAAGCGATGCGTGACGGAAGCGACGCCGTCGCCGATTGGCCGATCTTGAACGCTCTCATCAATACGGCGGCCGGGGCAAGCTGGGTATCGCTTCACCACGGCGGCGGCGTGGGCATGGGGTATTCCATCCATGCCGGCATGGTTGTCGTCGCGGACGGTACGAAGGATGCGGAGGAGCGTTTGGAGCGCGTCTTGACGACCGATCCGGGCATGGGCATCGTCCGCCATGCGGATGCAGGCTATGATTTGGCTATCGAAACCGCTAAGAAGAAGGGGATTCGGATGCCGATGATCGGCGGCGAAGAGGTGTGACCTTGTGATCTATATCAACGCAGCGCGCAAGTTGCAACCGTCAGCAGGTTTCTACGTTTCTATTGAAAATACCGCTTGTCTACATTAGCACATACAAAACTACCTCCATTCTCAAATGTTATCACTGTGATAGCTAAACATAGAAGGAGGAGTTATCGTATGAATTCCATAGCAAAACCCGTTCGAAAGAAAGCAACGATTAACATGATTGCCGTGCCGACCATAATCAGGGCCGGTGATGCTTCGACTCTTTCAGGACAAGTGCGGGTAAAGGGTCGTCCTGCCGCAGGGATCGTCGTCATATTTTCAGTGGACCCATCACTTGGCGCGTAATTCCTGCTATTACGGTAACAGACGCGAAAGGGGGATTTACCGCAACGTTTAGATCGTTTATTCAGGCGGACCAACCTGCATTCGCAACAGCTTCCGTTATCGCTGCACTCCCTTCTTTTCCGGGAGTCTTTACTTCAAGTGTTGTTGGGATTGTTCGGACCTCGAATCAATTGAATACGTGAAAACAGCGGCTGGCACGTCGGACCAAATAAAAAGGAGGGACTGTCCCATAAGTAAGTAAACTTACTTTCTTACTCGAGGGACAGATCTTTCTAATATTCGATCTTGTCTTAGCTGATATAGACACATCTGGATATGGACACATCTATGATGGATAAATACAGTAACTTTTGGCATTTCGCCCCTTGCGTTTGCTCTATAATGGAATATATCCAATGTAGAGTCCCCATAGTAACCTGTTGTCCTCGAAAGTACCGAATTTAGCTAATTTCACTGTACGTAATCCAACATAGCTCAGCACGCCAACAAACTTCTGCTCCTATCCTGTACCGAATCCAATGTAGCATACTTATCCCCTTAGAAAATGAGATAAGCTTCTTAATTCGGAAGACCGCGAATAAGGGTTTGTTATTCCATTCCCCATTTTCTCCTGCCAATCCAGCCAAGATGGTTTATACTTAAACCAATTGGAAAATCAAAATAGAGGTGAAATAGGATGGCTTATATGGTCCCGGAGGTTATCCGGACGAGCGCGGCTGCCGGGGAACGGTTATTGTTTCGGACGCTTAAGGATCATCTGCCGAGCGATTATGTGGTTTATTTTGAGTCGGAGATTCAGGGTAGCAGGCCGGACTTTGTCATTATAGGCCCCGATCTGGGACTGGTCGTTCTGGAAGTCAAGGATTATACGAAGTCCGCCCTATTCGAGGTTGACCGCGAGGAGTGGCTGCTGCATGGGTCCGGCGGACAAATGGAAGCCGTTAAGAACCCCTATCTACAAGCAAGGGAGAGCTTACGGCATGTGGTGGAGCAGCTTAAGAAGGATGATAACCTCATTCAGCAGGAAGGTAAATTTCAAGGACAGCTCAAATTCCCGCAAGGCTTCGGAACGGTTTTTACGCGGATGAAGCAGAAGGATTTTATCGAATATAGCTTATACGATGCCATTGCTCAGTCATTCGTGCTGTGCCGTGACGAAATCGATCCGGAAGATGAAGGCTTTTCCGCCGATTCCCTGATTGAGAAAATCCATGGCATGTTTACGGTATGGAGCCGCAGCCGGTACATATTATCGCAGGAGGATATTAGGTTCATCCGTAATCACCTCATCCATGAGGTGCGGATCAGCGCGGAATTCCGCCAGCCGGCGAAGCACCAGGAGCAGCTTGTGCTTTCTTTTCACAATATGAAGGCGCTGGACCTGCAGCAGGAAAATATGGCAAAGCAGCTTGGCGATCGCCACCGGCTGATTCGCGGCGTGGCAGGAAGCGGGAAAACGCTTGTCCTCGCAAGCCGTGCTAAGCTTCTGTCCAATCATTATCCGGATTGGAAAATTCTCGTCCTCTGCAGCAGTATCGCCTTATCCCAAAGCCTTCAGCAAATGATTGACCGGATGATGGAAGAGCCGGAGGATCTGCTGGACTGGATCAGGCTGGAGGAGCAAAAGGACGGCAGGCCCCGCCAGCAAAACGTCGAGGTCTATAACTTTCATGAGTGGCTGAACAAGGCGCTGAACTCTAGAGATAAGGACATCCCTTCGCTCATCGGCAAGCTGGAGAAGAAGGAAGCTATTTTGCCTATGTATGAGGCGATTCTGATTGACGAGGGCCAGGATTTTCAGCCGGAATGGCTGAAGCTGCTTAGCTATTTGCTTAATCCGGCTACACAAAATCTGCTGCTGGTAGAGGATCGGGCTCAATCGTTGTTTAAGCGGAAATCGAGCTTGCTTAAGGACACGGGGCTAGATTTTCGGGGGCGTTCACGTTTTCTCTCTATTAATTACAGGAACACGGCCCAGATTGCCCAGTTTGCGTGGGATTTCTATCAGCGGCATTCGATGCTCCAGAACAAGGTACAGTTCGGCTCGGCCAAGGGGGTCGAGATTATCCCGCCTCAGAGTACCCGGAGAAACGGGCCGGAGCCCTCTATGAAGCGGTGCGGCAGCTTTCAGGAAGAGCTGCGGGCTGTCGTCGAACATATCCGGTATTTGCATAACGACCATAGGGTCCCTTATTCCGAGATGGTGATCTTGTACCGGGTGAAAGACAACTACTATTCCTCCTACATGGATACGATCCGCAGGATGCTTAAGGTGCAAGGGCTTCCGTTTCATTGGATTTCTGAGAATGCCGGTACGGAGCAGGAACTGGGTTATACCGGCGGGGATGCGATTATCGTATCAGACATCGACAGCGTGAAGGGGCTCGATTTCCGGGCGGTCTTTATCGTAAATGCCGAGAACATGCCTTTCTCCCTCGAAGAGGTGGAGGAACACGAGGTATCGCTGTTTTATATCGCTATGACACGCGCAATGGAGTGGCTTTACATCTCCTACAGTGGAGATTCCAAGTTTACGCTTTATTTGGACGAGGTTCAGCAGCAGCGTCAGGAGCAAAAGCATTCCGTGAAGAAGATGGGATGAAGCGGTTAAGGGGGCAGCGTATGAGAATGGTATTTACCGTCGATGTGGAGGATTGGTTTTGCAGCCCGCAGTTGTCTCTCTCTGACTGGGAAGGCTACGAATTAAGGCTGGAGAAACCTATTCATCAAATACTTGATCTCTTGGACGAGAGGGATTCGACCGGGACTTTCTTTGTACTTGGATGGATCGCAGAGAAAAGACCCGATTTAATTAAAGAAATACATCGAAGAGGTCACGAAATAGCCTCTCACGGCTATTCCCATCGATTGGTCTATCATCAGTCACCGAAAGAGTTTAAACAGGACATTAGAATGTCAAAAGATATTTTAGAACAGTTAATAGGTTCCAGGGTATATGGTTACCGGGCACCTTGTTTTTCAATGACGGATTGGGGGCTTGAAATGCTGATTGAAGAAGGTTTTTCTTTCGATTCAAGCATTATTCCCAATACATTAAACAATCTCTATTCTAAATTCAACTTAGCTTCATCTGTCAATCATGCTTTTAAAATAAAGAATGATCTATGGGAAATACCATTGCCTATAAAACGTTTTGGCGGAGTCAATATTCCTTGGGGCGGAGGCGGTTATTTTCGGATTTATCCCTACCGTTTTTTTAATTTAGGAGCAAAAGGAATTATTGAAAACGGAGGTAATTTTGTATTTTATATTCATCCTTATGATTTAGATAATGAACAGCCTCAAATCTTTAATACTTCTTGGGCAAATGGTTTTAGAAGATACTATGGATTAAGGGATACTTACCTAAAAATAAAAAGCTTACTGTCTGATTTTAAATGTACATCTATAAGTAAGTATTATCCTCGAATAGGGGGATAAGTTGAGTGAGCATAAAAACAGAGATTATTCTTAATAGACGATTGTTGGATGGCGCAGCTTATTTGTATAGCAGAGAAATTGGCGTTAGCAGACCAAATCTTCAAGGACCTTTAGTAGAAGAAATAAATGATTTGATTTCACAGGGTATCGTGTCTGAAGAACTAAAGCTTGTGGATAAAGAATTTGGTTATGCCTGTTACGAATATCATAGGCAGATTTATGCTCCAGATTTTTTTGATTCACTCCTTATGAAAGAAGCCGAAAATCAGAAAAAAATACTGGACTTGTGCTGCGGGGGAGGGGCAACGATATTCTCTTTGCTAAAAAACAAGCCAGAGATTATCTACGGATTTGATTCCAACGAAAATCAGATCGAGCTGCTGGAATCACTGCTTCAGGTATGGAGTGGTGTTAATAGTAAGGTTGTTGCAAAGGCTGCTGATGCACATCACATCCCCCTTGAGAGCCATTCCGTTGATTTTGTCGTTTGTAGAGTAGCCTTACAATATTTGAACGTCGAACAGGTGCTTAAAGAAATGTATCGTGTAATCTCCCCGCACGGGAAAGTTTTTTTTCTGGTTCATGGTTCAGGTTATATATATGATTATCTGTTCTCCAGAAAGGGGATATTTAAGAAAAAATATATCGAGTATTTTGTTAATAAACATTTCTATTCAAGCGGCCCTAATCATAAGTTTTACCGTTCACAAGCCAATTTTCTAACCATACATCATTTAAAAACCAAGCTGCTAGCTGCAGGATTCAGAGATATTAAAATATATACATCTAAAAGGTGGATAAAATTAGGGCTATTCCCTGTATATTTCGCTGTAACCGCAAAAAGATAACTGCGTTTTATTTAGATAAATTTATATCATTCAAAGCTCAGGCATGAATTAATGCTTGGGCTTTTTTTTGTGTAAGCTCAGAAGACGCAGGGTAACTAGCGGGGTGATAAAATTTCAGCCTCCTCAGCATGCGAAACATACGCCATAATGAACATGAACAGAAGAGGTGATAACGAGAGTGAATGGAAATGCATTTGGAAAAAACAGCACAATCGTGATGCACGAGCTTGCTTTTCATAAGGAGAATGAAACGGAGGTCACCATCGGCCGCACGGAAACCAGGACGTTCATTGTGCTGCCTAATATCGGTCACGAAACCATCGAATATTTACAGCAAGGAAAAACAATCGGAGAAACTGAGCAAATCTTGTATCAAAAATACGCTGAACCTATCGATGTCTCGGCATTTGTCGATGAGCTCATTCACGATCATAAATTCGTATACCGCTTGGATGGCATCGTCGTGAACAAGAACGTACAGGCCAAAGAGCATTTCGCTTGGATTCCTGCCAAAACCGGCCGGATTTTCTTCAATCCGCTTTCCTATTTGATTTACTTCGCTATTCTTCTATCCGCTGCATGCATCGTAGTATTTCACCCAAGATACATTCCGAGCCACAGAGATTTCCTACTGGCTTCTTCCATGCCCCTAAACATCGTTATTTCCATTATAGCAGTTTGGTTTTTCCTCTTTCTGCATGAATTTGCGCATCTCATCGCAGCCCGTTCTTTGGGAGTCAAATGCAGGATCGGGCTCGGGCACAGATTGATATTTCCGGTCGCCGAGACGGATATGTCCGGCATCGTTTTAGTTTCGCGCAATAAAAGATACGGGGCCTATACGGCGGGTATGTGCTGGGATATTGTTTTTTTATCTTTGGGCATATGGCTCGAGTGGCTTAATGATCTGAACTTGATCGTCTTTAGTGAGAGTGTCCTGAACACGATCCGCTTGATCAACTGTCATTTAACGGCGCTCGTTCTGTTCCAGTTTCTCTTTTTTATGAAAACCGATTTATATTACGTGTTTACGAATTATTTCCGCTGCCCGAATCTGCTTGAACATACTTTTTTATACTTCAATCGCTTCTTTATTAAAAATACTGACCTTACTGAACAATGGGATGAGATCACCAAGCAGGAAAAGCTAATCATATACGGATTTTCATGGTTTTATATGGTCGGGGTTTTATTAACGGCAGCGATATTGATCCTCTTTCAAATTCCAAACTTATACAGGTCCTTAACAGATACGATCATACAAATATCCAGAACGTCTCTTTTATCGTGGAGTTTTGCAGCAGGCATGCTATTGATCATTATTTGTTTGCTTCCAAACGCAATTCTTATATGGTCATGGCTAAATAACTTGAAAGGAGGTGAGCAAGATGAAAAAAATTAAGATCAAATCCGTAAAAACGATAAAAACAACAGGTCTCTGCCTCAATTAGCAGGGGAACCGGAGGGATGAACGTGGCTTTGAATTTGAATATGAAGCCGATGGTGAAAAAAATAGTATTTGTAAGAGTGAAGGAACAAGGCTTAATTCGAGTCGGCGAACTTTTTCCTGATCGGGCTGTTGAAATAGAAGATGAAAATGGATTCGTTCTGCAGCTTATCAATCTAATGGATGGCACCAGAACGATAAAAGTGATACTAATCAATTTGCATGGCAGCGGTATACGGATTTCAGAATCCGAGCTATCGGAGCTCATCTCCGAATTTGATGCTCTTGGCTTTTTGGATAACTCTGAGTCAACGGCCTACAACAGCTTTTCCTCTATGGAGCTGGAAAGATACAAAGCGAACTTGAACTATTTTTCTTACTTCTCCAATCTGGAGAACGGTCCATGGGAAATGCAGCGCAGGCTCAACCATGCAAGAATAACCGTTATCGGCGTTGGAACGCTCGGATCGGGCGTACTTTTTAATCTGGCAGGTTTGGGCGTCGGTAAAGTACGAATTGTCGATTTTGATGTTGTTGAATGGAGCAACTTGAATCGGCAGCTGTTATTTAAAGAAGAAGATATCGGCAGAAGGAAGATTGATGCAGCCCGGGATTTTATCCATCGCTTTCATTCGAAGCTGAAATTGGAATGTATTTCTGGCGAGATCAGATCAACAGAAGACGCGGAAAAAGCTATCGCAGATAGCGATTTGGTCATTCTCTGCGCGGATCAGCCTCATTTTTTGGTGGAACGTTGGGTGAATCAAGCTTGCGTAAAGAAAGGCATCCCTTTTATCGGCGGGGGAGTGAATGTAGTAGAAGGGCAGTTATATACCGTCGTTCCGGGAATAACAGGCTGTCTGGATTGCAATTATCTTCTTCACAGCCGGCAAGATGATGACTATCTCCAATTCATTCAAAGTTATCTGTCATCCGGCTTTAGAATGCCAAGCACGGCAATAGCCGCCAATTACATGCTTCTCACAGGGATGGTTTGCGGGGAGTTAGCTCGCCTGATTGCAGGGACGGGTCCTTTGCAATCGGAAGGGAAAGTGGTTTCCATTCATTTCGAAACCTTGCAAACGGCGATTAAGATGGACTTTTCAAGTCCGGTCCCGGATTGCCCTACATGCGGTCAAGGCGAGGGTTTGGATCCCATTTTTCAGTTTTTTCGTGCTTTGGAACAGGGGGATATTTCAATCTGCAAAGGAGGTGATTTCCTTGAAAAAAGTTAAAATTAAACCGGTGAAACCGGTAAAAACAACAGGGTTGGCTTTTAACTGACTTGACTCTTGCGATTAAGAAATAGATGGTGTAATAACGATGAAAGCTTGAGAAATCAAGCTTTTATTTTTTTGCTTGGGCGACATAAATTTCTAATGCGCATAGCTCCCATACGGGTTACAATGGACTTACTTTCGTTCATAATAGACTTTCCAGCAAGGAGAATTTATGCCTCTATGATAAACATCATTGATGCCCTGCCTACTTTATTAATTGTCTCGATTCCCCTCGCTTGCGTGAGCGTGTACGCCTCGCTTGTTTTTTGGGGCAGGACAACGGAGCGGAATTTGAAAAGCGCAATTGGTTTTGTTCTTGTCAGCTCTATATATGCCGCTATCAGCTTTAATTTTCTTCCGCTTCAATATCATCTTGTGAACTTTCTTGTTTCTTTTCTTGTTATCTTCGGCGCATTCTTCTTCCGTTTGAGGTGGTTAGCGCTATTCAAAGCCTCTGTGCTGTCTTTATTGATATACGTGGCTTTGGAAAGCATTGCAGGCTCTATCCTCACCATGTTCGTTTCCAGAGAGTACTTGCTTAGCCATTTATATATTTGGTTATTTATTGTGGACCCGTTATTGCTCGGTATTCTATTTTTGCTCTTTTATCTCGATAAACGCAGGGTTCATGTCGGCGTCCCTATCTCCCTTTATGTGGCCGAGCATCGGAACACGAGCTTTCCCGCGCTGATTCTTTTTTTTGTTTTACAATTTTGCGCTCTCGTAGTCGTCATCACCAATGGAGTTTTCGGGTTGCCCGAGTCAGCTGTCATTACTGCTTCTATCCTATTGTGTATCGCCTCCATCGCCGTTTTTTTCTTCGTACTGCATGTCATTAGCCGGACGAAGACCGAAGTGGTTGAGATGACCAAAGAGGTGTATATCAAAGAAATTCACGATATGTTCACGATCGTCCGCGGGCAGCGTCATGACTTTTTGAACCACGCCCAAGTTGCTCTCTCTCTATTGAAGTTGAACAAGCTGGAAGAAGCAAATCAATACATAAACGGCATTCAATTTGATATTGAGGAGGTCAGCCATTTGATGCGAATCGGTGAACCTGCTATCGTGGCGCTTCTCCAATCAAAGCTTTCCTCCTGCATGGCGCATGACATCAAAACGGATATTAACTTCGGCGACATAGGAAAGGTGCTGGGAGTCAGATCCATTGCTATCGTTACCATTATGGGAAATCTAATTGATAATGCCATTGAAGAAACGAAGCTGGTGGCAGATGAATATAGGCGTATAGGGCTGGAGGGACGGGCCAGTAACGGCGTTTTTCAGTTTAAAATAATAAATCCGCTCTCCAAGCCGCTTCATCCGGCGGATATTTCTAATTTCACAAAGCTTGGGTTCAGCACCAAAAAAGGGGACCGCGGAATCGGTCTTGCCGTTGTGGAACAGAAGCTTAACCTATATGGCGGCAATCTCTCCGTTAGGTTAGTGGATGAAAAGGCCATTAGTTTCGAAATCAGCATTCCTTTGAATTAGTCGAAATTTTGTTCTTTAAAAAGAACGAATTCTCTTGTATAATAAAAGATGTGGTTTTGTAACTACAGCACTGAAACAATCAGATCAGTGCTCCTTTTTTTTATCTTATTGTTCGTTATAAGGAACAATTGCGAATGGAGGTGATACAATGCAAAAGCCGGCTTACCATGCGCCAAAGGTTTTAAAGCATCAACCGATTCGCTTTGAAACGTCTCAAAGTTGGAATAAAGGACATGGACCCGTTTCAGGCGATCCTGGAAAAAGCAATGGGGACAATTATCCACATGAACCTTATAATCCGAAAAAAGACAAGAAATGATTATTCCGTAGCCGAGGAGAGGTCAGGGTCGATACTCTAAAGACCTCTCTGCCCGAATTAATTCGTTTAAGGGGTTTTAAAATGGAGAAGTTAACGCTAAAAATTGGCGAGCATTTCATGCAAGTTATGTGTGCTTCCGGTGATGTTATACATATGCTCAAAACACATTTTCAATATTTTGATCATTCATTTGAGTGTCAACCGGATTTAGCTATCCTCTTGGAAGATGGCTACGGAACCCCTTTTGTTGATTATGAGGTTCATATTTTAAAAGAAGGTAATCAAATCTCTTTCCTAAGAGCCGATTATTCCATCCAAGTGGACGATGATTATAAGCAGGCGACAGTCGCCGTTCATGATGAATTAGCTCTAAAGCATGCCCTAATGAATCTGTACAGTTCATTTATCGTCCATCACAACTGGGGACTTTTAATCCATTCCTCCTGTGTGATAGAAGAGGGCCGGGCGCATGTTTTCATGGGTCATTCCGGTGCCGGGAAATCAACAGCCGCTAAATTATCTTATCCTAGAAAGCTTTTGTCAGACGAAGCTACGATCTTGAAAATCACCGAAGAAAGCATTACGGTTTTTAATTCACCGTTTCGCAGCGAGCTTCAGTCAACGGATCATCATGAAAACTGTCCATTAGCCAGCATTCAACTATTAGAACAGTCACGATCCAATAAAAGGTTGAAGCTAAAGAAAGCCGAGGCCCTTCTGCAAATGACGGACAAAGTGTTTTTTTGGTCCTATAGGGCGGAGGAGCCGACTAAGATTTTGCGTCTTTTAAAGCTAGTCGTGAATGAAATTCCGGTTTATGAGCTGCATTTTCAAAAGAACAATACTTTTTGGGAGCTGATTTCCTAATGGCAAGCTATATTCACAAGGAAAAATTCGAGGTGCTGGAGCTTGACGGGGAGTCCGTTATCTTAAATGCAGATGCATTTATGGTGACGACTCTTAATGAGGTTGGGAGTTTTTGCTGGTCGCTGCTGCATGAGCCATGCACGATCCGGCAAATGATTCAAACCGTTCAAACTCATTATGCAGTAGAGGACGAATCCATCGAGCAGGATATTGAGCAATTTGTAACTCATTTAATGGATTGCGGATTAATCCGGCATGCCAGCTAATCTAACCGCTTGTTATTTGATTAAAGAGGTTATAAGGAAACAGGGATGGGTAGAGCTTCCGGCGGAAGGCACAAGCATGTATCCCCTTATCAAACAAGGCAATATTTGCCGATTTGTTCCATGTGAAGCGATGAAGCTGAAAAAAGGTGAAATTATATTGTTTCATACTTTATCGGGCAGCTTGGTTGCTCATCGCCTACTGTCTGTCGAATCGTTAAATGAGCAGGTTACCTACCGGCTAAAGGGCGACACGAATTTTGGTGCCGATGAACCTGTCGGTCAAGAACAGCTGATCGGCAAGCTGACTTCAATAAATAAAGGAAAGTACCGGATCAAGCTGCCGAGCTTATCTGTTCATGTTTGGAGCCAAATGATTCTTCTGTTCCCGATCCTGACTGTCTTTCTAAGAGCTTACTTGAATAGAAGGTGTCCTAATGAGATTTATACGAGCAGCGAAAAAAATTGATTTAAAACCATATATGTCTACAAAGGAAATGAAAAGAACGTATCACTTATTAAAGCCCTATATCCTGAAGCATAAAAAGGCCTATATAAGCTTATTTTTGCTGATGGTGATCGATATTTCATTAATACTGGCATTTGCATGGTTTATTGGCCAATTAACCGATGCGGCGGTTCATCGTGATTTTGACCGTCTCAAGGGGCTGCTGTTTATTGGAGTCGGTTTAACTGCAACGAGTATTACTACAAACTTCATGGATACGTATCTGGAAACCATAGCCGTTAACGCAGTGAAAAAAGATCTGAATTTGGACTTATATCAACATATTTTACTTTTGCCGGGAAACCATGTATCGAATCTTCATTCAGGCGAATTATTATCCCATTTTACGAATGAGATCCATAATGTGGATGGAATTGTAGGCAGGGGATTAATCAACTTAATCAGGTATCCCGTTATCTCGATCGCATCCTTCATTTACTTGGTACAAATTAGCTGGAAGCTGTCCTTACTTAGTCTATTAGTTGTTCCTGTTGCTATTATTGGCGGTGCTGTATTCGGGTTATTACTTCGAAATAATAGCCGTCTTATACATAAACTGATCAGCAGCATTAATAAAAGTCTTAACGACACGTTTCACGGCTTTGTGGTCATTCGCTCATTTACGTTAGAGAAGCTGTTTTTTACAAAATATGACCGTATGAATCAAGACCTTTATTCATTAGAGCTAAAGGATGCTAAGCTGCGGGGCTGGTTCTACGCGGGAGGTGAGGCTGTTGGGGCAACCGCCTATCTTGTCAGTTTCATTGTGGGAGCCTATTTTGTTTCCGGAAACGTCATTACGATTGGCGCCTTATTATCATTTATTACGCTTGTCGGCCGTATGGTCAATCCCCTTACGGGTCTAGCCGGACAATGGGCAAGCTATCAAAGAGCATTATCAGCGATAGAACGTATAATCAATCTGCTCGATAAACCCAGGGATTCCAAAGAGCTTCCTTCCTTTGCTCCAACGCCGCTTCTGCATAATCGTATCCAATTCCATGATATTACGTTTAGTTATGATGGACAAAAAAATGTGTTTGAGCATTTTCATTTGCAAATTCCAAAGGGTCAGGTCGTAGCTTTTGTCGGTCCAAGCGGAGCGGGGAAATCAACCTTATTTAATCTGCTCCAAGGATTTTATAGATGCCAATCGGGTTCTATTCGCATAGACGATACTTCAGTAGAAGATATTACCCTCTCCGAGCTAAGAAACTCGATTGCTTATGTGCCACAGGAAACCTTTTTGTTTAGCGGAACGATCAGAGATAATTTAATGCTGGCACGTCCGGGCATTTCTGAAGCGGAGATGATAAATGCCTCAAGAAGCGCCAATATTCATGAGTTTATTACAGCTCTTCCTAAAGGATATGATACGGAAATTGGGGAAAGAGGGGTAAAGCTTTCAGGCGGACAAAGACAGAGAATATCGATTGCAAGAGCCATCCTCAAAGATGCTCCCATCCTATTATTAGACGAAGCCACTTCTGCTTTAGACAGTGAAACGGAATTTTTAGTAAAGGATGCATTAGACCAATTAATGAAAAATCGTACGACACTGATTATTGCCCATCGAATATCTACGATTCAGCATGCTGATGTCATCGTTGTTTTGGATCAAGGAAAGATCGTCCAAATGGGGAAGCATCATGAGTTGATCCATGAGAAGGGGCTGTACAGCGAGCTGAATAAAACGCGGGTTCCCAATCAGTCAAGCGCGGCTAATCCTTTGGCCGTGAATGCTTAATCAATAGAAGGGAAGAGAATAGTTGATCAATCAACTTCTAAAAGCACTGTATGATCGGAGCTGCAGCTTAACAGAAGATGTAGAGTTTTATAGGCAAGCGATTGAGGAAATTGAAGCATATGCGGTCTCTTCTCAAATCTACCATTTATTAAAAGAACAGGGCCGTCTTGAAGATACGCCATTGTTTTTCCGGGAAAGGCTGAAAAACGTTTATAACGAAGCACTGCACCTGAATTTGTTTATTAAAAATCAAACCGACCGGATCCTGCAAAGGTTTGAGACGATCCAGCTGAACGTCATCCCATTAAAAGGAGTCTATTTCGCTGAAAAGTATTTTGGTCATATTGGCGCAAGAGGGACTTCGGACATTGATCTATTAGTTAGAAAAGAAGATGTCGGGCGCGCGGTCGATTGTGTTATAGCTTTGGGCTTTCAGATCGAGCAAGAGCCGATTCCATCCCACTTTCATTTATGCTTCAGCAAACGGATACCAGGGGCCGTTATTCCTTTAACGGTAGAAATCCACTGGAATATCGTAAAAGAAACCACTTCTAATTTTGAGATTGAACCATTTTGGAATAATGCGGTCCCCTTTAAACAATACGACTATGTTATGGCATTATCGGATTACCATACCTTCTACATGATTTGTCTGCACGGGTGGAGACATAATTTACAATCCCCTAAATATTTTATCGATATCATCCAATTGATCTATGTTTTAAAAGATAGCCTAAACTATGATCTTCTTTTTCAAGATGCCTCGGCCCATGAAACGCGAAAAAGGCTCGTACGGACATTATCCATTGTTTATGAGTCGTATCCGATGTTAGACAACATAAAGGAACTCCCGGTTAAAAGAAAGCGTTGGCTCCAAAATAATAACGACAGGCTGCAGCGGAAGCGGATTTTGAAATATTTGGATTTTATTGATTATCAATTTTTAAGTTACGATAACCTCAGGCATAGCTTCAGAGAAGTTTATAACTGGCTTACACCTAGCAGGCCTTAAGGTCGTTTGTATCAGCTATAAGTAGTAGTCCATCTCATTTGGGAATGGGCTTTTTTTGTCGGAACCGACGCTCCAAATTATAGGAAAATCTACTTATTTTTCAATTTTCAGAGATTTCAACAAATTATTTAAAATTCATCATTTACACTAAAAACATTACACGCCGATAGGGGAAAGGGGGGACGTACGGATCGGTTAAGTAAAGGCCGCGTTTATTTTTAGAAAAATGGTATTGGAGGGATAAGATGTACAAAGCAATATTTCGAAAAAAATGGTTGGCCCTTTCATTCCTGTTCGCTCTCGTATTTTCTCTCACTTCCCCTGCAGCAGGAACGGCTGCTGAAGCAAAGCTCCTGCATTCTTCCCTGCAAGCAGACCATCTGTCACTGCCTTCGGCCAATATAGCTTCACCATTCGATCATTCATCAAAATTGGAAGCGATGAAACAACAGGCAAGCAGCACTAATAATCCTACTATATCTCAGACGATCAAGCCGCAAAATTATGTCCCGGCTTTGGACAGCACGGAACCAATCGATGTCATTGTGGAGCTAAAGACTGACCCCGTTTCCGTTTATCAAGTGAAAGTAAAGAAAGGCCTAAAGAAATCCGATGCGGCTTATCAAAGTGAATTATCAGCAGAACAAACCGATTTCGCTGCAGCTTTGGCAAAAATAAAAACAAAGCCGAAGAGACAATACAAACATGTATTTAACGGCTACTCCTTAAAGATACCTGCCAATCAAGTGGACAGCCTATTAACGCTGCCAGGAGTAAAGGCCATCTATCCGAATATAGAATTTAAAGTGTCTCCAATTGATAGTATCACTCCGAATATGGATGAAAGCGCGCCTTTTATGGGATCCGATTTCTACTGGGATCTTGGCTTCGACGGAACCGGAATTAAGGTCGGCGTACTGGATACGGGAATCGATTATCATCATCCAAGCTTAGCATCCGCTTATAAAGGGGGATACGACTTTGTGGATGATGATACCGATCCGATGGAGACGCTCCCGGATCCGGACGATCCGGAAGCAGATACGGACCATGGTACCCACGTTTCGGGTACGATTGCCGGCCGGGGAGATCCTCTCAATCCCGGCAGCGGGACAGGTTGGGTCCGCGGCGTGGCGTATGGCTCGGATATATATGCGTATCGCGTTCTCGGGCCTGGCGGTACAGGTTCAACGGAGGATGTTATAGCCGCTATAGAGCGCTCCGTGCTGGATGAGATGGATGTCATTAACTTATCCCTAGGGAGCAGCGTTAACGATCAGTATGATGCCACCTCCATTGCGCTGAATAACGCTATGCTCGGCGGGGTTGTTGCCGTAACCTCGAACGGAAACGACGGACCCAATTCCTATACGGTCGGTTCCCCGGCATCGGCGGACATGGCTATTTCTGTCGGCGCTTCTTCGCCTCCGCTTAACGTTCCGACTATACAAGCAGACGGAATAGAGAAGGTTTATGCGAGCATTATGGCATTTTCCCCGGAACTCGGAGATTTGCAAGGTCGAGCCTTAAATCTTGTATTTGCCGGGTTAGGCACTTCTGCGGATTTTGAAGGAAAGGATTTGACTGGCAAAGCGGCATTAATCTCCCGCGGCTCTATCTCTTTTGCCGAGAAATCATTGAATGCGCAGGCAGCTGGTGCTGTCGCCGTTATTATTTATAACAATGAACCCGGAAACTTTGGCGGCACCTTAGGAGAAGAGGGCAATTATGTTCCAACTATGAGCATTTCGCAAGAAGATGGACTCGCTCTCAAAGCTAAAACCGATACGGTCGAGTCCTATCCCTTTACGTTTGGCATTGAACTTGAGCAGGATTTAATGGGGGAATTCAGTTCGGTCGGACCGACTTTGCCGGGGCTAACGATCAAGCCGGATATTTCGGCGCCTGGCGTGGGGATTCGTTCCTCGGTTCCTGCTTTTGATGGAAACTATGAGGATGCCTACGCCGACTTACAAGGAACGAGTATGGCTAGTCCTCATATTGCCGGAGCCGCCGCGCTGTTATTACAGAAGGACAGCTCGATGGATCCGTTCGAAGTAAAGTCCGTATTGATGAATAACGCGGTCGAATTGGCCGACCGTGATGGCCAGCGCTATTCGCATATGGTACAAGGAGCAGGCAGAGCAGACCTCGGGAATACCCTTGAAGCGAAGGCGGTAGCTATGGTGGAACAAGCAACCAACGCGGTGCCAAACGGGGAGAGCATGCCATATTTTACAGGGAGCATCTCCTTCGGACAGAAGGATGCCGGGGCGCTTGATACGAGAACCATTACCGTAAAAGATATTGCCGGAGCCGCTTCCTCTTACGCGATCACTACGACATGGCACGGTTCTTCCGCCGGCAGCATCACAGCCAGCCAAGCTAACGCGGCAGTAAACGCCGGAGGCTCGACTCTTTTTGACGTAACCTTGCAAGTGGATCCGAATGCGGCGGACGGCCGTTATGAAGGTGAAATTGTATTGACCGCAGCAGAAGGAGAAGGGCATACCCTGCAGGTTCCATTCGCCGTGTATGTTGGCGAGGCGGATATACCGGATGCTATATCCGATGTAACGCTGGACCCCCTTTTCTTCTCTCCAAATGGTGACGGTGTGACGGATACTGCGGATATCGCATTTAAAGTAAATTTGGCTTCACCCTATTTCTCTTTGGATGTTTATGATGCCGTCACTTCACAGTGGAAAGGAACCATTGCAGCGGCTGACGATGGCATCGATCCCGGAAGCTATATCATTGAAGCCTGGGACGGTATAGTAACGAATGACGCAGGTTCGGCCCCATTAGAGGAAGGCTTTTATGTCATCATTCCTTGGGTAGGAGATGAAACGTCAGTTACACCGCTTGAGGAACAGGCATCTCCTTTTGTAATTGATGTGAACGCGCCGGTCTCGGCATTGGATAATCCGGCTGTTACTTCCCAGAATGGCATAGGAACGATTACCGGACAGATTAAAAGTGATTTTATGATTGACCTGTTTGGCGATTATTCGGCTATCGGGGTTGCCGCATTATACTATGACAGAGGCTGGGTTCAAGCGGATGGCGTTATAGCCCCGGATGGCAGCTTTAGCGTTCAGGTCCCGCTTAAACCCGGGCTTAAACCGGTTGAAGTGTATGTCTATGACATAGCCAATAATGGCGTAGTCGAGCCGGCATATATCGTTGATATGAAAAAGGTGAAGCCTAACAAGCCGAGAAATAACCTTGAATGAGTCTTAGGGTTCCGCTAGCTTGAGGGGATGCGGACATCAGATCCGTCAAACACCTTAGAATACGCCGAAAATAACCGTTTTGCAGCAAATAACGGATTCGATGTCCGTAAATACCTTAAAAGAAGGGAGAAACGGACAAATAACGAATTTGATGTCCTTGTATGCTAGCTCATGGATCCGTTTCGTTTCTCCACCAAAATAAAGCAGCCAAGGGGCTGTCTCTAAGGTTCTTAAACCTTTGAGACAGCCCTTTTTGTTGTTTGGTAAGTCCATCAGAGCGCTCCAGAATCGGTAGTGGCCCCTTACTTATAAGGAAATCCTCCTGTTAATTTGTTTACGAAATCGGGAGGATTTTTTCTAACGGGAAAACCTCCATCTAAATCGTGGTTTTTATGATCATTGAGCGAATCGGATAATATTAACGGGAGGTTTTCCATTTATATGATTATATATCGTTCAAATTGAATAATTAACGGGATGTTTTCCCGTTACAAAATGCTCTCTATCCATCAAAAGAAGTTATAAAATCATGAAACGTTTATGTTATATTTGTTCACATTAAACAATAAGAAAAAGTATTTTCAGCTAGGTTATACATTGATTTAGAGGGTAGCAGACTGTAATATGTGAATGTACATTGAATATATGTTATGAAACATAACATTAAATTCGTTGAGGTGATAATAGATGCTGGGGGAGCTGGATTACTAGATTGCTAGATTGCTGATTCTAGATTGTTTGATTCTAGATTGCTTGATGTAGAATTAACCGACCAAAAGTTATGTAAAACTAAATTTTAATAGAAGGATGGGATAATATGAGAACAAAAGCGACGGGTCAAATCATTATGGCGGCTATTCTGCTGTTGACTATGGTGCTGTCTGGATGCGGTGCGGATAAGAAACCGGAGAGTGTTGAAGCGGGGGCAGGTGCCCAGGAAACGGGAAGAATCGCGGAAATCAAAAAGCGAGGCAAGCTTATTATCGCTACAGGCAATTATTATCCGTTCGAATTTCGCGATCCGGACAACAAGCTTATTGGCTACGATATCGACCTCGGCAACAAAATCGGAGAGAAGCTGGGCGTTCCTGTAGAGTGGGTCGATATGCAGTTTACTGCATTAATACCGACCTTGCAAAACAAACAAGCGGACATGGTCATTGCCGGCATGTACATTACCGATGAACGAAAAAAGGTCATTGATATGTCCGACTCGTATTTAGCAACTGGCGTATCCCTTGTTAAGCGGGCGGATGACGATTCGGTCAACAGCATGGACGACATTGAAGGGAAGACGGTCGGCGTTAAAGCGGGCGGAACGAGTGAGAAGGTGGCTAATGATTTGGTCGCGAAAGGCACGAAATTGACGATTAAGGCATACAAGGACAATCCTGAATACTTGCTGGACTTGTCACTGGGCCGGTTGGACATCGGTTTTAACGACTATCTGAATCAGCTTGGCTATAATAAGCAAAACCCGGACAATAAGCTTGTGCTGGTTGGAGAGCCTTTCGTTCACGCCGATCTGGGTATTGGGGTGCAAAAGGGAGATAGCGAGCTGCTCGCGGTTGCGAATGAAGTCATAAAAGAGTTTAAAGATAGCGGAGCTGCAGAAGAAACGTTTAATAAATGGCTGAAGTAATACTAAAGGAATCTCGGGAGGATCAGTTATGAATCTGGATTATTCAACCGTAATGCCTTTCCTGCCAGCTTTTATAGACGGTGCATGGATGACGGTAAAGCTCTCTATCTTGTCCCTTGTGATCGGTTTGCTGCTTGGTATTGCCGGAGGGCTGTGCAAGGTATCGGAATCGAAGCTGCTGCGAAATATTGCTTTTGCGTATACGTGGATTTTCAGAGGGACGCCGTTGCTGGTGCAGCTGTTTATTTTATACTTTGGTCTCCCGCAGCTGGGGATTCAGTTAGAGCCGTTCGAAGCGGGTATACTCGGACTAGCCTTAAACACGGGAGCATACTGTACAGAGCTTGTCCGCTCCGGCATACAGGCAATCGACAAGGGGCAAATGGAAGCGGCGCGTTCTCTCGGGATGAGCAAGTCCATCAGCATGATTCGTATTATTGGTCCTCAAGCAAGCAAAATTATGATTCCGCCACTCGTTAACCAATTTATTACGACGATTAAAAATTCATCGATGGTTTCTTTGATTACGATTGCGGAATTGTTCCGCACGGGTGAGACGATCATTACGACGACATTCCGCAGCTTTGAGGTGTACACGATTATTGGTTTCATCTATTTAGTCATAAACTCCTTGCTGATGGCTGTTGCTCACCGACTGGAGAAGGGGCTGAGCGCGCATGATCGAATTTAAAAGCGTTGATAAATTTTACGGACATAACCATATATTGAAAAGCATTAATTTGTCGATTAAGCACAACGAAAAGGTCGTTATTATAGGGCCGAGCGGCTCGGGCAAAAGTACGGTGCTGCGCTGCATCAACCGATTGGAGAAGATTGAGTCCGGCGACATCCTGTTTAACGGACAATCCATTCTGAAGCAGAAGCAGAGTCAATTGAGTACCGAAATCGGAATGGTATTTCAGAAGTTTCATTTGTTTCCCCACTTGACCGTCGTCCAAAATGTAATGGAAGCCCCAACATGGGTAAAGAAGATGAATAAGGTGCAGGCCCGGGAGCTGGCAGCCAGCTTGCTGGAGAAGGTAGGGATGGGGGATAAGCTGAATTCCTATCCGAGTCAGCTGTCGGGCGGACAGCAGCAGCGTGTCGCGATTGCTCGCTCATTGGCTATGCAGCCGAAGCTTATGCTGTTCGATGAGCCGACGTCGGCGCTGGACCCCGAGCTTGTAGGCGAGGTGCTTCAGGTTATTAAGCAGCTGGCTGTGGAAGGTATGTCGATGGCGCTGGTTACACATGAAATGGGCTTTGCCCGTGAAGTCGCAGATCGGGTTATTTTTATGGATAAAGGACAAATCATTGAGACGGGCTCGCCTGAGGAAGTGCTGTCCAATCCGAAGGAAGAGCGTACGCGATTATTTTTAAGCCGGATATTGCATTGATATGATTTGATTTTAAAAACCGACGCTCACGCATCATTTAGCGTCGGTTTTTTTTTGTTGTTTGCGCGCGAGGTAATAGCCAAGTAAAAAAGACTAGTTGAGGTTCATTTATAGGTGTTTGTACTAGGAACACTAGCGGAGCAAATTTCATATGTATATTTTGTCGATATTCGGCATCATGACCAGTCCAGTGTGCTTAAAAGTAAGGAATATTAAACGGAGGTTATAAAAATGAATGATTTCAAAAAGGATCTTCAAAATCTGTCAATTGGCGAATTCAATGCGAGCGGGATGACACAGGCCACGGGTCAAGGCCAAAATGATCCTAATGATTCGCGGCTGTGCATTGGTTTTTGCATTGGATTCTGCATAGGTTTTTGTGCAAATTGTTTCTCATGCGCGAACTGTTTCCGCTGCAGCAACTGCTTCCGGTGCAGCAACTGCTTCCGATGCAGCCACAACTGTGCACGCTGCAGCAATTGTTCCCGATGCGGAAGCTGTGCACGCTGCGGCGGCTAATTTTCTGAATGAGATAAGAGGTGCCCCTGCAAGCGGCTCTGCTGGCAGGGGCTATTCTTTATAAGTTCTGGAATGAGGGACAAATAGCCATACATACCATTAAGAGAAATTGATGCGTTTATGCTTAAGAAGAGGGTTTTGCGTAAAGTAAAACCTGAAGGAGGAATGGATTTGAATCCCTCTATGCGTCTGAAAGTGAAAGGGGATACGTTTTTTCTCCCTTCTCCGGAAGGAGGCGTCTATTTTCGCAACAATATAGGCTCGTTCCGCATGGAAGGCACCGCGATTGACCAGTGGATTGATAAATTGATACCGGTGTTCAACGGGGAATACACGTTGGAGGATTTGACGGACGGATTACCGGACCAATACCGGGAACGGGTGTATGAAATCGCGGAAGTACTGCACGCAAACGGCTTTGTTCGGGACGTAAGCCAAGACCGTCCGCATCAATTGCCGGATGAGATTCTCAAGAAGTATGCTTCTCAAATTGAATTTTTGGATACCAATGGCGGTTCAGGCGCGCACCGATTTCAGTCTTATCGTGAGGCCAAAGTGCTCGCGGTCGGCTCCGGTTCGTTTTTTGTCTCGCTCATTGCGGCTTTGTTGGAATCCGGATTGCCTCAATTCCGCATGCTTGTCACGGATCCGGCAGCGACGAACCGGCAGCGTCTAACGGAACTAGTGGCGCATGCCCGTAAAACGGACCCTGAGGTAAAGGTGAAGGAGATCAGTCTGCCGCAGGAAGGGGACATTTTTTGGCGTGAGATCGTGCGGCCATTTGATTCGATATTGTATGTGTCGCAGGAGAGCGGCGTCGCGGAACTGAGGGCCCTTCACTCGGCTTGCAGAGAGGAGAAGAAGGTACTTATTCCCGCCATATTTATGCAGCAGGCGGGTCTGGCTGGGCCCTTGGTGCATCCGGATTCGGAAGGCTGCTTAGAATCGGCATGGCGCCGCGTACACCTTTCCGCGCTATGCAAAGATCCTCAGCTGCATACCGTCTCCTCCACGGCGGAAGCGATGCTTGCGAACGTCATCGTGTTTGAATGGCTAAAAACAGCTACAGGCACGACTGTATCGGAATTACAAAATAAACTGTTCCTGCTCGATCTGGAAACGTTGGAAAGTGACTGGAGACCGTTCCTGCCGCATCCGCTTGTGAATGGAAGTCCTGCAGCCGAATGGGTAGAAGATTTCGATTTTCAGCTCGAGCAGAGCTCGGTCAAAAAGGAATCGAACGGACTGATTCCTTACTTCAGCCAGTTGACATCGGCGGAAACGGGTATTTTCCATATTTGGGAGGAAGGGGATATAAAGCAGCTTCCTCTTTCTCAATGCCGCGTGCAGGCAGCCGATCCGCTGTCGGAAGGACCCGCTGTGCTGCTCCCGGAGATCATCTGTAACGGTCAGACGCATATGGAAGCGCGGCGTGAGGCGGGTCTGTCCGGGATCGAAGCGTACGTAACGCGAATGTTCGGAACCACAGGTGTCGGAGCGGGCGAAACGGTTGCGGAAGGCGTATGCCGCGGACTGCAAAAGTGTTTAGCCGAAGAACTGGACAGCCGGCTGGACGCACGCAACCCTTCTGTATTTTGTGTACAGCTGAGTGCGGTAGAAGATGAACGCTGCCGTTATTATTTGCGTGCTTTGACTACGATGCAGGGAGCGCCGGTAATCGGCTTGGGTGAGGATGTGTCGGGCTTCCCTGTAGTATGGGTCGGTGTAAACAATTGTTGGCATGGCAGTATCGACTTAAATCGGACATTGGCGCTGCGGAAGGCGTTGCAGAAAGCACTGCTGAAGGCTCAAAATAATCCGGTTTACCATAGGGAGCAAGTCCTTACGATTTCATCTGTTAAAGCGGAGAAAGAGGCGCCTCAGAAAATTGTGATCCCATCGTGTGAAGAGTCTGGACACGGGAAGGTTCTGCGGTCCGCCTTGAAGGTATTGAAACGGAATCACAAGCGGCTTCTGGTCTGTGACCTGGCTTCCGAACCGTTTTTAAAAGAGGAACTGGCGGGAGTCTTTGGCGTGTCGCTGCGAGAGGAGGAGCGCCGATGAGCGGAACCGTGGCGGTAATCGGAGAAGGGCTGCTCACGGACTTTGTATGCAAGGAATTGTCTACCCAATACCAGCTCGTTCGACAGGCCGATTTCGCATCAGGAGTACCGAAAGAGGCGGATATGGCGCTGGTGTTGAACGATGCGTGGGATCCTTCCATTCATCACTTGGCGGAAGAAATGTTTCAGCAGACCGGAACCCCTTGGCTTCGCGGCTTTGTTTCATTTGGCGAGGGCGTAATTGGGCCGCTTGTTCGCCCGGGGATGTCCGGTTGCTCTCAATGCGCGGACAATCGGCGACTAATGGCAGGAAGCGACCGCAAGGAAATGTGGGAGCTGCAGCAGAGGTTGCCGGAGCACAAGGGATTGCCCCATGACGTATGGGCTTCTCGTACAGGACTTTTGCAGGTGGCTCATTTGCTTGTGGCGGAGGCCGGGAAGGTACTGGAGGGCAGGCATGCTCATACGGAAGGTCAGTTGTTTTTGATCAATCTTCAAACCCTGAAGAACTCGCGCCACTTCTTTTTGCCTGATCCGCTGTGTCCGGTCTGCAGCCAATTGCCCGACGATTCTGAGATAGCGGCCCGTATTTCACTTCAACCAAGCCCGAAGATCAGCCCCGATAGTTACCGCAGCCGTCCAATGGATGAACTTAAGGGCGTTCTGGCCAAAGAGTATCTGGATGCCCGTACGGGCTTTTTGAACGGGAAACTGCTTGACCTTGTGTCGCCCTTTGCCGATTCGAGTATTAACCTGCCGTTGTTCGGGGGGGATGAGGGCTGCGCAGGCCGGACTAATTCCTATGCGGATAGCGAACTGACGGCCATTTTGGAGGGCTTGGAGCGTTACTGCGGTCTATCTCCCCGCGGGAAACGGACGGTAGTCCACGATAGTTTCCGTAATTTGAAAGACCGTGCGCTGAACCCCGTTCAGGTAGGCGTACACGAGGAGAAACAGTATGAACGGCCAGATTTTCCGTTCAAGCCGTTTGATCCCGACCGGTCAATCGACTGGGTGTGGGGCTATTCGTTTTTGCAGGAACGTCCGATTCTTGTCCCGGAGCTTCTCGCCTACTACAGTTCGGGCTGCGGCCATGGTTTTGTCTATGAAACTTCCAACGGATGCGCATTAGGCGGCAGTTTGGAGGAAGCCATTTTTTATGGCATTTTGGAAGTAGTTGAACGCGATTCGTTCCTCTTGACCTGGTATGCGCAGCTGCCTATTCCGCGCCTTGACCCGTATTCAGCCGGCGACCTTGAACTGAGTTTAATGGTTGAGCGTCTGCAGGAGGTGACGGGATATGATGTGCATTTGTTTAACTCGACAATGGAGCACGGGATTCCATGCGTATGGGTATTGGCGAAAAACAGGACGCAAAAGGGAGTGAACCTCATTTGTGCGGCCGGAGCCAGCCCGGATCCTGTAAGGGCGGTGAAAAGCGCAATCCACGAGGTTGCGGGTATGCTGCTGACATCTAACGAGAAATTCGAGGAGAACCGGGAGCAATATGAAAGAATGCTCCACGATCCTTTCGAGGTGCGGCAAATGGAGGACCATTCCATGCTGTACAGTTTGCCGCAAGCGGAGGAACGCCTGCAATTTTTATTGGATGAAAATCGTCCGCTGCGAACGTTTGACGAGGAATTTAAACGCAGCGTCAGGAATGCCGATCTAACCGATGATCTGAAGTCGTTCCTAGAGGTCTTCCGCCGTTTGAATCTGGATGTGATCGTTGTGGATCAGACGACTCCGGAGACCCTGCGCAACGGACTGCATTGTGTAAAAGTATTGATTCCGGGTATGCTGCCGATGACGTTCGGACAACATCTAATCCGCTTGAGTGGGCTGGAGAGGGTGTTAAAGGTGCCGGTGGTACTCGGATATGTGAAAGAACCGCTGACGCCTGAAGAGCTCAATCCGCACCCGCACCCGTTCCCATAAGCTCTAGCCTTTATGTAATCTTAAGGGGGAGAATGATGAGTCTGAAGGCATTTTTAAACCATCTGCATTTTGACCCGGACAAGGCCAAACCCCCGGATTGGGAGGCGGATTGGGAGGATGCGCCGCTTCCATATAAGCTCTATCGCCGGATGCCGGCCATTCCGCTGTCCGCGGAGGTGCCGCTGACGCTCGAAAGCGGAAGGGAAGCGCCCGTGAAGCCGGATCTTCGGGTAATCGGCCATTTTCTCTGGTACGTATTCGGACTCGTGCAAATGAGCCAGTCCTTATTAGCCGCGGATACCGCTGAGGAAGCGCTGAGCATATCTCATCAAATGTACCGGCGCTCCGTTCCTTCCGGCGGAGGGTTATATCCGAGTGAATTGTATATGTATCTTAAGCTCGAGGATTTGCCTGCCGGTGTCTACCATTATGATGTGGCGCACCACCGTTTGATTTTGCTGCGTGAAGGAAATTTTGACTCCTATCTGGGCAAGACACTTGGAAACCGTTGCGACGTGCAAAATTGTTTCGGCGTCGCTTTTGTTTCGACCATGTTTTGGAAAAATTTTTTTAAATACAATAACTTTTCCTATCGCCTGCAGGGGCTTGATGCCGGCGTGCTGATCGGGCAGATGCTGGAAGTGGCGAAACGGTTTGGATTTGCGCCTTGTGTGTATTTCAAATTTCTTGACCGGGCCGTCAATCACCTGCTCGGGCTTGCCGATCAGGAGGAGAGCGTATATGCGGTTATACCGTTATCGGCAGATTCAACGGTCAATTGGTTTGCTAATGACGGTGACAGTGATATCTCATCGTCCGAATTGTGCCGTGAGCTGACAGCGGTTCGGCATGATCACTACATCCGATCGCGGATTGTTACGGAATATCCGATGGTGACCGAGATGAATGAAGCGTCTATGCTGGACTCCGTACAATTGTTTCGGCAGACCGCAAAGGAGAACGCCGTTTTTTGTGAGGAGGACGGTGCGATCGTGTTGCCCCGCGTGAACAGGCCGTCGTATGATTTGGCGTCGGTTTGCCGAAAGCGGCATTCACCGGAGGCAAATTATGTTTTGAACCAAGTCACCATATCGCATTTGGCCGCTCTGCTGCAGGAGGCGGCGGTTTCTTATTCTTATCAAAATGATTTGGATGGAGCACGAGAGAAACCCGTGCCTCGTGTCTTCCTGTATGGTTGTTTCTATGGCGTTGAAGGCATTCCGGATGGCGCTTATCGTTATGACGGCACTGCTCATGAGCTGCGGCAGTTGCGTCCCGGAGATCATAGATCATGGCTGCAGAATGGAATGTCTCTCGACAATATCAATTTGTTCCAAGTACCGCTCTGCTTCCATGTGTGCGGGGATAGGAACCATCTTCATTCGCAGCTTGGCTATCGAGGCTACCGCATTCAACAAATGGAGGCGGGAATGCTTGTACAACGTTTATTGTTGGCGGCGTCCGCCGTTCAGATGGGGGGACGCCCGCTCCTTGGATTTGATGTAAACTTGAGTGATGAAATTTACAAGATGACTCCCCAAGGGAAAACCAGCCTGATCCAAATTCCGGTTGGTACGTATCGTGCGTGTCCCCGTTTGGAGGGGAGTTTGGGCCGCTAATTGGGGCCGAAAGGGCAGATTGAATGTTTATCACATTTGATCTGCCCTTTCAGTTCTAGCGGGTTTTGTTTCTACCAACGGTAGTCAAGCCACGGATTGTAACCGGCAGGATAGAAGTCTTGAGCACGTTGATCATCATCATCCCAATGCTGGTACCAATCATAATGATAGTCAACAGAGTAGTGTGCCCACCCTTCCGGATGAGGATCGTGGTCAGGATCCCAAGGATGAAACATAGCAGGACTGACATCATGAATGTGCAGACCCATAGGGTTATACATAGTAGGACTGACATCATGAACGTGGGGATTCCAAGGATGTGTCATAGCTGGACTGACAGAATGAGTGTGTAGCCAAGGGTGATGCATATCAGGACTGGCATCCTGAACTCCCTGAACTCCCTGAAATCCCTGAACTCCCTGAACTCCCTGAAATCCCTGAAATCCCTGAACTCCCTGAACCCCTTGTTTCATAACAGCATCGTGTTCTTGAGTTTGATACATTGCAGGATCGATATCGTCTTGGTCGGAATCGTGGTGCCAAGTGTAATGGGATGCTTGAAAATAGTCATCACGAGGGCGAAGAGTGCTATTTGGTTGAAATTCATTATTTTGCGGCGTTGGATGAAACTTCGGCGAACCTGCCGGGTGTTGAAAATAAGGATGATTTTGCATGGTTTTCCTCCTTTTTAGCATACTCTACATTATGCTGGAATCAGAAAAAGGGCACTTGACCATATAAAATGGGCTTAGTTCAGACGATTAGAACCCGAGGTCCGAATTACAAACCGCAATTATTAGTCTAAAAAAACAGAGCACCATATTGACATTAAAAATTAGAATATGTTATATAAAAGGAAGAATTAGCACTCAAATGGTTGGAGTGCTAAATCCTCGACCATCTGAAAGGAGCTCCACTCATGACCAAAAAAGAGTTTAAAGCAGAATCGAAACGATTGCTGGAGATGATGATCAACTCCATTTATACGCAGAGAGAAATTTTTCTAAGAGAGCTCATTTCCAATGCCAGCGATGCTATTGACAAAATCTATTACAAAGCGTTGTCTGATGACCAATTGGTGTTCAACAAAGAAGATTATTACATCAAAGTGACAGCCGACAAAGAACGTAGAACATTGACGATCACCGATACGGGGATCGGCATGACGCAGGAGGAGCTTGAGAATAATCTTGGGACGATTGCCAAGAGCGGCTCGCTTGCATTCAAGAACGAAAATGAGGCGAAAGACGGACACAATATCATCGGTCAATTCGGTGTCGGCTTCTATTCCGCGTTTATGGTAGCGGATGAGATTACGGTTATCACGAAGCCTTTGGGCAGCGATGAGGCTTATAAATGGGAATCCAAGGGTGTAGACGGATATACGATTGAGCCTTGCGAGAAGGATTCGGTGGGTACCGAGATTATCCTGACCATCAAAGAGAACACCGAGGATGATTCCTATGATGAATATTTGGAAGAGTATCGCTTAAGAGCGATCATCAAGAAATATTCCGACTTCATTCGCTACCCGATCAAGATGGATGTGAAGGGACAGCGGCCGAAGGAAGACAGCGAAAATGAGTTCGAGGAGTATCAAGAAGAACAAACCGTCAACAGCATGGTTCCGATCTGGCGGAGAAATAAAAATGAGCTGACGCCTGAAGACTACGAAAATTTTTATTTTGAAAAACGTTACGGCTTCGATAAGCCCATTAAGCATGTCCATATCAGTGCCGATGGCGCCGTCGTTTACAATGCTATTCTATTTATTCCTGAAAACACGCCATTCGATTATTACACGAAGGAATATGAGAAGGGGCTGGAGCTTTATTCCAACGGCGTGCTGATCATGGACAAGTGCTCAGACCTGCTTCCCGACTATTTCAGCTTTGTGAAAGGGATGGTCGATTCAGAGGATTTGTCTCTTAATATTTCGAGAGAGCTGCTGCAGCATGACAGACAATTAAAGCTCATCGCGAAGAACATCAAGAACAAAATCAAGGGTCAGCTGCTGAGCGTTTTAAAGGATGAAAGAGAGAACTACGAAAAGTTCTACAAATCGTTCGGCAGACAGCTGAAATTCGGCGTATATAACGATTACGGAATAAATAAAGAAGATCTGCAGGATCTGCTGCTGTTCTACTCCTCCAAGGAGAAGAAGCTGGTCACGTTGGACGAGTATGTATCGAGAATGCCTGAAGATCAGAAGTACATCTATTATGCTTCCGGCGAATCGATCGAACGGATCGAGAAGCTCCCGCAAACCGAGCTGGTATCGGACAAGGGCTACGAGATTCTCTACTTTACCGACGATATCGATGAGTTCGCGATCAAGATGATCTCGAAATACAAAGAGAAAGAGTTCAAATCAGTATCGAGCGGCGATTTGGGGATTGAACCGGATGCGGGTGACAAGCAGTCTGATGCGGAAGAGAACGATAACAAGGATCTCTTTGAACATATGACTAGCCTGTTGTCGGGCAGAGTGAAAAACGTAAAAGCGTCCAAGCGCTTGAAATCCCATCCTGTCTGCCTGTCCACCGAGGGCGAAGTCACGATTGAGATGGAAAAAATATTGAAAGCCATGCCTAACGGACAAGACGTAAGAGCGGACAAGGTGCTTGAAATTAACGTCAACCATGAGGTATTCCAATCATTGAAAGCCGCCTATAGCAGCGATAAAGAGAAGCTGAATCTGTATACAAACCTGCTGTACAATCAAGCCCTTCTGATCGAAGGATTGACGATTAGCGATCCTGTGGAATTCACAAACGATATTTGCAAAGTTATGGTTTAGCACCGCTTAACAATCGTACCGATGTGCAACAAAAGGAACCCGTCACTGGCACAAACCAGGGCGGGTTTTCTTATTGTTTAGGCCTCCCTCGAAATGTGTTTCTTAAAAATCGGATGGTTTGACTCATCTTCATTTCATGAGAGCCCTTAACCAGTATTGTGGAGTTTGGTTTGGTAATATTCCTCAAATACTTATGCAATTTGCTTTGATTTAAAAAGTGTTTAGTTCGGGTCATTACCTACCGTTGTGACAATTCCAATATTAGGCTGAAGCAATTGACAACTTCTTCGGATTTGCCCTGCTCTAGTCATCCCGTACTCCATGACAAGCGCTTTATGCATGGCGTTTATTTTTTTATTTGCCGGACAATGTCGAGAGGCGCATTTTTATTATATTTCGTTTTAAAAACCTTGCATTGTTTTT
This sequence comes from Paenibacillus prosopidis, assembly GCF_003337375.1. Taxonomy (GTDB): domain Bacteria; phylum Bacillota; class Bacilli; order Paenibacillales; family Paenibacillaceae; genus Pristimantibacillus; species Pristimantibacillus prosopidis. The sequence continues at coordinate 77,773 of NZ_QPJD01000018.1, forward strand.
GTAAGATGGATGCCATCATTTCTTTGGTCGTTGTTTTTCCCGCACTGCCTGTAATGGCAATGACCGGCCTCTTCACAACTTTGAACTGGATCAATTTCTAAGCCCCTAATCCAAATGATAACTATATTGTATGTGGCATATCCGGAAGTGATTAGACTGCTAATACCTGAAAATGGAGGCATATAATAGGAGTACAACAAAACGTATCGTTTGCCTATAAAAGCGCCGCGTGCACCGGATTTCAGACGAAAAGGATGGCTGCGAAATGAAATCGAAATCGATTATTTATATAAAATCAGCGAATCAGGTCGTAACCGTTAAAGGGGCAAGCCAGTTGCCGAAGCGGGGACGGGACTTATCTGAGCTGGGCATTATTGAGAACGGCAGCGTCATTTTAGTTGATGACCGTATTGCTTTTGCAGGTACGGATGACGAGGCAGTCAACTATTTGGATACGGTGACGGGAAACGTTACGACAATAAATGCGGCGGGCAAAGTGGTCACGCCCGGACTTGTGGATCCTCATACTCATCTCATATTCGCAGGCAGCCGGGAGAAAGAATTCGAGATGAGGCTGCAGGGCGTCAAATACATCGATATTTTAAAACAAGGCGGCGGAATTTTGAGCTCGACGAAGAGTACCCGGGAGGCCACCTTGGAACAGCTGGTTGAGCAATCCTGTGTGCGGCTGAACCGTTTACTCCAGCATGGAGTTACGACGGTAGAAGCTAAGAGCGGGTACGGCTTGACGGTTGAGGATGAATTGAAACAGCTGCGCGCCGCCCGCAGACTGAATGAGCTTCATCCCGTCGATCTGGTATCCACGTTTATGGGAGCGCATGCTGTTCCCGCTGAATACAAAGAAAATCCCGAAGCGTTCGTCAGTCTTATAACCGATGAAATGATTCCGCTCGTAGCGAGTGAAAATCTGGCTGAGTTCTGCGACGTATTTTGCGAAGAAGGGGTGTTCACAGTAAAGCAGTCCGAACGCATACTCGAAGCCGGCAAACGGTATGGATTAAAGCCGAAAATCCATGCGGATGAAATCGTTTATACCGGCGGCGCCGAGTTGGCGGTTAAGGTAGGCGCTGTTTCCGCGGAGCATCTGCTGCAGGCATCCGACGAAGGAATCCGCAAGCTTGCCGGCAGTCAAACGATTGCCGTTCTATTGCCGGCGACGGCCTTCTTCCTTATGGAGCAGCCTGCAAGGGCTCGAACGATGATTGAGGAAGGGGTAGCTGTAGCGCTCTCCACCGATTGCAACCCCGGCTCATCTCCTACCCAGTCGATGCCGTTTGTCATGAACGCTGCCTGCATAACTATGCGAATGACGCCAGCCGAGGTGCTTGCAGCAGCGACGATTAATGCGGCGCATGCGATTGGAAGAGCGGATCAAATCGGCAGCATCGAAGCCGGGAAGAAAGCGGATATCGTTTTGTTCAACGCCTCTAATTATCAAATGCTTCAATATAACTTCGCAGTCAATCTTGTTGATACCGTTATTAAAAACGGGAGAATAGCGGTTAAGGAAGGTGTTTTGCTTGGGAAAAAAACAGCTTCGGGTTAACACGGCCCGTTTGGAGCAGAGCATCCACGCTTTGGCCATGTTCGGCAGGAACGAACATGGCGGGCTCGACCGCACAACCTTCACGCCTGCGGAATTGGCAGCGCGGGATTGGCTGAAGGATCAGCTTGCCAGGATAGCTTTGGAGATCAGAGTTGATCAAGCGGCCAATATATGGGCCGTGCGGAAGGGAAACGAGCCAATTCTTCCTGCTATTGCTTTCGGATCCCATATCGATACTGTACCTAATGGCGGCAAATATGATGGCGCGTTGGGCGTTCTCATTGCGCTAGAAGTGATGAGAGTGCTGCAAGAGCATGAGATTATCACGAGACATCCACTGGAACTGGTCTCGTTTAGCGCGGAGGAGCCAAATCCCTTCGGGTTATCGACATTCGGCAGCAGGGCTGTTACGAAGAAGCTGAAAAGAACGGATATTATGGACGTGAAAAATCCGGCCGGACAGCTTTTGACAGATGCTTTGCGGAGTGCGGGTGGCGATCCGGACCGTTTTGAAGATGCCGCCCGCGGCCCGGAGGAATTGAGCGCATTTCTTGAAGTTCACATCGAGCAAGGGAAACGCTTATTAGAACGGAATATTCCCGTTGGCGTCGTAACCGCGATTACCGGCATTTACCGGGAAACCGTTATGGTATCCGGCGAGGCGAATCACGCAGGAACCACTTTGATGGAGGATCGGAAAGACGCATTGACCGCTTCTTGCGGGATCGTTCTTTCACTGGAAAAGGTATGCCGGAACCACCCGGCGAGTGAAGTTGTCGGTACGGTGGGGAGAATGGTTATAACGCCAAATGCCGCCAATATCATCCCTGAGAAGGCCTGGTTTATCGCTGAAATACGCGGGAAAAGCCGCAAGGAAATTCAAGAAGTAATCACAGCCTGGGAAAGCTGTATTTCGGTGATCGAGAAGGAGCGCGGCGCAATTGTGCAGCGCACGGTCATGCTGGATCAGCCTCCGGCGCCAATGGATGACGAAGTGATTCGAGTCAGTCAGGAGCAGGCGCATTTATTAGGCTATCCGTTTCAATTGCTTGGCAGCATGGCTGGCCACGATGCGGCTCATATGGCTTCTATCACAAGAAGCGGGATGCTGTTTGTGCCGAGTATTGACGGAAAAAGCCATTGTCCAGATGAAGAGAGCCGCATGGAAGACATTGAGAAGGCAGCCAACGTACTGCTTCATACCATTTTGGAACTGGATCAACGATTAGACCGCTAAGGAGTGAACCGAGATGCCGCAATTATATAAAGCCGATTATATTTACTTTAAAGAGAAGTTTCAGAACAATCTAGCGATGCTTGTCGAGAATGGTGTCATTAAGGAAATAGGAGAACGGCAAGCGATGGAAGCGAAGTATGCAGGAGCCGGGCAAACAGACTTGAGCGGCAAAGCCATCGTCCCAGGCACCGTTAACGCACATAACCACTCTTTTCAAAGTCTCTTGAGAGGAATCGCCGTTGACCGTCCTTTCCTGGAATGGCGCGACAACGCCCTTTACAAGTATACGCCTCTTCTGGATGAAGAAGCGATTTATACCGGCGCATTGTTTGCATTCGGCGAAATGCTGAAGTATGGCGTGACTACCGTCAGCGATTTTTTCTATGTCCACAACGGGGGAACGGCTACTGACGAAGCGGTTATTCAAGCGGCGCAGGATTTGGGAATCCGCTTGGTGCTGGCACGAACGATGTACGATTGGGACGGGGCTCCGCTGAGCTATCGAGAAACCGTAAAGGATGCGGTGCATCGGACCCGTAAACTGGCTATAAAGCATCAAGGGAATCCGATGGTAACGATTCATCCGGCCCCTCACAGTCCGCATGGCGCTTCCCCGGAGATGATTAAGGCGGGACACCGTTTAGCGCAGGAGCTCGATACCCCTTTCCATATCCATGTAGCGGAAGAGATGTTTGAGGTGGAAGAAACGCTTGAGAAATATAAGCTTAAGCCCGTTCATTATTTGAATGATCTAGGGGTAGTTGATGAAAGAATGATTGCGATTCATCTGGTCTGGCTCGAGGATTCGGAGATCCGGCTCTTAGGCGAGAAAAATGCTGCTTTGGCCTATTGTCCTTCAAGCAACATGTTTCTATCGGACGGGGTAACGCGGATACCGGATCTCGCGAAAGCTGGTGTTCGGATCACGCTAGGCTCAGACGGGGCTTGCAGCAATAACCGGATCAGCGTATTCGAAGAGATGAGAATGTGCTCACTTCTGCAAAAGGTAACCCGTCTGGACGGCACCTGCATTAACGCGAAGCAAGTGTTCGATATGGGGACAAAGGTTGGCGGAGAGCTTCTGCGTCTGCCCGTAGGCGTCCTGCAAGAAGGTTACCAGGCCGATTTCGTAACGCTTAATCTGGATGATCTTTCCTTGTCGCCAAAACGGGAGCTGTTCGCGAACATTGTATACGCCATGCAGCCGAACGCTATAAGCGATGTTGTGGTGAACGGGAAATTCATTGTTAACGACGGAGAGCTTGCAACGGTTTCGGAAAAGTCAATTGTAAACAAAGTAGACCGCTTGTTCGAGAAATGGCAAATGTTCGATGGAAGGTGGTAAAGGGGCGGCCAACGTGATACGTATTATTATTGTCGATGGCGGAAGTGCCGGAAGCTATGTTTTGCGGCGAATAACGGATTCAATGTCCACCTACGGTTAGCCATGGACATTGGATCCGTTTCGATTTCTGTTTTTAAAGCGTTCCGAACACGTCCTTGACTACTAGCAATGCATAATCATTGCTGTTCAATCAAGCTCACGAAAGAGCGAACCCCTGTTAGATGGGACGAACTGCATAAGTCATGTCAATTGCCGCTATTCTTAACTACCATGGTTAACAAGCCTCGGCAGTTCAACCGTTACGGTAGTCCCTTGAACGGGGCTGCTTTCCATCCGCATGGAAGCTTGTCTGCCAAATAAATGCTCCGCCCTTTTCCGGGTATGGGATAACCCGATATGCCGGAGCCCAGAGTTCTTCTTGTTCTCCCCCTTATCCCAAATGGTTGGAAGCTGATCAGCTTCGATCCCTATTCCGTCATCTTCAATTTGAATGGTAAGAACGCTTTTAGAAACGGATGCGGATATACGTATCGTCCCCTGAGCTTCTTTCGGGCAAATGCCGTGGAAAATTGCATTTTCGACAAAAGGCTGGATGAGGTTGCGGGGAACCAGGCAATCATAGGCCTCCTCCTGGATGTCCCATATTACCTCAAACATATCTATATACCGATATGACTGAATGGAGATATAATCCCGCAATAATCCGATCTCTTCACGGAGAGGGATAAGGGATTGGGCCCCGCCCATTTTGGTGGCATCCTGCAAAATCCGGATAAAAGAACCGACCATCCGGACAATATCATCATTTCCTTGCTTCTGTGCCATGTAAATGACGGCGTTCAACGTATTGTATACGAAGTGCGGATTCAGTTGGGAGAGGAGAAGCTCCAGCTCCAGCTCCCGTTTATCCTTCTCATGGCGGATCGATTCCTCCAAATGCACCTGAAGCTGATTGGTCATACGGTTAAAGCCCTGCCCCAGCTTCTCCAATTCATCGCCGGTTCTAATGTACACCGATGTATGCAGATTCCCGCTCGAGACGGCATTCATAGCATGGTATAAGCGCATGATCGGTCTCGTAATCCGGAAGATCGCCGGCATCATAAGCAGCAGGATCAAAATCGTACTGGTCAGTGAAAAAAAGCCGAGCAAATAAAGGACGATTTTGCCTCGTTCCATTAATGAAGCATTGGAAATAAAGGACACAAGCTCCCAGTTATTGATCTCGAACCGGTCGACCAGCATGTAACCTCCTTGGATTCTGAAGATGCCTTCCTCCTCCTTCACGGAAGCGGCTGAAAGGAGCGAAGGGGTGAGCGAGATGTCTGATGCCGGATTCTCTTTCTCATATAATAGATAGCCTGCGTCATTCCTCCAAAGAAATTCTTCGAAATCCGCGCTGCCAAAGTCAAGCAATTGTTCGAAGCTTTCGTAATCGAGGTTTAGGATCAGTTCGCCGATCGTACGCCCGGGCTGCTCAATATCCTTTACGGTTACGATAAAGCTGATCATCTTGCCTACATTGACAGAATTGCCGGTTATGATCATGTCATGCGGTTCGGTAAAGGCATGCTGCTGCCTTGACTGGACATGATTCTGATACCAATCCTCTTTCAGATGCTCGCTAAAGTACTGGTCATTCCTGGCTTCGCTCCAGAATACGCGGCCGTTAGGGAAAAGAAGGGCAAAGCTGGATACTTCCTTGCGCAAGCCTTTGTTTTCATCCAAATAATCCAATGTGTCTTGAAGCATCGCAAATTGTCCGAAGGTATCCAATTGGTCGTACGTTTTATAGAAGGACTGCAATTGACCGGAAATAATTAATGAAAATGAAAATTTGGCGATATCGTCCGACATATATTCAAGCTGTCTGACCGTTTGGCTGAGCTTTGTCTCATCCTCATGGATCATTTGCTTCACCAAGATGGTCTGATAATAATAATAGGTAAATGCCGCGGACAATAGGAAGCTTATACTGGCAACAATGACGATCCGCTGCAGGATGACCGAACGGAGGCTTTTCATGAGCTATAGCCTCCATGGCGGTATTGATGAGGAAGAATACCCGTCGTTTTTTTGAATACCTGGCTGAAATGCTGTGGCGAACGATAACCGACTCTTGCGCAAACCTCGGTCATTTTAGCGTCCTCTTGGCTCAAAATGAGCTTAGCCTGATTGATTCTGTGCTCCGTTAAGTAATCGAGAAACGTACGCGCGAGCTCACGCTTAAACAATTGATGGAGATAGGAGGCGCTTATTCCCGTTGAGCGGGAGACATCCTCGATGTTAATATCTTTATGATAGTGCTCTTGAATATAGCGCAGCGCTCTCAGCATTTTGCCTGATATCTGGTCTTGTTCATCATTGTTGGCGCAGAGTCTCTGAATAATTAAGATGAATCTATTCATTATTTGGTCAATGTGATAGATAGGCTCTCCTGCATCTTCATCAAGAGGGTTGATCTCCGGCAAACCTTTGGCGGCAAGACGCTTATTGATAAGCCCGGTCAGCGCATGCACGGTCTCGTACAGGCCCGGCAAATCCCATTGCGGATAGCATAAAGAATGAAATTGATCTTTGATAGCGCTCTCAATTGTTCCGGCATCCTTCTGATTCATAGCTTCAATCAGCTTTTCGAGGCGAATGCTCCGAGTTGCCATGCTTCCCGCTTTGTCAGGGGTCAGCAAGGGGAGCTCATCTGCGCAGAGCATCATATTCTTGCCGCAAAAGACGGCATGGCGCGCGGCAGCCTCGACTAAACGAAGGGAATTCGGAAGCGATGAGGAATCATGGCTTTGAAAAGCGAAATATAAGGAACAGCTCCGGCCGTATTGCCGCTTTATATGAGAATGAATGGTTAACGTAAGCTCTCGAAACGACTCCCGCATTAGCGCTGCGGATTTATTTTTTTGGGAGAACAAGGCGATGAATTGGTTTCGGTTAAGCGGGAATTCGCCGATAAGCTGCCAAGACGATTGATCCGCGTACAAATGAATCTCGCTTGACGCCCATTTGAGCGATTGAATGGTTTCAGTCCTTCCGCTTACAGAAGGTATGTCCGAGAACGGTGAATCTCCTTGAATAAGGAGCATGGCGAAGGGAGGCTTCGCTCCGCTCTCAAGGAATACGCTCGTTAGTTCCGTTCCCGTCAAGAGGTCCATAAGCTGCTCGGAACGCTGAACCCTTCTTTGTTTCTCGTCGGTTTCCCAGGCCTCCTTAGCCTTGTTCAGCTCATGGAGCAATTTATTCCGGTCAACCTCATGCTTAATCAGATAGCTGGAGACGTTTCCTATGGATATGGCCTGCCTGGCATATTCGAAATCCTCATAAGCGCTCATGACAATAAACTTAACGCCCAGCTTGCGCCCGGAAACCGCCCGGATCAATTCCAGGCCGTCCATCACAGGCATACGGATATCGACGATCATGATTTGCGGACGGATTTCCTCGCATAGGCGAAGTGCGCTTCTGCCATTCGTCGCGGTTGCCGCGATTTCGTAGCCATGCTCGTCCCAAGGCAGAAGACTTTTGACATGCTCCAGGGCGATTCGCTCGTCGTCTACCAATATGACCTTCATAGACCTTACCTCCACTAGTTTTGTATGTGTTATTGATTATAACGTACAGGGTGGCCTTCGAATCAATAGGGAGTGTAGGAATTCGACCAAAAGTGTAGGATTGCAATGTTTACGCTTACATTTATAGACGTGTATATTGAAAGCGTAAACAATAACGGTGGATAAAAGGAGAGATTATTCGATGCATACGCAAAATTGGACGAAACGAATCAGCCTATTGATCTCCATTATGATGCTAGTCGGCTTGCTTGCAGCCTGCGGAGGCGGCAATGCCGGAACTGGAGAGGGTTCCGGCAAGGAAGAGGGCGGCACAAAGAATGAAAATACTTCAGAAGGCGATAATGCCGGGACGGCAATCAAAGGGAACGAGGATTACAAGGGAGAGTTCGTTCTATGGACGTGGGAGCCAGAGCATCCTACGGCTTTGGCAGCATTCAATGAAAAATATCCGAACATAAAGTTAAAGCGGGTGAACGTTGCCAATGAGGATATTTCAAAAAAGCTGCAAACGACCATCGCATCAGGCGGCGAGCTGCCTGACGTCATACGGATCGAGCGCGGCCAAAAAGCTAAAATATTCGATATGGACATCCTCGAGAATCTCGAAGCGCCGCCGTATAACGCGGATAAAACGATCCTGTTCGATTATGATATCGCGGCCTTCTCCAAAGACGACCATATGATCGCGATTCCGGACGATATGAGCGTAGCGGGAATAGCCTACATCAAATCGCTTGCCAAGCAATATTTCGGAACCGATAATCCGGAGGAAATGGAAGCCATTTTCACAGACTGGGATGTGTTTATCGAAAAAGGGAAAGAGGCGCTTCAGCAAAGCGGCGGTAAAGTGAAAATGTTCCCAAGTCTCGGCGACGTTCAGCAAATACTTAAAGGCCAGATTTCAGAGCCGTATTTTGACGGGGATAAACTGAATGTGCCAATGCTGGAAAGCACGATAACCACTTTAGTCAAATTTCGCGACTCCGGCGTAATAGATAAGCTCGATCAATGGACGCCTGCCTGGAATGCTGCATTCGGCGGGGAGAAATATATATTCGCCATGTCACCTGTTTGGATGCCGCAATATGTAATCGGACCTAACGACAAGAAGGATGACCGTTGGGCGCTGATGGTGCCTCCAGGCGGCGGTTTCATTAGAGGCGGCTCCTCGCACGGTATCCCGAAAGGCGCCAAAAACGCCGAGCTTGCCTGGAAATGGATCGAATTTACATCCATGTCGCAGGAAGGCGCAGACGCGCAGAAAACGGATGGCGTGTTCACACATTTCAAAAAAGCATATGAAGATCAATCGTTTACCAACTGGACATGGCGGAACTTCGGCAGCCAGGATATCGGCGAAAAGTTCTTCGTCGACATCTCGGCAACAACGAAGGACATGCCGGAAAATATTAATGACCTCGTATTGGATGAAGTGATGAATATTGTGCTCCAGACGCTTGCTAAAGACGATTCGTTCGGTGTAGAGCAAGCGATGGAAAGGATTCAAAAGGAATTGAAAGCGAAATCGCCGAACATCGTTTGGGAGTGATGAGAGCGATGGATGCCGTAAAAAGAAGATGGGCGCCTTACTTTTTCCTTTCGCCGTACATGTTGTTTTATCTTGCTTTCGGCCTTATTCCAATGGTCTTTTCATTATATGTCAGCATGACGAGCTGGGATGGTATCGGGGACAAAGCCTTCGTCGGATTCGCGAACTACAAGTACCTGTTTAACCCCGATTCTTATTTTTTCAAATCGATCGGCAATACGCTGCTGTTTGTCGCATTTACGCTTCCGCTTCAAATGATATTTGGACTCATCATTGCCTCGCTGCTCTACAGCCGCTGGGTGAAGTGGAAAGGTTTTTTCCAATTGGTCAATTTTCTTCCTTATATCGTAACGCCGGTCGCGGTAGGATTGATGTTCAACCTGCTGTTCGACTGGCAGGCGGGATTTATCAATAAGGTTTTACTTCATCTGGGCTTGATCGACGAGGGTATCTATTGGCTGGGCGATCCGCTGTATGCACGTTTGGTCATCATCGTGATGTTGTTCTGGAAAGGCTTCGGCTATACGATGATCTTCTACCTGGCCGGCCTTGCCAACATACCGAAGGATTTGAATGAGGCCGCGCAAGTGGACGGTGCCTCAGGGTTCCGAACGTTCCTGTCGATCACGCTTCCGCTTCTAAAGCCGGTGACGGTCTTTATCGTCATTACAGGTATCATTGGAGGCTTTCAACTGCTGGAGGAGCCGATGCTGCTGCTTGGGGGATCCGGTATGGGATCAAGTACTTCAGTCATCGGGGGACCGGACAGATGCTGCTTAACCACCGTCTGGAATATGTATGATACCGCCTACGGCAGTACGACGCGTTATGGGCTAGGGGCTGCCATTGCGTACGGGCTATGTCTCATCATTGCGTTCTTCTCATTCATCGGCGCAAGGTTTTATAGGGGGGAACAGGAATGAGCCACACGTTTCGAACGACGATAGCAACGTCCGCGATTGCTCTTCTTTCCATATTCGCGTTGTTGCCCTTTTACATCATGACGATCATGGGAACCTATCAGAACGAGGACCTTTTTACGAAAATCGTTTTATTGCCGGGAACCTACTTGATTGAGAATTTCAAAACGGTGGCCGCCAGCCGATTCGATCTGGTTTACTGGAACAGCCTGATCGTCTCGCTGGCCAGCACGGTGCTATCGGTTTTTGTCAGTGCCTTTGCAGGATTTGCCTTTGCCAAGCACGAGTTTAAATATAAAAACAAGATTTTTGCCGCCGTATTGCTCACGATGATGATTCCCGGCCAGCTCGGACTGGTCGCTTATGTCATTGAGATGCGTTATCTCAGCATGTCGGGCACCTTGCTTCCGCTCATTCTGCCTTGGGTGGCGAATGCGTTCGGCGTATATTGGATGACGCAGTTTATTAAAAGCGCGGTTCCGACAGAGGTGCTGGAAAGCGCGCGGATTGACGGCTGCTCAGACATCGGCGTATTTTTCCGGATAGTGGTTGCCTTTATTTATCCGGCGATTACGACTCTTTCGCTTCTGGTGTTCCTATGGTCATGGAACAATTACCTGCTCCCGCTGATTATAGTCAATGAACCCGAGCTGTACACCATACCGCTCGGAATAACGGCGCTCGGAGACGCTTACCGCACCGACTTGGCAGCTCAAATATTAGGATTGACGCTAGGAACGATTCCAGTGCTTATCCTGTTTGCAATCGGCTCCAAAAGCTTCATCCGCGGCTTGACGGCAGGATCAGTCAAGGGGTAAGTACAAATAGAGAGTAAACTAAAATGCAGCACTTTCCTTGATAGAGGGAGGTGCTGCTTTTTCAAAATAAAAGAAAGTATAAATTTGAACCTTATACGATGCTTATATTTCACCGCGAAACGAGCTTTTGCCGCCAAAGTCGGCACAGAACCGAGCTGTTCATTCATACAGCTAGCGGTTCGTGCGTAGCGACAGCCGTTTACGCTTGTTCAAAAGGATATTCAAATGGCAGCACGAAAGATATAGTTGAGATGGGGTTTGGATCATATTTCAGATTAACTTACCTATTAAAGGAGGGATCTCGTGTATAAGCTGCTTGTCGTGGACGACGAAAAATGGGTTCGGCAAGGTCTTTCTTTAACGATCGATTGGATGGCGGAAGGGATTGAGCTTATAGGGGAAGCGGAGGATGGAGAAGAAGCGCTTCAACGGATCCAGACGGATTCTCCTGACATTATTATTACGGATATTAAAATGCCCAGAATGGACGGGTTGGATTTAATTGAAGCATTAAGGCATCAGCAAAAAAAAGCCTACGTGATTATTATTAGCGGCTACAATGATTTTGAATACGCCCAGAAAGCATTGAAATACGGCGCATACGATTATGTTTTGAAACCAATCGAGGAAACGGTGCTGCTCGAAGTTGTGCGGAGGTGTGTCAATGATCTGGAACAAGACAACAAACGTCACCGTCAACTGAAGGAAATGTCAGGGAGGATTCGCGAAAGCTTGCCTCTCGCCCGTCAGCATTTTTTGGAAATGCTGCTGCTCGGCCGTATCGTCGATCCTTTAGGCGATCTTGAAGCAAGGTGGCAGGCCTTAAATATGACCTTAGATCCGAATTGCCTAACTGTTCTTGTGGTAAAGATCCATCATTGGGGGACAAGGGCAACGCGGGAAAAGGACCGTTCGCTGATTCGGCTTGCCCTTGGCAATATTGCCGAGGAAATTATGATGAGCTGGGGACAAGCTGCTGCCTGTCCGCTCGACAATAACGCGGATACGGAGCTGGCTGTGTTGTTCTCACGCGGAAACTTTGCGTCCGGCAAAAAAAATGATACGGTCGATGCCTTCTCAAATGGAATGATAGCGTTGGTTGATGCGGCGCAGCGGTATTTAGGCATAACCATAAGCATCGGAATCAGCAGGGAAGGGAATTTGGTGAAGGTGGCACAATGCTTTGAGGAAGCGCTAAATGCTTGTTCTTTATCCTTCTATGACGGTTTTGGGAAAGTATATGATGCGGCAAGGCTTCCTATGAGAGAAAAGAAGCTTCAAGCTTATATCGGTCCTGACGGTTCGTGGGAAACAAGACTAATTCAAGCCATGAAGCAAGCGGATAACAGTGCGGTCAATGAACCGGTCGAGCAGCTGATCGAGCATTTGCAAGCTGCTCGCGATCAAAGCTCACCGCTGGACGTTTCCCGCGGTTTAAGGGTGCTGCTTCAGAGCGTAGCAAAAAGGTGGGAGGCAGCGCATCCGTTTATGAAAGCGCCGGGTATTGACGTTTTCAATGAAACCATTTTAAACCGGGACTTCACTTTAACGGAGCTTAGAGAACAATTACCGGACGCCCTCCTGCAGTGCGCTTACGAATCACGGGGGACGGGCAATCACAAAAGAATCGTCGAGCTAGGCATGCATTTTTCCCATCAACATTATATGGAAGGCATTACGATGAACGATGTGGCCGAACATCTCTACCTTAACCCGTCTTATTTCAGTAAAGTGTTTCACGGGGAGGTCGGGGAAACGTACAGTAAATATCTCACCCGATTGCGCATGAACAAGGCGAAGCATCTGCTGAAGACATCCACGCTCAAAGTCTATGAAATCGCCGAAAAAGTCGGGTATGCCGATTTCCGTCATTTTTCCAAAACTTTCAAAGAACTCGAAGGAATGACACCCGGGAAGTACCGCGATCTTGGAATATAGTTCATCCATCCTATCGACCCTAGCATATGGAGGTGCGGCACCAGAAGATGAATAGTCCATCGAAATGGCGGTTTGTCGGTTTTAAAATGTTCATTATTTATTTTGTCAGCATGACGATTTCTATTATGATAATGGGTTATCTTTCCTATAACAAAGCAAATGAAATCATTCAAGTCAACGTGGGCGGGGTCGCCCTGCAAACCGTTCAGCAAGCGAATAAACGGCTTGAAATGATTATGAAAGAATATGAAAACCGGTCATACTTCATTTTCGGCTACAGGGAATTGCAGAAAGGGATTCTGGGGGAATTCAGGGATAATTATGAAAGAATGCAGAATACCGAGCAAATTAATAAATTTTTATCCAGCTTTGCGAATTCCAAAAACGATACGGCAAATGTGTTTATTTTTGGGGAGGACGCCGCTTCTTATCACTATTCTTTGACAAGCAGCCCCACTTTCTCCGTGAGAGAACCTATTGAACCTATGAAACAGGAGCAGAATTGGTATACGAAAATAAAAGAGGCTGACGGCCGGCCGGTCTGGTTCGGAATCCGACCTTCTTTTATTCATGAAAATCGGCCGTCAGAAGAGGCTCAGCCGGTCTTTTGCTATGGGCGGGCTTTGAAGGACATATGGGGCAATGGCGAAATCATCGGTGTCCTGTTAATTGAAATCGATCCGAGCGAAATTCAACAAATTTTATCGGAAATTGATTTTAAGGCATTCGGTACTTCTATTATTGTTGACAGGAACAACATCGTTGTTGGAGATTCGGATGGCCGGAGCCTTTTGAGCCCTTTCGAACTGGAGCTGACTACTGAAACGAGCGGGATCAAACATATGGCGCTAGACGAAAAAGAGATGATGGTCGTATATGATCAAATGGCGATTAACGATTGGAAGCTTGTCGGGATGGCTCCTGCGCAGCAATTAGTGAAGGATTCCCGCGAGATTCGCTTATATACCTTTTATCTTGCTACCTTGTTCACGGTCGTTGCTGTCATCTTGGCATGGATAATCGCCCGGCAAATGCATCATCCCGTTCAGATCCTGCTCCGGTCGATGCGCAAAGCCAAAGAAGGAGATTTCGAAACTCAGATCGTGAATCATCGAAAGGACGAATTCGGTATTCTTTTTGACAGCTTCAACATAATGGTATCCAGAATCAAAAGCTTGATCAATGAGCTATACGTTCAGCGGCTTCTGAAAAAGGAAAATCAATTAAAAATGCTGGCTTCCCAAATTAATGCCCACTTTATTTACAATACGCTCGATTCGATTCATTGGATTTCCCGCATTCACAAGGTTCATGATATCAGTACGATGATATTCGGCCTGTCAAATTATTTGCGGATTAGCTTATCCGATGGAAGGGACAAGGTGACGGTAAGGGAGGCGGTATCGTTAGTCGAAAGCTATTTATCGGTCCAAAAGGTGCGTTATCAGGACAAGTTTGAAGTGAATCTGGAGGTGGATCGTGAGCTGTTGGATTATGAGGTTCTAAAATTCGTCTTTCAGCCGCTGGTAGAGAATGCGATTTACCATGGCATTGAGAGTAAGAGGGGAAAAGGACGGCTCGATATCCGTTGGATTCAAAAGGGCGGTCTTCTCTGCTTTGAGGTCATAGATGATGGTGTCGGGATCTCACCCGAGAAGCTGAGGCAGATTGAAGAAGCGCTTGAGAGCAATGATTTTACTAGAGAAGAGAATTTTGCGCTTAAAAATATTAACAGCCAGATCCAGCTTGCTTACGGCGAACAGTATGGATTGGATTTGAAAAGTGAATGGGGAGACGGCACGAAGGTGACATTGATTTTACCGTTAAGCTGAACCTGAAAAAAACCAAAAAACACACAAAAAACAAAAGCACTCTCCTTACTGGATCATAATGGAAGCGTATACAATTTAGTTAACCCGGGCGGGATGACATCCTTATTAATTTAATGACAGGGAGGCTAAAAAAATGAAAAGAAATACGGGACCAAAAGCTTGGCGGAGCAGGAAAGGGATTTCTATTATTCTCGGCTTCACCTTAGTGCTTACCTTAGTTTTGGCGGGATGCAGCAGCAAGAATGCTGTATCTGAAAGCGGTACCGACGACGAAACGGATCCTGCAAAGCCAAGCAGCGCCGAGAAGGTTACGATTGATTTTTGGTTTCCTTGGGGCGGGGATTATCAGAAGGATTTTAAAAAGTACGTTGTAGATGAATTTGAGAAAAAACACCCTAATATTAAAGTGAAGATGACGTTTGTAGAATCGTCCGGCCAGACACAGTCGTCGGATAAGCTGCTGACCGCCATTGCCGGGGGCAATCCCCCGGATGTAGCGCTGTTTGACCGCTTCCTCATTGGTTCTTGGGCTTCAAAAGGATCCTTGACCGATTTGACTGAATTTGTTGAAAGAGACGGGATATCGCCTGATGATTACTACAAAAGCGTGTGGGCCGAGAGCGTTTATGAGGATAAGGTATATGCCCTGCCTTGGGGCACCGATAACCGGGCCATGTATTACAATAAAACGCTGATGAAAAAAGCGGGCTTGGATCCAAACACCCCACCGAAGACTATGGCTGAATTGGATAAAATGGCGGAAGCCACCTTTGTTAAAGGTAAAAACGGCAAATATGACGAAATCGGCTTCATACCATGGATGAATCAAGGCTTTTTATACACGCAAGGCTGGAACTGGGGCGGCGAGTGGGAGAAGGACGGCGAGCTGACTCCGAACCATCCGCAAATCGTAAAAGCTCTGGATTGGATGGCCGGGTACGCGAAGAAATACAATATTGAAAATTTAACCAGCTTTTCGACCGCGATCGGCCAGACGGGAATGAATCCTTTCTGGACAGGGAAAGTAGCCTTTGTGTTCGACGGCAACTGGGTTTTGAACGATCTTAATAAATATAAGCCTGAATTCGAATGGGGCGTGGCGCCGATGCCGGCTGCAGAAGGCTATCCGAATGTGACTTGGGCCGGCGGTTGGTCATACGTTGTTCCGAAGGGAGCAAAGCATTCGGAGGAAGCATGGGAATTCTTGAAATTTGTGGCTCACAAGGAAGGTACGCTGTTATGGAACAAGCGCCCGACTGCAGGCAATGATATCAGCGTGATGCCTTCCGTCAATGAAGAGCTGAAGCTGTCTGAAAATCCTAACCTGAAAATATTTCTAGATATGATGCCTACCGCTTTTACAAGACCGGTAACGCCGGTGGGTTCCTTCTTATGGAATGAAACGATGCGCGTACAGGACCTGGCCATTAATGGCAAGGGTGAAGCTCAGCAGCTGCTGGATGAAGTCAAAAAGAACGTAGATGCTGAATTGGCTAAGCTTAAAAAATAGCAAACGCTAATGAAGAGGAAGGGGAGGCTGCTCATCCCCTTCTCACCTGCTGTACGCTCATCATCTGTTCTTTTAAGGAGGGAATGTTAATGGTCAAGCCCAAGAAAACACGGTTTGAGAGAAAGATGGCATTGTACGGAGTTATTTTTACTTTGCCTTGGATACTGGGGCTACTGCTGTTCCATGCCTATCCGCTTATCATGTCGATCTATTACAGCTTTACCTCTTACAGTATCCTTGACCCCGGGGAGTGGGTCGGTTTAGAGAACTATCAAACGTTGTTCCAGGATCATGTCTTCTGGGTAAGCATTTATAATACACTTTATTTTACTGTATTTTTTGTACCGATCAGTATTGTTTTCGGGGTAGGTCTTGCACTTATCTTAAACTTGAAAATCCGCGGCCAAGGCTTTTACCGGACGATGTTCTTCATGCCAAGCTTGGTGCCGCCGATCGCAACGACGATAATTTGGTTGTGGCTGCTTAATCCCCAGTTCGGACTGGTCAATCATTGGCTGGAGCAAATCGGACTTCAGGGACCCGCTTGGCTTGGTAGCGAGTATTGGTCTAAACCGTCAGTCATTCTCATGAGCTTATGGGGAGTCGGACAGTCCATTGTCATTTATCTTGCAGGCTTGCAAGATATTCCTCAGGATTATTATGATGCTGCTGATGTCGACGGCGCCAACATCATTCAGCGCTTAAAGCATATTACGCTGCCTCTTTTGACCCCGGTCATATTTTTTAACCTTATTATGGGAACGATTGGCGCCTTGCAAAACTTTGTGCTTCCCTATACCTTAACGAACGGGCAGGGAACGCCGGCTAACTCGATGATGTTCTATGTCATGTATCTTTATACGAATGGTTTCGGCTATTTGAAGATGGGATATGCATCCGCGATGGCGTGGATTCTTTTCTTGATCGTAGTGATACTGACTGCGTTAATCTTTATCTCTCAGAAACGCTGGGTCTATTATCAAGGAAAAGATTAGGGGGCGAAATCGATGAGATCTCAGCTATCCATAAAACGAATACAAAATGCATGTGCGCATGCTTTTCTTATTCTAGTCGGTCTGTTCTTCTTATTGCCGTTTATTTGGATGGTATCCACCTCATTAAAACCGGATAATGAATTGTTTCTGTGGCCGCCCAAATGGATTCCCGGCCTGCTTGTTTGGAGCAACTATCCGGATTCGGTAAACTACGTACCGTTCTTCAATTACTTAAGGAATACACTGACCATTTCCGGATTGGCGACGCTCGGCGTCTTGTTTGCCTGTCCGTTGGTAGCGTACGGAATAGCCCGTATTCCCTGGAAAGGCTCGAAGCCGCTCTTTGCCTTAACATTGATCGTTATGATGTTGCCTTATCAGGTAACGATGATTCCTATCTTTATTTTATTTAAAAATTTCGGTTGGGTCGGGACTAGCATACCGCTGTGGCTGCCTGCATTTTTCGGTGCTCCTTTCTATATATTTTTACTACGGCAGTTTTTTATGGGTCTGCCGAAGGAATTGGAGGACGCGGCACGGATAGATGGGGCGTCGGAGCTGCGCATTTATTGGGGGATCATGCTTCCGTTATGTAAACCCGCTTTGTTAACGATTGCTTTATTTCAGTTTATGGGAAGCTGGACGGATTACCAGGGACCATTGATTTATTTGTCGGATGAGAGTAAGTACACGATCATGTTGGGCCTGCAGGCCTTTAAGACCCAGCACGGGGCTGAATGGCAAATGCTAATGGCCGCCTCTGTCTTAGTTACGCTTCCGATTATTATTCTTTACTTCATCGTTCAAAGATCTTTTATTCAAGGGATTACCTTCTCAGGCATTAAATAAAAAAATAATTGCAGTTAACTGGAGGGACAGATATTGAGCAAAGTTCGGATAGGGATGATCGGAACCGGCGGCATTTCCCACTTGCATGCGCGACAATTGTTGGAATTGGATGAGGCTGAGATTACTGCTATTGCGGATCCAAATCCCGACAGCCGGGATTCGTTTGTTTCTAAGTTTGAGCTGCAGGATGTGAAGCAGTTCGATGATTATAAAGAGATGCTGGCTCAAGCCGATATGGACGCGGCTATCATTTGTTCCCCTCATACGCTTCATTTTTATCAAGCCATGGATGTGCTGGAAAGCGGCTGTCATGTGTTAATCGAAAAACCGATGACCTGTTCTTCGGAAGAAGCTGAACAATTGATCGCTGCGGCAGAACAAGCGGGGAAGCTGCTGCAGGTGTCCTATCAACGGCATTTCCAGCCGGAGTTCCTCTATATTCGTCAGGCGATTGCCGATGGTTTAATCGGTAAGCTAACATCCATTAACGCTTCGCTTTATCAGGAATGGAAGCAGATGACAACCGGTACATGGAGGCAGGTACCGGAGTTATCGGGCGGCGGGATGCTGATGGATTCCGGCAGCCACATCGTTGACGTGCTGTTATGGACAACAGGTATGACTCCGGTAGAGGTCAAGCCGCAGCTTTATCAGCAGGGGGCGCCTGTAGAAATCGATAGCTTTACGTCGATACGCTTTGCTGAAGGGGCGATAGCCGGACTGAACATTGTAGGCTGTGCTCCTTGTTGGCATGAAACCTTTATGTTTTGCGGGGAGGACGGCGCTATTTTTTACGATAATGGGAAGATCATGTTGCGCCGATTGGGTAAGGAGCCGATTATACCGAAACTGCCGCAGCAAACGACGAATCAGGACAAAAGCTTCGTCGACGCCATCTTAGGACGCCATGAAGTGATGGTACCGGGTATTTTCGCGAAAAAAGTGGTTGGTCTTACCGAGATGATTTACCAAGCTGCAGGCTATAAGCCTTATTAGGAGATAACCTATGAATTTTAAATTAGGTATGAGAATTCGGAACGGCAAGGGATTGTTAAGGCGGTCGATTAACTGGCGCTGTACTTTAAATAGTTCAAATGACACTAGTGAGCGGACTAGTGTCTTTTTTTGTTTTGCTTATCGAATTCAAGTTTATGACAAGCAATATTTGACATCCGTTTTGAGAACGATTATCATAATCATCAGATAGGTTCATTAACCCTTTAGGAGACAGAGCATATGGTTCCCTTCGATTTACCTTTATTGCAAAATCGATTCAATATCTCGTTTGAAGCATGCACGAATAAGGAAGCCAAGGAAAGTATAGCTTTGGATTCTGAAGAACATTTTGTTTACTTGCTGAAGCGATTCGGTGAAGGGTTGAATACGTCGAATAGGAGCGTAATCGGTTCACTATTCATTAAACGCTACGGCGCGTTAATTGCCGGGGGACTGTATTTATGGACGCACCATCAAATCGGGATCGATATGTCGGTGGAGAAGGTGAAAATAACGGTAAACGGCAGCGGGCTGAACTTTCATATCGCAGATCCGACCCAGTTTAATCCAGTGAAATCTATCCATGATCCGAATCGGAAAAACGATTTGTATATCGGACATTTACTTTCGGAAAACGTCCATCCCGTGTTTGCTAATACCGTGCATCTTACCGGAATCCGGGAATCAAACCTGTGGGCTACCTTATCCTATCTGCTTGCGTATTGGAAGAAGGAATGGATCAAACAGGCTGAATCAAGCGATAACCGCAAACATATTGAGAATGTTTTCCGTGCTATGTCCGAGCAAAATAAACCGGAATGGTTTCCCGGCAAGGCGGCAAACCCTATTATTAGCCGGTTTCGGAGTGTAGACGATCCGCTGCATGAAGGACAGCATATTTTGCTTCGGGCAAAATGCTGTTTAAATTACCGTCTGCCCGGTGAGGACCGCTATTGTTATACATGCCCTCTCATATCGGATGAGAAACGCATTGAGAAATATTTGGCGGCTCACGCAAGCGAACAAAAGCCAATACCGGCACAAGGGAAACCATAAGGCGCACAGAGGAAGGAGAAGCAACTTGAACGGAAAAGTCGCTTCTCCTTTTCATTGTTTAGGAACTCGAATCCGTCATGATTTTTAATGGAATATTGGGAGGGGACTATGTCTTTAACAAAAATTAGACTAACGATCGATTCTAGCGTGAAGGATGAGACGGCACGCGCCAAGCTGGCCGATCTGCATCTCGTCGTTATGGAGCAAGCGATGCGCCTTGGTATCTCCGAATACGTAAAAGTAACTCTTGAATGTAATGGCGCTTTTCAGGAGAAGGATTCGGCAGAGGAGCCGCTTTCCGGTCAAGATGAGGCGCTTCCGGCGGATCTGAGCAGCAGGCAGCAGCAAATTGCGGCCATGCTCTGTGAGCATTATTCAATAAAGCGCATTGCCGGAGAGCTTTACGTTTCTGAAAATACGGTTAAAAAGCATATTCAAAACATGAAAAAGGCGCTCGGGAGCGACAAATCAGGCGCGGATTTTATTTATATCTTAAAGCAAATGCTGAAAAAAGGAGGGAATTAGTGAAGAGCATACTCTAATTGGATAAAAGAAATTATCCGATCGGATAATTTACCAGGGACCGGGCATCGTGCTAATCTGAATATGGACATGATGATAATGATTATCAATATCACATTCTATGGTCAGTAAGGGAGATGGAAATAATGGTTTTGGTAATGAAAAAAAATGAAAAGCGGTCAGCCATTAAAAATTCGGTGGCCGAGTGTGTCGGTAATACTCCCCTGGTCCGCTTAAGCCGAATGTTCCCGCAGACGCACGTCGAAGTGATCGCGAAATTAGAGTATATGAACCCCGGAGGCAGTATGAAAGACCGCCCTGCCCGATTTATCATCGAAGAGGGATTAAGAAGCGGCGCCATCCATACGGGTACGCATATCATTGAGAGCACCTCGGGCAATCTGGGTGTAGCTTTAGCGATGATGGCACGCTTACACGGACTGTCTATCACCTGTGTGGTCGATCCCAAAATCGCCAAGACCAACCTGAACATTTTAAAGCAAATGGGCGCTAATATCGCGATGGTCGAGGAACGTGACGATCAAGGCGGGTATTTGCAGACGAGAATACGCCGGGTACAGCAGCTGCTGCAAGCCGATCCGAACGGTTTCTGGATCAATCAGTATGCCAACGATAACAATTGGCGTGCACACTATGAAGGGGCCGGCTCGGAAATAGCGGAATCGCTCGAATATGCGGATATATTTGTAGCGGGCGTCAGCACGTCCGGAAGCATCATGGGCACAAGCCGGAGGATGCGTGAAAAATATCCTCAGCTCCGGGTCGTAGCCGTTGACGCGGTCGGCTCGATTATTTTCGGAAGTCCGGCGGGGCCGCGCGAGCTGCCGGGAATAGGGGCAAGCCGCGTACCGGAGTTGTTGAACAGAGCGGAAATCAACGACGTTATCCATGTGGGCGACCGGGATTCCGCCAGAGGCTGCCGCGAGCTTCTGCTAAGCGAGGGCATTTTTGCGGGCGGGTCAACCGGCTCAGTCGTCGCGGCGATACAGAAGTTGATTATGACGCTTGAACCGGTTGCGGAAAGGCCTATTCGTATCGTTACCCTGTTTCCCGACCGCGGAGACCGCTATTTGGATCTCGTTTACAATGACGAATGGGTTGATGCACTGCCGAATCCATCCCTATAAATCGTACAGTGAGGAGCATACATAAATGAATATGAAAACAGCAGGAGGCATTGCCCAAACGGCAGCGCCTGAACAGACACGGTCCAATGACGGAGGAGCGCCAACGCTGCTTTATTTAGACAGAGAAACGATTGCCTCGCTCGGCGGAGAAAGTTCCGATCTTTATGTGGAGGCGATTGAGCAGGCGCTGACGCTGCATGCGAAGGGAGAGTACGTTCAGCCGCTTAAGCCTTACTTGCGTACCGACAGCAAAGACGGACATATCGCGGACCGCATCATCGCCATGCCTGCCCATATCGGGGGAGACACTCCTATGTCGGGTATCAAATGGATCGGGAGCAAGCACGACAATCCGCAGAGAAGAGGCCTTGAGAGGGCCAGCGGTCTTATCGCGCTTAACGATCCGCAAAGTAATTATCCGATTGCCATATTGGAGGCAGGACTAATCAGCAGCATGCGCACGGCTGCGGTGACGGCAGTCGCGGCGCGCCGTCTTGCCCGCAAAAGCTTCCGCCATGTTTCCTGTATCGGCTGCGGCCTCATAGCAAGCGCACAGCTTCGAACTCTTCTGGAGCAGTTTGCGCATATTGAAGAGCTTCATCTTTATGACGTGAACGCTGAAGCGGCGGGAAGGCTGAGAGACGAGCTTGCCTCACGTTATAGCGATATTAAAATCCATGTCGAGCAGACGGCTGAAAAGGCAGTCCGGCAAGGCGAAGTCGTCGTGACATGCACGGTGACGGATACCCCGTACATTCCATATGAATGGCTTCAGAAAGGGGTTTTTGTCAGCAATACTTCGATTATGGACGTGCAAAAAGATGTATATATAAAGGCGGATAAAGTGGTTGTGGATGATTGGGATCAATCGAACCGCGAGAAAAAAATCATCAACCAGCTAGTGCTGGAAGGCCGATTTTCCCGCGAGAGCCTATATGCGGAGCTAGGGGAAATCGTGAACGGTCAAAAAGCCGGGCGGGAATCGGATGAGGAGATTATTATTTTGAATCCGATGGGGATGGCCATTGAGGATATTTCATGCGCCCGCCATATTTACCTCAAAGCGTTGGAAGAGAAAGCGGGCATAAGCTTGAAACTTTATTAAAAAGGAGGGAGAAACCGATTTGCTAGGACATCAACTACTACCGGCCGTCGATCCGATAAGTTCCCGTTTGGCCGAGCAGGCTTCGGTTCGCGGGCTGCTCAACAGCTTTCTCCGGGAAATTGGCGCATTCGATATCAGATGTGGAGCAGCGGATTCCAGTTTATTTCCGCCGGACGAACAAGGGGAACCGTTCACGGCCATGCTTCCGCACAGCAAAAGCCGGATTGCCGGACAACTTGCTTATTATTCGCAGACCGGACAGCATCAATATAGCGGCTCGTTTTATATGTCTAATAACGGCGGCGCATTTTATCCGGTAGAGCCGGAACGTTTAATCGGAGCGATTCTTGAGGAAGTCAGCTTATACGATGAGAATATGAAACGGAGCGAAAGGCTGTCGGAACTGCGCGGGCAAATCGAGAACAGCATGCGGAAAATGCGGTTTTATATCGCCGGCGCTCTTGAACGAAGGGAGAGCGGCAAGCCCGACCGGCTTGACTACGTCGGTTCCGAACAAACGCTGCTGGAAGGCCATCCGTTCCATCCGACACCAAAGAGCTCGGAAGGCTTCTCGGACGAGGAGCTTCCGGTCTATGCCCCGGAATTCCGGGCCGCCTTTACGCTGCACTATTTTGCCGTATCCGCCGAGCTGGTCGAAGAAGAGCAGCTTGACGGTTACGGGGAAGCGTTAGCTCCTGCCGTTCTCGTTCAGGCGGAACGGATTCTAGGGGAACAATTTCCGCTTTACCGGCTCATTCCGCTCCATCCGTGGCAGGCGCAATATGTAAAGCGCGATGAGCATGTACGGCAGATGCTGCTGGAGAAACAGCTCATCGATCTCGGGCCGCTCGGCTCTCCCGTATTCCCGACCTCATCCGTTCGAACCGTGTGGGATCCGGAGCAGGGATACTTTTTTAAGCTCCCGCTGCATGTCAGAATTACGAACTTTATTCGCGAAAACACGCTCGAACAGGTGCGCCGTACGTTAGATGCGGCCAAAATTTTGAACAGCCTTGGCGTCTTTAGCAGCAGAGGCAGCTTTCAAATTTTGCCGGAAACCGGGTACCGAACCGTAGGGTGGAAGGCTTCCGCCGGAAGCCCGGACATAGATGAACGGCTTGCGGCGAGCTTCGCAGTCGTATTCCGCAAGGCTGACCAGCTTGCCGGGCGCGAAAGCCTGAACAGCTTTGTCGTAGCTTCGCTGCTCGAGAGTTTTCCGGGGGAGCGCGAACCGAAGCTGATTCAAGCGATAAGGCAATCGCATGAAGGAAGCATGCCTGATCCGAAAGAATGGCTGGCCGCTTATTTGCGCATATCGATGCTGCCGCTTCTGAAATTGTTGGCTGACAACGGAGTCAGCCTTGAAGCACATGTCCAAAACTCGCTCGTAACCATTGAGAATGGCATGCCTAGCCGATTTTACGTCAGAGATTTGGAAGGCATCAGTGTCGACCGCGGCCGTGCAGAGCATGCCGGATGGGTACAGACGCTCGTTTCCGCAGACAGTCCGGTGCTGTATTCCGAAGATGAAGCATGGTTTCGTTTGAAATACTACTTCTTCGTCAATCATTTGGGCGCATTGGTCCATACCATGGCTTATCATCACCGCATGGAGGAGGAAGGGCTGTGGACCGTTGTCCGGCGTCTCCTTGAGGATGAACAAAACGAATCAACCTGCTCTAGGCTTCGCGATTACATTGGGGATTTGCTTACTAATGAGAAGCTTCCCGCGAAAGCCAATTTGATCAGCCGTTTTCAAGAACGGGGGGAATCGCCGCTTTATGTGGATATCCCCAATCCGATTTACCATTGCAAGGAGGAGCTATGAATCATTCAAATCTATTAGAAAAATCGGATGCCGGAAAAGGCGCCGAATGGACCGATATCGTTAAGCCGGAATATATGGAAGCTGTTGAAAACCGGATTATCAGCCAATTACTAGAAACGCTATTATATGAACGGATCGTACCGTTCGAGCGCGAGAGCTTGCCGGGCGGGGAGGAGCGGTTTATCGTTCCGGTGCAGACGACGGATGGCGGTACCGCAGCCTATGTTTGTATCGGACGGATTAAGCAAAGCTTCGGCCGTATTCGAATCCGTCAAAATCCCGTAAGACGGATTGAACCAGGCGGAGTAACGACGGAAGCGCGTCTAACGGAGTTTGTAACCGAGGTGCTCGGAAATGCAGGATGCGAAGAGCGTATCCCGGTGTTTTATGACGAACTTATTCAGACGCTTCTCAAAGACACCCAGGCGCATGCTCTTCGCTCGTCCGTCCCGCTTTCCGAAACGGAAAGGTCGTATGACGCCTTGGAAGCGAATGTGCTGGATGGCCACCCCTATCATCCTTGCTACAAATCGAGGGTCGGTTTCAGCCTTGCCGATAATGCCGCATACGGTCCGGAATTTAAACCGGAAGTGAAACCCTTATGGCTGGCGGTTTCCGTTGAAGAATGCCGTTTGTCCCATTCCAGTTCGGTTGACTACGCGGCATTCATTCGGAGGGAGCTGGGCGAAGATACGCTTATGCGCTTTCAAGAAAAGATCAAAGAAGCAGGAGGAGAGCCGGAAGCATTCACGCTGCTCGCGGTTCATCCGTGGCAGTGGAGAGAGATCATCGGCGCGGCATTTTACCGTAATATCGCCGAAGGACGAATCATTGCGCTCGGCGAAGGCGGAGATTCGTACCTGCCGCAGCAATCGATCCGCACGCTCTCGAACGCGACATCTCCGTATAAAGCCTATCTGAAGCTGCCGCTCAGCATTACGAATACGTCAACAGGCCGGATACTGGCCCGCCATACGATTTTGAATGCCCCGCTCATTTCCGACTGGCTTCACGGACTCATTGACGGCGATCCGGTTGCGGTGAAGACCAACGTTGTTCTTCTTCGCGAAGTGGCGGGTGCGGCGTTCGACCATGAAACGCTGCCGGAGCTTGCGCAGGCGAAAGCGTATGGAACGCTTGGCGTTATTTGGAGGGAAAGCCTGCACGGTTACTTGTCCAAGGGGGAAGAGGCCGTGCCGTTTAACGGGCTATGCCATGTCGAAGCGACCGGCCGTCCGCTTATCGCTGCATGGATCGAACGGTATGGGGTTCTCGAATGGACGGAGGCGCTCATCAGGTCTTCCGTAGTTCCGCTCATTCATATGCTTTATGCGCATGGGGTGGCGCTGGAATCGCATGCTCAAAATATGATTTTGATTCATAAGGACGGTAAACCGGAACGTGTGGCGCTCAAGGATTTTCACGACGGAATTCGTTTCTCACGCCGCCATCTGGCTGATCCGGACGCTTGCCCGACACTGCATCCGGTACCGTCTCACCATCCGAAAATAAACCGCAACTCGTTTATCGAAACGGACGATCCGGCCGTCGTGCGCGATTTTGTCCACGATGCGTTCTTCTTCATTAATCTTGCCGAGCTCTGCATGTTTCTGGAAGAGCGTTTCGGCCAAGAAGAAACGGCATTTTGGCGAATTGTGGCGAAGGTCATTCGTGAATATCAGCGGGAGCATCCGCAGCACCGCAAACGGTTTGAACAGTTCGATCTGTTTGCAGATACGATTCAGGTTGAGCAGCTGACGAAACGGCGTCTGTTCGGCGATTCGGAGTTCCGCATGCATGACGTTCCCAATCCTCTTAGCCATTTTCGCTAAAAAGGAGGCAAACGCATGTTGAAGGAGAACCGGTTGAAGCGGAAGCTGGGCGGAGGACATCTCGTATTTGGACTCTTTTGTTCCATTCCGTCCCCAGTCGTTGTCGAGATGATCGGATGCGCGGATTATGATTTTGTCATTATTGATACGGAGCATGTGCTGGTTAATCCGGAAACGCTGGAACATATGATCCGGGCTGCCGAAGCAGCCGGTATTACAGCGCTCGTACGCGTTTCCGAACTGAATCCGAAAGAAATTTTGCGGGCGCTTGACGGAGGCGCTGGGGGCATCGTCGTGCCATCCGTGGAGAACAAGGAGCAAGCGGAGCTGGCCGTACGCGCCTGCCGGTATTATCCGTACGGCACAAGAAGTCTCAACGGCGGTCGGCCGGGGGCATTCGGCAAGCATGATCTGGCTGCCTATATTGAGCGGGCCAACGAAGAAATTATGGTCGTGCCGATGATAGAAAGCCGGGAGGGCGTAGAGCGGGCGGATGAAATTTTATCCGTTCCCGGCATTGATTTGGTGCTTGAGGGAGCCGCGGACTTGTCGCAATCTTATGGCGTGCCTTGGCAGATGCGCTCACCGCTCGTCCGCGAGGGATTGCTTCAAGCACATGCCGCAGCTAAGCGGAATGGCGTTCCGTATTGTGCGATCCCGCGCGCCGCCGAAGATATCGGGGATTGGCGCGAAAGAGGGGTTCGCGCGTTCGTGCTGGGCGACGAGAGGGGCATTTCGTTCCGGGCGCTGCGCGGGCATCTTCATACATTTTCAGAATTAGCGCGGAAAGGAAACAACAATGAATAATGTGATAACGGCAAATAAAGTCGTCAATTTTATCGAGCAATGGCCGCAGACACGAACGGAACCGGTTTGCGCGTTCATTTACGATTTACAGGCGCTGCGGGAGCATGCGGCCTTCCGAGTGCAATCGCTGCCGAAGCAGTGCCGGTTGTTTTACGCAGTCAAGGCCAATTCGGATATCGAGATTCTGAAGCAGCTGACCGGAATCGTTCACGGGTTTGAAGCCGCTTCTCTCGGTGAGATCCGCAAGATCAGGGAAGTTTCGTCAAGCGTTCCAATTTTGTTTGGGGGACCGGGAAAGACGGATCTGGAGCTTGCCGGCGCGATTGAGCACCGGGTCAGTCTGATCCATGCGGAAAGCGTACACGAGCTGCAGCGCATCAATCTTATCGCACAGCAGCGCGGAACGACTGTTCAGGTTCTGCTGAGGGTTAACCTCCATTCTTCCTTTCCCGAAGCGACGCTTTCGATGGGCGGAAGGCCGACTCAGTTCGGAATCGATGAAGAGGAAGTCCCGGAAGCGATCCGCCTCGCTTTGTCATTGCCTGCCATCAAGCTGGAAGGTTTCCATCTGCACTCGATCTCCAATAATCTGGACGCAAAGCGCCACGCTGAGCTGGTCTCCCTATACTTTTCACGCGTCCGGCAGTGGGCCGAGGAATTCGGCTTGACTGTTTCCGTCCTGAATGCGGGCGGCGGCATCGGAGTGAACTATGCGGATCTCGAGCGCCAGTTCGATTGGGATACATTCACGCGTGAACTGCAGAACGTGCTTGACGAACAGGCGTGGGACGGACTGCAGCTGCTGTTTGAGCCGGGAAGGTACATAACGGCTGCTTGCGGCTGGTATGCGTCCCAGGTTATAGACATCAAGCGCAATCATGGCAAACACTACGCGATCGTCCGCGGCGGCACGAACCATTTCCGTCTGCCGGTATCCTGGCAGCACAGCCACCCGTTTGAAATCATTCCTCTTCCGCACTGGCCGTACCCTATTCCGAGAACGGAGCTGGAAGATGCCGAAGTAACGGTCGTCGGCCAGCTCTGTACTCCGAAGGATGTGCTCGCTAAAGATGCGCGCGTTCCACGGCTGCGGATCGGGGATGTGGTCTTATTCCGCTATGCGGGAGCCTATGGGTGGTCGATTTCGCATCATGACTTTTTAAGCCATCCGCATCCCGAGCACGTATACCTGGTGTAAATTTGCGGAGCGGCGAGAGGAGAGCCATATGATTGATTGGGTGACGGTCAGGGGCGAAGACGAAGGGATAACGGGCATGCGAAGTGATCATGCGCTTGCCCAAGCATCG
This sequence comes from Paenibacillus prosopidis, assembly GCF_003337375.1. Classification (GTDB taxonomy): domain Bacteria; phylum Bacillota; class Bacilli; order Paenibacillales; family Paenibacillaceae; genus Pristimantibacillus; species Pristimantibacillus prosopidis. The sequence continues at coordinate 106,512 of NZ_QPJD01000018.1, forward strand.
TCCGATGTGCTGACCGATTTGATTAACGCCTTATTGGCGGAAGAACTGCTGTCCGAAGACGGCAATGGCCGTGCAGCAGCGGTTAGCGAGCTGCCGCCGCCGCTGCGTGGCGCCTATCTTGCGAACGATGCCGGCAGCCCGAAGAAGCTCGTGTTCCACCGGGAGGTTCGAGGCAGAGAAGATTACAGCCTCCTTATTCCGGTCGAAGCGGCCTTCCATCAGACGTATTTCTTTCGCGGCGGCGATAGAGTTATTCAAGCGAAGTCGGGAAAGAACGGCAACGTTACCCTGAGGAGCTTGGATCTGGAAGCTCTATTAGAGGTGTTGGCCGAATGCTGGAACGAATCGTTAGCGGCAAAATACGATTACACGCATTTTTTTGAACAGATCCGCCTCTCGGCAAGTCATAAGGCGTTATCGCTGCAGGCGCAAACGTCAAACGGCGGGAGGCCGCCGGTATTTCCGGCCCCCTTGCTGGAGCTGGAACAGTGGTCCGCGCTGAGGGATCGTCCGTTTCACCCGGCGGCGAAAGCGAAGGAAGGATGGGACGATAAGGAATACGTCAGGTACAGTGCGGAATACGGCGGGACCTTCCCGCTGCAGTGGATTGCGTTAAGACGTGACGTCATGCTGTCCGGAGACGGCGCGGAGGGGCAGGAGCCCGCCGATTTTCTCCTGTCCGCGGAAGAACGGGGGAGGCTTAAGGCTGCCTTCGAACGGCTCGGATTAAGCAGAGACAATTATGCGGCGCTGCCGGTTCACCCTTGGCAGATGGAGCGGCTGCTGCCCCGGGAGCTGGAGCGCGAGTTAGAGGCCGGAGTATACGTCCCGCTAGGGATTGCGTCCGGCGAATATGCTGCTACGTCTTCGGCCCGTTCGCTGGCGCCCCCAGGCGGAGGACAGCATGTCAAAGTGCCGCTCGGGATCGTATCGCTCGGGGCTATTCGATCGCTTCCGGCACTTTATATGACGAACGGCGACCGGGGGCAGCGGCTGCTTCACCGGCTGCGGGCTGTTGATGAAACGTTGTCCGGGCGGCTTTTCCTGTGCGATGAAACGGCTTGGTGGGCTTACTTGCCTATAGCCGGAGACTGGTTTGACGACCGCCCGCGGCATCTGTCCTGTCAGATTCGCCGGTATCCGGGGCATTTGCTGTCCAATCAAACGATCCAGCTCGTACCGATGTCGGCGTTTTCCGTTTACGAAGCCGGGGCGGAGGGCCATTTGTTCGACTCTTGGATGGAATTGCGGGGCATGCAACGAGGCGCGAAGTCGGTTTTGCAGCTATTCGGCGAATTATGCGGCGAATATTTGAATCTTTGCATGCGCATGCTGCGCTTCGGTGTTCTGCCCGAAGTGCATGGACAAAATGTGCTGCTTGTACTGGATCAAGGAAAGCCGGCTGGACTTCTGCTCCGCGATCACGATACGGTTCGTCTTCATATCCCCTGGCTTACTAGATACGGTATTGCCGATCCTGAATATATCGTTAAACCCGACCGGCCAAATTCGCTGTACAACGAAACTCCGGAGCAATTGCTCTTCTATTTGCAAACTCTCGGCATTCAGGTCAGTTTGTATGCGATTGCCGAATCGCTCGCTAGGTGCTACCGAATGGAAGAGGATTCGCTCTGGCAGGTCATGCGCGGCAGTTTGGAGCATGCGGTATCATGTGCAGGGTGGCCGGACGAGGATCGGAAAACGGTAGAGGAGCTGTTGTTCGAGAAGGAAACTTGGCCGTGGAAACAAATTGTGACGCCGCTGCTGAAGCAGCAGGGCGGACCGGGGGGAAGTATGCCGTCGGGAAGCGGACTGGCCCCGAATCCGTTTATAAAACTGAGTAATCGCGGGCTGACGGTAAAATGAGCGGTTTTTCGAATTGGAAAAGCACCTTGCGTCTGCTGTGGGGCGGTCATTTTTTATCAACCGCCAGTTTGACGGCGATCGCCCCGTTCTTGCCCATGTATATGGAGGAAATGGGAGAGAAGGAAGATGTTTTACTATGGAGCGGGCTGGCATTGGCGGCGCCGGCTCTTTCGTATGCGCTGACGGCGCCCCTTTGGGGCAAGCTTGGGGACAGGATCGGCAGAAAGTGGATGGTCGTTCGGGCGCTGGTGGGCATATCGGTCGTACTTATCGCGATGGGATTCGCCCAAACGCCGGCGCAGATGCTGCTGCTTCGGCTGCTGCAAGGGTTGTTCGGCGGCGTTGTGGATGCCGGTGCCGCATTTGCCGGGGGCGCAGTTCCGGATAACGAACGGGGAAAAGCGCTTGGGAAGCTGGAGGGGGCGGTTGCGGCCGGTTCGTTTGCAGGACCGCTGATCTTCGGACTGTTCTGGGGTTTTATCGGCTTTCGCGCATTGCTATTGCTGTTTGGAGTCTTACTGATGGCATGGTCGATGATTGCTGCGTTCGGATTAAAAGAAATCGGCAGGAAGCGGGAAAATGTTACGAAGCCGGCGGGTATTTTTGATGTTCTTCGCCAACTGCTTGCCGACCGCAGATGCAGCGCATTTATGTTAGCCGGGATATGCGTCAATATCGGGGCTTACGGTTTGGTTTCCGTATTTGCGCCCCATGTGAAGCAAATGGTGGGAGATTCTGGCGGCGCGGCCATGTGGATAGGCATACTGCAAGGCGTAACCTGGGCCGCATCTTGGGCGGCGGCTTCCTGGTGGGGGAGGCGGAACGACACTGTCCCGGTCGAACGCAACTTCGCTTGGGCTGCCGCGCTTTGCTGCTCAGCCGTTATGCTGCAGGCAGCCGTTTCCAGTCCCGAGTGGTTGGTCGCGCTGCGATTGCTGCAGGGCTTTGGGTTCAGCGCGCTGCTGCAATCCGTATTTCTCGTGGTCTGCCGGACATCAAGCGCGGATAACCGGGGAACGAGCATCGGTTCGGCCAGCAGCGTTCTCGTCATCGGTCAAATTGCCGGCCCGCTGACGGGAGGGCTGCTTGCCGGTTGGTTCAGCCCAGCTTTCGTCTTTATTCAATTCGGCGCGTTTTTCGGACTGGGCGCGCTTATGGTGGTGGCTGCGTCCAGGACCGCGCTCGATTTACCGGTAAAAGGAGCAAGCAGATGAATCATATATCGGATTATATTCAAAGCAGGAAAAGCAGGCATCCGGGCGAGCCATTCAACGCGTTTATATACGATCTTGGCGAGCTTAAACGAAACGCAGCGCGTATCGTTGCGTCATTGCCTGCCGGAGCTAAATATTTTTACGCGATTAAAGCCAATTCGGACAAAAAAATGATCGAAACCCTTCTGCCTATTGTGGATGGTTTCGAAGTCGCCTCGCTGGGAGAAGCGGAAAAAGTTCGTGAAATATCCGGCAGCGCCGACATCATTTTCGGAGGTCCGGGAAAGACGGACGTTGAAATCGAAAACGCGCTGCGCCTTCGGGTATCTTTACTCCATGTCGAAAGCATTTCAGAGCTGCATAGGACGAATTGGATTGCTGACCGATTAGGCATGAAAGCCAACATTTTGCTGCGGGTTAATCTGCGCGGTCCGCTGCCTTCAGGCACGCTGCAAATGTGCGGCGTACCGTCGCAATTCGGAATCGACGAAGCGGATATTCCTCAAGCGATAGAGATTACCGGAAGCTGTCCGAACGTTTCGCTGCGGGGATTCCATTTTCATTCGCTGTCCAATCAGCTTGATGCGCCACAGCATGCGGCTATGGTCGGGCATTATGTGGAACGCGCTAGAAAGTGGCAGACTCAGTACGGCTTCGACTTGCGCTATGTGAATGCCGGCGGGGGAATCGGAATCAACTATGAGAAGTTGGAAGCGACTTTCGATTGGGACACATTTGTCCGGCTTCTTGGGCATATCATCGAAAAGGAACCCGAAGGAAATGCCCGGTGTCCGGAGATTCTGTTCGAGTGCGGGAGATATACGGCTGCTTCTTGCGGTTATTACGCCGCGGAAGTGCTGGATATCAAGAAAATCGGGGATTCAAGCTTTGCGGTCATAAACGGAGGACTCCATCAGTTTTTACTGCCCGGGGCATGGAAACACCGGCACCCGTTCTTCATCGTACCGGTCGATGGATGGCTCTATCCTTTGTCCAGAATTGAAATCAATGACCAGCCAGTGACGATTGTCGGCCGAATGAACAGCCCTCGCGACATCTTGGCACGAAATGAAAATGTCGCCAGACTCCGAATCGGGGATGTAGTCGTATTTCCGTATGCAGGGGCATACGGATGGTCGATTTCCGCACATGATTTCAGCAGTCTGGAGCACCCTGAGTTTTTGTATATGTCTTAGCCAAAATAAAGCAGCCGCCGCGCAAAACGATTCGTATGTTTGCCTGCGGTTGCTTTATTTTGCAGCGTCATTACATCTGTAGCCCTCGAGGGATTTACCCCGGCCCTTAAAGGGAGTTTAAACACCCAAACCCTGAAGGGCTTTTACACCTAAACCCTGAAGGGCTTTCGAACCCACCCAAACCCTCCCTTCCAAGGGAGGGCCCCGAGGGTTGCACCCTCTGGACACCCGCAATTGGACTAACGTAGGAGATTCTGCGAGTTCGCGTGTGTAGTCTGAGAGTGGAACGCTTTTGTCCCTGCGGGACACGCTCTACTTTTGGTGCGCTTGTGTCACCTGGACACATGAGTAACGCGAGAGATTCTGCGAGTTCTCGTGTGTAGTCTAAGCGTGGAACGCTTTTGTCCCTGCGGGACACGCTTTACTTTTGGTGCGCTTGTGTCACCTGGAACATGAGTAACGCGTGATACTCTGCGAGTTCGCGTGTGTCGTTTGAGCGTGGAACGCTTTTGTCCCTGCGGGACACGCTTTACTTTTGGTGCGCTTGTGTCACCTGGACACATGAGTAACGCGAGAGATTCTGCGTGTTCTCGTGTGTAGTCTAAACGTGGAACGCTTTTGTCCCTGGGGGACACGCTCTACTTTTGGTGCGCTTGTGTCACCTGGACACATGAGTAACGCGAGAGATTCTGCGTGTTCGCTTGTGTAGTCTGAGAGTGGAACGCTTTTATCCCTGTGGGACAGCTTTACTTTTGGTTCGCTTTGTCACCTGGACACATGAGTGACGCGAGAGATTCTGCGAGTTCGCGTGTGTAGTCTAAGCGTGGAAAGCTTTTGTCCCTGCGGGACACTGCTTACTTTTAAGTGGCCTGAGGCTGCTTAGGAGAACTAAAGGCTGGCCGTTGGCGGTTCCGGCATTTCTATAGATCGCGTGTTCGGCAAGAATGAATTTGATAATCATTATCAAATTTTTGTTGATAATCATTATCATTTGTTTTAAGATAGAAATTGTTGAAATTTACATAACGATGAGGGGGAAATCTCGGGTGAATCGATTGAAGGTAATGGCTGTCCTTGTGGGCATCTGCATTCTGGCCGGATGCGGATCGGTATCCGAAAATAAAGAAATTACGGAAGATCAGACGGCAACGACGGTTACAAATGATTCCGGATCAAGCACGAATGACGGGGAGAATAAGGAAGGACAGATAAATGAACCGTCTGGGAAAGTGACCGAAACAGCGGCAGAAGTAAAAGAAGCCGAAGCAGCAAATACGGCAAAAGACGCAAATGAAGCAACCGAAGCAACCGAAGCGAAAGAAACCGTTAAAAAGGAAGAAATAGAAGAGCCCAAAGAATCCAAACCAACCCAAGAGGTTAAAGAAGCAATTGCTGCGAATAAAGCGGCAAATGCAGCTGTTAAGGGTTCGATCATGAATAATAATGAGCCGGATGCGCCTGCCGCAAAAGATGCCGGCAACGCCGAAATGGAAACGGCTGTGAAGGAGATCAGATCGCTTGCGAAAGATTTAAAGCAAGCGGCTGAGAACGGCAATACCGAGGAAATAAAAGCGATTGCCGGCCAAATCATTCAGGCTTGGGACGCCTTGAAATCCGATATTAAATCGGACGTTCCGGATATGTATACGTTCCTTGACGAGAAAATCACGGTGCTGGCCGAGCAAACAAATGCGTCAGAAATCGATATGGAAGCTGTCATACAGATTGATTATCAACTCTATCAAGGGTTTAGACAATTAGCCGAAAAGCTGGGCATTGAATAATAAGCTAAAACGGAAAAATTAACTCTTGACAGATAGACAATACAAGATTATGATCATAGATGAAAATGATTATCAATATCAATTATACATATGATAAAGGGAGAGATTAAAGCAATGGTCAAATCGATGTACCGGTATTTCGCATTAACGATTGCAATTATTTTAGCATTCGGAGCGGTTCCTTTCACTGCGGCCGCTGCAGGCGCGATCAGCGTCGTCTTGGACGGCAATAAGATTTCTTTTGACGTGCCGCCGCAGAACATAAGCGGACGTACGTTAGTTCCTTACAGAACGTTAGCCGAAAAAATCGGAGCCAAAGTAAGTTGGGATCAAAAAACCGGGAAAATAACAGTGCTTAAGGGGAAAAAGACTGTCGTGCTTACCGTGAACAGCAAAGTAGGCACGGTAGACGGTAAGGCGGTCACCATGGACGCAGCGCCTGTCATCCAAAACGGAAGGACGCTTGTCCCGCTGCGGTTCCTTGGAGAGTCGCTCGGTCTGTGGGTAAGCTGGAACGCAGCCGCAAAAACAGTTTCGGTCGAGAGCAAAAAGACAATCACCCACGCAATGGGTAAAACGGTATTAAGCAGCGTTCCGCAGCGTGTAGTCGTATTGTTTAACGGAATGGTGGACATTTCATTAACGTTGGGCGTTAAGCCGGTGGGCGCTGTAGAATCTTGGGTCCAACAGCCATGGTACCACTACTTGAGAGCGGACATGGGCGGCGTCAAAAACCTCGGTAATGAAAACCAGCCGAATTTAGAAGCGATTGTAGCATTGAAGCCGGACTTGATTATCGGATCCAAACTGCGCCATGAAAAGATTTACAACCAATTATCCGAAATCGCCCCGACGGTCATGACAACAGACGTCTTTGATTGGAAAACGAATATGGAGATTGCGTCAAAAGCATTGAACAAACAGGATGAAGCTGCAGCTTTTATGGACGATTGGAATAAGCGGGTCGCGAAGTTCAAATCGAAAATGGGCGATAGACTCAAAACCGAAGTATCCATCATTCGTTTCCAGCCCGACGGAAGCGCACGGTTTTATGTCACCGGATTTGCAGGCACTATCCTTCAGGAGCTTGGCCTCGCCCGTCCTAAAGCCCAACAAGTCGAAGGGAAGGTCGTCGTTGGCTTAAGCTCGAAAGAGCAGATACCAATGCTGGACGGAGATGTTATATTTGATATTACATCTGACTGGGCCGGCGATGAAAAATCGTTCAAATCGCAGCAGGATTGGACTTCCAATCCGCTCTGGAATAACTTGAAGGGCGTCAAAAACGGCAAGTATTATAAGGTTAACGACGTCACTTGGAATATGTCCGGCGGTGCGACGGCAGCTAAAATGATGATGGATGATCTGTACTTCTATTTCGATTTGGAGTAATTCGGATCAAGCAAGGAATCACATAAGCGGCATAAAAGAATGAGTGATTGCGCTCATTCTTTTATGCGTATTGAGACTGGAGAGAGGTAAATGGGGAACGTTTTACCGGGGGCTACAGCCAAAAGTCTGGGGATTGTTATCGGTGCCCTCCTGCTGATTGTTTGTATTTACTCAAGTATCGCTCTAGGAGCGACAAAGGTCGGGTTCAGCGACGTCGTTCAATCGTTTACCCATTACGATGAAAGCTCGAACAATCAAATTATCATCAAAACTTCCCGTATGCCGAGAGCGTTTATCGCGGCAGCAATCGGAGCAAGCCTGGCAATTGCCGGGGCACTTATCCAGGCCATTACAAGAAATCCACTGGCGGACCCGAATGTGCTGGGCATCAACTACGGCGCATCATTTTTTATTGTCTTTGCGATAACCGTGTTGTCCGTCTCATCGACGTCGTCATTAATGTGGATTTCTTTTTTAGGGGCGGCGGTCGGAGCGGCTGCTGCCTACCTGCTTGGATCGGTCGGCCGGGACGGGTTGACGCCGTTAAAAATCATTTTGGCGGGTGCGGCATTGAGCGCATTATTTTCTTCCTTTACACAAGGCATGCTTGTCCTTGACGAGCAAGGCTTGAATGATGTGCTGTTCTGGTTAACAGGCTCTGTTGCGGGACGGACGATGGAAATGCTGTCCGCCGTTTGGCCGTTCATGGCTGTCAGCTGGATCGCCGCACTGCTTATCGCAAGGCATATCAATGTATTAACGATGGGGGAAGATGCTGCCAAAGGACTCGGACAGCGAACGCTGGCGGTGAAAATCGCAGCCGGTGCGATTATCGGCATACTTGCAGGATGTTCGGTTGCCATTGCGGGCCCGATCGGTTTTATTGGAATGGTCATCCCGTATATTGCCCGTTTTTTTGCCGGTACCGATTATCGTTGGATTATACCGTACAGTGCCATACTTGGAGCGATACTACTTCTTCTTTCCGATATTGCGGCCCGGTTCATCGTTATGCCTGAAGAGCTTCCAGTCGGCGCCGTGACGGCGATCGTCGGAATTCCCTTCTTCATCTACGTTGCACGAAAGGGGCTCGAAAAATCATGAAGCATTTTTCTCCGCTTCGTCCCGGCAAACTGCCGGTTTCGATATTCCTTCATAGAAAAACGTTCTTGATTACGGTCGCATTAATCCTGGCCAATTTAGCGGTTCTTATCATTAGCACGGGCTTGGGCGATATGAACATTAGCCCGATTGACGTCCTGAAAACGATCTTTGGTAGAGGAACCGACGATCATACCATTGTAATCCATACATTGAGATTGCCGCGTATTATTGCCGCCTTTTTAGTTGGAGCATCGCTTGCCGCGGCGGGAGCGATTCTGCAAGGCGTGATTCGTAACCCTCTCGCTTCTCCGGATATTATAGGGATTACGAGTGGAGCGTCCGTCGCGGCGGTTGCATTCATTACCTATTTTTCAGAAGTCAGCATCAAATGGCTTCCGGTCGCAGCCATGGTTGGGGCCGGGATCACATCGATGATCATCTATTCAATGGCATGGAAGAAAGGTGTCACGCCGATCCGTCTTGTGCTTATTGGAATCGGTATGAACTTTTTACTGGTATCGTTAACGAAAGTAATGCTCGTTTTAAGTCCGATATATTCGTCAAGCGAAGCATACATATGGTTAACCGGAACGGTATATGGAACAAGCTGGGAAATGGTCTGGGCGCTGCTTCCCTGGACGGTTTTCTTTATACCGCTCGCAATGGTGAATGCGCGCAACGTAAATGTTCTGCAGCTTGGCGATGATGTTGCGGCGGGCGTAGGCAGCGCCGTACAGCGCCAGCGATTTGTATTGATGTGGATTAGCGTGGCGCTTGCCGGAAGTGCAGTCGCCGTAGGCGGCGGGATCGCGTTTATTGGCCTAATCGCACCGCATATGACCCGCAGAATGGTCGGCCCTTCATTCGGAGGCGTGCTGCCCGTATCCGCATTAATCGGCGGCTTGATTGTAGTCGTTGCGGATCTGATCGCAAGAACGGCTTTTATTCCCTATGACATTCCTGTAGGCGTGTTTACCGCAGGGGTGGGTGCGCCATTCTTCATTTATTTGCTCTATCGGAACCGAAATTCCCGGTCATAACACCACGCGGTTTTCTGAAAATGTAACTACAAAGGCATTTGACTTTTTAAACCGTTGTAACTATAATGATTACAACGAGAGGGTGAACCTAATGAGAAAAATTAGCTCGAGGTTTTCCGTTGCTGGTAATCGGACAGCTTAAAAAAGCGGGTCTGGTAAACGTTCGGGCTGGAGTAGGAGGAGCATCATTGCGAAAGGATCCGAGTGAAATTACTCTGCTCGATGTATATAGAGCGGTGGATGTCGTGGATCATAACGAGCTGTTCAACTTTCACGAGCATCCGAATCCGAACTGTCCGGTCGGCGCCAACATCGAGGCTACTTTACGCGGTGCGATGATAACGGCACAAGAGGCAATGGAAAGGGAACTGGCTCAAGTGACTGTACAACAGCTGGCTTATAAACTTATAAACGAAAAAACAAGCTCCTAAGCGAGCTATTTTTTTCAATAGCGTTGTAACCAATATGGTTATATCACTCTCGGACTTTGGTTGTACCACTATACTTAGGAGGAATTAAAATGAAAACAACAAAAGAAACGTTATTGGTTACAGGAGCAAGCGGAAATTTGGGCCGGCTGGCAGTCGAATGGTTACTTCGGCATTATAATGGACCAATTATTGCGACAACGCGTAATCCTGAGAAGCTTTCGGAGCTTTCCGGCCGCGGCGTTACCGTTCGCAAAGCCGATTTCGACAAGCCGGAGACGCTTGAGGAAGCTTTTGCCGGTGCACAGCGTCTGCTGCTTGTCAGTACGGATGCGATAGCCGTCTCAGGTTTACGAATGAAGCAGCATACGGATGCTGTGCAGGCTTCGGTGAAAGCTGGAGTGAAGCATATCGTATATACATCGATTCCAAACCCTGAACCGGGCTCGGCATGCTTAATTGCGGGCGACCATTACGCTACTGAAGAAATGATTAAGAACAGCGGCTTGTCTTATACGATTCTTCGCAACAACCTATACGCGGATAATTTGCTCCCATCGCTTCCGCAGGCAGTTGCTACAGGACACTATGCTACGGCAGCCGGCGACGGCAAAACGGCATATGTAACCCGTCAGGATTGCGCGAATACCGCAGCGGCGGCGCTTGCTTCCTCTTCTACGGACAAACAGATCGTAGACGTGACTGGCGCCGAAGCGCTTTCCGGCAGCGATATCGCACAAATTGCCAGTGAAATTACAGGAAAGAGCATTCAATTCGTTTCGCTAGAAGCGGCACAATTGGTTGGCATTTATGAATCCGTCGGTATTCCGAACGGATTTGCACAAGTATTAGTTTCTTTCGATACAGCTTCCTCAAAAGGTGAGTATTCGCAAACGTCACAGACGGTTCAACAATTGACAGGCAGCGCTCCGGCAAGCGTTAAGCAATTTTTAACCGACAATAAACAATTGTTTGCGAGTGCCGAGTAATCATTAATGCTTTATAAAATGAAGCGATCAAGGGTCATTTTAGCCCTGATCGCTTCTTTGTTTTGTTTAAAAGTTGGCTTTGAGGGGAAAATAAGGCAACTCTGCACGAAGAAAGGCAAGAAAAAGATGAATGCCACCGAAAAGATATCGGGAAACCAGCTTGGCTTCTTAATATTTACTTTTGTAGTCTCCACGCTGATCTTATCCGTTCCCGGCGTGATGGTTGCGTTTGCCAAGCAAGATGCCTGGATGTCGGTATTCCCTGCTTCAATTACAGGAATTATAAGCATTGGGGTAATGACGACACTTGCTAACCGCTATCCAGGATTGACGATAATGGAATACAGCACTAAAATCACCGGAAAATGGTTGGGGAAAATATTCGGGTTTTATTTCTCTTATTATTTGTTTTTCTTTATTTCTAGTACAGTTAACGAGCATGCCGTGTTTATTAGAACGGTTCTATTGCCTAGAACGCCATCGTTCGTTGGGATCGTTACGATATTGATCTTAGCCGGCCTTGCTGTATTCTCCGGAATTGAGGTCATCGGAAGATGCAATGAGTTTCTTCTGCCGATTATCATCGCTTTATTGATTCCTCTCTTTATTCTATCGATTGGGGATGCAGACCCCGGGCAGCTGAAGCCTGTTTTAGGAGAAGGAATAATGCCCGTATTGAAAGGGGCGGTCGTCCCCTCCGCATGGATGAGCCAATTCTTTTTCATGGGATGGCTTCTTCCTTATTTGAATCAACCGCAAAAAGCGCGCAAGGTCTCGTTCATTGCACTTTTGTGCATGATTGTTCTTATCGTGATCATTGATCTTGTAGCAATTATGGTCTTTGGACCGATATCAGGCAGATTGAACTTCTCGTTTTTAAGAGTCGTTGAATACATTGGTCTTGTCGGATCCTTGGAACGTATGGAGGCACTCGCCGTCTCGGTATGGATTATGGGCATTTTCGTGAAGGTATCGGTGCTGCTGTATATGTTTTGTCTTAGTGTAAGCCAAATGTTCAACATCAAAAATTACCGGGCAATCGTCTCCCCGGTAACTCTTTTATCTATCATTGGATCGGTTTGGATTTTCAAAAGCGCGGCCGAGTTTCAAGCTTGGATTACGCTTACCTATCCGGTTTTGGCTTTCTTTACACAAAGCCTGCTGCCATTGTCGCTTCTCATCATCGATACCCTAAGAAGGAGTATGGATAATTCACTTTCCTAGAATCATTTTCCCGATCGGTTGAAAAATCATTTCGTATGGGACAACCAGGCTTGGTATCGCAACTCCTGCCAGGAGGAGGGAGCCGAGCACAGCGCATACTGTCATTAAGCCGCCGTATAGGGCGGCTTCTTTTTTTTGTTGCTTTCTCAATAAAGACTGAATTCGAACTAATGACATCACGGTAACAAAAACAATATATAAGCCAATTTGAGCAATCATTACTTCTTGATCTCCTTTTCTTCCAGCAATAGAGGAGGACCTGCCATCCCTGTGTCTCTTATAGTAATCTTTACTGTCAAGGAGACATCTACCTCCGGAAACTGTTGATCCCACTTCTCTCTCAACAATTTCCACTGCTTAGGCTGATCCCGGTATATGGTTTGGCCAAAACCTATAACATCCACTTTGTATTTCTTTTGGGCTTTGGTTAATAAACCCTGGACGTCGGCTTCAACTGATTTCTCCAAAGCAGCTTGCACAAGCTTGAGGTTCTCTGATTGACCGATATCTAACTTGGTATTATTTTCATATAGACTTCCATTCCCCTGCAGCAGGATATGAATTTTGATCCTGCTGCCCCGCACATCTGCGGTGATCTTACGCTTGGAATCGGTTAATACCATACCTACATTCCCGTTATCTCCGGGAATAGTGGCGGTAATTCTTCCGATTTTCATCTTGTCCAGAACCCAAAGTAATCCTCGGGTTTCCTTATTATTCAAGAAGCCGGCTAGTTTAAAATCTTTAAAAACCGCCGCTCCTGCCAGCCGAAATATTTTGTTCGCGCTATCTTCCATTCCTTTGGAGGGAACTGCCCCCTCTATGACACCCATGACCGGGTTAATTCCTTCACTGGCTGCTGCTATAAACAAATCCCGTATCGTAACTCCGAGTCCTGCTTTAGAGACTTCCATTTCCCTGACCGCTTCGGAAGGAACCTGCTCAAACGGATAACGGATTTTTAAGATTTCTCTGCCCTCATTTCCCTTTGCAACCATAATAAATGTCCTCAGTCTGGTGCGCGGATCACGGCTAAAGTGATCCAGCACATCTTTTATCCCATGTCTGGCAAGCGGCTCCCCTACAAAAACAACGCTGCGATGGGCATAAAATAATCTGCGGGATAATTTATCCTGTAGATTTCGGATCACTTCGCTGGAATTTTTGCCAACTGCCGATATCATGAAATATTGTTCTTGCTTGCGTGACTTTCCCGGACCGCCTTGTGCCGAGGGAGGAATTGCGATTTGAACAGAGCCCATTATGTTCCCGTCATCCGTTAAGTCCATCGCTGTTCCCATCACGAATGCAATATCGTTAATTTCGGTACGGTCCCAGCAACCGGTTGTGATCAATACGATTAAAAGCAAGCCGATGTACATGAATGGCTTCATCCCATGCTTCCTTTCTTAGGGCTGATGGACAAGTGTTCTAATTTCCCCCTGATGGCCGGTTTCCTTGATTCGAATTGGATGGCTGTCCTTGGCGGACATTTGCCGAATTGTTAGTGCCTGCGGTCGAAGAACGCATAGCTTCAGCTTCCTCCCATATAGGTGCGCTGATCAATACATCCTTTAAGCTCTTATACGTAAGAGGGCCTAGTGGTGTAAAATAGGGAGTGCCAAACGAGCGAAGTGCAGTGACATGTAACAGGGTACCCAGAAACCCGAGCACTATTCCATATAACCCCAGCGTTCCCGCCAGAAGGATCATCGGGAAGCGCAATAATTGGATTCCATTTGCAAAATTAAATCGTGGGACGGTAAACGATGCAATACCAGTGGTCGCTACGACAATGACGACCGGAGCCGAAATAATGCCCGCCTCCACTGCCGCTTGTCCGATTACCAAAGCTCCTACGATGCTTACCGCTTGTCCTACCTGTCTCGGCATTCGAACCCCTGCTTCCCGAAGCGCTTCAAACATAGTTTCCATTAATAGCGTTTCGATCAAGGCCGGGAACGGAACCGCCTCCCTGGCGGCTGCGATACTAAGCATAAGGTTGGTTGGAATCATCTCCTGATGGAAGGTCGTGACAGCAACATACAAGGAAGGCGCGAATATCGAAATGAAAATAAAAAGAAAACGAATCCACCGGACAAAAGTAGCGAAGATAGAACGATTATAGTGATCCTCACTTGCCTGCAGACCAGTCCAGAATGTCATAGGAACAAGAAGCACGAAGGGGGTAGTGTCGACGAGTATGGCTATTTTCCCCTTCAATAGTCCTGCAGCTATGACATCCGGCCGTTCTGTGCTGTTTACTTGTGGAAAAGGGGAGAGTGGTAGATCCTCAATAAATTGCTCGATATAACCTGATTCGAGTACCCCGTCAATCTGAATGCTGGTTACCCGCTTTCGAACTTCCTCAATTACATTATCGTCAGCTATTCCATCCACATATGCAATAACCACTTCAGTTTGCGTAAGCTCTCCAACCGTATAAGCCTCCATCTTCAATCGCGATGTTTTGATTCTGCTCCGCAACAGCCCCATATTCGTTGAAATATTCTCAATAAAACCGTCTCTAGGGCCGCGAAGAACGAGTTCTGAAGGAGGTTCCTCAGGGTTTCGTTGAACTCTCCCGTTAACGGCAACGGTCATTGCCCGGGTATCCTCTGCTGCCAAAATGGCTACTTGACCGATTAATAGATGACGAACAATGTCAGTAACTTTTGATGTTCTTTGTATTTTTCCGAGGGGGAGAACCCGATCATCCACACCTTCAATTTCATCAGGTGCAGAATCGTCATGAGAGGCATAGCCGGACATTAATGGCCGGAGTACATGATCGTCTAGATTCGTATCGTCGACCAAGCTTTCAAGGTAGACGATTAGCCATTGCGTATGCCCGGAAATATGGATCTTACGGAAAATAATATCGGAACAGTTTTGGAAAACCTGTTTCAAAATCAGCTCATTTTGCCCGATATCTGAAGTCAATTGGGCACTCTCGTCGTCTACAGACGGAAGCTCTTTCATCACTTGTGGTTTACTGCCCGTCCATTTCCTGAACATTTTCAATGTAGTAGCCCTCCTTGCAGACTGACAATGGGGTGTGTATATTATTCCATTTCTTGAAAAATGTATTCTTTGAGAGATCGATTTTGATAGGAGGGGTTTACTCCTCATTAAATGGTGAAATGAATTACAATCGGAAGTTTTTTAGTAAACCCCTTTTTTGGACATGAATAGGGAGGCGAACTTGGTCATTATGGAAGTTTAGCGAAGTCTCCGGGCAATGTGATCGGCCGTTCGAATGGCGAGCGCAATGGTTGTCAAAGTCTGATTTTCGGCTCCAGTGTCAGGCAAAGCACTGTTATCCGCGACATAGAGACCGGATATTCCATGGATCTGCCCGTATTGGTCAGCGACCGAAGTGGCAGGGTCATCTCCAATCCGGCACGTGCCCGCATCATGATGCAAATCCCCGAGAGGGGTTAGACAAATGGGCGGTCTTCCGTTTTGGGAAACTAGACGTACGCCTGCATTCGCGGCAATGCGCCTTATCCCGCCCGACATTATGCGAACAACGTCCCAATCAGTTTGACTTAAGCTAAAATGCACCT
Source organism: Paenibacillus prosopidis (assembly GCF_003337375.1). GTDB lineage: Bacteria > Bacillota > Bacilli > Paenibacillales > Paenibacillaceae > Pristimantibacillus > Pristimantibacillus prosopidis. The sequence goes on from NZ_QPJD01000018.1 coordinate 122,318, forward strand.
GTATTTCCGGGACGCCATATTCGTCAATTTTGTCTGGATTCAGTGTAACCCGATTTTCGTATCTGGATTCGAGCTTGCCATATCCATAGAAGTTGACATTCGTTATGTCCGTTAACGGCCTTTCTACCGCAACGGGATACCAGTAGAAAGCTTCCGGCCCTGTCATTAGCACGGAGTACGGATTTACTATTGTTTGCGGTATCATGATGTTCAAGGGCCCCAAAGGGATCGGGAAATCAGCCGTGCTTATGATCCCTGTTGCCTGCACGAAGGTTTGATTCGTTAAATAGTGCCCAAGCGCCGGGTTTTGAATGCCCGAATAAAGCAGCAGGCGGGGCGTTTCATAGGTGCTTGCGCTGCAAACTACCGTTTTGGCTCTCAGGGTATAAGCGGTTTTATCCGGAGACATGACCTTGACACCGAAGACTTTCCTATTATCATGGATAATCTGCACGGCACGGGCGTTGATCGCCAGATCGAACGGTCTCAGATTGAGCGCCCTGGCGAGCAGGGAAATAGAACTCGTGAACATATCGGTATGGATCTGTCCGAACGAATGAGGCACAATATCGGCCGCGACCGGAAGGGGCGCTGCTTTGGAATAGCCGCGCATCCACAACCGCTCCAGTAATATTTCCGTGAAAGAAGAGCCCTCTGCAAAGGAGTTTGTAACACGCATGACTTCCTCGGCAACCCCATAGTAGCTTTCCATCTCATGAATCGGTACAGGCCATTTCGCTAAATCCCACTCATGCATTCGGGGTGAAAATGCATACCAAAATAACGTTCTGCCTCCCAGCGCAAATAGCTGCCGTGCTCCCGGATATTCCGGATCGGCACCAGGCAGCGGCTTGGATAAGTGAGTAAAATACGCAACTAGGCGTTCTTGGTTCATCGTCGACAGGTTACGTGCTTGCGTCGGAATATACTGGTCTCCCCGATCAATGATGCCTATCCGTTTCCCTTGCCTTTTCCATTGTTCGCATAATCTCCAAAGGACAGATCCTCCGCCGGCTCCGGTACCGATAATCAACACATCATATTCCTCTTGAGCCATCTGTTCCAAAGGCGTGAGGGGAATCCAGTTATTAAGCGGTTCTGTCGGCACGACCTGGCAAGTCGGAAGAGGACTCCCCGCCATAGCGCTCGGACTGATGCTCATATCCTGTTCAGCTGTGGAAGGAAGATATACCGGCTGGCCGGTGATCACATGATCGGGATGTGCAATATGTGGATTGAGCATGAAGAGGTCCTCAATAGAAACACGGTTTTTATCCGCGATCGTTCTGAGTGTGTCACTCTCATTAGATATCCATATTTTCAATGAAGTCACTCCCATCCAAATATAAGAACGCATAGCATTTCAACGTATCCATCCTATTTATATTTAATCCGGAGGGAGTTTTTTTATGTCAGGCAATACCGTTCCTGCTTAATAGTAGAAAAAAAGCTGTCCCAGGTCGATGACCTTTGGGACAGCTTCTATCAGAATATAAAAAAGTATAAAGTTCGTGCGTAGCGCAAGCCGTTTACGCTTGTGTTAGAACTTTGACTGCTGATTGCTGCACTCCTCGTTCCCGTCTCCGAGCGACGCCGGAAGCATAAGCGGCTTGGATGACCGCTTCCTTCACTTTCTCGGCGACATGCGGATTGAATACGCTTGGAATAATGTAATATTCATTCAATTCTTCCTCGGTAACGACCGATGCGATGGCATGGGCGGCAGCCAGCTTCATCTCCTCGGTGACGCGTGAGGCGCGACAGTCCAGCACACCCCGGAACAATCCCGGGAAGCAAAGCACGTTGTTGATTTGATTCGGATAGTCCGACCGTCCGGTCGCCATCACGCGCACCAGCCCTTCGGCTTCCTCAGGAGCAATTTCCGGCGTCGGGTTAGCCATGGCAAAGACGATCGGATCCTTCGCCATTTTGCGGATATCGTCTGCCTTCAAGACGCCGGGCGCCGACACGCCAATGAAGATATCGGCTCCCGTAATGACGTCGGATAGTACGCCCTGCTCGCGTTCCGGGTTCGTATGTCCGGCATACCAATTCCATGCATCGTGCTCATAATCCCGGCCGCTCACAAGCGCACCGGCGCGATCGACACCAATAATGTTGGTGACCCCTGCGGCAAGCAAAATCTTGGTGCAGGCAATTCCGGCCGCACCGACGCCGTTAAGAACGACTTTGCAGTCCGGGAGCCTTTTTCCCGCCAGCTTCACAGCATTTAAGATGCCTGCCAGCAGGACAACGGCTGTTCCGTGTTGATCGTCGTGGAAAACCGGAATGTCGAGCTCCTCGATCAGCCGCCGTTCGATTTCAAAGCAGCGCGGTGAGGAGATGTCTTCTAGATTTATGCCGCCGAAGGCCGGTGCGATCCGTTTGATCGTAGCGATGATTTCTTCCGTATCCTGCGTATCCAGGCAAATCGGGAATGCATCGACGCCTGCCAACTGCTTGAACAGCATTGCTTTTCCTTCCATGACCGGCATGGCCGCAAGCGGACCGATATTGCCGAGCCCGAGCACCGCCGTACCGTCCGAGACGACGGCAATCGTATTGCGTTTAATCGTCAATGTATGCGCACGGCCGGGTTCTTCATAGATGGCCATGCTGACGTTCGCAACGCCAGGTGTATAGACGCGCGAAAGATCGTCCCTTGTCTTGATTGTCATCTTCGGCGTTACTTCGATTTTACCGCCCAAATGCATGAGAAACGTCTGATCGGACACCTGAAGCACGTGCACACCAGGCAGTTTATTTAATGCGCTTACAATTAACTCTTTGCGATGAGTTTCGGAAATATTGACGGTAAGATCCCGAATCGTCGTTGTCTTACTCGTTCCGCTTACGTCGACGGCGACGATATCGCCGCCCGCCGCGCCGATCGCAGTAGCGATTCGTCCGAACGTAGTGCTGTCCTTGTCCATTTCCAAGCGAAGCACGATGTTGGTGCTTGCAGCTGCCGGCATTGCCATATTGACCACACTCCAGTTAAACGGTATCTAATCTTAATGCCCTTCATGTTACCGTTTACATGGTGGAGTGGGAAGCTTTTGGCCATATTGTTACTTTTGATCGTTTTGTTCATGGCTTTAGCACATATCGGTTAACGGGCCGGCCGACGCCGCCGTAATTGATTTCCAGCTTGACGCGGCCCGTCTTCTCGAGATAGTCCAAATAACGCCGGGCGGTCACGCGGGCAATTCCTACCCCGTCGGCAGCCTCCTCCGCCGATAATCCGGCGTCGTGCTGCCGCATGACATGCAGCACCTGCTTTAGCGTGGCGGCGTTCAAGCCTTTGGGCAGGTCATCCTGTCCGCTCGAGTGGGCATCCTGCGTTTTGAGGACTGCCGCCTTGCCTGCTTCGGCCGCTGCGCTTCCGTTACGCAGCAAGCGATCCAATTCGTCCTGCGTCACCGACGGGGCTTCCGTCCAAGCCTCATGCTGTAAGCGGTAGCGCTCTAACGTTTGCTTAACCCGCTCCATCTTAAATGGCTTTATAATGTAATCGAATGCGCCGTTTCGAAGCATCGTGCGTATGGTTTCCGCATCCTTAGCCGCGGTGACGGCGACCACCTCGACCGGCAGCGCCATGGTCCGCAGCCGCTGCAGCGTTTCGATGCCGTCCAGCGAAGGCATAAATACATCGAGGAAAACGAGGTTTGGCGATAATTCCCGGATCAGCTGCAGTCCGTCATTTCCGTTGCCTGCGATTCCGACGACCTGGAAGCCCTGCACCTGCTCGATGAATAGTTTGTTAACCTCTTGCACCATCGGGTCATCTTCGATTAATACAACCTTGAATAACGGTTTATCATTCGCTTTCATGTTGCAGCCCCCCTGTCATCGGAAATGAAATTTCCATTGAAGTTCCCCGGCCGGGCTCCGATTCGCATCTCAGCTCGCCGTTTCCTTTCCTAACGATGCCTTGCAGCAAATAAAGCCCGATCCCGCGGTTTTTGCTTTCCTTGGTGGAGAAGCCGTGCTCCAGCATTCTTGCTCTTATAGGTTCTGTCATTCCGCAGCCGTTATCCTCTACGAGGATTGAGAGCAGGTGTTCATTTTGCTCCAAGCTCACATAGATTTCCTTGCGCTCTCGTTCGGCTTCGGCCAAAGCGTCAAAAGCATTCTCGATCAAATTGCCCAGCAGCAGAACGAAATCGTGGCGATCCAGCAGGGGAGGGAACCGCTTCAGTTCGCTGTGCGGATCGATCTCGACGTGTATGCCAAGCTCTTTACCGCGGCTGATTTTGCCGAGCAGCAGCCCGGCCAAGCTTTCATCCGCAATATGTTCCTGCATAAACCGTGTAATTCCTTCCTGCTGTTCTGAAATATCGTATACATATTGAAGGGCTTGATCTTTTTTGTCCAGCTGGAGCAGTCCCGCGATGGTGTGCAGCTTGTTGCTGTGCTCATGATTTTGAACCCGAAGCGCATCGACGAATTCACGCACCCCGGTCAGCTCCTCGGCCATCCTCGCCACTTCCGTTCTGTCCTGGAATATTGCGATGGCGCCAACAGTCGTTCCCTGCTCGCGAATCGGAATCCGATTGCTCCAAATAAGCGCTTTGCCGATCCGCAGCTCTTGGTTGAGCACGGGCTGCTCAAGCTCCATCACCTCAGGCAGCCGGGTGTCGGGCAGCACGTCCCGTATCGAACGGCCGACCGCATCCTGCTCTACGCCGAAAATTTGTTTGGCCCGCTCGTTGAAAATCGTTATCGTTTCGCTGCGGTCGATGGCGATGACACCCTCGTGCATGGCCTGAAATGCGGCGCTTCGTTCCCGGTACATGCGGGCGATCTCCTGCGGCTCTAAATTGTACATTTGTTTTTTGATATGACGGGCCAGCAGCGCGGAGCCGAAAATGCCGAACAACAAAGAGAGCAGGGCGGTAAGCGCGATCGATTGCCGCTCATCCGCAATAAGTTCTTTAAGACCGGGCAGCAGTCCGCCTGCCACGACGACGCCAATCTGCATATGCTGCTCGTTCATGACCGGCACGAAGGCGCGCAGTCCGACGCCGGCCTCTCCCGTTACTTTGGATATATACGTATGCTCCGCAAACGCCGCATCCGCGTCGGTCGCGGTAAAGGTCCCCCCGATCCGTTCCGAGAGCGGGTGGGACAGCCTAGTCCGATTCATATCAAGTACAACGATATAGGCAACGTTGTTTATAATCCGAATGTTGTCCACGATCGGGGCAATATGACGCGAACCATCCGGCTGTTCAATGTTTTGCTTTATATTGGGCAGATTGGCGACTGTTCGAGCCGTAATCATCAAACGCTGCTGCAGCTCGTCCTCCTTGATTCTGGTTACACTGCCGATTACGACGACACCGCCGATCAGAAGGGAGAAGAGCACCAGTCCAAATGATAAAATAATGATTTTCCAATAAATGCGCAATTGGTTCAAGGACGCTTACTCTCCTTCCGGGCTTCGGTTTACGATTTGACTCTATTGTGAAATAATGATCGTAAAATAGCAACAGGGAGGTATAGTGTGAAGACGTGGATCGGCATTGGATTGTTTATTGTGCTGGGAATGCTTGCAGCTTTTATGACCGGGTTCCGGCCGCATTTTACAGAATCGCTTCCGATAGATGACGAGCAGGCGGGTCTGAAGGATCGTATTGTGATCAAATTCAGCCATATCGTTGCCGAAAATACACCCAAGGGCCTCGCTGCCGCCCACTTTGCAAGGCTCGTGAAGGATCTGAGCAATGATCGCGTAGAAATCCAAGTGTTTCCCAACGGAATGCTGTATACCGGAGATACTGAATTCGCGGCGCTGCAGAGCGGTGCCATTCAAATGATCGCGCCTTCCTTCTCGAACATGAGCGTGGTCGATCCGGCGTGGCTGGCGATGGATTTGCCGTTTGCTTTCGTGGATCAGCAGGCCGTGAACGCCGCGCTGCAGGGTGAGGTTGGGCAGCGTTTATACGGAACGTTGGACGCTCACAAGGTAATAGGGTCAGCCTTTTGGGCGAACGGTTTCAAACAGATGACGAGCAGCGTGCAGCCGCTTCAGGTACCGGACGATTTTCGCAACCAGACATTTCGCATCCAGCCGAGCCGGATGCTTGTCAGCCAATTTCAAGCGCTTGGCGCATCGACCGTCAAAATTCCGTTCAATGAGACATACGGTATATTGAAGGACGGGGCTGCGGATGGCCAGGAGAATACGATTTCGAATATTGCAACCAAGCGTTTGTATCAGGTACAGAATTACATGACGGTCAGCAACCACGGCTACTTGGGATATGTGGTACTGTTCAACAAGAAGCTTTGGGAGGATCTTTCTCCGGATGTACAAAGGATTCTGCAGCAAGCACTGGAGGAGACGACCGCATGGCTGAGTCAAGAGACCGCCGCGATGCATGAGAAGCAGCTTCGCGAGCTGGAGGGAATCGACGGGTTTTCGATTCATAAGCTCACCGAAGAGGAGAGACAACAGTGGATTCGCAAGCTGGAGCCGCTTTACGATCAATATGAGCAGATCATCGGCAGTGAGCTCATGAGCGAAATCGGGAGACCAAAATAACCAAAACGAACAATATGACCGCATGCTTGTTTGGAAGCGGTTCCTCTTCTACAATGAGGGCACACACAAAATAAAAGCGTTTTCATTCGAAAGAAAGCGAGGGTGCTCTCATGCGATTTAAACTGAATTTGAAAAATCTTACCGTACAAGTCGTGATTGCTATTATTCTTGGTATACTGTTCGGACACTTCTTCCCGGCAAACGGAGAACAAATGAAGATACTTGGTGACGCTTTCATCAGGTTGATCAAAATGGTCATTGCGCCGATCGTCTTTTTCACAATCGTGAACGGCATTGCCAATATGGGCGACATGAAGAAGGTCGGCCGGATCGGCGGTAAAGCGCTGCTGTATTTTGAGATCGTAACAACGGTCGCGCTTGCGATCGGTCTGGTCGTTGTCAATCTGGTCAAACCGGGAGCGGGGATTGATGCCAGCTCTGCGAGCGGCGATATTTCTAAGTACACTGAAGCTGCAGCAGAACCCGGCCATGGCATTACAGACTTCCTGCTGAACATTATTCCGGATAATGCCGTAGGCGCGATGGCGGCAGGCGAGCTGCTGCCGATTCTGGTCTTTGCGATTTTATTCGGAATTTCTTTAACAGCAATGGGTGAGAAGGCTAAGCCTGTAACCGCTTTATTCGACAAACTGACACATGCTTTCTTTGGTATCGTGAATATGATTATGAAGGTATCTCCAATTGCAGCATTCGGCGCGATGTCCTACACAATCGGCAAATTCGGAATCGGCTCGCTGTTGTCACTCGGGAAGCTGATGGGTTCGGTTTATATTACAATGGCGCTCTTTATCATCGTAGTGTTGGGATCGATCGCCCGTGCCTACGGCTTCAGCATCTTTAAGTTTATCCGTTACATCAAAGAAGAAATTTTGCTCGTACTTGGCACCTCTTCTTCGGAATCCGCCCTGCCGCGGATGATGGATAAGCTGGAAAAATACGGATGTTCCAAGTCGGTTGTGGGTCTTGTCATTCCTACAGGCTATTCCTTCAATCTGGATGGCACGTCGATTTATTTGTCCATGGCCGCGTTGTTCGTGGCGCAAGCCTCCGGCGTTGATATGACAATCTGGCAGCAGTTGACGCTGCTTGGCGTGCTTATGCTTACCTCCAAGGGAGCGGCGGGCGTAACAGGCTCCGGCTTTATTACGCTGGCGGCAACACTGGCGGCGTTCCCGAGTATTCCGGTTGCAGGGATGGCTTTGCTGCTGGGTGTCGACCGCTTCATGTCGGAAGCCCGTGCGATTACGAACCTGATCGGCAACGGCGTCGCTACTGTCGTCGTAGCCAAAATGGAAAACGAGTTCCATCCAGGGAGAGTTCAGGAAGCGGATGAAACGGTGGATTACAGCGAGCTTTCGTCAACAGGAACAGCAGGGAGCCTTGCTAAGACAACTACTAATCTCGGATAATGCAGCAATTAAATAGAATATATTAGAGGGATGACACTGGCGAACCGGGAAGCGGACCAGTGTTTTTCTTTTGTTTGCACGGCCGAATTCCGCTTTTGCCTTAAAGCGTTCTATCATTTAAAGTCATATATTAATATGGTCACAATGAATAAGGAGCTGATCATATTATGGAAATACCTGTTACGGGCTTTGTCGTAAATAACAATGATTCGGATTCTGAGCATTCTCATATCCTCTATCTAACAAGCTGGAATGGCATTCCGATTCATGTCCATGAGTTCAAGGGTGTTACGTCCTTTGACGTCGGCCACGATCACCGTTATGCAAGCAAGACGGAACCGGCGCCTTCCGGCGTCCAGCATGTTCATCGTTACTGTACCTTTACGTCGGTGGATAACGAACACAGGCATCTCATAAAAGGCGTTACAGGCCCTGCCATTCCGCTAAGGGGAGGCGGTCACTTCCATTGTTTTGAAGGCTGTACGACTGTAAGCGGGGCGATCCCTCATACTCATGAATATAGCGGAAAAACAGGCGACGCATTGGATTGTTGATATTGATAGCGGACAAAGCGAAAAGGGCTGTCTCTCAGGTTGTTAGACCTTTTGAGACAGCCCCTTCACTGAACTGGCATGCTTGTGCCGCTGACGTTACGTCTAAACAGCGGAAAACTTAAATATGGCAGTATGCCTGTAAGTTTGGCCTGGCAGCAGCTCCGTACTCGGAAAATGGGGATGATTTGGCGAATCCGGATAATGCTGCGTCTCCAGACTTAGACCGCCATATTGACGGTATACCTTTCCTTCTTTGCCGATAATACTTCCATCAAGATTATTTCCTGTATAAAACTGGATGGCAGGCTGCGTCGTGTATACCTCCATCAACCGGCCCGATTCAGGTTCGTATACGCTTGCGGCGAAACGGATGGCGCTCCCTTTTTGAGGCAGCACATAATTGAAATCATAACCTCCCGCAAACCGCATCTGCTGGTAGTCCGATTGAATCCGGGAACCGATCGTCATCGGCTTAAGGAAGTCCAGCGGCGTGTTTGCGACGCTTTGCACTTCCCCTGTTGGAATAAGGTCCGGCTTGACCGGAGTAAACCAATCGGAGTGAATCGTCACGATATGTCCAAGAATATCCCCGCTGCCTGCGCCGGCCAGGTTATAGTAATTATGCTGGGAGAGGTTCAATACGGTCTTCGTGTCGGTCGTGGCCATGTAATCGATTCGGAGTTCATTATTGTCCGTAAGAGAGTACACCACTTTTACCGCAAGATTCCCCGGAAATCCTTCCTCGCCGTCTTTACTCAAATAGCTTAGAACGAGTCCGACCCCGTCTTCCGTATAGACTTCCTCCCCTTCCCAGACCCGCTTATTAAATCCGCGCTTGCCTCCGTGCAGCGTGTTTGGGCCTTCATTTACGGACAGCTGGTAGGTTACGCCGTCAAGCGTGAACCGGCCATTTGCGATACGATTCGCATAGCGTCCGATTATAGCTCCGAAGTAGGGCTTATTGCCGGTTCTCAAATATTCCTCCAGCGTGGGATAGCCAAGAAGGACATCCTCAACAACGCCGTTTCGATCAGGCACCTTGAGAGTCATCATAATCCCGCCGTATGTCATAATGGAGGATTGCATGCCGTTTTTATTAGTTAACGTGTAGAGATAAATGAACTCACCGTCAGGAGTTTGGCCAAAGTACTGCTTAGTAATACTTCCGGAAGCTTTTACTTGAATGGGCGGGGGTGGTTCTTCCCTGATTATTTTCTCCAGAGGCGCCGTATTTCCGTATACCGGAGCCGCCCCGTGAGGGCTTGCAGCCCAGCGGACCGCATTTGCTATAACCCGCAATACATTTTGGTTATAGTATGTAGGATACACCTGGTCTCCTGGCCGGAAGTAAAAAATTTTTCCGAGTCCCCGTTGATACGCACACCCGCTGCGGAATACTTCCCCGCCTTGGAACCAGCTGATAAATATGAGCTCTTCAGGAGCGGGTATGTCAAAAAACTCACCGTACATTTCCTCTGTCTGCAGCTCGAAGTATTCGCCGATTCCTTCGGTAATCGGGTGGGAGGGGTCGACCACCCACAATCTTTCCCGTTCGGCATCGGATCTCCATTTCAGATCGCAGGTCGTCCCCATCAATTTCTGAAATATTTTCGACCGGTGCCCGGAATGCAGGACGATGAGCCCCATGCCTTGCAGTACCCTTGCGTAGATTCTATCGACGATCTCATCGGATACCTGTTCATGAACCAAATGTCCCCACCAAATCAACACGTCCGTCCGGTTCAGCACCTCATGCGATAACCCGTGCTCCGGCTGATCAAATGTTGCGATCCGGATTCGGAAGCCGTACGGTCCAATTCCTTCGGCAATGGCGGCATGAATTCCCTTTGGATATATGCCTGCTACTATCGGTTCCGTTCTCTCATGTATAAATTCATTCCATATGGTTACATTTATCGTTTTCATCTCAAACAACGGGCCGCTACCGATTTTGATTTTCATTGCATAAATTCCCCCCTTCTTGATATGGATATATATGTGTCTCCCCTTTAAAAAACAACATACAAAGGCCGTAACATATAGAGTTACGTCATTTATACAGGTTGTGGCAGCATATATTTTCATAAAAGGAAGTGATGCGTATGAGGATCTATGTTGCCGGACAAGGTGATACTCTCTTTAAAATATCCCATCAATTTCGGCTTGAATTAGATCAGTTGATGTCGATGAATCCTCACATTACCAATCCCTATATGGATATCGGGGAGCAACGTGTGAACCTGGACACCCAATTCGTTCCCATAACCGAAAATAGGGTCGTTGCCCCTTTTTGCCCGCCGGTACCGGAGACCGAATTTATTCCTGATTGGATTCCGCTTACCGACGCGGAAAAGATGGCCGAGAACGAATACGATGTGCTTATCGTCGGCTCAGGCGCGGGGGGAGGGGCAGCTCTATGGCGATTGTGCGAGCAGTGGGGAAACAATGGTAAACGGATCGGGATCGTGGAGAGAGGCCCCCTCTTCCTGCCAACCCATGTCGCAAATATAGCTACAATTAATGGAAACAACTTTAGGGTGTACGCTCCACCTGAAATAACCGATATGATCGGACATAGACTCCCGCAGTATCCCGGAATGAAGCTGGTCTACGCGGTAGGCGGAAGAACGATATTATGGGGAGCTGTCAGCCCCCGTATCCCAAATTTCGAAATAGCGGACTGGCCAGTTTCTATTGAGGAAATGGAGCTGTATTACAATATTGCCGAAGAAGTCATGAGTGTAACGAATACGTATACGAAGGATTCGTCGATAACGCAGATTTTGCTGAAGCGGCTCCGGGAAAACGGTTTTTACAATGCGGACGATATCCCCATAGCCGCTGATCTTGACCAGACTCGGTTCGGGAGACTGCATTCCAACGTTTTTTTCAGTACCATTCTTTTGCTGGCTCGAGCATTAAGCGTACGTCCGTTTGATTTGGCCGTTAACACCTATGCCGCAGAAGTGATTACGGAAGGGGGAAAGGCAGCCGGTGTCCGGGTGATGACCCCCGATAAGAAATCTTATGTGATCAAAGCGAAAACCGTCATTTTATCGGCAAGCGCCCTGCAAACCCCACGTATATTGCTTAATTCGGGTATTGCAGGAAGAGCGATCGGCCGCTATCTTACCAACCATTCGTATTTGGTCGCAACGGCCAGCCTGAGTACGCAAGGTTTCCCTGAACCGTTAGGCGCGCTCGGCATTGTCGTACCCGAGCTTGAGAATCGCCCTTACCGGCTGCAGCTTCAAGGTCCGGAACAATATTTTAACTACCATTACGATAAGAAGCCGATTAAGGATGAGTGGAAAATCAGCTTTTTCGGCGCTTCCGGCAAGGTGGAATCACGATACGAAAACAGGGTTTATATTGATCCGAAGCGGGTTGATGAATATGGAATGCCGGAATTGCAAGTCGACTTCTCGTATAGTGAGAAGGACGAGGCTATTCTTTATCAGATGTATACCTATATCCAGCAGGCTTCGGCAGCGATGCAGCTGCGCCTGGCCACAATAAACGGCGCCCTCGCCATTTGTTTGATGCCGCCCGGAGCGGACAACCATGAGTTTGGCACATGCAGGATGGGCGATGATCCGCTTACATCGGCTACGAATCGGTACGGGCAAATTCACGGCGTAGAAGGGCTTTATGTGGCGGATAACAGCGTCCTTCCTTCGACTGGTGCCTCCAATCCGACGTTGTCAACCGCTGCTCTGGCGATTCGGACGGCGGATTATATCATCGGGCAGCTGCCATGATCTGATTTACAATCCTTTGTATTCTCTATGAATCCAAGGGGAGAGATTGATGGCGATTGTTAATGGGAAAAACTGCATAGATTTTGTCGAAATCATCCATACTAACACCAAATCGAACTTGGAAAGCGAAATAGGGTGATATTCGATGAGTGACGATATGTCGGGCGTTTCATCTCAGGGAGGCGAAGGATCGCATTCAGGCGGAACGTCCCGGAAGAACGAAAAGAACTCGGCCGATAAACCGAAGCAGCCGATTTCGGTTCAACTAGATGATAATCTCCGTCAGCTTGAACAGATATTTGCAAGAAGCTCTGACATTATTTTCAGGCATTGGGCTTATGGTCCTGAATTGCAGCATAGTGCATGTTCCGTCTATTATGAAACGCTCATGCAAGGTGAAGTTGTCAATTATATGAAGGCTTCCCTTCAGGATCTCGTCACGCATGAGGTCGGTCCCGGTACGATGATTCTGCCTCAGGATGTCATCACGTTCTTCGAGCATCACGGGGTTTCCCAGAAAAAAGCGGATGTTCTTGATGATTTTAATCATGCCGTAGAACAAATTATTTACGGCAATATCGTCATTTTTTTTAATCAGTGGAACAAGGCTTTAGTTTATAAATCGATGAAGGTTGAGTCGAGGCAGATCACTGAACCTTCTAATGAATCGGTTGTTCAGGGGCCTCGTGAGAGTACCGTTGAAAACTTAAAAAAAAATATCGGCCTTCTCCGCATGCGTCTAAACACCCCGAAATTCAAAATTGAATCGCTCACCGGGGGCGGAGAAACAAATACCCAAGTCGTATATGGGTATATTGATGGCGCTGTTGATCCGGAACTGCTGAAGGAATTCGAAAATAGAGTAAAACAAATCAGTCAGGTTGAAATATTGGAGACCTCCTACATTGAACAATTGATCGAGGATTCCACCTGGTCGCCTTTTCCCCAGCACCGGTATACGGAACGTCCGGATGTGGCGGCAGCCGCCATGCTGGATGGCAAGATCGCGGTTCTTGTGCAGGGCACGGGAAGCATTTTATTATGCCCGGGCTTGTTTACGGAATTTTTCCAATCCAGCGAAGATTATTATCAAAGAACGGTTTATTCAACTATGATCCGTTGGCTTCGAATGGCCGCTTTTGTATTGGCGTTAACGCTGCCGAGTATCTATATTGCTTTATCGACCTTCCATCCCGAGCTAATTCCTACGGTTCTGCTGCTTAAGATCATCGATACGCGGGAAGGAATACCGCTGCCTGCTTTCTTCGAAGCGCTTGTTATGGAGTTTTTCTTCGAGCTGCTGCGGGAAGCGGGAGTTCGGCTGCCTAAGCCGATCGGTTCCGCCGTCAGCATCGTTGGGGCGCTCGTCGTTGGTGAAGCGGCAATCAACGCAGGCATTGCGTCTCCGATCATGGTCATCATCGTCGCGTTGACGGGTATCGCTTCGTTTGCGATTCCCCAATACAGCATCGCTATTGCTTTGCGGATATTAAGGTTCCCGCTCATGTTGTCCGCGACGTTCATGGGAGGCTTCGGGATCATGATTGTCTTTCTGCTCATTTTGCTTCATCTTTGCAAGCTTCGCACACTTGGACAACCTTATTTGGCACCGCTCGCTCCATTACGGATTAATGAACTGCGGGACGTAGCCATGAGGGTTCCTTTGAAAACCTTGCTTCGGTCACCACGCAAGCATATACCAAAGGCAGAGAAGTAACTTCTGACTTCTGACAAATTAAATGCGGAAAGAATGAGAGAAGATGAAAAAATGCATGATTCTTATTTTCTTGTCGGCAATTCTTCTGATGCTTCCAGGCTGCTGGAACAAAGAGGAGTTGGATGAATCCGGTTTTGTGATGGCACTCGCGATAGATCAGGGAAAAGGCGGAGAGCTCGAATTAACAACACAAATGTACCGTCCGACTGCTGGAGAAAAAGGCGGAGGCGGAGGATCGCCGGGCCAAACCGCGAACCTTTTGATCAAGACGAAGGATGATTCCATATTTGAAGCAGTCCGCGACATTCCTATTCATCTGGGAAGAAAAGCCAAATTTAGCCATATGCGAATAATAGTAATTGGAGAGAAGCTTGCCAGGGCAACCGATGTCGGCAGGCTGATCGACCTTTTTTACCGTGATCATGAGCCGAGGCACACGATATCCATCATGATTGCGAAAGGGCGTGCGGATAAAATATTGGAAAATACGCCGGCTATTGAGCAAACGATAGGTCAGCAGCTTTTATTAACCAAAGTGGTAGCATACAAAAATGCCGCTAAGTCGATGGACACCACTCTGCTTAAATTGGCGCTGATGATGAACAGCCCGCATGGCGATACGGCCATTACTTACGTTTATGAAGACAAGAAAGAAAAGAATGTGTTAAACGCAGCCGGTCTCGCCCTACTCAAGAAAGGGAAAATGAAGAGCATCCTGCCTTCCAAAAAAGTAGAGGGTCTGATTATGCTTCGAAATGAGTTCAAATCCGGAGTTGTCGAAGTCCCTTGTCCAGGCAAGAAACTCGAGACGGAGTCGGTTGAAGTTCTTAACTTAGGCACAAAAATGAAGCCAAAGCTGGTAGGAGATAAAGTAAAGGTACAGGTCAAGACCAAGGTGGATGCGGCAATCGGGGAAATGAGATGTACGGAAATCAAAACAAGAAAAGATGAAGCCGAATTCACTCATAAAGTAGAAGAACAGATAAAGAAACAAATGTTAGAGACAATTAGTATACTTCAGAAAAATAAAATGGATGTCATTGAGATTGGAAATAAAATCGCCAGTTCAAATCCTAAGAAATGGGAAAAAATGAAAGATACGTGGGACAAGCAGTTTGCGGAACTCCCTTTTGATATTCAAGTCAAAGTAAAGATCCTAACGACCGGGACGGTAATCGGCAAACCGGCAGTGTCCGGGGAAAAGAAATAAATAGAGAATGTTCATTCAGTGAGTTTTTCCACTGCCATATGTTCCAGGAGGGATCGATGTGTTAGAACGCATAATTATCCTGTTGCTAGTATACGGCTCGATTCTTCTGTACGACAGGTCTCACTTGAAAAGTGTATCGAATAAGAAGGAGAAGGCCGTCTATGTAATCCTTATACTTGCCTCGCTGTACCTCGCCGTTGACTACGCGCTGATGGCGGATTTTCCAGGGCACTACGAGGTGGTTGATCTCCTATTTACCGATACGGCCCGTGTTATCGATAAATGGTTGACAGTGCCCAAAAAATGATTTTTTTCGCAGCTGCGGAGGTGATAAGCGTGAATAAACAGGAAACGGTTAGTCCCAGGCAAATGGGCGTGCTTTTTTTCGTCTTTATGACTGGATCTTCCATCATCAACATCCCTGCCCCGCTAATCGGCAAAGCGGAAAACGGCGCATGGCTGTCGCTTTTAATCTCGGGTGGCATCGGTATGGTTCTGCTCAGCTGTATGCTCTTCTTGCACCAGCGGTATCCGGATTTGAGCTATGTGGAATACAGCCGCAAGCTGATCGGAGCTTGGCCGACCATTATCATTTCCGTGCTTCCGTTGTCGTTTATGCTGCACATGCTTACGGCGATCGTTCTGGATATCGGCCTGTTTATGAGAAGCTCAATGCTTAGGGAAACGCCGGTTTATGCTTTCACTTCTTTGGTTTATATGGTAGCTGCCTTGAGCGTGCGCGCCGGGCTGGAGGTCATGGCCAGAATGTTTACGATAATTATGGTGATGGTCGTTATTTTTGTCTCATCCGTTTTGCTGCTGGGAATGGAGAATTATAACCCGGGATTTCTTAAGCCTTTTATGTCGCACGGTATAAAGCCGATACTGAACGGCGCTTTTTTCTCGTTCGGCTTTCCTTATGCAGAGGTCTTTCTGTTCGCGATGCTTTTTCCATTCGTTCGCAAAAATTTAACCGGAAAATTAAACCGTATTATGTTCACATCCCTGTTCTTTAATATTGTTACCTTGTGTATTTCCACCATCTGCACGATTATGCTTTTCGGACCGCTCGCCGGGATAAAAAAGTATTCGCTGTATGAGCTTGCCCGAACGGTCGACGTTCAGGAAATCATAACAAGGATAGAGTCGGTCATTGGCATGTCGCTTATTGCCGGTTCCTATATGAAAACAACGATTACGCTTTATGTGCTCAGCCTGTATTTGACTCACTTGTTTAAGCTGAAGGATTATCGGACGATTGTCATGCCGATTGCGCTTATCGCTTTTCTTAATACGCTTGTCGGCTTTAGCTCGGATATGCAGTGGGTGGAAATCGTTTCGATCGTACACCCGCTATGGGACGCTCTTGCGTATGCTTTGCCGCTGCTGTTGATTACTGTCATCGCTTTGTTCAGAAAACCGTCAAGCTGACCTAAATCTAAAATTGATTTGCAGATATTTTTAAAGTTTATAATTAGTGCTGCCCCGGTATACCAGGAGTGGCTATTCTTGTATGTTTAAAGAATTAGCTAAATGACTTCCTTCATATATAGTGAGGAATAGGCTGAGTACCGATTAATGAACTCCGGTTCATCATCTGCATACAGTGAGCTGCCCGGCATGTGCTTCATTAAAATAACTTTCCCAATACAAGCTCTACAATTCCCGGTGAAATCTGCTGTGCATCCAGTTCACCATAACTTGCAAAGACAACGCCAAAACCTAAAGACCTTAATATTTCTTGAACTCCGTATATACTGATACTCACTGTTTTTACGAAGTCACAATCAGTGCAAAAAAAGAATTTAAAAAAAGTTTGAATAAAAGCTTGACCTTGTGGGCATTAACATGGTATATTATTATTCCGGCCGCTAAACGGTACGGACAACGAAACAAAAGAACGAAAGAAAAGATTGTTCTTTGAAAACTGAACAACGAGTAAAAACTGCCCCGCAAATCCTAACGGATGAGCGGAACAAGCGATAAAAAGTAATGAGCAATCAAACACATGAAGCTTTTCTCAACGACATCGCGTCGATGCGAAAACTTCCATTTGGAGAGTTTGATCCTGGCTCAGGACGAACGCTGGCGGCGTGCCTAATACATGCAAGTCGAGCGGATCTTATCCTTCGGGATAAGGTTAGCGGCGGACGGGTGAGTAACACGTAGGTAACCTGCCCGTAAGACTGGGATAACATTCGGAAACGAATGCTAATACCGGATACACAGCTTGGT